>DATCBT010000013.1:0-65626 GCA_036511695.1 Solirubrobacteraceae bacterium | reverse complement strand
TGGGAGCGGGGTGGGCGGGGGATCCGATCTCCTTCGCGGTCTGCTGGGCCGCCTGCAGGTCGACGTCGCCGATCGCGACCCTCATGCCCTGACGTAGAAAGGCCTGCGCGGTTGCGCGACCGATACCGCGCGCACCGCCGGTGATCACAGCGGTCTGTCCGGCGAGGATGCGGGGCTGCTTGGCCATGGATCTCCTCCTGGTGTGCCCGACGGATTGAGCCTGGTGATGCTCAACGGATTGGAACTCAAGCAAAGCTAGCGTGTGCGCACAATCTGCGCACCTTCCATCTCGCTCGTGGGTTATAGGAGCAGGTCATCTGCTGGACGGTCACCTGCCGACCAACCAATGGAGGACCACCGGAGAGGGAGAGGGAGGGAACACCGAGCCCGGGCTGTCCACGGCACCGCCCGGGCTCGTGTGTCCTAACGGTCTGAACCTGTGTCCTGGTCAGCCCGGACCGGGCGATAGCCTTGAGCTGATGCCTCACTTCGATTTTCAAGACCAGAGCATCGCCTACACCGAATACGGTGGCGGGCCTGCGGCAGTCACCAAGGGAGGGGGGCGCGGGCGGACCGCAAAGAGTTCGCCGGCGGCGTCGCGTCCGCTGATCCTCGTCCACGGGCTGTTGCTCTCGCAGGAAATGCACCGACCGCTCGCCGAAGATCTCGCGGCGCGCGGGAATCGCGTGATCACAATCGACCTGCTCGGCCACGGCCGGTCGGAGCGCCCACGCGACATGTGGCGCTATTCGATGAGCATCTTCGGCGCGCAGGTGCTCGGCCTGATGGACCATCTGGAGATCGAGCAGGCCGTCGTGATGGGCACCTCGCTGGGCGCCAACGCGGCGCTCGAGATCGCCTCGGTGGCGCCCGGGCGCTTGCGCGGGATGGTGATCGAGATGCCGGTGCTCGACAACGGCCTGCTCCCCAGCGCGCTGACCTTCACGCCGCTGCTCGTCGCGCTCACGTTCGGCGAGCCGCTGATGAAACTGCTCGCGCAGGCGACGCGCGCGGTGCCACGGCGGCTGCTGCCCCACTACGGCAACGTGCTGCTCGACCTCGTGCGCCAGGAACCCGGTCCCGGCGGCGCGCTGATCCAGGGGCTGTTCTTCGGGCGCATCGCCCCGCACCGCAGCGAGCGGCGCACCTTCCAAACGCCGGCGCTCGTGCTCGGGCACCATCGCGATCCGGTGCACCCCTTCTCCGACGCCGGCATGCTCGCCGGCGAGCTCCCGAACGGGCGGCTGCTGGAGGCCGATTCGCTCGTCGAGCTGCGTCTGCAGCCCGAGCGACTCACGAACGAGATCGCCGCCTTCCTCGACGAGGTCTGGAACACACCGCGCGCGGTCGCAAAAAGCCCGGCCAAACGCACCACCGCCAAACGCACCGCCGTCAAACGCGCGGCGAAACGCCCCGGCCCCGCCAAGCGCGCGGGCTGAGCCGCGCATCGTCTACGGCACGCGGCGCTAGTGCCTCGCGCCTTCCGCCGGGAACCTACGTCGCGGGAAACAGTTCCAGTTCGTTCACCGAGACGTGGCCGGGCGCCTGGGGGGTGCCGATCGATGCGGCGGGGGCCTTGCTGATCCAGAGCGTTATGTAGCGAAACGATTTCCCGGAGTCGCGCAGCTTGATGTGCATTTTGTGCTTCTGCTGGACCAGGTAGGAGCTCAACGGAACCCACGCGTGGTCGGTGATCGAGGCGGGCAGGGTGTTGCCGCCGGCGCCGTACACCTGCACGCTCATCCCGGGGGTGGATGTGACCAGCCCGACCGCCGACAGTCGCCGCGCGGTCTTCAGGTCGATCACGAGTCCCTCCGCCAGCTTCGGCGCCACGGCCGGGTTGACCTGCGCGGTCCAGGCGGTCGAGGTGTCGCCGTCGATCGCCAGGCTCGGGTCGCCGAATTCGCTCGCCGGATAGCCGTAGGGGTTGTAGGTCGCGGCCGCGTTGGTGTCGAGCGTGATCGCGACAGGCTGTTCGGCGCCCGTACCGCTGCCGGATTTGCCGCTCGCGGGGGTGGTCGTGGTGGGACTCGATTCGTTGCCGCTCGCGGGCGTGGTGGTTGTGCCTGTGCCTGACGATTTCGGCGTGGTGGTGAGCGGGATTTTCGCCGGCTGTGTGGCGCCCGGGGCGAGCAGCGGGTTGGTGGCAGGGGGCGTTACGGAGGCTTTCGGCGTGGGTGTCACCGCTCCCGGCGTCGTCGGCGTCGGCGTGACGGGGGTCGTCGGCGTGAGTGCGCCCGGCGTGGTGGTCGTGGGAGGAGCGGTGGTCGGGGCCTGGGCGACCTTGACGATCACCAGATGGGTCTTGTGGGTGGCTT
Source organism: Solirubrobacteraceae bacterium (assembly GCA_036511695.1). Lineage (GTDB taxonomy): Bacteria > Actinomycetota > Thermoleophilia > Solirubrobacterales > Solirubrobacteraceae > Palsa-744. Next base: position 63,308 of record DATCBT010000013.1, on the reverse strand, counting down.
CCTTGCTCAGCGCGGCGTAGGCGGCAGCGGCGGCGCCGAGTACGAGGATCGCCGCGGCGGTGAGGATCGCCGCGGCCGAGCGCCAGCTCGGCCCGCCCGCGTCGAGGCTGCCGGGGGCGCCGGCGCCGCACTGCAGGCACCAGTCCTGGCTGCTGTCCATCGGCGCGCCGCAGTTTGCGCAGGTCGGCCGCGACACCGTGGGCGTGGACTCAGGCGCGTCGCTGGGCGGGGCCGCGCCTGGGGCCTCGCCGGCGGACGGCTGCTCGGGGCTCTCAACAGCGGGTGGATCGGCGAGCAATGTGTTCACTGGCTGTGATTCTACCTCTGTCGGCAGCTACCTTGGTGAGGGTATGCCGCCGGGCACGATCTCGCGGCCGGTCGGCGACAGACGCTCGTCCAACTCGAGCTGCCAGTAGTAGCGGCTGAAGGTCATCCCCGCGCGGAACTCGCCGACATGGGGGGCGACCCGCTCGCCGGCCGCGAGGCGGACGATCAGCTCGGGGTAGGTGCGACCGGGCAGGGCGGCGTAGACGGGCGCGGGGAACGCGCCGCCGAAGCGCGTGTTCACGTCGGTGATCGCCAGCCCGAGCTCGGGGTCGCGGAAGGCCTGGATCGTGGCCGGCCCGCGCACGCGTAGGGCCTCCATCACGCGCCGGCCGAGCTCGATCAGCTCGGCCTCGTGGACGACGGCGCCCTTGATCGACTCGCCCCCGCGCGACTCGAGCATCGTGCGCGGGATCGCGTTCAGACAGCGTCCGTCGAGGTCGCCGAGACAGTCGATCGAGTACTCGGGGCCGGCCATCGCGCGCTGGATCATCGTCGGCTCGGGCACGTAGTCGACGAAGAAGCGTGCCTGGGAGGCGTCGTGGGCGAGGTGGATCGAGCGCGCGCCCGAGCCGCGGCGCGGCTTGACCATGACCGGATAGCGCAGCGCGGCGAGATCCTCCTGCGGCAGCACCGTCGGCGGCGAGGGCAGGCCGAGGCGCCCCAGCAAGAGATGGGTCTCGTACTTGTCGTAGGTGGCGCGGGCGATCTCCGGGGCGGGGACGAGCGCCGGCAGGCGCCCGTCGGCGTGGGCGCGGGCGAGCACCTCGATGTCGAGGTCCGTGAGCGGCAGCACCGCGCCGACGCCATGCTCCGCGCACAGCTCCTCCAGCGCGGGGACGTAGCCGGGATCGTCGATCAGCGGGACGACGACGCGAACCTGCGCGGCGTACTGCGCCGGCGCCAGGGGGGAGGGGTCGGCGACGATCGTCTTTGTGAGGTGGGCAAAGCAGGAGACGATGTCGTAGCGCTTGCCCGCACCGGTCAGCAGGATCGCGGGCCTCGATCCTCCCGCAGAGCCCTGGCCGCCCACGGACGCCTGGCTCTTATCGCCAGTCACTGTCGCGCCTCCTCATCGGTCTCCCAGCCCCCCGTCTGCCCCTTGTACAGGCCCGAGCCGCCGAGCACCATCGCGAGCGTGCGCCACAGGATGCGCAGGTCGAGCGAAAGCGAGCGGTGGGTGATGTAGAAGAGGTCGAGCTCGATCCGCTCGCTCCAGGGCAGCGACGTGCGGCCGTTGACCTGCGCCCAGCCGGTGATCCCGGGCTTGATCGCCAAACGCCCGCGCTGGCGGTCGGAGTACTGCTCGACCTGGATCGGGAGGGTGGGGCGGGGACCGATCAGCGACATGTCCCCGCGCAGCACGTTCAGCAGGTTGGGCAACTCATCGAGTGAGGTGCGCCGCAGGAACGCCCCGACGTGGGTGATGCGCGAGTCGTTCTCGTTGACCGCCAGCCCGGCGCCGATGTGCTCGGCGCCGTCGACCATCGTGCGCAGCTTGAGCACGTCGAACGGGCGCCCGTCGAGCCCGACGCGCCGCTGCCGGTAGATCGGATGCCCGGCGGACTCCAGGCGCACGGCGAGCAGCGCAAGCGCAAGCAGCGGCGAGCTGAGCAGGAGCACGGAGGCGGAGACGAGGATGTCGACGGCGCGACGGATCATCGAACGGACAATAGGGTCATCACTACGCGGCGCTGACGGTCGAGGGTCGAGCGGGGCAAGATTGAACAGGCCCGCCCACCCCGCGTGGCGTACCGATCGTCCGGGATCGGCTAGCACGCGAGCGACCGAGGACAAAGCACCGATCGGAGATCGGCTAGCGAAGGCCATCGGCCGTCAGCGCGTGCCCTCGGCGACATCCCAGGCAGCGTCTGTGCCATGGCGCAGCCAGTCCCACAGGCCGGCCGCGAGCGATGCGGTGGTGAGCACGTAGTAGCGCGCGAGCAGCAGCGGACGCGAGCGCACGATTCCGCCGAGCGCGGCGGCGGCGAGCAGCGCGAGCTGGAGCGCGAAGGTGACCAGGTAGAGCACGCCGGCGCCGTCGAGCACGAGCAGCAGGTTGGCGAGCAGGGCGACGGCGTGGAGGGCCGGGGTTGCGTAGCGGAGGATGCGGTGGGAGAGGATCATCAGGCCGTAGCCGAGGCCGTAGCCGCGGGGGGAGAGCATGCCACCGCGCAGGACGATCGGCCAGGTGTGGCTCATCATGCGCCGCTTGCGCGCGAACTCCCCCTCGATCGAGGGCACCATCTTCTCCTCCGCGCGCGCCGCGGGCACGTACACCGCGCGCCAGCCGCGCTTGACCATGTTGAACGGGAACGACAGGTCGTGGCCCATGATCGGGTCGACCTCGAGGTAGGCCTCGCGCCTGGTGGCGTAGATCGCGCCGTTGCCGGCGGTGATCGAGCGCAGGCGCGACTCCAGCGAGCGCACCGCCATCTCATAGCGCCAGTACAGGCCCTCCTGGTTGGTGGCCGCGGCGCCGCGCGCGGCCTGCACGAAGCGCACCTGACCGCAGGCATAGCCCACGTGGGGATCGGCGAAGGCGCCGACGAGCGGGCGGGCGGCGGACGGCTCCCACAGCGCGTTGGCGTCGGAGAACGCGACGATCTCACCGCGGGCGCCACGCACGGCCGCATCCTGGGCGCGAATCTTGCCACCGCGGGGCAGCTCCAGCACGGCGTCGGCGCCCGCCTCACGAGCCTCGGCGGCAGTCGCGTCGACACAGCCATCGCAGGCGACGATCAGCTCGAGCAGCTCGCGCGGGTAGTCGAGCGCAAGCACATTCGCCACCTTGGCCGCGATCACCGACTGCTCGTCATGCGCGGCGACGATCAACGACAGCGAGGCGAGCTCACCGGCAGGCTGGTCCCCAGCCGATCCACGCACGCGTGGCACAAACAAACGCACGATCACCGCAAGCGCGGCGGCATAGCCGAGCTGGGTCCACACGATCAAAGCGCCAGACAGCCAAAAGAGGATCTCGAGGGCGGTGGTCATCGAGATCGATTCTCGCGGAGGAGCGACTCGTAGAGGGCGAGCGTGCGACGGGCGATCGCCTCCCACGAATACTCCCCCGCCGCCGCGGCTCGCGCGCGCGCGGCCATGCTCGTCAGCGCGGCGGAGTCAGCGAGTAGCTCCTGCACTCCCTCGCGCAGCGCGAGCGCGTCGCCCGCGGGCACGGTGCGCGCGGCGCCGGTGGCGGCGATCTCGGGGAAGCCGCCCACGTCGCTGAGCAAGAGCGGCTTGCCGAACGCGAGCGCCGTGAAGAGCACGCCCGACTGGTCGATCTCGCGGTAGGGCAGCACGACCAGGGCGGCACGCTGGAAGTAGGCGGGCAGCTCTGAGTCGGTGATGAAGCGGGGCACGAAGCGGACGTTCGGGGGGGCGATCGCGCGCAGGGGAGAGATGTCCATGCGCGGCATCCCCGCGATCCACAGCTCGGTGTCCTCGATCCCCTCCCAGGCTCGCAGCAACAGGTCAATCCCCTTGTAGGGGCGCATCAGACCGAAGCAGAGCACGACCGGCATGTCCGTTTGGAAGGGAGCCCGCCCATCCGCTGCTGCGGACGGTGGCGCGACGGCGAGGTGGGCGAACACGCCGTGGGGGATCACGTGGACCCGATCCGCGTCCACGCCCAGCTCGCCTGTCAGGCGCTGGCGACCGTGCTCGGAGTGGACGACGACCGCATCGAAGCGCTCATACAGGCGGCGCTGGGCGGCGAGCTGGCCCGGGCGGGGCTCGCGTGGCATGAGGTCGTGGGCGGTGAGCACGAGCGGCCGGCGCACGCCGGCCGGGGAACGGGCTGGAGGCAGCAGGTAGCGATCGAGGTGCTGAACCGGGAGCCACTGGAAATGCACGATGTCGGCCGTGCGCGCGGCGCGACGGTAGCGGAGCATGTCGGGGACGTGCTCGGCCAGCTTGGCCAGACGCTGCGCGCGGGAGCCCGGCGCAAAGCGGGCGTTGCGGTAGAAGAACTCGCGCCTTTCGTACCCCGCGGCCGGGGCGACAGGACCGTAGGCGAAGCGGCTGGTGAACAGCTCGACCTCGGCCCCCGCCGCCCCCAGCGCCTGGCACAGCGCGTGGTCATACGGCGGCGTGTAGGCGGACGGATCGACGATCTGGACACGCACGGGAAGGACAATAGGCGCGCCGGCGGAGACAATGCTCGGATGATCGCCCTCGACCCCAGCCGCGAGCGCCGACCCGACGGCGGCGAGATCGAGCTGACGTACTGCGTCGTGAACACCTCTCAGCGCGATCTGTTGCTGCGCGGGCTCGACGCGATCGCGCGCGAGCGGGCCGGGCTGGCGTTCGCGAGCGAGGTGCTCGTGCTCGACAACGGCTCGCGCGATGGGTCGGCGGCGGCGGCGCGCGCGCACCCCACCGTGGACGAGGTGATCGCGCTCGACGAACGGCGCGGCAAGGCGCGCAACGACTCCGAGCTGCTGCGCCGCGCGCGCGGGCGCTACGCGCTGTTGCTGAACGAGGACTCCGAGCTGCTGGCAGGCGCGACGCTCGCCCTCTGCCAAGCGCTCGAGCAGCGCCCCGATGCGGCGTGTGCCGGGGCGGCCCTGCGCCGGCCCGACGGCAGCAGCCAGCCGTCCGCGTGGCGCTTCCCCACGACCGCGACAGCGTTCGTCGGAGCGCTGTTCATGCACCGCCTCTTCACCGTGCAGAGCAAGGGCGATCGGATCCGCGCAGTCGACTGGTGCCAGTCGGCCGCCCTGCTCGTCAGGCGCGGCGCCGCGGAGCAGATCGGCTACCTGGATCCGGACTTCTTCGTCTACTCCGACGAGGTCGACTTCGCGCGCCGGCTGCGCGATGCCGGCTGGTACAGCCTCTATGTGCCGGCGGCGGTGGCGATCCATCACGAGCAGCTCTCGACCGACGCCGTGCCCGAGCGCAGGATCGTGGAGATGTCGCGCAACCGCGACCTGTACATGCGCAAGCATCACTCCGCCGCCGTCGCGCGCACGGTCCGCTGGCTGACCGCCTGGACCTACGCCCTGCGCGCGCTCGCCGCGCTCGCGCTCCCCGGGCACTCACCACAGCGTTACTGGCGCCACGTCACGGCGACACTGCACCCGGCGCGCGGCGAGGGATTGCGCGAGGCCGCCGCGGAATACAACCGCTCGTCGAAGGAGCTGATCGGGTAGGGACCGGGACGCATGCGGCCCTGGGGAAAGACCGGCCACATGTGGGTCGTCAGAGGTCTTTCAACGGGTCCTCGGCGTACTCCTCCACCTCGCCCCCACGCGCGCGGAAGGCCGCCACCCGACGGCGGCCGTCGGCGAGCAGCGCGCGCGCCTGATCCCACTCGTGCGGGGCGAAGAAGCGGGTGGCCAGCAGCAGCACCGGCACCAGGCCGAGCCACGCCACGCGCAAAGCCAGGCCGGCGAAACCGCTCGTCGGCAGCAACAGCTCGCCGGAAACCGCCACGCCGGCGAGGATCGCCGTCAGCTGCGCCAGCCGCAGCCACTGAAAGCCGACGCGGAACAGGTCGCGCGTGAGCAGGTACATGACCACCAGCATCACCGCATAGGCGCCACACAGCGCCAGGCCTGCGCCCGCGATCCCGAGGTTCGCACCGCCGTGGGGGACGAGCAGCACGAGCAGCGCCACGTTCACGGCCAGCCCGGCGCCGGCGGCGGGGAAGTTGCGCGAGGTCACCCGCGCGCGGCCCGCGATCACGATGAACACGAGGTACAGCCCGTACAGCGCCCAGCCGAGCGCGAGCCAGGGCAGCGCTTTGTAGGCGCCGAAGAATTCCGGGCCCGCGAGCAGCCGCACCATCCAGCGCCCGAGCAGCGCCACAGCGCACACGACCACCCCCGTCGCGAGCGCGTAGTAGGTCGTCACGAGCGAGTACAGCCTCGCCGCCTCTTCGTCGCTCTCGATCGAGTACGCCAGCGGCGGCCACGCGTACTGAAAGCCGCGGACCGCCACGAACACGACCGTCGCGAGCTTGAGCGCGACCGCATACAGCCCCGCCGAGCTCTCGCTGTAGACGCGCAGCAGGTAAAAGCGGTCGGCCACCTGCAGCGCGTACACGCTCGCGTCCGCCGGCACCGTCGGCAACCCAAACCGCAGCATCGCGGACAGATCGGCCCAGTTCACACGCAGCGAGCGAAACCGGGAGACACTCGCCTTTAGCGCTGGCCGATTCGGGGATGCTGGCCGGTTCGGGGACACGGGTGTCTCCCGGTCCGGCGGAGCGAATGTCTCCCCAATCGGTCCCCGTTTCGGCCAACGCCTGCGCAGCAGGAACCACAGGCCGAGCACGACCAGCGCCGAGGCACCGAAGTTGCCGAGCAGCAGCCCCCGCGCACCCTGTCCCGCGAACACGACCAGCGCCACGGTGAACGTCACCGTCATCACCACATTCGCACCCGAAGCGTAGACATATACGCGCGTGCGCTCGTCGACGCGCAGCTGGGCGTAGGCCATCTCCAGATTCGTAAACGCCCACAGGCCGAGAATCGCGCAGTCGATCAGCTGCGGGTCGTCATAGCCGAGCAGTAGTTTCGACAGCTCGCCCGCGAACGCCACCGCCACCAGCGAAGCGACCGTCGTCGTCCACGCCACCGCGGCGACCGCCGTGCGCGTGATCCGCTCGCGCCTGACCGGATCGGAGTCGTCGAAGTAAAAGCGAATGAACGCCTCGCCCACGCCCGCGCGCAGCAGGATGCTCGACAGGATCACCGCCGTCAGCAGCGATTCCGCCGCGCCGTAACCCTCGGTGCTCACGTGGCGCGTGTACAGCGGCAGCGTGATCAGGGCCAGGCCCTTGGCGAGAATATCCCCGAACTGATACGCCGCGCCGGTCGTTAGGAGGCGCTTCAGGTAGTCGCGCACGACCCAGAACCTACCGGCAGGCGCGCGAGGGCTATCCCGATGCCGAGCAGTGTCCACGTAATCGGGTCCTCGAGGAAGTCCGCATACGTCCACGTATGCAAGACCAGCGCCGCGAAGCACGCCGCGATCGCTATCCTCGGCGGTGAGCGGCCGGCGCCTGCAAACAGCACAGCGAACGCCGCGACGAGGAGCGCAATGTAGATTGCCACGCCGAGGATCCCCTGCTCGGCCGCGACCGTGATCGGGATCGTGTGCGAGGCCGACGTCGCGTTCGCCTCGCTCGCTTTGCCGTGACGCTTGTACTCCGTTTCGAACGAGCCCGAGCCATATCCGTAAAACGGCCTTTGCGCGAACAGTTCCAGGCCGCCCGAGATCAGTTTTGTGCGCCCGCTCGTCGCGTTGCTGGTCGAGCCGCCCGAGCCGTTCAGGCCAAAGTGCAGGCTCGGCGGCGCCACGAGCACGAACACCGCGGCGATCGCCGCCAGCGCACCGGTCACGTACACCGTCGAGCGCACATCCCAGCGATATGCGGCCAGCAGCGCCAGCCCCAGCAACAGCGCCGCGATGCTCGACTGCGAAAAACTCGTTACCAGCCCCGCGAGCAGCCACGCGAGCACGCCCGCGCCGATCATCACGTCGCGCCGACGCCTGCTCCACAACACCACCGTGGTGACCGCGATCATCACCATCGCCAGAAACCGTCCGTAGATGCTCGGGTCGAAAAACAGTGAGTTGACGCGAAAGTAATTGCCGTACTGGTTCGCGACGACCACCTTTGGATTCAGAAACAGCGCCTTGCGGTAATACTCGACAAAGCCGATCCCCGCGAACACCACCGCCAGCGCGACAGCCACACCCAGGCACGCTAACAAGAGCTCACGTGTCCAGCGCACGCCGCGCAGCAACATGAACAGGAGGCCGAACGGTATGTAAAAGAATGCCACGTTCTCCGCCGCCTTCGCATGATCGACGGAATAGATTCCCTGCACCACATACAGCACCACGGCGCCCACCAACAGCCATTCCAACGCGATCGCCGTGCGGGGCGGCACCACGGCGGCATCAGCGTCGTCGCCGGCATCGGCCGCGGCGTTGGGGTCAGCGTGCCGGCTTAGCCATCGCGGCACGAGCAGGCCGAGTGTGCCGGCGGCGACCACCAGATAGAGCGGTATCAGCAGGTTAACCGTCCTGCCGTCCGCGGAGATCGGCAACCTGAAGGGAAGTGCAAAAATCGCAAGCAACGGAAATGCATCCGGTCGGCGGCGCATCAGCAGCGTGAGCCCGCCGACGATCACAAACGCGGCGACTACCTCCGCTGCGATAACCCCCGGGCTGGGCAGGGTGGTCGCGATCATCGATGCTCTCATCCCGCTCACTTCCTCACCAAGGTGAAGCTGCTGGGTGAAAGCACGGGACGATCGTGCTGGTCGTGCAGAGTTACCCGCACGCGGTATTCACCCGCGGGCGCGGGCCTGCCGGAAATCGCAGGCACCACGATCGTGGTGCCGTGGGCGCCGCCGCGCACGGTGTAACTGTGTGCCGTGCCCCGACGGCCGTCCCAGCGCAGCGAGAACTGTTTGTAGCGCGCCACCGGCCTGTTGCGCACGAGCGTCGCGACGGTGTTGCCGGCGGAGTCGATGATCGTCACCGTCACCTTTTCCGCGTGCGCGAGCTTGAACGAGAGCAGCTCTTCTTTGATGTGCCCCGCCGGCGTCGGCGAGAAGACCGGCGTCAACTGAAAGCGCTGGACCGCCGTCGGCGTGTGCTTGAGCCGCTGCGTGAGGATGAACGCGACGAAACAGGCGATCACCAGCGCCGCGAACACGACGCGCGCCAGCGGATCTGTCCTGGTCAATCCTCGCCGCCCAGCGCGAAGCGCTCGACCGTGTCCGAGCGCAATCCCAGCCGCAGCGTCTCCAGCGAGAGCACGTCCGCGGGCGCGATGTTGCCGAGATTGCACTCGCTCCCGAGCCTGTGCAGCAGCCACACCTGCTGTTCGCGCCGGGGCGCCTCGAAGATCAGCTTGTCCGCGTCGACCGCATGCACGATCTCGTCGATCAAACCCGTCCGCACCTCACCGTCAGCCCTGTAAATGCCGGCCGTGCCCGACTCGCGCGCCTCGGCGATCACCTTCCACGCGCCCGCCTGCAGATCGCGTTCGATCTGTTCCACCCACACATACGGAGCCATGATGAAGTCCGTGTCCTTGCTGCCAACCTCCGAGAGCACCGTGAACCCGTTGCTCACCAGCAGGTTAATCAGATGACTCTTCACCTCCGGCTCCAGCGCGATCGTCCCGTCGGAGACCTCCACGTGGCGCAGTCCCAGCTCGCGCAGCCACGCGATCAAGCCCTCCACCCGACCCTGTCTGATCGCCAGCTCGGTGAGCGTGCCCCCCAACATCACCGGGATGCCGTGCGTTGCATAGCGCTCCAGCTTTGCCCTCAGGTTCGCGCTCACCAGCGCCGTGCCCCAGCCGAGCTTGACCACGTCGACGCTCTCGCCCGCCACCTCCAGCAGACCGTCGACCTCCGCCACCGACAGCCCCCGGTCGAGCACATGCGTCAGCCCCCGCTCACGCGGCTTCACAGAACGCTCGGGAATGTCGAGAAAGCCGGCTATGGGACCGACGCGGCCTTGTCTTCACCGGCGATCACCACCACCGCCGCCGGGCCGGCGATCGAGGCCACAGCTGTTTCCAGCGGCTGCACCTGTGCGACCCCGAGCGCGCTCGCCACCCCCTGGGCTTCGGCCCGGTGCCCGCTCGTGTACTCCACCAGCGTCGTCGCGTGCGATCCCGGCGGCGTCCCGCCCAGAGCAGCGGCCTGCGTGTAGCCGCTCTGCTGCAGGTTCTTCGACAGGCCGTGCGCAAGACCGTTCGTGCTCGTGCCGTTCAGCACCGTCACCGACGTTTCCCCCGGGCTCGCCGCCGCGGAGGAGCCTGCGCCCTGATGAGAGCTCGTCCGTTGCCTGTGCGTGCGCGTGTGCGCTTGCGTAGTGCTCGAGGAGACGCTTGCGGCGCCCTGCCCGGGGCTCGACCCGCCGCCGCTCGAAGACAGGACGACGACGAGCGCCACGACGACGACGATCATCGCGCCGACGATCAGCACGATCGCGCGGGCGGAAGAGCGGCGAGCTCCGGCGGGAGAGCTCTTTGTACCCGCGCGCCGCCCGCGCGCGTCGGTGCTCGCACCGGCGGCCTGTCCAGCCGCGGCCGCGGCGCCCCCGCCCGCGCCGGCCGCGGCCGCGGTACGAGCACTGCCGCTCCTGGGGGTGTCTCGGCGCTGACCGGTGGGGGCAGGCGGGCGTGAGGGCACGGCGCGACGCTGAGAAGGCGCCGCGGGCGCGACGGCCGGGCGATCTGGAGATCGGGACGAGGCGGCCGCCGCGGGCGCGGCGGCGGCAGGAGACCCGGCCGCGGGTGATCCCGCAGGAGGCGTCGGGGCGCGGGGGGCAGCGGCGGCGGGCGGGGTCGCCGCGCGCGCAGCGGCGGCAGCGGTGGCCGGAGCGGCCGGAGCGGGGATCGGCGGGACCGTGTCCGCGGGCGGAGCGCCAGGGGCGCCTTGCGGCGCGGCAGCCGGTGCGGCGGCGGCGGCTGGAATCTCGCTACCGGCCGGCGCTCCACCCGGAGCCATTCCACCTGGGGGTATACCCCCGACGGCAGCCCCCGACGCCGCGGCAGGCGATCCGACGGCGCTCGCCGCGGCCGCGGAAGTCGCGGGAGCTCCCACTCCGCCTGGCGCTGGGGCAGCGGCAGCAGCCATCCCAGCGGACGTCGCCTCACCCTCACCGGCGCTCGCCGGAGCAGCCTGGCCGGGAGCCCCCGGAACTGGGCCGGGAGCCGCAGCGACAGCCTGGCCTGAAGTGCCCGGAACAACTTGACCGGGAGCCGCAGCGACAGCCTGGCCGGGGGTACCCGGGACAGCCTCACCCCCAGCCTCGCCGGATGGGGCGGGCGGAGCGGCCACCACCCGCGTGGCCGGTCCGGCGGCGCTCGCCGCCGCCGTCCGCGCGACCACCGGCGTCGTCCGCGGCACCTGCCGCACCGACGGCACGGTCGGCGAAACCTGTTGGACGCGCTCGGCGGCCCCGGCACTCACACGCTGCTCCAGTTCGGCGGCGCGCTCCGGGGCGCGGCCCGCCCACTCGCGCAAGCGCTTCAGCTCGCGCGCCTGCGCGAAGAACATCAGTGCCAGGATCGCGACGCCCACCAGCGCGGCGATCGCCGCGATCGCGCCGATCTGCGTGAACGAGCTCGAAAGCGAAAGCGCTGGTGGCAAAACCGTCATCAAAGCCGTCATGAATCCTGGGAGTGTACGGGCCTTTCCTGACAGGCACGTGCGGTTGGAGCGGTCGAGGACCGAGTGGGGGTTCCACGCAAGCGCGAAGGCATGGTGGTGCCATGTCGAGCGCGAGGACGACGCCCCGCGAAGGTCATCGGGCGTTCCAGGCGTGCGGGACTGGAGGGACAGGCCCGGAGAGGGGCACAGGCGCACCGCGCTGCTCGGCCACGCCTGCCTCCTCCACATCCGGCGAGTCTGGCGTCTGCGGTACCGGAGAGTCCTCGGCCGCGTCGGCTGCCGCGGCGTCTCCGGGCGCGCCGCGCGAGGCGGACAGCTCGGACACCTTCGCCGCCAAGCCCGCCGCGTCGCCCTCCAGCACCAGCAGGCCGATCTCCGCGAACATCGCCTCGACCGTCTTCACCGCCAGCGGCTCACGCTCGGCCAACCGGATCTTCTCGGCGACCGTCGACCGTGAGCGCTCATAGGGGTTGAACAGCTCCTCGTGCAGCTTCTCCCCGCCGCGCCGCCCGATGATCTCGATCTCGATGTCACGATCGGGGTCCAAGCCCGACAGCTCGATCATCGCGCGCGCCAGCTCAACGATCCGCACCGGCTCACCCATATCGAGCACGTACACCTCGGCGGCGTTTCGAGAGGATCTGGTCGGCTCCTCCCCCAGCGATCCGGAGCGGATGATCAGCTGCACCGCCTCGGGGATCGTCATGAAGTAGCGCGTCATCCGCTCGTCGGTCACCGTCACCGGGCCGCCGCGGGCGATCTGGCGGCGGAAGATCGGCACGACGCTGCCCGAGGAGCCGAGCACGTTGCCGAAGCGCACGGCGTTGTAGCAGGTGCCCGGAAAACGCGCCGAGGCCGCCTCCAGCGCAAACTCGGCGAGCGCCTTCGAGGCGCCCATCACGGTCGCCGGGCGCACCGCCTTGTCGGTCGACACCAGCACGAAGCGCCGCGCGGCGAGCTGGCCGGCGACATGTGCCACGACGCGCGTGGCGAGCGCGTTGTTGCGCACCGCCTCGACCGGGTTGGACTCCATCAGCCCCACGTGCTTGTAAGCGGCGGCGTGAAAGACGACCGTCGGGCGATGCTCGCTGAAGACCTCGCGCATGCGCTCCTCTTCCTTGCAATCCGCAAGCACCGCCGCGAGCATCGAGGCCGGCACGTGGCGCTCGTCCTCGAGCTCGCGCTGGATCTGAAACAGGTTGTCCTCGGCGTGGTCGAGCAGCACGATCCGGTGCGGCTCCACGCGCGCGATCTGGCGACACAGCTCGGAGCCGATCGAACCGCCCGCGCCCGTCACGAGCACCGTCTCGCCCGCCAAGTAGGCGCCCACCCGCTCGAGCTCCATCTGCACCGGCTCGCGCCCGAGCACGTCCTCCACGCGCACCTCGCGCATCTGCCGCGCGAGCGTGCCCGCGCCGCTGCTGGTCTGCAACAGCTCGAACACGGTCGGCAGCGTGCGCACCGGGATGCCCCGCAGCCGGCACTCGCGCACGACGCGCGCACGGGTGGACCCGGGGGCCGAGGGGATCGCGATGATCACCTCGTCGGGCTCCGTCTCGCCCAGCACGCGCGGCAGCTCCGTCTCGGTGTTGCCGCGTACCTTCACCCCGTCGATCCGCAGCCCGCGCTTGCGCGGGTCGTCGTCGAGAAAGCCGACCGGCTGCAATCCGAGCCCCCGGTTGCGCACGATCTCGCGCAGCACCAAGCGCCCGCCGTCGCCGGCGCCGACGATCAGCACGCTCCGCTCGCCCTTGCGCCCGCCCCGGAAGGCAGCCAGCGGCCGGCGCTCGTAGACCGCGCGCGAGAGCATCCGCACACCGCACAGGAACATCAGGCACAGCAGGAAGAACAACACCACCACGCCGATCGGCAGCACCACCGCCACGGTGATCCCGTGCGGGTAGCGGTGCACCGGACGCGCCACCTCGATACCGACGACGCTCAGCAGGACGATCAGCGCGACCGCGCGCAGGACGGCCTCGTAGTCTCGCTGCCCGGCGTAGCGCCAGCGACGCTGGTAGACCCGCGTCAGGACGAGCACGATCAGGCTTCCTCCCAGCACCCACCAGATCGTCCGCTGCAGCAGAAGCTGATATTCGTGCGGCAGCCGCGAGCTGCCGCCGGTTCTGTTGTCGAAGCGCAGCTCGAACGCCAGGTAGTACGCGAGCGCGACCAGTGCCCCGTCCACCGCGAGCTGGGGCAGGGAGTGCCGGTGAATGGGAAGGGCCGCCGCGCGGATCCGTCGGCGCATTGGCTCAGATTGTACGGGCTGCCCAGTCACTCAGCGGGCTCAGCAACAGGTCAACCAGAACCCCGGGGTCGCGGCGTACACGCTCCGCCGCGCCGGTCGGCGCGTCGGTGGATCGATCGGCGAGGCGCACGTCGGTCGCGCGCTTGCCCAGATCAAGCTCCTCCGGGCCCTCCAGCTTGCGCAGACGACCTTCCTCGATCAAGCGCTCGTCAACCGCCCCCATCCGCCCCTCGAAGGTCGTGTACACCGGCGTCCCCAGCGCGACCGCCTCGCGATTCATCGTCCCCCCCGCGGAGATCACGAGATCCGCGTAAGCGATCAGCGACTGCGCGTCGATCGCACGCTCCGGCAACACAAAGCCGGGCACCCGGGCGAGCTGCTCGCGCTGGGAATCCACGCGCGGCAGCACCACCGGCTGCACACCATCCGCCGCGGCGGCCTCCCGCAGGCGCTCGAGCACCCGTGCGAACAGATCGTTCTCGAAGCGGTGGTACAGCGACACCTCCGGCGGCGTGCGCACCACGACGATCGGGCGCGTCACGTCGAGGCCCAGCTCCCCGAGCACGCCGGGATCGGGCTCGAAGTCCGCCAGGTAGTACTCCTCCTTCAAACCCGCATACGCACGAACCTTGCCCTTCGCGCCAAACCGCTCCAAGCGCGCCACCGGGATCGCATCGGGCACCACCACCGCCTTCGCCAGCCGGCAGTTGACGTTGTGCTGCACCGTCGCCCACTCGTAGTCGAACATCGTCGCGCTGGGGATCCTCAGCAGCGCCGCCGCCACGCTCACGTCGTTCGAGCCGTGGCCGAGCGCGATGTCGAAGCGCCGGGGGTGGCGAATTCCGCGGTTGGGGTGGGCTCCGTGTGCGGGGTGGGCTTCCGATCCTCGCGCCCAGCGCACGAGCGCCGCAGAGCGCGAGACGAGACCTGTCGCCTTGGCCGTCAGGCGCTCGCCACGATGGCGGCCGATCGCCGTGTGCGCGATCCCGAAGCGCTCGCACAGCGCAAGCGTCTGGGCGAAGTCGCGCGCGGTCACCCTGACCTCGTGGCCGTCCGCCTGCAGGTGCTCGATCACAGGGCGCATCACGAGCACGTGCGGGCTGTTCGTCAGGTCAATCCAAACGCGCATCTCTGGCACGGTATCGTTGCCACGCGCATGCTCGTCCTCGCATCGATCACCGAGTCGCTCGTCAACATGGCCTGGCACTTCGTCCGCGACGCGGGCCTGCCGGCTGTGTTTGTGCTGATGGTCGCCGAGAGCGCATGCATCCCGATCCCCTCCGAGGCAACGATGCTGTTCGCGGGCTTTGCCGTCGCCGATCCCGGGAGTAGCGGCGCGCACCACCACTTGACGATCGTGGGGATCGTGACGGCCGGAGTTCTCGGCAATCTCGTGGGCTCGTGGATCGCCTACGGCGTGGGTCGCGCCGGGCGCCTGGAGCTGGTGGAACGCCACGGACACTGGCTGCATCTGAAGCCGAGCCACATCGCGTGGGCGGACCGTTGGTTTGAGCGCTACGGCGCCCCAGCGGTCTTCTTCAGCCGCATGCTGCCGATTGTTCGCACCTTCATCTCGCTTCCCGCCGGCGTGGCCAAGATGCCGTTCGTGCGCTTCACGGTGCTCACGATCGCCGGATGCCTGCCTTGGGTGCTCGGCCTGGCGCTCGCCGGGCAGGCTGTCGGCAACGAATGGAGCAGTGTGCGCAAGTACTTCGAGTACGTCGACTACGTGGTGCTCGCGCTGATCGTGGTCGCGATCATCTATGCGGTCGTGCGCCGCCGCAGCGGCGACTCGACCGGCCCCGGCCCCACCGAGGCGAGGGCGGGGGCTGGGGCGGGCTCCGATCCAAACGTGGCCGCCGACGCGGGCTGACCGCGCGCGATGGGGCTGCCCCCACGGCTCTCCCTCCGCCATGCCCTGGCGCTCGGCTTGGCACACGGCCCGACCGAGCTGCTCCCTGTCTCCTCCTCGGCCCATACGATCCTGATCCCGTGGCTCGCCGGGTGGCCCTACGCCGAGCTCGACCCGGAGCTGCGCAAGTCCTTCGAGGTCGCGCTCCACGCCGGAACCGCCGCGGCGCTGCTGATCGATCTCCCCGCCACCCGGCGCGGAGGGCTGCGCCGGCGGCGGTGGCGTCGTCGAGCGAGGGGTGCACACCCCGCCGGTGGGCCGCCGCCGATGCTCAAGCTCGACGCGCGTCAGGTTTGGCCGAAGCTCGACGCGCGTCAGGTTTGGCCGATCGCGCTCTCGCTCGCACCAGCGGTGATCGCCGGCTATACGCTCGAGCAGCCGCTGCAACGCCGCCTCAGCGCACCCTCGACGATCGCCGCCGGCCTGCTCGTCGGGGCCGTCGCGATGGCGCTCGCCGACGCGCGCCCGCCGGACGGGACACGCACGCTGCAGGAAACGAGCAAGCTCGACGGCCTGCTGCTCGGCTTGGCCCAAGCCCTCGCGCTGGTCCCCGGTGTCTCGCGCAGCGGCGCCGTCCTCACCGCCGCGCGCGCGCGCGGGTTCGGTCGCGCTGACTCCCACGTGCTCGCCCGGCGCACCGGCCTACCCGTGATCCTTGGCGCCGCCGCGCTGAAGATCGGGCGCCGGCTCAGGCACGGCGGCCCAGGCGGCGGCACCGAGCAGAGATCGGTCGGCGCACTCTCCCTCGGCGGGGCGGCGGCCTTCCTCTCGACGCTCGCTGCCATCCGCCTGCCGCGAGGAGCTGAGCACAGCGACCGGCATGCGGGCGCGCTGCTGCCCTACGCGCTCTATCGCGGGCTGCTTGCATCCGTCGTGATCCGTCGTTGCGAGCACAATAGGAACGAATGACGACGCTCGGGACCCTGCTCGGCGGGCGCTACCGCCTTGACGCCCAGATCGGGCGCGGCGGGATGTCGACCGTGTACCGCGCCTTCGACACCGTGCTCGAACGCCCGGTCGCGATCAAGCTGATGCACCGCGAGATCGCCTCCGACTCCGACCAGCTGGAGCGTTTTCGCCGCGAGGCGCGGTCGGTCGCGCGGCTCAACCATCCCCACATCGTCACCGTGATCGATGCCGGCGAGGAGCCGTCTTCGGAGAGCGCCATGGGAGAGTCGGACGGGGAGGTGGGAACTCCATTTATCGTGCTCGAGTACGTCGAAGGCGAGACGCTCAAGGCGCTGATCCGGCGCGAGGGACCGCTCGAGATTCCCCGCGCGATCGCCTACGCGATCGAGCTCGCACGGGCGCTCGGCGCCGCCCACGAACGCCTGATCGTGCACCGCGACGTCAAGCCCCAGAACGTCCTGATCGGGGTCGAAGGCAGCGCCAAGATCACCGACTTCGGGATCGCCCGCACGCTCACCGAGGAGGGGCTCACGATGGACGGGCGGGTGCTCGGCACGACCGACTACGTCTCCCCCGAGCAGGCGCTCGGACAGTCGGTCACGGGCCAGTCCGACCTCTACTCGCTCGGAATCGTCCTCTATGAGATGCTCACCGGCACGGTCCCCTTCAGCGGCGAGACCCCCGTCACGGTGGCGATGAAGCATGTGCGCGAGGACGTGCCCGACGTGCAGCTGGCACGTCCCGAGGTCTCAGCCGCGACCGCCTCGGTTGTCGATCGCGCGACCGCCAAGGACCTCGAGCAGCGCTACCCCGACGCCGCAGCCATGCTCGCCGACCTCGAGGAGGTGCTCGCGATCGAGGCCTCGCGCACGGGGCAGGCGACAGGCGAGGTCACGGCCGTGCTGCGCACTCTCCCCGGGCCGGCCCGCCGGCGCCTGCCATGGCGCATGCGCCATCCCGCGCGCTGGCTGGGCTCGCTCCTGCTGCTCGCGGCGCTCGTGGCGCTCGCGCTCGCGCTCGCCGCCAACCAGGCCCACCGCGGGGTCCCGCCGGACGTCGGCGCGCCGGCCGGGCTGACCGCTGTGCCGCTCGCGCAGACGGCCGCCCACGACTACAACCCGTTCGGCACCGGCCCCGAAAACCGCGAAACGGACCAGAGCGCGGTCGACGGCGACCCGAACACCAGCTGGAGCACCGAGCACTACTACGAAGGCACGCTCAAGAAGACCGGCGGCACCGGCGTGGGGCTGTACGTCGACGCCGCCCCGAACGTCGCGGCCAGGCAGATCGAGATCCAAACCGCCACCCCCGGCTTCGCCGCGCAGATCTATGTGGCCAACCACATCGACCTGTCGCTGCCCTACGGGGACGCGACCCCGCTCAGCGCCCGCGGCTGGCGCGGTCCGGTTGGGGAAGATCCCAACGTCCGCAACGGCGCCCACATCCAACTCAGCCTCGCCGGCGCGCGCTACCGCTACTACCTCGTCTGGATCACCGAGCTGCCCGCGGGCATGCAGTTGGCGTCGATCTCCGAACTCACGCTGTTCCGTTGAGCGGGCGCTGCTCGCGCCGCTCAATCGCCAGCCGGCACAGGCGATCGACGAGCTCCGGGTAGGCGATCCCCGAGGCGGCCATCAGCTTTGCGTACACGCTCGTCGGTGTGAAGCCGGGCATCGTGTTCAGCTCGTTCACCAGCACCCGCTCGCCCTCGACAAAGAAGTCCACCCGTGCGAGCCCCGCGCAGCCGACGTACTCAAACGTCTCCAGCGCGAGCTCGCGCACCCGCTCGCGCGCGCTTGAGGAAATGCGCGCGGGCACCTTCAGATCCATCCCCCCAGGCGTGTACTTCGCCGCATAGTCATACCAATCTCCCGCGAACACGATCTCGCCCGGCTCGCTCGCCAGCGCCGCGACGGACGCGGAGGAGGAGGAGGAGGCGGCGGCGGCGGCGGCGGCGGGCGCGATGGTGGTGGTCGCGGTAGTGGCGGCGGGAAGGCGCGTAACGCCTTCGACGGCACGCGGAAGGCCGAGCACGCCGCACTCGACCTCGACACCCGGGGCCAGCGCCTCGAGGATCACGTGCGCGTCGTGGCTGAACGCCTCGTCGAGCACGTCTCCCATCAGCTCGGCCGCGAGCACCTTGACGATGCCCACCGATGAGCCCAGGTGCGCCGGCTTGACGAACACCGGCAGCCCCAGCCGGGTGATCTCGGCGAGCACCTGCTCACGCGCCGAGCGCCAACGCTGCTCGCGCACGCCGACGTAGTCGACCTGGCCCACGCCCGCCACCCCCAGCAGCTGCTTGAACAGCACCTTGTCCATGCACACCGCCGACGCCGCCACGTCGGCGCCGACATACGCCACATCGAGGGTCTCGAGCAGTCCCTGCACCGTGCCGTCCTCACCAAACGGGCCATGCAGCGCCGCGAACACCACGTCCGCCCCGAGCAGTCCCTCGCCCGGGCACACGCTCAACCGCTCACCCTCGTGCCACCACGCGCCGTCGCGCGCGATCTGCACCCACAGCACCTCGTGACCGGCCGCCTGCAGCCCCTCGCGCACCGCGCGCCCGGAGGACAGCGACACCTCGTGCTCGGCCGAGCGCCCGCCGGCGAGCACCGCCACTCGTAGCGCGGCCGGCTCGCTCACGGGACCGGCGGCGGGATCGGCGCGGCGGGGGATGTCGTGGTGGTCGTCGGCGTCGTCGTCGTCGGCGTGGTCGTCGGCGTCGTGGGGGTCGGTGCGGCCGCGCCGATCGAGATCGTCACCGTTGCGCCCTTTGCCGCCTGGTGTCCAGCCACCGGGCTCTGTTTCAAGACGATTCCGACCTGGGTCGGTTCGCTGGTCGTGACGGATGCCGTCTTGGGCGTGAACCCGGCGCTGCCGAGCGCGGCCGCGGCCTGTGCCTCACTCTGCCCCACCACGTTCGGCACGGCTGTTTCCTTCGGCGCCTGCGCCACCGTCAGGTTCACCTTGCCCCCCGCCGGCAACGACGTCGCGGGCGAGGGAGACTGCGAGAGCACTGTTGCCGGCGACTGGCTGGCCGAGACCTGGGGGGTGATCGCGCCGACCGTCAACCCGGCCGTGCTCAGCGCCGCTTCGGCGGCCGCCTGGGACTGGCCGGTCACGTCCGGCACACGCACCTGCGCGGGGCCACTGGAGAGGAGCACCTTGACGGGACTGCCGACCTGCAGCTCGGTGCCCGCCGGCGGATCGGTCGCGATCACATGGCCCGGCGCGACCTTTGCGCTGGGCTGCGTCTGCGTCGTCGGTTTGAAGCCGGCCGCGCGCAGCCTCCTCGTTGCCTGGCCGGCGCTCAATCCTTCGAGCCCCGGCAGTGCCGCGCTGCCGGGGCCGCTGGAGATCAAGATGCTCACGCGACTTCCCTTCCCCACTTCGCTTCCGGCTGACGGCGTCTCGCCGACCACCAGACCGACCGCGACCGTCGCGCTTGAGGCCGTCGCGGCGACGGGGTTCAGGCTCGCGCGCCGCAGCCGCTGAAGCGCGAGCGCTTCGGTCTGACCGACGACGTTCGGCACCGTCACCTGACGGCCGGGGGAGGTGAGTATCAGCGCGAGCACGATCAGCGCGGCAATCAGCGCGCCAGCGAGCCCCCAGAGCAGCTGCCGGCGGCGGCGATCTCCCTTTCCTGGGGGAGCGCCGTTCTTGCCGTCGAGCGGCCCAGCCGGCGGCAGCAGCAGCGCCCCCGCCTCCGCCATCGGCCCAGCCCAGCCCTCCTGGCCGGGCGCCCCTGCCAGACCCCCAGGCGGCGAGTAGGCCTGACCGGAGGCGAGCGCGGTGCCGGCAGCCAGCGCGGTGCCGGCGACGGCGCCCGCGGCGGCGGTCCCCGCTGCGGCAGGGAGGCCTTGGCGTGCCTGCCCGAGCGCCGCGATGAACTCCTCGGCGTCGGCGAAGCGCTGCGCCGGATCCTTGGCGAGTGCACGCAGCACGACCGCGTCCAAGGCCGCGGGCACCCCCGGCTGTGACTCGCTCGGCGCGCGTGGCTCGGCCGATACCTGCTTGAACGCGATCGCCACCGCGGTCTCGCCGTCGAAGGGAACCGCTCCGGTGAGCAGCTCGTAGAGGATGACCCCCACCGCATACAGGTCAGAGCGGCCACTCACCGCATGCCCCTGAGCCTGCTCGGGCGAGAGGTATTGGGCCGTGCCCATGATCGAGCCCGTCAACGTCATCTCCGACGCGCCGGCGCGCGCGATCCCGAAATCGGTGACCCGCGCGCGGCCCTCCTCGTCGAGGATCACGTTGTGGGGCTTCAGGTCGCGGTGGATAACCCCGCGCTTGTGCGCGAAGCGCGCGGCGCGCAGGATCTGTGTGACGATGTCGATCGCCGTCTGAGGGTCGAGCGCGCCCCGCTCGCGCACGACCGTCTTCAGCGAGCGCCCGGCGACGTACTCCATCGCGATGTAGTAAGTCCCGTCCCACTCGCCGCGGTCGAAGATGGCGACGATGTTCGGGTGCGAGAGCCCGGCGGCGCTGGAGGCCTCGCGGCGGAAGCGCTCGACGAACTCTTGGTCTTCGGCAAAGTGATGGTGCAGGACCTTCACCGCGAGCTGGCGGCCGAGCAGCTGGTCCTGGGCGAGATACACCTCCGCCATCCCCCCCGAGCCGAGCCGCGAGATCACCCGATAGCGCCCGTCGATGATCGTCTCCGGCTCAATCATCTGGCAGCTCCGCACGCCCTGGGTTGCGCCGGCCGCTGGTCATGAGTCGAGCATCGGAAGATCGGTGGTCGCGGCTCAATCATGCAGCAGCACTTCCATCACCTGCCTGGCCACCGGCGCCGCGAATGAAGCGCCCTGGCCGGGGACATGTTCGAGCGTGACCGCGACCGCCACGCGCGGATCGGTGGCGGGCGCGAAGGCGATGAACCACACGTTGTTGATCGCCGTGCCGACCTGCGTCTCGGCGGTGCCGGTCTTGCCCGCCACCTGCACGCCCGGGATCTGCGCCTCGGTGCCGGTGCCTTCGTTGACCACGGCCTCCATCATTCCCGTCACGGCGGTCGCGGTCGCGGGTTTCATCACGACCGCCTGCACGCGGGGGGAAACCTGCTGCACCGTGCGCCCGTCGGGGTCGACGATCCGTTCTGTCAGGTGCGGCACCATCAGCCGTCCGTGGTTCGCCACCGCGGCCGCGACCTCCGCCATCTGCAACGGGACCACCGCGAGCTTGTCCTGTCCGATGCCCATGCGCCCGACATCGACGCGCGGGCTGGTGGGCGAGAGGATCCTGCCGCGGAAATACTCGCCGCTGGAGGACATCTCGTCGGTCGGGTAGTCGAGCTTGGGCTTGCGGTCGAAACCGAAGCGGGTCATGTAGCGCGCCATCGTCCGCTTGCCCAGCTTTTCGGCCACCTGAGCCCATACCGTGTTGACCGATTTCACCAACGCTTCGGTGAGCGTGATCTGGCCCAGGCTCTCGCCGTTGTCGTTGCCCAGCGGCACGCCGGAGACGAGCAGATCGTTGCGCCCGCTAAGGCGCGACTGCGGGGTGAACTGTCCCGTGTCGATCGCCGCGGTGGCGGTCACCACCTTGAAGGTCGAGCCCGGGGCGTAGCCGAACTGGGTCGTGCGGTTGACAAGCGGCGTGCCCTGCGTGTCTTTTGTGAGCTTTTCATACGCGCCCGGCACGGTCAGCTTGTTCGGGTCAAAGCTCGGCGTCGAGGCCAACACCTTCACCGCTCCGTCGCGCGGGTCGAGCGCGACCACCGCCCCGTGATGTTCCCCCAGCGCCGCGATCGCCGTGCGCTGGGCCTTCGGATCGAGCGTGGTCAGCACTTCATCGCCCTGCGGACGCTTGCCCTGGAGCTGGTCGAGGATCGTCTGCAGGTTCGTGCCCGTCTGGCCGCTCAACGCGGCGTTGCGGAAGCGCTCGAGCCCGGTCTGACCCAGATCGGGGTTGATGTAGGAGAAGCCGACCGCGTGGGCAAACTCTTCACCCTGCGGATATCTCCGTTGGTAGGTCCCTTCCGCGCGGCGCACGCTGCGCGCCAGCACCGTCCCATCGGCGGCGAGGATCCTACCGCGGGAGATGCGTTCCTGCTCGAGCAGCGCGCGCGCATTCAGCTTGTTGCTGCGCAGCGAGGAGGCTTCGAAGACCGTCCAGCGCGAGGTGAACGCGACGAGCAGCGCGAACAGCAGGACGACGAGCCCATACAGACGGACGATCGGTCGGTTCACAGCCGCACCCGCCTCATTCGCCGAGCTGCCCCAGTTCGAGGCTGCGCATCAGTTCGGTCGCATCGCCTTCCGAGCGCAGCGAGTGATCGAGCAGCGTCCTGCGCCGCCGCGCGCTCAGCGTCGAAGCGCTCACGCCGGAGACGAAGTCTTTGCTGTAGAGCTTCAAGCCTCCCGGCAGTTCATAGGGAAAGCCGCTGAACAGCGTCACCAGCCCCCGGTTGTTCGTGCCGATGAAGTAGACCGACTGCGCCGCCACGTAAACGCCCGCGCCGAGCAGAGCGAGCACCCCGAGCACGATCGTCACGGCGCCGACGCGGCGCAGCCGTCGGGAGCGGCGTGACCGCGCGGGAGCGCCCGCGGATGGGCTGCGTGGTTGGCGGGGGCCGCGGCGGCCGCCGAGCTGCGGTTGGTCGGGCGTCGTTGGCATTGGCGTCGGCGTTGACGTCGCCACCGATCCGTTCGCCGGCAGCACGGGGATGCCGGTCAGCGTCGTGTGCCCATCCCCGGGCGAGGACGCGGCCTTTCGCAGCTCCTCGACGCGCAGCAGCACGACCGTGATGTTGTCCCGTCCACCGGCCTCGTTGGCCGCCGCGATCAGGGCCTCGCCCGCGTCGCGCAAGCGCGGGTGGGCGAGCAGGAGCTCGGCCAGCAGCGCGTCGGGGACCATCGTCGTGAGGCCGTCGCTGCACAGTAGATAGACATCTCCGTCACGGGCGCGGTAGGAGCGAGTATCGATCTCCACCGTCGCTTCCGGGCCCAGCGCGCGCGTGATCACCGAGCGCTGGGGATGCTCCGAGGCTTCCTCGGGCGTCAGCTTGCCCTGACGCATCAGCTCGTCGACGAGCGAGTGATCGTCGGTCAAGCGCAGCAGCTCCCCGTCGCGCAGGCAGTAGGCGCGACTGTCGCCGACGTGCGCGATCGCCACCTCCTCCACTCCCACGTACACGGCGGTGAGCGTGGTGCCCATGCCCGCGTGCTCGGCGTTTGCCTGCGAGAGCTCATGGATGCGGACGTTCGCCGTGAGCGCGTGTGTGGCGAGGCTGGCCTCGGCGTCGGTGGTGTCCTCGAGGCCGTGCTGGAAAGACTCGACCGCGATCCGTGAGGCAACCTCGCCGGCCTGCGCACCCCCCATTCCATCCGCGACCACGAACAGCGGCGAGCGGGCGAGCAGCGAGTCCTCGTTCGCGCGCCGCTGGCGCCCGGTGTCGGTTCCCACATACTGCTCGGCCACGCGCAGCATCGGCTCAGTCCACCTCGAACGCGAATTCGCTGTCACCGATGCGCACGCGATCACCCGGGTGCAGCGGCCGGGGGCTCTCCAGCAGCTCCTCGTTGAGGTAGGTGCCGTTGGTGGAGCCGAGGTCTTCGATGACAACTATCTTGCCCTGCTCGAACACGTGCGCGTGGCGCGAGGAGGCA
This sequence comes from Solirubrobacteraceae bacterium, assembly GCA_036511695.1. Taxonomy (GTDB): domain Bacteria; phylum Actinomycetota; class Thermoleophilia; order Solirubrobacterales; family Solirubrobacteraceae; genus Palsa-744. The sequence goes on along the minus strand of DATCBT010000013.1, from coordinate 39,137 downwards.
AACGGGTCCTCCAAGCGGATCTCCGCGCGCTCGCCGCGGCCGAGCACGATGTCGCCGTCGAGGTCGTAGATCATCCCAGGATCATGCCCGGGGGCGCGCTCCACCACCAGCCGAGGGGCACGGTGGGCCACATCGGCGCTACCGAGCGCGGAGGCCGAGTACAGACCGGTCGCATCAGCGGGGATCGCGTCGCCTTTAATAGGAACCCCGCCCACCCCGCCGCCGCCACCACCTCCACCGCCGCCGCGCAGGTCCTTCAGCGCGCTGCGCACCACCCACAGCAGGAACAGGTAGAGCACGGCGAGAAAGCCGAACTTCAGCGCCACCGATACGGGCTCGAGCGTGGTCATCCGAGCTCGAACACGATCTCCGTCGAGCCGATCTCGACGCGGTCCCCCGGGCGCAGCGGCTGCGCGCCGTCGATCGGACGGCCATTGACGCGCACGCCATTGGTGGAGCCGAGGTCCTCGAGCGTCCAGCCATCGGCGTACGGCCGGATCTCGGCGTGCCGACGAGACGCGCCGGCATCGTCCAGGACGACATCGCAGGCACGGCTGCGTCCGATCGTCCCGCCCCCGGGCGGCACGATCAGGCGCCGGGTGGGTGGGCCCTCAATCGCGAGCAGCGCGCGAGCAGCGCGCCGCGCATGGACTGGCTCCAACGCCTCACGGGTGCGCGCCGATGTGCTGTAGATCATCGTCTGTCCATGTTCGTCGTCCGGGGCGGGTGGGCCAAGGTCATCCGCCTCAGGCGGGCGGGATTGCTCGTCACTCTGCCCAGCGGAGCGGACCAACCGTGCTTGGATGCCAAATTCCCCGAGCGCAAGGCTCTCATCGGTGTGAAAGACGATCAGTGGCGGCGAGGCGAGGATCAGCTCCTCGCGGCGGGCGTGCTCGAGCAGGTAGCCGCACAGCTCGTCGATCACCTCGTGCTCCACGCCCTCGTAACGCGCGCGGTCCTGGGGCGAGAGCCACACCGCGTACTCGTTCGGGGCATACACACGCGAGATCGAGGCGGTGCGGTGCTCGTCCATCTCGCGGGCGAGCTTGCGGGCGAGCTCCATCGGGCGCACCTCGGAGCGGAACAGGCGTCCGAAGCCGCCCTCGACGAGGCTGGTGATCGTTGTCTCGAGACTCTTCAGTGGGTTCATCACAAGGGTGGACGAGGTCCGATCCCGCGGGCGTTCCCTGCCCACTTTAAGGGCCCGCCTCGATCGGAGCGTACGCTGCCAAGCAGATCGCGGCTCGGGTTGCCCTAGATCGGCCCGCGCAGAGCCCGGGCGGCGAGCGCGAGCGCGCCGCCGAGCAGCGCGCCGAGGACCGCGCCGCGCGGGGTGGCAGATAGGACGTGCGGCGATAACCCCAGGTAGCGGGGCGAGGAGACGAGCAGCAGCGCGGCGGACCAGATTGTCGCGGCCACCAGATCGAGCGTGGCGCTGCGCCCGCGCACGATCCAGGGCAGCAGCACCGCAGCCGCCGCCCACACACCCGCTCCGGCCAGCACGCCGAGGCTGAGGGCGGGGCCGACCACATGCGTAGTCGCGCTGCTCAGCGACCCCTCCCACACGGCCCGTGTGGGAGTCCCCAACGGGACGCCCAGCCACAGGCGCCTGTCCAGCAGCGGCTCGGCCAGGATCAGCCACCAAAAGCCGAGTGCGGCGAGTGCGGCGCGCTCGCCCATGCGCGCGCGCTGACCCGCGAGCGCGGGAAATGCGCCGGCGAGGCCCGCGAGGCCGAGCACGGGCGCGAGCACGGCGCTGAGCCAACCAAGTCCGGCACGACGTGGCAGCAGCAGCAGCGGCGCGGCGGCGGCGAGCAGCAGCAGCGCGGCGCCGGGTCGACCGACCCAGATCTGCCAGACGATGGCGGCCAGCGCACACCCCAACCACACCGCTCGCGGCAACCTCAGACGCCGCGGTGAGACGGTCGGGGACTCCTCCTGTGGCTCATCTTCCCCAGCCGCCGGCGGCACATGCGGCACATGGCGCTGAGGGACTCCCCGCTTCGTTCGCCGCGCGGCGCCGCGCTCGTCGACCTCGTCAAGCCCTTCGGCACCGGGGCGCCAACCGTCGGGGTCGGGAATACCTTCCCGCGGCGCCGTCTCCCTCCCCTGGCGGCCACGCCCACGCCGCCTCAGGCCCCTCACCAGCGCCTCTTCAAGCGCCAGATGCAGATCCTCCAGCGTTCCACGCTGCTCGGGCTCGGGCGCGAGCGCGAGATCGATCGCACGGGTAAGCGGACGGGGCAGATCTCCGCGCCCGCGCTCGAGCGGCGCCAGCCGGCTGCCGATGCGCCGTGCCGTGGCGGCGGGCGTCGGCCCCCGTACGGGATTGACGCCGGAGAGCGCCTCATAGAGGACGAGTGCGAGCGAATAGAGATCGGCCGGCTCGCCGGCCTCCCGCCCCTCGCTCTGCTCGGGCGCCATGTAGGCGAGCGTGCCGAGCACGTCGCCGGTGCGCGTGAGCGCGTCTTCACCGGCCAGCCGGGCGCCGCCGAAGTCGGTCAGCTTCGCCACGCCGCCGCGCTCGTCGGGATCGTGGGGAACGAGCACGTTCTGGGGCTTGACGTCGCGGTGGATCACGCCGCGCGCGTGTGCGTGAGCGAGCGCGTCGGTGAGCGCAAGGCCGATCTCGAGCACCTCCTCGTCGCCGAGCGACCGCCCCTCAGCTGCGCCGGATGAGCCTCGATCGCCGGTGGCGATCAGCTGCGCGAGGGTATCCCCGTGGACCAGCTCGGAGATCAGATAGAAGGCCTCTGGCGCCGCGCACGCCTCATACAGGGCGACGATCGCCGGGTGCGACAGGCGCGCGGCCGCGAGCGCCTCGCGCGTCGCTCGCTCGCTGTCGATCGGATCCCCACCCGGCCCGAGCGCGACCCGCTTGAGCGCGACCTCGCGGTGCAGGAGCTCGTCGTGAGCACGCCACACAACCCCGAAGCCACCCGATCCCAGCCGCTCGCGCAGCCGGTAGCGACCGAGCACGAGCGTCTCGGGTGGGTGGGGTCGGATCGGATCGTGCCCGGATCGGCCCTCTCCGCCCAGCCGTGGTCCGGGATGGCTCTCCTCGCCCACGTGTGCGAGGCGGCTCTCTTCGCCCGGGTGTGGTCCGGATCGGCTCTGATCTGGTCCGGGGTGGGTGTGGACGAGGGTGTCGAGCGAGTCCACCGGCTCCTGCGTTCGCCGCCCACAGGCCCGCTCCCTGCCAAACGTCGCAGGAAAACGCGCATTGACCGAGAAATTGCAGGATCACGAGGGGAGTGGCCGGCAGTCATACTTGCCTCTTCCGGGAACCCCGCAAAGGAGCAATTGGCTTTTGTCGTTCTTCGACGATGGCGAGGAGACAGCGCCTCGACCGGTAGCTCGAACGCCTCGCACGCCGCCGCGGCCTCGGCCGCGGCGTGCCCAGCCCAGCGACGGCGACGGCTCGCTCCCGCTGGACCAGCACACGCTGATGGTGCGCCGGCGCCTGGCGGCAGCCGTCGGCGTCGTGCTGTTGATCGTGATCGTGCTGGTCGTCAACGGCTACCTGAAAGGCCAGAAAAAGCAGGGGTTGGAAAGCTATAACCGGGATGTGAACCGGATCACACAGGAATCCGCCCAGCAGGTCTCCCAGCCGTTCTTCACGGCGCTCTCCAACGCCAACTCCAAGTCCGCGCTCGATGTCGAGGTCCAACTCGACCAACTGCACGTTCAGGCACAGAGCCAGGCAGCGAGCGCGAAGGGCCTGAGCGTCCCCGGAGCGATGGTCGGCGCCCAGCGCAACCTGCTGCTGGCGCTCGACCTGCGCGCCGAAGGGGTGGCGAAGGTGACCAGCCTGATGCGCACGGCGCTCGGCGGGCAGGCCAAGCAAGCGAGCACGCCGATCGCCGGCGACATGGAGATCTTCCTGGCCTCCGACGTGATCTACTCCCAGCGCATCGTGCCGCTGATTCAGGAAACGCTCACGGCCAACGGCATTCAAGGCCAGAGCACCACCTCCAGCAACTTCCTTCCCAACCTCGGCTGGCTCGAAGCAGCGACGGTCCTCGCGCGCATCACCGGACAGCCGGTCAGCGCCACTCAGGGCTCACAGCCGGTCACCGGCAACCACGGCAGCGCCCTCAAGGGGGTGAGCGTAGGCGCCAGCAATCTGGAACCTGAACCCGCGCTCAACCACGTCAGCGGCGGCGGCAGTCCGACCTTCACCGTCCAGGTCGAAAACTCCGGTGAATCCCCCGAGACCGACGTCAAGGCCGACGTCACGGTCACCGCCGGCGGCAAGCAGCTCAAGGCCTCTCATGCGATCAACAAGACCGAACCCGGCAAGACGGTCAACGTCGACATCCCCGTCACCGGCGTGCCCCTCGGAGTGGCCTCCAAGGTCCAGGTGAACATCGAGGGAGTGCCGGGCGAGAACGACCTCGAAAACAACAAGGGCACGTTCCTGGCTATCTTTGGGCCGTGAGGGCTTGCGCGGCCGGCGGCGTCGCCAGAGAGCCGGCCCACGCGATCGAGGCTCGCGTGGGCTCAGGACGCCGGCCTGCCGCCGGTACGAGCAGCTAAGTTGTGCCGATGGCTACCTCGCTCACTGACACGCAGGGTCTGATCGCGATCGCCGCCGGGGCAGTGGCGGTCGTGGCACTGTTGGGATGCGCCGCGCTGGCGCTCGGGATGCGCAGCCTGCGGCGTGCTCAGCGGCTTGTGCTCGGCGAGCAGGGCGAGCGCGACGTGGTGGCCCACGCCGCCGCCATGCAAGACGCGTTCGCGGGGCTGCACGAGTACGTCGAGGAGGTCGCTTCGCGCCTGGACGGGCGACTTGCCGGGGTCGAGCTGGCACTGCAAGGGGCGATCGCGCACCGGGCGCTGGTGCGCTACGACGCTTACAACGAGCTATCCGGGCAACAGTCGATGTCGATCGCGCTGCTCGACGAGCAACGCTCGGGCATCGTGCTGTCCTGCATCCACCACCGCGATCAGGCGCGCGTCTACGCCAAGCAGGTGCACGGCGGAGAGGGCGAGCTGGAGCTATCGCCCGAGGAGGCCGAGGCGGTGCGCCAGGCGATCTCCGCCCCTGCGGGCAATGGTGTCTGAGTGTCCTCCGAAGACCCTCCAGCTCGCGCGCCAATGGCCGCTGAGGAGACACCCCGGGGTTCTCAGACGGGTTCTCGGACGGCTCCCAAGGTTGGCTACCTCGGTCCCGAGGGGACTTTCAGCGAGGAGGCGCTGCTGTCCAGTGCCACGCCCGATTCGGTCGAGCCCATCCCGCGGGCGACGATCTACGACACTGTCATGGCGCTCCGCCAGGGGGAGACGGAGTGGGCGATCGTCCCGATCGAGAACTCGCTCGACGGCTCCATCAGCGTCACGCTCGACCTACTCGCGGACGAGGCGCCCGGTGTGCAGATCGTGGGGGAGGCCCTGCTCACGATCAGGCACTCGCTGATTGCATCGCAGTTAGTCGAATTAATAGACATAAATACGGTCCTCTCCCACCCACAGGTCCCGGGACAATGCATGCGGTTCCTACGCAACGAGCTCCCCCACGCACAGATCCTTCCCGCCAGCTCGACCGCCCAAGCGGTGAGGGAAGTGGTGGCGAACTCCGGGCAGGGGCTTGCCGCGCTGGGCACGAGGCTCGCGGCAGACATTTACGGAGGCACGGTCATTCGGGACGGCGTGCAGGACCGCGACGACAACGAGACACGCTTTGTGTGGCTCGCCCAAGCCCAGCGCGCAGCCGTCACGGCGCCTCCCCTGCGCAGCGTCGGTGAGCAACGCGGCTGGAAGACATCACTGGTGTTCTGGGGCGCCGGCGCCGACAGCCCCGGTTGGCTGGTGCGCTGTCTGAATGAGTTCGCTCGCCGGGACATAAACCTCACAAGGATCGAGTCCCGGCCCCGACGCGAACGACTCGGGCACTACATGTTCTTCGTCGACCTCCAGGGCAGCCTGCCGGCCGAGCAGACCGTGCGCGAAGCCGTCGCCGACGTGCGTGAGATTTGCGAGGAGGTACGTGTGCTCGGCTCCTACCCGGCGGCCTGAGCGGCGCGGGTCGATACACTCCGCCTCGCAGTGGATACCACCGTTCCACCTGTGCCAATTCGGTCCGTGTCGCATTCCGAGCGCTTGCGACGCGGGCCTGACAGTGGCCGGGTGCTCGTTCTCAACGCTACATATGAGCCGATCAACGTGTGCTCGGTCCGGCGCGCGGTGGTCCTGCTGTTGAAGGATAGGGCCGAGCTGCTGGAGCGAGGCGGCTGGGAGTTGCACTCCGAGAACGCGACGCTCGCGCGACCGGTTGTGATCAGGCTGGTCAGCTATGTGCATATCCCCCGCGACGCCCACCGACGCAAGATCACCCGTCGCGCGGTGTTCGCCCGCGACCGCTGGACCTGTCAGTACTGCGGCTCGCACTCGAACCTCACGGTGGACCATGTGATCCCACGTTCCAAGGGCGGATCCTCGAGCTGGGAGAACATCGTCGCCTCCTGCGCACCCTGCAACCGGCGCAAGGGCGACCGCCTGCCCAAACAGGCGGGGATGCACCCGCGCCACGCGCCACGCACGCCACGCGCGGAGATCTTCATCCACGTGGCCAGCCCGACGATTCCGACGGCATGGCTGCAGTACCTGCCCCAGGCAGCCTGACGGTCCGCTGGCGCGGCGCTGGCCGATCGGCGAGCGCATCTTGATCGTCGATCGGTGGCGTCCTCACCGCACGTGTGCCAAGCACACTTCGCTGGGTGGGCGGGCCTTTTCATCTTGCCTGGCTTGGCCATCGAACCGTCAGGGGCGCATGCCACAACTGGACGCCCTTCGCATAAGGCACTGACCGATCGGCGAGCCCTTGCCTGGCTGGCCGTCGGGGAGGCGCAGACGTCACCCACGCGGGGCGCCCGACCGGCGGCGCCCCGCGCGGTACTGCTCTGACTGGAAAGACCGAGACGGTCGAAAAAGGCTGCCGGGGGGACCAGAACCAGCGATCGTCTCGGGGTGTCCCGGGTTGGATTCCGCTAAGCGGTCCAGCCTGTCCGACCTAGCGGCCGGTCACCTCCAGAGTCCCGCAAAAACTGTCTGCCAACGTTAGGACCACCTCCTTTCTCTGGTCTGGCCAGAGTAGCGGACGGAGGTGACGCTCGGCAAGTCCTGTGCGTAGCGCTACCGGAGCGCTACTGATCCTCGGTGTCCTCCGCCTCCGCGAGCGGCGCCTCGCTCGCCGGCTCCTCCTCTATCGACGCCTCCACGGCGGGCGTGTCCGGCGTCGCCGCAACCACGCCCTCAACGCCGTCGATGGCCCCATCGCCCTCGTCGGGCTCGACGTTGTCGATGACGAGCGCGATCGCACTGACGACGTCGTCCTCCTTGAGGTTCATCACCCGCACACCGGTCGCCGAGCGACCCTGCTGGGAGATACCGCCGGCGGACGTGCGCTGGACCATTCCGCCGACGCTGATGAACACCAGCTCGTGGTGCTCGCGCACGACGAGCGCCCCCGCGAGACCGCCCTTTTTCTCTGTCAGGCCGATCGTCTTGACGCCTTTGGCGCCACGGTGGGTCTTGCGATATTGGTCGATCCGGGTGCGCTTGCCGTAGCCATTCTCCGTGACCACCAGCAGGTCCATGTCGTCGCGGGCGACGTCCATCGCGATCACCTTCCCGTTCTTACCCACATCCATGCCGCGCACGCCGGTGGTGTCGCGCCCCATCGAGCGAGCGTCGGACTCGGCAAAGCGCACGGTCAGGCCGGCGCGCGAGCTCATGATGACCTCATCTTCGGGGTCGACCGCGCGGACGGCGAGCAGTTCGTCCTCGTCGCGGATCTTGATCGCGATGATCCCGTCGGCTTTCATCGGGGTGTTGTAGGCGAGCAGCTCCGTCTTCTTGACCGTGCCGTTGCGCGTGGCGAACACGAGGTACTTCGTCTCGGTGAAGTCGCGTGTCGAGAGCACCGCCTGGATCCGCTCGCCTTCGCGCAGCGGCAGGATGTTGACGAGCGCGCGCCCCTTGGCCGTGCGCTGTGCCTCGGGCAGCTCATAGACCTTGGAGCGATAGACCTTGCCGCGGTTGGAGAAGAACAGCAGGTAGTCGTGCGAGGAGCACACGAATAGATGCTCGATGAAGTCCCCGTCCTTCATGTCCATCCCGGTCACGCCGCGCCCGCCGCGCTGCTGCTGGCGGTAGGTGGCCAGCGGCAGCGACTTGATGTAGCCCGTCTGGGTGATCGTGATCACCATCTGCTGGTCGGCGATCAGGTCCTCGATGTCGATCTCGTCCTCGGAGTGGGTGATCTCCGAGCGGCGCTCGTCGCCGAAGCGCTCTGAGATCTCCGTGAGCTCCTCCTTGATGACCGTGAGCACACGACTCTCGTCGCCGAGGATCGCGCGCAGCTCGGCGATTCGCTCGCTCACGTCGGCGTGCTCCTGTTTGATCCCGTCGGCCTCGAGCGCCGTCAGCTGCGAGAGCCGCAGGTCGAGGATCGCGGTTGCCTGGATCGGGCTGAGCTCGAAGCCCGCGATCAGCTGTTCGCGCGCGTTGTCGCGGTCACGTGAGCCGCGGATCAGCTCGATGATCGCGTCGAGGTTCTCGAGCGCGATCAACAGCCCTTCGAGGATGTGAGCGCGGGCCTCCTTCTCGGACAGCTCGTGCTTGGTGCGGCGCACGATCACTTCGCGCTGATGAGCCACGTAGTTGTGAATCACCGCCCGCAGGTTCAGCGTGCGCGGGACATTGTCGACGAGCGCGACCATGTTCACGCCGAACGTGCTCTGCATCGGCGTGTGCTTGTAAAGCTTGTTGAGCACGACCTTCGGGATCGCGTCGCGCTTGAGCTCGATCATCAGGCGCATCCCACGCTTATCCGAGTAGTCGTTCAGGTCGGAGATCTCGGGGATCTTCTTTTCGCGCACGAGTTCGGCGATCTTTTCGATCAGTCCGCCCGGCCCACCCTTCTTGACCATGAAGGGCAGCTCGGTGACGACGATCGCCTCCTTGCCCTGCTTGAGCGGCTCGATGTGTGCGCGCGCCTGGATGCGCACACGACCGCGGCCGGTCTCGTAGGCGTCTTTGATGCCCGCGCGACCGAGGATGATCCCGCCCGTCGGGAAGTCTGGGCCCTTGATGTGGCGCATCAGGCCCTCGACCTCCATCTCCGGGTCGTCGATGTAGGCGATCGTCGCGGCGATCACCTCGCGCAGGTTGTGGGGTGGGATGTTGGTCGCCATGCCCACAGCGATGCCCGAGGAGCCGTTGACGAGCAGGTTGGGGAAGCGAGCGGGCAGCACGAGCGGTTCGCGCCGCGAGCCGTCGTAGTTGGGTACGAAGTCGACGGTGTCCATGTCGAGATCGCGCAGCATCTCGGTCGCGATCCGCGCCAGGCGCGCCTCTGTGTAGCGCATCGCGGCGGCCGGGTCGTCGTCGATCGAGCCGAAGTTGCCCTGTCCGTCGACGAGCTCGTTGCGCATCGAGAACTCCTGGGCCATGCGCACGAGCGTGTCGTAGATCGCGGAGTCGCCGTGCGGGTGATAGTTGCCCATCACCTCGCCGACGATCTTCGCGCACTTGGCGTAGGAGCGCGTCGGCCCCAGGCCGAGCTCGTTCATCGCGTAGAGCACGCGGCGATGGACCGGCTTCAGACCATCGCGCACGTCCGGCAGCGCGCGCCCGACGATCACCGACATCGCGTAGTCGAGGTAGGCGGTGCGCATCTCCTCCTCGAGCGCGCGCGGTTCGATGTTGCCGCCGGAGAGGGTGTCTGTTGATGCCATCTAGTGGTTCACCTCCTACACGTCCAGGTTCGCGACGGCGCGTGCGTTGTCCTCGATGAATGCCCGGCGCGGCTCAACCTGGTCGCCCATGAGCATCGAGAAGATGCGGTCGGCGGCGAAGGCGTCCTCGAGCGTGACCTGCGCGAGTGTGCGCGTCGCGGGCGCCATCGTGGTTTCGCCCAGCTGGTCGGCGTTCATCTCGCCGAGGCCCTTGAAGCGCTGGAGTTTGATGCCCTTCTGCGCGACGGTCATCACGGCCGCACGGAGCGCCTCGAAGGTGAGCGCGCGCTCGCGCGCGTCGCCGAGACGGACGTCGAACGGGGGCGTGCCGGAGAGCTCGATCAGCTGGGCGTGGACGCGCGCGAGCTGGCGGTACTCCTGGGAGTCGAACAGGGCGCGCTTGATGCGATGGGTGCGAGCGAAGCCGGTCGCGGCTTCCACGGCCTTGACGCGGATCTCGAGCGGGTCCTCCTCGACGAGCTCGGTCGCGTGCGCCTCGCCCTCGACACCGATGCGCTTGAGCACCTCGATCGCGGCGTCACTGCTCATCACCTGTTCGTCGAGCAGCGAAGACTCCTCGAGAAACTGGACCATGTCGTGGCCGTGGACGGCGCGCAGCGAGGATGACCAGCCCTCGTACTGCTTGAGCAGCCGGGAGAAACGCTGCCAGCGTGTTTCGGTCAGCTTGAACTGAATGCCGTGACGGTCGGAGACATCGAGCTTCTCCCACTTGTCCGAGAGCAGGATCTCCTCGAGCTCCGAGTCCTTTTCGATGTAGCGCTCGCGCGCGCCCTGCTTGAGCTTGTAGAGCGGGGGCTTGGCGATGTAGACATAGCCGGCTTCGATCAGCTCCTGCATCTCGCGGAACAGGAGGGTGAGCACGAGCGTGCGGATGTGGGCGCCGTCGACGTCGGCGTCGGTCATCAGCACGACCTTGTGGTAGCGGGCATTCTCGATGTTGAACTCATCGCGCACGCCGGTGCCGATCGCCGTGATCAGCGCTTGGATCTCGGTGTTCTGGAGCACCTTGTCGATGCGCGACTTCTCGACGTTGAGGATCTTGCCGCGCAGTGGCAGCACCGCCTGCGTCGAGCGGTCGCGGCCCTGCTTGGCCGAGCCGCCGGCGGAGTCGCCCTCGACCACGAACAGCTCAGCCAGCGAGGGATCCTTGACCGAGCAGTCGGCGAGCTTGCCGGGGAGGGTGGAGTTCTCAAGCGCCGACTTGCGCCTGGTCAGATCGCGCGCCTTACGGGCGGCCTCACGCGCGCGCTGGGCTTGGACGGACTTCATGATCACCGCGCGCGCCTCTGACGGGTTCTCCTCCAGGAACTCACCCAGACCGGTGTTGACGATCGACTCGACGAAGCCGGCCATGCCCGGGTTGCCGAGCTTGGTCTTGGTCTGGCCCTCGAACTGGGGGTCGCGCAGCTTGACGGAGATCACCGCGGTGAGACCCTCGCGCACGTCCTCGCCGGTGAGGTTGTCCTCTTTCTCCTTGAGCAGACCCTTGTCGCGCGCGTACTTGTTGAGCGTGCGCGTGAGCGCCGAGCGAAAGCCCGACATGTGCGAGCCGCCCTCACGCGTGTTGATGTTGTTGGCGAACGAGTGGATCGACTCTTGATAGGAGGAGTTCCACTGCATCGCGATCTCGGCGGCGCCTTCCTTGCCCTCGCCGGCGAAGAAGATGACCTTGCGATGGACGGTGTCCTTGTTCTCGTTCAGGTAGGAGACGAAGTCCTCGATGCCGCCCTCGTACTGAAACTCGGCGGCGTGGCCCTCGCCACGCTCGTCGACGATCGAGATCCTCAGCCCGCGTGTGAGGAACGCGGTCTCGCGCAGACGCTCCTCGAGCGTGTGGAAGTCGAAATCGAGCGACTCGAAGATGTCCGCGTCGGGCAGGAAAGTGATGCGAGTGCCCGTCGGCTCGCCCTTGGCCAGGACCTCCCCCTCATGGAGCGGAGCGAGCGGGGCGCCGCGCGAGTACTCCTGGGAGAAGACGTGGCCGTCGCGCCGGACCTCCACGCGGAGCTTTTCGGAGAGCGCGTTGACGACCGAGACGCCGACGCCGTGCAGACCGCCGGAGACCTTGTAGCCGCCGCCCTCGCCGAACTTGCCGCCCGAGTGCAGCACGGTGAGCACGACTTCGACGGCCGGCTTGCCCTCCTTCTCCATGTTCCCGACCGGGATGCCGCGGCCGTTGTCGACCTCCGTGACGGAGTTGTCGGGGTGGATCGTGACCGAGACCTCCGAGCAGAAGCCCGCAAGGGCCTCGTCGACGGAGTTGTCGACGAGCTCGTAGACGAGGTGGTGCAGGCCCATCACGCCAGTCGAGCCGATGTACATGCCCGGGCGCAGGCGTACCGCCTCGAGTCCCTCGAGGACCGAGATGTCCTGGGCGTCGTAGCCGGCGGCGGCGTCCGTCATCGACGGATCGTTGACGCCGCCCTTGGTGGCGCCCCCGCTGTCAGAGTTGTCGGTGCCTGTGGTCAATGGTCCCTCGATGACGTGAGAACGCCCCGGAATCGCGGGTGCAAAGACCGCGGGCCGGGGCGGGGTAAGTGTTTACAGAATAATAGCACAGCCGGGTTCCGGATTCAGCGCATTTTATGCGTATTTGCAGGGATTTCCACCGTCACAGGGCCATGAATCCGGACCCCGTCGCCCGATTGACGCCGTGGGCGCTTCGGCGGGCGCCCCGTCGCGTCGCCCGGAAGCCCTGCACTCATGCTCAGCCAGTCCGGCAACGCAGCTCGCGAATCGCCTCCTCGCCGAGCGCCGCGTTGAGGCGCGCGAGCAGCTCGGCGGCCATCAGGTCGAGCTCCTGAGCCCACACCGCGGCGGCGCAGGTCACGGTCAGGACGCCGTTGCGCTCAGCTGTGGGACGAGCCGCCGCGGCGACCGCCGGGCCGGCCGCGCGCTCCCAGACCTCCTGCACGTGGGCGAGGGTCGTGGCCGGCGCGAGCGTGGCTGTGAGCGCGTCGAGCGCGGTGGATAGGGGGCGTGGGGCGATCCTCATGCCGCTAGCGCCTCCTGCAGGATCGCCCCGGGAGAGACGCGCAGGCGCGTGACGGTGGCATCGGTGGCACCGGGGACGTGGGCGAGGTCGGTGGTCGCGATCACGCTCTGCCCGCCGGAGGTGAGCTCGCGCGCGAGCAGCTCGCGGCGCTCGGCGTCGAGCTCGCTCATCACATCGTCGAGCAGCATCAGCGGCGTGCGGCGGCGTTCGCGGGCCAGGACGGCGCGCTCGGCGAGCAACAGCGCCAGCAGCGCCAGACGCTGCTCGCCCTGGGAGCCGTAGAGACGCAGCTCACGTCCGTCGCGTAGGAGGGCGAGCTCATCGCGGTGGGGGCCGTGGCTGGAGAAGCCGCGCTCGAGATCGGCGGGCAGGCGGGCCTGTAGCTCGGCGATGAACTCGTCCTCGTCGTGAGCGCGCGAGCGGGGACGGTAGTCGAGCCGCGCGGCGCCGCTCAGGCCCAGCTCGTCGGCGCGCGCGGCGAACGGCTCAGCGAGCAGAGCGACCGCCCCGGCGCGGTGCTCGCGCAGCACCAGCGCATGGCGGGCCAGCTCCCGGTCCCAGGTCGCGAGCGTGGCGCGCGAGGCGCGGCCGGCGCGAATGCCGCCGATCAGGGCGTTGCGCTGGGCGAGCACGCGTGAGTAGGCGCGCCGATCGGTGGCGCGCGTAGGCCAGACGGCCGTGACGACCTGATCGAGGTGGGCGCGACGCACGGCTGGAGGCCCCTTGAGCAGCTCCAGGCGGTCGGGGAGGAAGACGCTGAGCAGCGGTCGCGCCTCGACGTCGAGCAGGCGCTCGACGGGCGCCCCGTCGGAGCTCATGCGCTTTGGCTGCCCCGGCTCGAAGCCGACGCTCAGCTCGTGCGCGCGCGAGCCGTCCGCGAGCCGCACGACGACACGGGTGGCCTGGGCGCCGAAGCGCACCAGCTCACGCTCGTTACGGGTCCGCGGCGAGCGCCCGGCACAGCCGTAGTAGAGCGCCTCGAGCAGGTTCGACTTGCCCGCGCCGTTGGGCCCGTGGACGACCGTAAGGCCCGCGCCGAGACGGGCTTCGGCGCGGGGATAGGTGCGGAAGTCGCGCAGCTGCACGCTGACCACACGCATCGTTCACGTACTCGTTGTAGGGGTCCTCGCCGCATGCGGCGAGGCCAGCAGGGGCACATGTGCCCCTGCTCTGGGGCCGCACATGTGCGGCCCCACCGGTGGGTACATGTACCCACCGGCACAAATCATGCGTTCAAGCGGATCGGCATGATCAGGTACACGAAGTCGCCGGAGTCAGGCGACTCGATCAGCCCGGGGCGGAGCGGGCTGATCAGCTTCAGGACGAGCTCCTCGGACTCGACGCTCTCGAGGCCGTCGCGCAGGAACTCGGGGTTGAAGCCGATCTCGAAGGGCTCGCCGTGAAAGGGAACAGGGATCGTCTCCGAGGCCTCGCCGACATCGGGGGTTTGGGCCGAGATCGTGAGCTCCCCCTCGCGGAAGCTGAGGCGCAGCGGCGCATTCTTCTGGGCGAGCAGGCTGATTCGGCGCACCACATCGGTTACCTCGGCGCTCGCGAGGCGCAGCTCGTGCTCGACCGACTCGGGCAGCAGCTGGCGATAGTTGGGGAACTGACCGTCGATCAGGCGCGAGGAGAGGACGATCTCGCCGAACTCGAAGACGACCTGGTTCTGCCCGACACTGACGGCGAGCGACTCACTCTCGGCCTGTTGGGCGATACGTGCCAGCTCCTGCAGGGCACGGGCGGGGATGTTCGCCTCGAGGCTGCCCTGTAGTGGAGCCTGAAGCGCGGTCTCCTTGACGCTGAGGCGATAGGAGTCGGTCGCAACCATACGCAGCTCCTGGCCGGAGGCCGACATGAGGATGCCCGTGAGGACGGGGCGGGTCTCGTCGCGGGAGGCCGAGCGAGCGACGCGGGAGATCGTCTGCACGAAGGCCTCGGCGGGCAGCTCGATCCGGGTGTCCACGGCTGGCGTCGGCAGCGACGGGAAGTCCTCGGCCCGGAGCGTGCGCAGATGAAAGGTGGCCGGTCCGGAGATCAGCTCGACGTCTTGCTCCGCGGCTCTCAGCTCGAGCGTCAACTGCTCAGCCGGCAGCGAGCGAGCGACATCGAGCAAGAGGCGAGCGGGAAGCACGACAGCGCCGGGGTGGATCATCTCGGCCTTGAGGGGAACTCGCAGCCCGATCTCCATGTCGGTGGCGAGCAACTCAGGCGTTGAGCCCTCCTGGGCTGAGATCATCACGCCGGAGAGCGCCTGGACGGCACTGCGTGTCGAGGCTACGCGAGTAACGGTCTGTAGTTGGGCCAGCAGCTCAGCGGCTGAGAGAGAAAGCTTCATGAAGACACCTTCAGAGAAAGATAGGAGGTAGTAGGGGCTGTGAAGTTGTGGACTTGGCTTGCTGGTTGATGAATCGCCTGGATTGGCGGTGGATGAGCTGTGGACAGATTTTGGGAAGTCTCTCAGGCCTGGCGGTCGGGGCTGTGTTGATCCTTGTCAGGTGCGCTTGGAGTTGAGCTGATCGCACAGCTTCTCCACAGCCTCGCGTGAGGCGTCATCGGCGGCGATTCGGGCGGTGGTGCGTCGCCAGGCGTGGAGGACTGTGGTGTGGTCGCGCCCGCCGAAGTGGCGGCCGATGGATGGGAGTGACTCGTCGGTCAGCTCACGGGCCAGGTACATGGCTACCTGTCGTGGCCAGGCGATACGGGGAGTACGGGTGGGGGAGAGGAGCTCCTCGGAGGAGAGCCCGAAGTGCTCGCAGGCGGCGGCCTGAATCTCAGCGACCGACCGAGGCGCTCGCGGCTTTGCTTGAGCGGGCGCCGGGTAGAGGCCATCGAGGACCTCTCGGGCGAGCTCGACGGTCAGGGGGCGACCGGTCAGCGAGCTGAAGGCCACGACGCGGATCAGGGCCCCCTCGAGCGCTCGGACATTAAGCTCGACTCGCTCTGCGATCGCCTCCAGTGCGAGCGGATCGGCGAGTTCGATGTGATCGTGTTGGGCGCGCTTGCGCAGGATCGCCAAGCGAGTGGCGAGCTCGGGTGGCTTGACGTCGGCGACGAGGCCGGCCTCGAAGCGCTCGCGCAGCCGGTCCTCGAGCGCCTGGAGATCCGCGGGCGGCCGGTCGGACGTGAGCACGATCTGCCGGCCGCCGTCGTAGAGGGCGTTGAAGGTATGGAAGAACTCCTCCTCGGTCTTTGTCTTGCGCTCGAAGAACTGGACGTCGTCGACGAGCAGCACGTCGACGTGGCGAAAGCGTGTCTTGAAGCCGTCTGTCTGCCTGTTTGCGAGGGCGCCGAGGAACTCGTTGGTGAAGGACTCGCCGGTGGTGCAGCGCACTGTGAGCCCAGGGTTGTGGGAGATGAGCAGGTTCGCGATCGAGCTCAGCAGGTGGGTCTTGCCGACGCCGGGGGGACCGCAGATGAACAGCGGGTTGTAGGCCTGTGCGGGCAGCTCGGCGACGGTCAGCGCGGCGGCGTGGGCCAGTCGGTTGCAATCGCCGATGACGAACTGGTCGAAGGTGAGCTTGGGGTTGCCGAGCGGGCCGGATGGGAAGTTGAGGTCAGGGCCCCCCGGGATGCTGTCATGAGCGCCCGCGCCTGCGTCGCGCGGGCGCGCTCCACCCCAACTGCGACCCCGACTCCGCTGCTCGCCCCACCGGCCGCGCGTGGGGCTGGAGGAGCCGGTGACGGCGACGTCTCCACCAACGTCGGAGCCGGGGCTTTGAGCGCTGACGAGGTCGAGCACCACGTCTGGGCCGAGGACGGTGGCGACGCAGGACTGCAGGATTCGCCCGAAGCGATCGCGGATCCAGCTGTAGGTATCTGGAGGGGCTTCGACCAGCAGGCGGCGGCCGGGGAGATCGATCTCCCCGGCGCGCAGCGCCTCGAGCCAGGTGCGGTAGGTGGACTCGTCGACGGCCAGGGCAAGCTCGGCTTGCACGCGTGACCATATGTGCTCCAGCTCGTCGCTCACGGCAGCGTCAACCCGCTCCTCCCAGGAGAAAGTGATGGCAACTATTCAAAGGAGGGCCCGTGCAGCACCCGGTTTGGCGACTATAACCCACGCTCGTGAGCAGCCCACCGGGGCTGCCCGCAATTGGCGGGAAAATTCAGCGCGGCGGCGACGGTCCTATACTTGAGCCCCGGCAGGCCGACCGCTCGAGCAGGAGCACGGCCGCGAGTGGAGAACTAGACGATGAAGCGCACCTACCAGCCTAAGAAGCGCAAGCGGGCCCGAGCCCACGGGTTCCGCGGCCGCATGCTCACGCGCGCGGGACGTCTGACCCTGAAGCGCCGCCGGGACAAGGGACGCAAGCGCCTCTCAACTTGAGGGTCTTCGCCGGGTGATGAAGCCGCGATCCCCCAGTGTCCTGAGTCATAAATTCGCTGGCGTTTCCCGGCGCCTGAACATGCCTGACGCCCGCCGCCGTCGGCCATGTGCTGCCGGCACACTCACCGACACCGTCGACCGTCAGATCACGCCCATCCATCCGGCAAACACTGACCGAATTTATGGCTCAGAACACTAGCCGCGGACGTCTTTCGCGCAGCGCGGAGTTCGAGCGCGTGTATCGGCAGGGACGTTCGACCGCCAATCGGCATCTGGTGCTGTACTCCTTTCCCAACGCCACCGCGGAGCGCCCGCGGCTGGGACTGTCGGTCTCGCGCAAGGTCGGCGGCGCGGTCGCGCGCAACCGCGTCAAGCGCCTGTTGCGCGAGGCGTTCGCGGGCGCGGAGGCCGAGCTGAGCCCGGGCCAGGACCTGGTGGTCGTGGCCCGCCCACAGGCGCGCGAGCTGGCCGAGCGTGAGGGCTTGGCGGGGATCGACGCCTCGCTCACCGAGTTGATTGCCAAGGCTGGGCTTCGCATGGGCGCCACCGCCACGCCCCCGGCTGGGGAGTGATTGTGAGCGCCTCGGAGGCACACGAGGGCCGCTCGAAGACCACAACGTCCGTTACGCGGCTCGCCCGAGCTGTCGTGACCGCGCCGATCGTGCTCTACCGGCGGGTGCTATCCCCCGCCCTACCGCAACGCTGCAAGTACGAGCCGACGTGCTCGCGATACGCGGTCGATGCGATCGGTGAGTACGGCATACTCAGGGGCTTGGTGCTCGGTGTGTGGCGGTTGCTCAGGTGCAACCCGTGGAGCTATGGCGGGTACGATCCGGTGAGCGCTCAGCGAGTGTTCAAGGACACCGAGAGCTCCTAAACGTATGCCCATCTCCGCGAACATCATCGAGCAGGCGTTCTCGCCCCTGATCAACCTGTTCGAATCGATCATGGTGTTTATCCATGCCCACCTGGTCGGGGGCAGTTGGGGCCTGGCGATCGTGGGCCTGACCGTGCTGATCCGCGCGATCCTGGTGCCGGTGACCTTCAAGCAGTTGAAGGGGATGCAGGAGATGCAGCGGCTGGCGCCGGAGATCAGCGCGCTGAAAGAGAAGTACAAGGAGGACAAACAGCGCCAGCAGCAGGAGATCATGAAGTTCTACCAGGAGAACAAGATCAACCCGCTTGCCTCCTGTCTGCCGTTCGCCCTGCAGCTGCCGGTGTTCATCTCGCTCTTCTACATGCTGCGGACCGACCTGAAGCTCGACATCTGCGGACCGCAGATGAAGCAGTACTTCCATGTCGTCCCTTACGGGCCCCACCTGAGCATCCCGGCCAAGGGGTTGGCGGAAACGGGCTGCAATGTCGTCTACCCCGGTTCGGCCAAGTTCCTGTTCATCCCCGACATCACCGCCAAGGCGACGGGTGTGGCGCTGATCGTGCTGATCGGCCTCTATATCGCCTCGCAGATCATCTCGACGCTGATGGCGACCGCCTCGGCCGACCCCAACCAGCGCCGCTTGATGCTGGTGCTGCCGCTGGTGATCGTCGCGTTCCTGTTCAGGTATCCGGCGGGATTGCTGGTCTACTGGATCACCACCAACTGCTGGACGATCGCGCAGCAGTACTTCATCCGTCGCCGGATCGGGCCGCCCCCGCCGAAACCGTCGAAGGTGGCGGAGTCTTCCAATGGACGGGCCAGCCGCCAGCCCGAGCCGGCGCTGGCGGCAGCGGGCGTCGGTGGCGGCGCGAGCGTGGCCCCACCGCGCTCGCCGCGCAAGAAGAAGAAGCGCTCGGGCAGGCGACGATGAACGACGAGGGCCGGGTCGAGGTTCCGGAAGAGGACGCGGACGGCGAGGAGCTGGACGGCGAGGAGCTGGAATTGGAGCCGGCTGAGGCGCTCGAGGAGCTCCTCGGGGAGATCGCGGACGGACTGGGCCTCGACGTGAAGGTCGAGGTGGAGGAGGGCGACGGCGTGCTGCGGGGCTGTCTGCGGGGAGAGGACGTCGGTCTGTTCATCGGTCGCCATGGGCAGACGATCGACGCCGTCCAGCATCTCGCCCAGCGGATCGTGTTCCCCGACGGTCCCTCGCCGGTACGCGTCGTGGTCGACGCGGACGGTTATCGCGAGCGCCGCGCGGAGTCGCTGCGGGCCGACGCCGGGGATGCGGCTGAAGAGGCGCTGCGCTCGGGCGGCCCGGTCGAGCTCGCGCCGATGTCGGCCGCGGAGCGGAGGATCGTCCACGAATTCCTGCGCGATCGCGGCGGCGTGGAGACGCACAGCGAGGGCGACGAACCCGAGCGGCGCCTCGTGGTCTCGCCGGTCGGCGACTGATCTGCTGCCGGACCCGTTTCACGTGAAATGTGTTTCCGGTGAAACAACCGCCCCGACCGCACCGGGGTGGAGTTAGGGGTTCTCCTGTGAGAGCCCCGTCGCTGGCCACGCTCGGTGAGCTTTATGGGTTGGGTGATCGTCAGTTGGACCAGTTGGACGCGGTGCTGCGGGGTTTGGCGGAAGACGAGCACGCTCCCACGACGGTACGCGACGCAAGGCTCGCAATTGACGTTCATCTGGCTGACTCGCTGGCTGCGCTGGAGTTGGATGCTGTACGCGCGGCGGGCACGATCGCCGATCTCGGTGCAGGGGCCGGGTTTCCCGGACTGGTGCTGGCGGTTGCTGTCCCGGGGGCGGAGGTCACTTTGGTGGAGAGCCAGGCACGCAAGTGTGCGTTTATCGAGCGGTTGCGGACGGCGGCGGAGATTGAGAATGCCCGCGTCGTTTGTACTCGGGCGGAGGAGTGGGGCGAGGGGTTGAGACGCAACGGTGTGGTCGTGGCCCGCGCCCTGGCTGCGCAACCGGTGGTGCTCGAGTACGCGGCGCCGCTGCTCGAACACGGAGGCGTTCTCGTGGACTGGCGCGGTCGCCGCGACTCGGCTCGGGAGGCGGAGGCGGCCTGCGCGGCTGAGCAGTTGGGCATGCGCCTGCTCGAGATACGCCGTACCGAGCCATACGAGGGCGCGCGCGACCACCACCTGCACGTTTTCGAAAAGGTCGCCGAGACCCCTTCGCGGTTTCCCCGCCGGGCGGGCGTCGCCCGCAAATTGCCCCTTGGTTGCTGATAGCTTGCGCTCGGTGGGCACGGTGTATGCGATCGCCAACCAGAAGGGTGGGGTGGGCAAGACGACGACGGCGGTGAACGTGGCCGCGTGCATCGCCGAGGCCGGACGTGAGACGTTGCTCGTCGACGTCGATCCACAGGCGAACGCCACCGTCGGCCTGGGCCTTTCGCGCTCGCAGGTGCCGGGGTTGTACGAGGTGTTGACCGGCGCCGCGTCGGCGACGGAGGCCTTGACGGACACGGCGATCGACGGGCTGAGGGTGCTGCCGGCGGGCCCCGGGTTGGCGGGCGCGAATGTGGAGCTGCCGCGGATCGAGGGCTTTGAGCAGCGCCTGGACGAGTGCCTGGCGCCGGTGAGGGACATGTTCGAGTTCATCTTGCTCGACTGTCCGCCCTCGCTCGGGCCGCTGACGGTCAGCGCGCTGGTCGCGGCCGACCGGGTGATCGTGCCGGTGCAGACGGAGTACTTCGCGCTGGAGGGGCTGGCGGGGCTGCTGGAGACGTTGGCGCTGGTGCAGCGCGAGCTGAACCCGCGCTTGACGGTCGCGGGGATGCTGTTGACGATGCACGACTCGCGTACCCGGCTGGGCCGCGATGTGGAGCGGGAGGTGCGCGAGCACTTCCCGGAGCTGGTGTTCGACACGGTGATCCCGCGCAACGTGAGGGTGGGTGAGGCGCCTAGCTACGGTTTGCCGGTCACCCACCACGACCCCCACAGCGCGGGTGCGGCCGCGTACTTTGAGCTTGCAAAGGAGGTAGCAGCGCGTGGCTAAGCCAAAGCCGGGGATGGGAAGAGGCCTCGACGCGATCCTGTCGGTGTCGGGCGGGGGGTTGAAGGAGCACGCGACGAACGAGCTGCGCGAGCTGCCGGTCGAGCTGATCGTGGCGAACTCGAGGCAGCCGCGGCGGCGGTTTGACGAGGAGGCGCTGCAGGCCTTGGCGGGGTCGCTGGGTGAGCGGGGCGTGCTGCAGCCGGTGCTTGTGCGGGCGAAGCCCGGCGGGACGTATGAGCTGATCGCCGGCGAGCGCCGCTGGCGGGCGGCGAAGATCGCCGGCTTGGAGAGGATCCCCGCGTTGGTGCGCCCGCGCGGGGACGCCGAGGCGCTGGAGTTGGCGCTGATCGAGAACATGGCGCGGGAGGATCTGAATCCGATCGAGGAGGCCCGCGCGTGTGCGGCGCTGGTGGAGGAGCTGGGGCTGACGCGCGAGGACGTGGGACGCCGCGTGGGGCGTAGCCGCGTGGCGGTGAGCAACTTGATGCGGCTACTGGACCTACCTGACGAGACGATCGAGCTGCTGGAGGAGGGGGCCTTGAGCGAGGGACACGGCAGGGCGCTGCTGCTCGCCGAGGATCACCGGGCGCGGCGGAGCATGGCGCGGACGGCGGTCGCGGAGGGGTGGTCGGTGAGGGTTACGGAAGCTCGCGCGCGGGAGAGCAACGCGGCGGCGGCTATGACGGAGAGCAAGCCGGGGGGCAAGGGGAGGGCGCCGAGCGTGCCGCACCCCGACCAGGAGCAAGCGGCCCGCGAGATCGCCGAGGCGCTCGGCGGCGTGCTGGGCGTCGATGTGCAGGTGAAGGCGACCCGCGACGGGCGCTATCGCGCGGAGCTTGTGTTCGCGACACCGGAGGAGGCGATCGAGCTCGCCCGCCGCCTGCAGCCGCGCGCGGTGGCTTAGGCTGGGGCCCGGGTCGCCCATGCCTGTCACGCCCGCGCCTGCTGTCACGCGTACGCGTACCTCCGGCCGCCCTGGTGCTGGCGTAGGCCGCCCGCAGGCGGCCGCTAGAATCCGCGCCCGCGGGCGATTAGCTCAGATGGTTAGAGCGCCTCTCTGATAAGGAGGAGGTCCCAGGTTCGAGTCCTGGATCGCCCACTTGAGACACATGAAACCAACGACTGACATCGGTGACGGCCCCTTCCATGAGGGTCAGCCCGTCTGGGTGGTGCAGGGCGATGGCTCGCAGCGGGCCGCCGAGTACGTCGGCGGGGGCGAGACGAGCGCTTGGTTCGGTGGAGCGCCGACCGTCTTCGTGGTCTACCCCGACGACCGCTCCGGGGCGGCGGTCGAGATCGATCGCGTGATCCCCCGCGACGTTTAGCGCGCCCGCCGCGAAAGCGGCCACGGGATCCGCTCCTGGCGGCCGTTTGGCGGCCGTCTGCAAGCCGCGTCGGTTGGCGCTAAGGCAACGGGCATGTGCTGCCGATGATGGGCTCGTGCCCATTTTTACTCGCTCGCCCTCCCAGCTGGCCGGTCTTCGATCGGTCGCCGCGCGCCGCATGGCGCTTGCCCTTGCCTCTACGGCGACCATGTCGATCGCGCTGCTGCTCGGCGCTGTGCCGGCGGGGGCTGTAGTCAAGACGGTCGAAATCGCCCCAAGCACTACGACCACGGTAGGGCTGCAGCCACGTAGCATCGCGCTGCTCGATGGAGTCGGGACTGAACCGGAACACTTCGCCAACGTGAGCGGTGCTCCGGTCCTCCCTGCCAACAAAACCTACGCCATCTATTGGGATCCAACCGATCACTACCACGGCGATTGGCAGAAAGTGACCGACACGTTCTTCCAGAACATGGGCGCAGCCAGCGGATCGTTTGCCAGCGTCTTCTCGGTGGACACTCAGTACACCGATGCCGCTAACCAGCACGCCGCTTATGCGTCCACCTTCATGGGCGCCTACACCGACACCGACCCGTATCCGGCGGTCGGCAATTGCACAGACCCGCATCCGCTGGAAGGTAAAAGCTACCCGACGGGAGAAGCCGACGCGATCGCCTGTCTGACTAACGCGCAGATTCAGCAAGAGCTAAAGAGCTTCATCGCCGCCCACGGTCTTCAGAAGGGCATGACCACAATCTTCTACCTGCTCACCCCTCCAGGGGTTACCGTCTGCCTGGACAAAGGTAAAGCAAGCGGTCATTGCTCGAACTTTATGGGTTCAATCACAGAAACAGAAATTGAACAAAACGAAACAGCGGAACGTAAAGCTAAGGAAGAAAATAATCCTTATACAGGGCCCGAAAATTATCAGAGCTACAAGAATAGCTTCTGCAGTTACCACGCGAACATCAACCCTGACAACGCGATAAACGGCGACACAAGCACGATCCTCTACGCGGCGATACCTTGGATTGCCGGCGGCCGGGGCGACGGCCATCTTGGTCCTGTCGATCAGGCGGCGACGGAAGCATACCTGTGCCAGGACGGCGGCTTTGACCCGAGCAGCAAGCCGATCGAGCAGAAGGAGAAGGCGAAGGAAAAGAAAATAGAATCTACCAAAGAAAAAGAAGAAAAAACACTAAACAAAGAAGAAAAAGAAAAGCAAGAAGAAGAAGAAGCGAAGACCAGATTTCTTGAAGGACCACATCAGCAGGAGCCCAACCAGCAAGCTTGCCCACCGCCCACGCCCGACGGTTTTTGCGACACCGGTCTAGCGGACCTGATCGTCGGTCAGATCGCCGACGAGCAGCAGAACATCGTCACCAACCCGCTGCTCGACTCCTGGAAGGACCCCAGTGGCAACGAGGCGACCGATGAGTGCCGCGACTTCTTCGCGCCCATTGCCGGCGGCTCCGCCACCGCCAACCCGGAAACGTTTGCCGGAACGCTCTTCAACCAGACGTTGGCCGGGGGTAATTACTACCTGAACACCGCCTTCAACCTGGCGGCGCTGAAGCTGCCCTATCCAGGAATACCTTGTTTGGCTGGCATTCGCCTCGAACCAAAATTCACCGCCCCCAACCCTGTCAATTCCAGTGAAGTTGTCGGCTTCGACGGCATGGAGTCAGACATCACCCTCAATGAGGGCACTACTTACACAGGTACGACGCCCCAAAAGACCTATGCCAAATACACCTGGAACTTCGGTGATAAAACTCCCGAAGTCACCGGCTACGCCCCCGGCGCCCCGTCGCTGAACTCCCCTGAAACTTCCCCCTGCGAACTTCCTTGGAAAGCCCCCTGCGCGGCGAGCGCGTTCCACTCTTATCAGTACAGCGGCACCTACGAAGTCACGCTCACCGTGACCGATACGGGTGGCAACAAAGCCAGCGTCACCGAGCCGATCACCGTAAACGGCACACCTCGGCCCGTTCCACCTCCGCCCCCCCCTCTGACGCCCCCCCCTCTGACCCCAGGCGGCGGCTCGGGTGCGACCCCAGGCGCGTCGTCCTCCGGCTCCGCCGGCTCAGGCTCCACCGCAAAAGTGATTCCGGGCCCGGTGGCCACGCAGGCGGTCCTGTCACACTCGCTGTCGAGCGCCCTGAAGAAGGGCCTCATAATCAGCTACTCGGTCAACGAGCAGGTTGCCGGCCAGTTCCAGGTGCTGCTCGCCAGCAGCATCGCCAAGCGCATTGGTCTCCACGGCCCTGCCGCCGTGGGCCTGCCCGCGGGCACCCCCCCGCAGACCGTGATCGCGAAAGCGATCCTGATCACCACCAAGGGCGGCCACAGCACGGTGAAGATCCTGTTCGGCAAGAAGACCGCCGCGAAACTGCGCAAACTGCGCAAGGTGTCGCTGATGCTGAGGCTCGTCGTCCGCAACGCCTCCTCGCGTAGCCCGCTCTCAACGACGGTGCTCAGCACCGTCAACCTGTCCCGCTGACGCTTGTCCAACCGGTCCTCGCTGAACCCTTGAGCCTGGCGGCGTCAGTCCGGCGGCGTTAGTCCTGCGGGGGGTCTTTGCGCTTGTCTTGCGCCTTCTCGCGGAACACGAAGTACCACAGGGCGCCCAGCAGTAAGAAGCCGGCGAGGATCGAGACGAGCGAGAGCGCCGCGATTGCCGAGTTGTTGTTGTTGACCGATTCCCCGTCCAGGGCGAGCGGTGCCAGCAGGGCGATCGCCAGGAGACTCATGCCGGTCCCCTCATGCCGGTCCCCTCATGCCGGTCCTCTCACGCCGGTTCTCCCATGCCGGTTCTCCCATGCCGGTTCTTCGCGCTACGCCGTCTGCGGCGCGGCTACAGCCCCTGCGGGTGGCGCACGGCATAGCCTTCCAGCGGCGGCGTCGCCACCAGCCAGCGGGAGGCGTAAGGGCCGCTGCGGCCCGCGGTGTCGAACCACATGCCGTCGACGTCCAT
The DNA here is from genome assembly GCA_036511695.1 of Solirubrobacteraceae bacterium. Lineage (GTDB taxonomy): Bacteria > Actinomycetota > Thermoleophilia > Solirubrobacterales > Solirubrobacteraceae > Palsa-744. Next base: position 13,863 of record DATCBT010000013.1, on the reverse strand, counting down.
GAAGGTGTGCCCGGCGTTTGCGTAGATCGTGATCCAACGCCCCGGGCCCGGTTCCCCCCAGCCGGCGAGATCGCCCGAGACGAGCGGGGCGTTGAGCAAGCCGCCCGCGGCCAACGCATAGCTGACCGAGCCGGAGCAGTCGTAGCCGTTGGCGACGAACGACGCGTGCCCGCCGCCCCAGATGTAGGGGAAGTCGGCGATCGCGTTGCCGCCGGCGACCACCCGCTGCACGGCTTCCGGAACCCCGGGTGGGATCGGGATCGCGCCGGTCCCGCCGACCGACTCACCGCCGGCTACGGGGGTCAGCTCGCGCCGTTGTGTCTGCGTCGCCGCGCGTTCGACCGCGTGCATCTGGTTGAGCTCCCGCTTCACTTCCGCGTCGGAGGGCGCGCCCGCCGCCACCGCGGCTTCGCCCGCCACGCTCGGGGTGCTCGCGGGGCGATGATGAGTTGACGCCGGCAGCGGAAAGCTCTTGGCTTCTTCCGGATCGCGGACCTCGGCCACATCCGCGCGCCCACCGGGGGTCTTCGCGGCCGCCGTGGATCCCGCGCCTGCCGGTTGGCTCGCCTTCGCCCCCTTCGCCCCCGGTCCACTCGTCTTCGCGGCGGTCGGTTGGCTCGTCGTTGCGCCGGTCGTTGCGCTCGCCTTGGAGATGTGCCCAGCAGGACCCGCGCCGGCCTGGCTGCAGCCGGCGAGCGCGACGATGACGAGCAGGCCGCCCCAACCGGCGACCCCTCTCCGCTGCAATCTCATCGGCCTAAGGCTAGCGGCCGCATCGCACCGAGTGTGCCGCTAACCTGAATGGATGCGCGACGAGGCGACGGCCGTGGAGATTCGGCCGCATACCCGCCTCCTGCACGGCATGCGGCGCCCTGCCAACTGGCTGCAGCTCGTTCGCTTTGGCCTGGTGGGCGGCGTGGGGTTCGTGGTCAACGTGGCCGTGTATGCCCTGCTGGTGCACTACGCCAAGGTCGACTACCGCGTCGCCTCGGTGGCTGCCTGGCTCGTGGCGGTGCTCAACAACTTCGTGCTCAACCGCCACTGGACGTTTGACGCGCGCGCGGGGCGCGCGCACTTCCAGGCGCTGCGCTTCCTCGCGGTCAGCCTCGTGGCCGAGGGTTTCAGCCTCCTGCTGCTGACTCTGCTCGTGGAGAGCGGGGGTGTCTCCAAGGTCCCGGCGCAGGCACTGGCCGTGGCGGCGTCGATGCCGCTGAACTTCCTCGGCAACAAGCTCTGGAGCTTTCGCGCGTAGGCTGAGCCGGCCGATGACCGAAAGCGGGGGGACACGCGCCTTCGGCGCGAATCCCCGTTTCGGCCAGCACGTGTGCGTAGCACACCACGCTCTCTGCGTCCTTGCCTCGCTTGCCCCTCGACCGGCTCAGCAGCGTAGATACATCCCAATCCGGCCCCGTATGGCGGGGGACGCCGGCGGCGGGTACTTATACTCTGGCTACCCCCCTCTGGAGGACTTTGTGCAGGAGATGGTCATCTACGGCGTCAGCTTCGACATGGTTGGCAAGCAGCCGATCGTGCTCCTGAAGACTGCCGACGGCAACAAGTTCCTGCCGATCTGGATCGGTCACCCTGAGGCTGCCTCGATCCTGATGAAGCTGCAGGGCGCCGGCACGCCGCGGCCGATGACCCACGACCTGCTGTGCGACATGCTCGGCGAGCTGGACGTCAAATGCACGCAGGTCGCGGTGACCGAGCTGCGCGAGAACACCTTCTTCGCCTCGATCACCCTCAGCGTCGCCGGCCGCGAGCTCGAGATCGACTCCCGCCCGAGCGACGCGATCGCACTCGCGGTGCGCTCCGGCGCGCCGATCTACGCCGCGGACGAGGTGATCGCCGAGTCGGCGATCGAGTTCGAGCACAACGTGGACGAGTCGGAGGACGTGGTCGAGAAGTTCAAGGAGTTTCTCGATGAGGTCTCGCCAGAGGATTTTGCGGCAGGCGACTCCTGACCGAAGCCGGGGGACACTCGCCTTCGGCTCGCATCCCCGTTTCGGCCAGCGCGACGCGGCGTCCTCGGTCGCTCGCGTGCACAGCACGCCACGCTCCCTGCGTCCTTGCCTCGCTTGCTCAGGAGTCGCCTGATCAGCGCGTGAAGGCGCTGTTCAGGATCCGCTGTACCAGCAGGTCGAGCCAGATCTCTGCGGCGTCCGCGGCCAGCGGCAGCAGGCTTGTTTCGGTCAGGCCGGGGACGACATTCGTCTCGAGCACCGTGAGCTCACCGGTCTGCTCCTCGAGCATCAGATCCACGCGCGCGACGCCGTGGCAGCCGAGCAGGCGATACGTCTCCAGGGCCAGCTCTTGTGCGCGCGCGGCGACGCCGTCGGGCAGCTCGGCCGGGCACACGAACGTCGTCATGCCGATTTCGTAACGCGACTCGTAGTTGTAGAACTCCTCTTCACGCGGGATCGCCTCGACAACGGGCAGCGGGGTGGGCGGGCTTCCATCCGGCGCGTCCAGTGCCGAGTCCAGCACCGAGACGGCCAGGTCGCGGCCCTTGATGTAGCGCTCGATCACGACCTTGCGGTCGTACGACAGCGCGCCGACGATCGCCCCCGGCAGCTCCTGGGCCGAGCGCGCAAACTTGACGCCCAGCGCCGACCCCTGGCTGGCGGGCTTGGCGACCAGCGGGAAGCCGATGCTCCGCTCCAGGCTCGGCAGCGCCGCGGCGACTCCGAGGTCTTTGATCGCGCTCTCCTTGAACGCGGCGAACTCGGGCGTGGGGATGCCCGCCTCGCGCATCAGGTACTTCGCCAGGGCCTTGTCCGTACAGCGCATGCACGCCGCCGGACCGGAGCCGGTATAGGGGATGTCGATCGCCTCCAACAGCCCCTGCACGGTCCCGTCCTCGCCGTCGCTGCCGTGCAGCGCGATGAACGCCGCGTCGGGCCGGGCCTCCAGCAGCTGGCCCACGAGATCCGGGCCGGTATCGATCGCTACGACCTCGTGGCCGAGCTGGCGCAGCGCGCTCTGCGCCCGCGCGCCCGAGCGCAGCGAGACGGTTCGCTCCAGCGAGTCCCCACCCTTGAGGACCGCGACCTTCTTGGGGGCGCTCATCGATCCCGACTGCGCCGCCGGGACGGCGAATCTTGCTCGGAGCGCCGCGGCAGTTCGAGCACCTCCGCCAGCTTGGCGTCCTTCTCAGGGTCGGTCCTCTCCCTGCTCGGCTGGCCGGCGGGCTCAGAACCGGTCAATGTGCCCATCAACATTCCCGTATTCGGCCCCACGATCGCGCTGATTCGGCGGATCCCCTCGCGGATGTCCTCCTCCGGCACGCCCGCGAAGTTCAGTCGCATCGAGCCCGAGCCCCTGTCTCCATCCATATATGCCGAGCGACCCGGCACAAATGCGACCCCTTTACTGCGTCCCATCAGGTCGGTCGTGTCGACGCCGTCGAGCGTCGCCCAGATGAACAGCCCCCCCTCGGGTCGCGTCCAGGAGGCACGCCCGCCGAAGTGCTCGGCCAGCGACTCCAGCATCACGTCGCGCCGGCGACGGTACAGATCCCGTAAGCGCTCCACGTACTCGATCCAGGCCGGGCGGCCATCGGCCGCCCGTTCGGCGAAATAGGCGGACACGAACAGCTGGGTGATCGGCGAGGAGCACAGGTCGGCGCCCTGTTTGCCGAGGTTCAGCTTCTCGAGCACCGCGTGCGGCGCGACCGCCCAACCGAGGCGCAGGCCCGGGGAGAGGATCTTCGAGAACGTGCCTAAGTAGATGACGAGGTCCGACGCGACCCCATCGTCACCCGCACCGACCGCGCCGCCGCCACCGAGCGAGGCGTCCAGGGAGTACAGCGTCGGCAGCGGCTCGCCTTCGTAGCGCAGCAGCCCGTAAGGGTTGTCCTCCAAGACCAACAGCTCGCGCTCGCGCGCGAGGTCAACCAGCCGCCGCCGGCGCGGCAGCGACATCGTCACACCGCCGGGGTTCTGAAAGTTGGGGATCGTGTAGATGAACTTCGGCCGCTTGCCCTCCCCCGCTAGTCGGTCGAGCACCGACTCCAGCTCGTCGATCGGCATCCCGTCCGCGTCCATCTCGATCTGCACCACGTCAGCTTGGTAGGCGCCGAACGTCGGCACGGCGCCAGGGTAGGTCGGCGCCTCCGCAACGATCACGTCGCCGGGATCGATCAGCGCCTTGCAGACGAGGTCGATCACCTGCTGACCGCCGGTCGTGACGATCACGTTCGCAGGATCGACCGATGTGCCCTCGGCGGCCATCACCTCGACGATGCAGTCGACCGTGACCGCCATCCCCTCGGTCGGACCGTACTGCAGCGCCCGTGCGGTCGACTCCGCCGCGACCTGGGACATCAGCTTCGCGTACAGCTCGGGCGCAAACGTGCTCGTGTCGGGCAGCCCGCCGGCGAGCGAGATCACCTCAGGGCGCTCGGTCAGCGCCATCATCTCGCGCATCGCCGAGCTTTTCATCCCGCGCGTGCGCGCGGCGAACAGCGCCTCGTAGCGCGCGAGCTCGCGCGCAGTCTCCCGCGCTCGTCGCCCGCCTGATCCGCCGATCGGTCGATCCGCCATCTGCGCGCTCTATTCGCCGCCGCGCGGCTTGGGCCTTGCGCGGCGCCCGTCTGGCCGCCGCAGCGGTCGGTTATCGTCCGGGCCTCGCATCCCCGCACGGTAGCGCACCCCATAGGCGGATTGAGACGCTGGACGAACGCATGAACGGCACCTTCTTCTACATCGGCCTTGGCCTCGGTCTGGCGGCCGCCTGCGGGCTGCGGCCCTACCTGCCCGCGCTGCTGGCCGGCGGGCTGGCCTCCGCGGGAGCGCTGGGGGTCGGCTTCGGGCATGGCCGCTACCATTTCCTGCAGTCTGGCTGGTGGCTGCTCGCCGTCGCGGTCGTCCTGGTCGGCGCCTACGTGCTGCAGTGGCGCCTTGGCGCGGAGCGCTTCGCGGCGACCGCCGGTGGTGCGATCGCCGCCCAGGCGCTCGCCGTCGGCGCGCTGCTGTTCGCGGGCACGCTCGCCGCCCATGGCGACGCCTCCTGGCCGGGGTTGATCGGGGGCGCCGCCTGCGCCGGCCTGGGCCAGCTTGTCGTCGGCCCGGTGCTCGCTGGCGCTCGCGCGCGCCTGCCCGACCGTCCGGCCCGCGAAGCGTTGACGCTCTACCTCGACGCCGCCGCGCTGCTGCTGGCCGCGCTCGTGGCGCTGCTGCACCCGCTCGGCTACGTGGCGGTGGCGCTGCTCGCGTGGTTCCTCGTGCGTACACGCCGCCGCGCGGGAGCGAAGTACGCCGGCCTGCGCATCCTGGGCCGGTGAGCGCGCCCAAGCTGGTCCTGTGCGTGATCGACGCGATGGCGCCGGCGATGCTCGAGCGCGCGGTGGCGGAGGGGGTCGCGCCGATGCTGGCGACGCTGATCGAGCGTGGGCGGTATGTGAGCGACTGCGTGGCGGCGTTCCCGTCGGTCACGCCGGTGTGCGCCGCCTCGATCGTGACGGGCGTCGCCCAGGACGAGCACTTGATCCCGGGCATGAACTGGTTTCACCGCGAGGAGGGTCGGTATGTCGAGTACGGCTCGAGCTTTCGCGCCGCGCAGCGCTTCGGGATCGCACGGCAGCTGACGGACACGGTCTACAACATGAACCGCGCCCATCTGTCGGCGGACACGCCGACCGTGTTCGAGACGCTCGATGACGCGGAGGTGCGCACGGCCGGGACGACATATCTGATGTACAGGGGGCGACACCGGCACGAGCCCCAGCGCGACAGCGCCCTGACGAGGTTCGCGGCGCGCTTGATGCGCCACCCGGTGCTGGGCCCGCGCGAGCTGTTCTACGCCGACATCTTCGCCTCGCGGCGCACCGACTGTCGCTCGGCGCTGGGCATGCCGGGGGTGCGCGACCGCCATTCGGGCTGTGTGAGCGCCTATATGGTCGAGCGCGACCTGTTCGACTTCCTGCTGCTGTCGCTGCCTGACAATGACTGGTACTCGCACAAGCACGGCCCCGAGGCGCAGCTGCGCTCGATCGCCCAGGCCGATCTGCAGCTGGCGCGCGTGTTCAACGCCGGCGGCGGTGTCGATCGCTTCCTGGAGGAGCACGCGGTGATCGCGATGGCCGACCACTCGCAGGCGCCGGTGGAGAGCACGATCGCCCTGCAGGACGAGCTCGCCGAGCTGGGGGTGCTCGGCCCCAAGGGGGGGACGGAGGGCGGGCAGGTTGGTGGCGCGAACGGAGCTCAAATCGCGGTCTGTCCTTCGCAGCGGGGCGCGATGGTGTACGCGCTGAACGCGGCCGAGCGCGACGCGATGCGCGCCTCGGTGGTGACCAGGACGCTCGCCCTGGAGGGCGTGGATTTGGTCCTGTGGCTGGAGCGCGACGCCCACGACGTCCCGCGCGAGGCGGTGATCGCGAGCGGCGAGCGCGGCGAGCTGCGCTTCGCGCCGGGCAGCGCCGCGATTAATCAAGGCGCCGCCTCGACCAATCCGAGCAATCCGAGCAGCGCCGTGACCGACCCGCGCGGCAGGAAGTGGAGCATCGAGGGAGACCTGGCGGCGCTCGACGCGCGCGTGGAGGACGGCAGCCTCCTAACCCCCACCTACCCCGACGCGCTCGCGCGCGCCTGGTCGGCGCTCACCTGCCCGACCTCGGGCGAGGTCCTGCTCAGCGCCGCCCCCGGCTACGAGTTCGTCGACTGGGGTGGCGCCGCGCACGTCGGCGGCGGCAGCCACGGCTCGCTGCACGCCTCGGACTCGCTCGGCGCGCTCGTCCTCTGCGGTATCGCCCCCACAGAGGAGCCTGCCCAGTGGGCGATTCGCGACATCGCGCCGCTGGTGAGGAGGCATTTCGGACTGGGATCCGGGTAAGCCTCCCGCCAGTGCCCGCCAGTGCCCGCCAGTGCCCGCCAATGCAAGGATGCCCTGGCGACTGCCCTTACGAGCTAACCGTGCCCCGGGCATCGCATCGCGGTGCGGGCGTTGCTGAGGCTGCCGTCGAAGAAGTCGAACTGGGCGGCGAACGGGAAGCCGCCGCGCGGGCAGCTGTTGGGCAGCAGGATGCCCTTCGGCGTGTAGGCGAGCGTCCTGCCGTTGACTTCTTCGTCGTAGGTGACTTTCCGCGGCCCGAGCGTGGCGTGTAGCCAGATGACGGATATGTAGGGGGCGCCGGGCAGCGTGGGGACCAGCGGTACGCCGACGCTCACCAGGCCTCCGAACGGCGCCGAGGCGGGCAGCAGCAGGCCGGGAAAGACGATCCGAGTATCGACGGGAGCGGTCCCTTCCGAGGAGAAGAGCACCGCCAGATGCCCGTCCACGTCCGGCGAGCGCAGGATCGTGATCGGCGCGCTCTCGGTGATCGGCGTGGCGCCGAGCACGATTCCCGTCAGCGCCTGGCCGTAGCCCATCACCGAGTTGGGCGGGCAGCCGGAGGGCCCTGATGCTTCGAGGGTCGCGGATGTGCACGTGGCCAGCCCGAGGCCGCTCAGACCCAACCCCAGGTTGTCGGGGTAGCGCAGCTCGATCTGGGTCAGCGGCGGCGGCACCTGACCCGCGGCGGCGGAGAAGGAGAAGGAGAATTCGAGCGTGGTCCTCCGCCCCAGCTGCTCGGGGATGAACTTCGCGCCGAGACTCGCCGATGACGTCCCCTGTGCCGCGGCCGGCAGGCAGGCGCAGAGCATGACGACCATCAGCAGCATGCACCAGCGTTTGATTGCCGTTCGACGCACTTGCGGCCGTCAGTAGCGGAGCGTGCCGGTCGTCTGCACGACGAGGGCGTAGTTGTTGCGGTCGAACGTGCCGTAGAGTCCGGCACGGCCTTGCGCATGCGTGTAGCGGCCACTGCCGTGAGTGACGACGAGCGATCCGGCGAAGCTTTCATATACGCCCGCTCCGTGCGGCGTCGCCGTCCCGTGGCCTGTGATCGTCCCGCCGCGGGTGTAGATCGTGAAGCTGCCGCTGAAGGTGGCGCCGACATCGAAGTGGACGCGCATATTGCCGGGGAGGGTTCCAGAGGCCCTGCCTTCCTCGTACAGCAGCGAGCCTGAGGCCGAGAGATAGCGCAGATGGGCGCTGTCGGCCGCCCTCAATGTGTGTGCCGCGTGCGCGAGCTGTTGGCGTGTCGCGCCTTGGGCCTTGGCGGGCCCGATCGCGCTGAGCGCCTCGGCGGCGAGCATCCCGAACGGCGCCAGGACCATCATTGCCGGGATCTTCCACTGCTTCACGTTGGCTATCACGCTCCCTTCCCTCTCTTGACGACCGCTGTAACACATGCCGTCCCCAGGTGGCGCGGTGCAACGATCGACTCATGTAGACGATACATCGGTCTTGCCTCACCCTGTTTCCCGTCAGGCACGGCGCACTCGCTTTGCCAAGCGCCAGGCCCGCATCAGCGCGAGCGTAGGTGTGATCAGCGGTCGCAGCTCTCTGCGCATCTGCTCCATCACGGGCAGGGCGAATGCGCTGCTCGCAGCCGGTGCGGAGCTGTAGTAGGCAACGATGCCGACGAGGGTCATGATGTGGTGCGCCGCGTTCGGCAGCGCGCGCGCCCTCGTCGCCGCGTCCGTGGCGACGCCCCGCAGGCGCGCTGCCATCAACTCCCGGCTCTTGTAGTGGTGGACGTATCCCAGCTCGCCCGCGGCGATGTCCTGCTCGCGGTCCACGAGGCTGTCGAGCATGCTCAGCGCGCCGATCGACAGGTACACAGTGTCGAGCTCCTCAGCGTCCTTGCGCGTTGTGTGCGCATTGGCCGCGGCGGCGATCAGAGCATGCACGGCGAGCACGGATGCCGTTGCGCCGGCGAGGAACTCCGGCCACTGGAGCGCTGTGCCGCCCGCTTCGCGCCTGGCCCAGCGCTCGACCTCCACGCTCGGAGAACGGGCCGCCGCGTGGCTCAAGATCTGCGCCTCGGCGCAGCGCCCGGCGCTGCCCTGGGCGACCTCGACGGCGGCCGCCCCGGGCAACCGCCCAAGGGCGTCTCTCACCGCTCCCACCAGCTCTTGCAGGTAGCCGCCGTCGTCCGATCGAGGGAGGTCGCGGTAGTAGTCCCCGCCGGGTCCCCGATCGAGCGTGAGCGCGTCAGTGAAGGCCGCAAACAGGCGGTGGCCGTCGCGCAGGGGGTCCGGCAGCGGCTGCTCGGTCAGCAGGTCGAGGTAGTCATACATCACCTGCAAGGCGACGATTGCCTGCACCGTGGATTCCCGCCGCGCGCGCGGCGCGAGCGTCGCGAGCGTTGCCGCCACCTCGACGTTGAAGCGCTCCCCCCGGAGCTTGCTGACCGCCACCGTCCGCAGAGATGGATCTCCGATCGTCTGCGCACGGCGCTCCCAGCGGGAAAGCTGGGCACGCACGAGTGGTGCGACGGTCGTCCAGTAGCGAACGTTTGCGAGCAGCAGGGCAAAACCCGCGCGCGCCATTAGCCGGGGATCGGCGAACGGATCTCGGGCCCTACTCATGTAACGCGAGCGTCGGCGAGACGCGCGAGGCAAGCCAGCCCGGGATCGACGCGAGCGCGAGCACGACGGCCATCACGAGCACGAATATCTCCAGCGGCCTGAGACTCCTGCCGACGCTTGCGAGGGGAAAGCCGGTCACGTGCTCGAGGTAGCCGTCGATGATGATCTGCCCGTAGATGCCGGCGAGTGCCCCCGTCACGCAGCCCGCGCCGAGTATCAGCGCGGACTCGACCAGCAGGATCAGCCGCACGCGACGCGGCGTCACCCCCGAGAGTCGCAGCATCGCGAGCGACATCCGCCGTTGCCAGATGGCCGAGGTCAGCGCGGCGGCCATCGCGAGGATCGCGGCGATCAGCAGCAGCGTGGAGATCTCGCCGAGCTGGCCGAGTCCTTCGCTGGTCAACGTGTCGATGCTCGCCTGTCTTTCGCGTGCGGTCGTCGCGCGCAGGCCGCTCGCTCCCCCGAGCGCCCGCTCGATCTGCTCGCGCACGCGCCCCGCACCGGCGCCGAGCGTGAGCTCGACGCCGAGCGCTGTGGGCGTACTCGTCGCCCACAGACGGCTGTAGTCGGCGGTGCTCATGAAGATCACGCCGGGACTCCAGGCGAGGTTGGTCGTCGTGGCGGCGATCTTTAACGGCGCCGCTCCGCTCGGGGTCGGCAGAGTGAGGGTGTCTCCGACACTGACATGATGTTCTTCGGCGATCTGCTTGGAGACGGCGATCCAGCCGCCTGCGCTCAGTCTGGAAACCGCCGTCGCCGGGCTCCCGTCCGAGGTCTGGCTGTCGAGCACTTCCCGCTCGTCGCCCGTCGGCCGCGCGATTATCCACACGCGCCTGCCGCCGAGCTCGAGGAATCCTCCCTGGAAGGCGCGCACGCTCGCGACCCCACGTATCCCGGCGATGCGCCGCACGGCGCCGTCCGGGCGGAAGTCGACGGTCGCCTGGTTATCGCCGGGGTTGCCAACCCAGATGGCGGCGTCGGCCGAGTAGCTGCGGGCGAAGCCGTCGATCCCGCGCAGCAGATCCCCCCGCGCGCCGCCCAGGGCGATGCTGCCGAACAGCGCGACCGAGCCGGTGGCGGCGAGCGCGAGCGAGCGCAGCGTGGTGGCGCGCAGCGATGTGAGCGCCACCGGCAGGATCGTCAGCCGCTGGCGGCGCTGCGCCAGTGAATGGGCGGCGCGCAGCACGCCCGCGAACGTCAACGGCACCGTGAGCACCGTGGCCAGCGCCAGCAGCGCGCAGGCGCTCAGGGCGAGCGAGGGCGTGGTCGTGAACAGCGCCGTCGTGAGCGCCAGCAGGATACCCACCGCGAGCGCCAGCCCGCGCCGCGCCCGGTGAGAAAGCGTGTTGTCGGGCACCCCGTCCTCGCGGTAGACCGCATCCAACGCGCCTGTGCGTCGCAGATCGAGCAGCGGCACCGCCGAGGCCAGGCACGTGGCGAGCACGCCCGCGATCAGCGCCAAGATCAGAGGCTGAGCCGTGACGGTCGTGCGCATCCCCAGCGTGAACGCCTCGGCGAGATAGCCGGTCGACTGGTGAAAGACGCCGTGCGACAGCGCGTAGCCACCGAGCAGCCCCACGAGTGAGGCGGCGATCCCCAGGCACAGCGCCTGGAACAGGAGCATCTGCGCGATCGCGGTTCGCTGCGCGCCGATCAGACGCAGATCGGCGATCGCCCGGCGTCGCTCGGGAACGGTGAGCAGCAGCGCGTTGAACGCGAGCAGCACCCCGAGCAGCACGCTGATCGCCGCGAAGAAAGCGCTCGCCTGATTGCTTGGGCGCAGCGCCTGGCGCAGCAGTCCGACGTCCTGGTCGGCGGCGGCGAGGAGCAGGCGTCCGCCGGCGACTGTTCGCAGCTCTTGCCGCACGGCCGCCTCCTGCCCAGGCTTCACCTGCACGAGGATGCGCGTGATGCGCCCGTCCAGGCCCGCGAGCCGTTGCAGATCCGCCAGCGGCATCACGGCCACGTTCGCCTGTGAGAGCGCGCCGAACGTTTCCGGCCCGAGCACGTCGGAGATCCTCAGGCGCAGGGCTCGCCCGCGTAGCAGCAGCGAGATCGTGCCCGCCCCCGTGCCCGCCCCGCCTGTCTGCGCGCGCGGGGTCGTGCTCGGGGCGACGGTGCTCGGGGCGACGGCGACCGGCTGAGCGGCAGCCGTTTGGGTGGGGATCCCGATCGTTTCCGCACTCGTCCTGCTGAGGCCGATCCCGCCCGGTGAGAGGGTGGCGATCGGCAGGGTGTGGGCGAGTCCGTCGAGCACCACCAGGCTCGTGTCGGCGCCCGCCAGGTCGACCGTCAGGCGTCGCCCGTCGGGGCCTTCGATCGTCGCTGTCTGCTCGAGCAACGGCGCGGCCTGCTTGACGCCGGGCAGGTGTTCGACGCGCCTGAGCAGACGCTCGGAGAAGCCGTCTGAGCTGCTTGTGCGCAGCTGCAGCGTGGCGGGACCGACGACGGCGTGGACCACTTCGCCGGCCGACCCGGCGACGCTCCCGCTCACGAGGGTGGTGGCAAAGACGAGCGCCACGGCGACGGCCACACCGAGGCCCGCGAGCAGCTCCTGCACGGCATGCACGCGCAGCCGGCGCCGGTAGAGGTACACCAGGGCGCCGGGCCGCATCAGCGGCCGTGCCCGCGCGGCTTCAGGGCGTGGCAACGCTCAGCCTCGCGCGCTCAGCGGATGGAGGCCCGCCGCGGTGTGCTCGGGCATCTCCCGATCTGAGTGGCCCTCCGTCAGCCTCCCGTCGCGCAGCGTGTAGCTGCGGTCCGCGATCGACGCCGCCTCGACGTCGTGGGTGACAAGCAGTACGGCGGCGCCGCGCTCGTGGGCGATCGAGCGCAGCAGCTCGACGATCTCCCGGCTGCGGGCGCTGTCGAGGTTGCCCGCGGGCTCGTCGGCGAGGATCAGCCGGGGCTCGCCCACGAGCGCGCGTGCGATCGCCACGCGCTGGCGCTCGCCGCCGGAGAGCTGCTCCGGGGTGCGCCGTGCCTGGTCTGCGTCACTGAGCCCGACGCGCGCCAGCCAGGGCAAGGCGTGGGCCTGGGCTTCACGCGTCCCCATCCCGCCGAGCAGGAGCTTGATCGAGGCGTTCTCCAGGGCCGAGACACGGGGCATCAGCTGGGGGCTCTGGTAGACGAACCCGACGTCCCGGTGCAGATAGTCACACGCCTGGCTCTCCGACAGCGACGAGAGGTCGCGTCCGGCGAAGCGCAGCTCACCCTCGTCGGGTGAGAGCAGCGTCGCGATCAGCAGCAGCAGCGTCGTCTTGCCGGAGCCGCTCGGTCCGTGCAGCGCGAGCATCTCACCCGCCTCGAGCGTGAGGCTGACGCCGTCGACGGCGTGCACCTGCTCCCCGCCTCTGCGGTAGCGCTTCACCACCCGCTCGAGCTCGAGCACGCCCACGGCGCCTACTGTAGGGCGTCTGCTGGCCGATCTCTCGATCGGTCCGCCGCGATCATGCGCTCACCCGCCGGCGCAGCGGCAGCACCGGCGCGAGTTCGGGCGCGAAGCTGCCGCGCAGCTCGCCTTCGGCCAATGACAGAGCGCGGTCGGACCCGGCGAGCCCGGTCGCCTCGGCGGCGCTCGTCAGGACCGCGATGCCCTCGTCGGCGAGCGAGCGCAGCAGCGAGAGGATCGCGTCTCGCTCGAGCAGATCCACGCCCTTGACGGGCTCGTCGATCACGAGCAGCGACGGTTCCAGGACGAGCGCGCGAGCGAGCATCACACGCACCAGCTCGGCGCCGTCCAGCTCGTGCAGAGAGCGCTCGGCGCAACCCTCCGCGCCGACTCGCTCGAGTGTCGTGAACGCGCGCGTTCGTGCTCGCGGCTGGGGGACTCCACGCGCCAGCTGCGCGACCAGCAGCTCGTCGAGCACGCCCCGCGCTTCGGCGCCGCGCGGCGCGCTCTGGCAGTAGCCGATCCCGCTGCCCAGCGCTCCGCCGCCGGGGAGCGCGCGTCCGGCGAAGCGCACCGAACCGGTGTCGGGCGGCTCGATCCCGGCCGCGACCCGCAGCAGCGTGGAGCGACCCGAACGTCGCGGGCCCCAGATCGCCACCAATTCGCCCGCGTCGAGCGTCAGGGACACGTCGCGCAGCACTGCGCGCTCGCGCTCACCATGCCGGTGACGCCGGCCGACCTGCTCGAGCGCGAGCAGGGTCACCGTTTGGGAGGTCCTGCCGAGGCGAGGGCGGTGAGCTCGCGGCGGGCGTACTCGATCCAGGAGAGCCTCGCGTCCACCGCCAGGCGTTCCTCCTCGCCCACGAGCCGCTCGGCCAGCCCGCCGCCCTCGAGCGAATGGTCATCCGCGGCGGTCATCGGCGCCTTGCTCGCCTGCTTCAGGCACTCCTGCTCGTAGCGCTCGAGCACCACGAGCGCTACGCGCGGTGTCAGCACCGCGAGCTGGTGTGCAAACAGCCGCGAGCGGCGGCGCTCGTCGCACAGCTGCGCGACGAGCCA
>DATCBT010000012.1:0-17535 GCA_036511695.1 Solirubrobacteraceae bacterium | reverse complement strand
GGGTGACGTGAGCCACACAGCCGGGACGGAGAGACGATGCTGCTCTTTGTCGGCGAACAATGACGATCGCGGTACGTTAGCGGATAGCCGAATGAGCCAGTCACGCAGACTTTGACGCTGTTAGTTAACTACGCATAGCGACCGCGGCCCGTTACCACGGGCCCTCCGGCCCACAGGCCCTCCGGCCCACAGGCGCCGCATGCGGCTAAAGCTGTTTCGACAAGTGGTCGGCGATCCACTCGACGGCGGCAAGGTCGAGCTCGGCAGTGAAGAGGAAGGGAACGGGGAGCACCTCGAAATGCCGGCGGCGCAGGCGGGCGACCTGATTGTGCTGAAAGCTCGCACGGCTGTGCACGGCATGCGCGGCCAGCGCGGCGGCGTGCGTCACAGAGTCGCGCTCGACGCCATCGCTTCCGGCCAGGCTGTCGAACTGGCTGATCTCCGCCGCGGAGAAGCGCCGGGGGAGGGTGCCGTTGACGACGACCGTATGTAGATCGCGGCCGAGCTGGCGCTGCAGGCCGTCTTGGATCTCCAATGCCTCGGTGACCGCCATCTCGGTCGGCTGGGCAACCGCGAGGTAGGCGGATCGTGCGGGGTCGGAAAGCAGCTCGCTGACCTGCCCGGTTTGCGAGGCGATCGGCCCGACGCGTGCGATCGCGCCGAAGGTCTGCGGCGAGTGGAGCATGCCCAGCGCGTGTCCCGTGGCGGGGGCGTCGAGGATCACCAGGTCGTAGCGGCCAGGACGTTTGCGCGCTCCGCGCTCGCCCTCTGTGAGCTTCCAGATCTTGACCATGCTGACAAGCTCCTTGGCGCCTGGGGCGGCCGCCGCGAAGTACTGGAAGGTGCCACTTGATGCGAGCACGCGGCCCGAGACGCGCCCGCCGATCGCCTGCAGCCACTCGAGCAGCGCACGGTCGGGATCGATCGAGATGCTCCAGAGGTTCTTCCGGAGCTCGACCTCGGAGCCGGCGTCCTCCGGCTCGTCTTTGATGTCGACCCCGAACAGCTCGGGCAGCCGACGCTGGTCGCCCACCTCGACGACGATCGTGCGCAGCCCTTGATCTGCCGCGAGCAGGCCCAGCGCGGCGGATACCGTCGTCTTGCCCACCCCACCCTTGCCGGTGAGGACAAGCAGCTTGCGTTCGAGCACCGATGTCATCGTTGTCCAGCAACCTACAATCCCGCAGGTGAGCACACCAGCCGCAGATCGCGAAACCATCCAAAAGCTCCAAGATTCCTCCTCGGCGAGCACTCAGACGCGCTCTGAGGAGCTTGCGGATGGATCTCAAAGCATCGATCAGCAGATCTCCTACGACGAGCGGGGGCTCGTGCCGTGCGTGATCCAGGATTGGCACAGCGGAGAGGTGCTGACGATGGCCTATATGAATGAGCAGGCGCTGAAGCGCACGCGCGCTACCGGCGAGCTTCATCTGTGGAGTCGCTCGCGAGACGAGCTGTGGCGGAAGGGCGCGACGAGCGGCAATACCCAGACGGTGAAGGCGCTGCGATTGGACTGCGACAGCGACACGCTGCTCGCGCTGGTGGAACCGGCGGGCCCTGCCTGCCATACAGGCGAGCGAACATGCTTTCACCGTGGCGAGTTTGAGCCGCCCGCGCCCCATGAGATCTTGCCGGCCTTGGAGCGAACGTTGAGCGCGCGCGCGAAGGAGCGCCCGGCGGGCTCTTACACGGTTGAGCTGCTGGACGATCCGCAGCACATCGGCGAGAAGGTCATGGAGGAGGCCGAGGAGGTCTCGCGCGCCGCGCGCGAGGAGTCTGACGAGCGCGTGGACGAAGAGGCGGCCGACGTGATCTATCACCTGCTCGTGCTGTTACACAGCCGTGGACGCGCATTGGCCGACGCCGAGCGGGTGCTCGATGAGCGTCGCTCCTAGCGCCTCGCAGGCCCGTGCGGGGACGGCCGTGCGGGTGGAGCCGAGCCTCGAGCAGGCGCGCGCGCTGATTGGAAGCCCTCCCGCCCACAACCTGATCCCGTTGCGCCACAGCTACATCGCCGACTGCGAGACGCCGGTATCGGCCTTCTTGAAGCTGCGCGGGATGGAGCCCGCGCAGCCCTCTTTCCTGCTGGAGTCAGCCGAGCAGGGACAGCGGATGGGGCGATACTCGTTCATCGGCCTGCGGCCACGTTCGGTGCTGCGCTGGTCGCTGGCTGACGGCGGTGATCCATACGCGCTGGCGGCCGAGTATGTCGCCCGTTTCAGCCAGGCGCCGCTGCCCGACTCCGAGGCGGGGGCGAGTGGCGGGATTCCTTTTATTGGTGGCGCGGTCGGTTTCTTCGGCTATGACCTCGTGCGTACGGTCGAGCCGCTCGGGGATCCCAACCCAGACGAGCTGGGACTCCCAGACATGGCGTTGATGCTGTCGGACCTGCTTGTGGTGTTCGACCACCTGAAGCACACGGTCACGATTCTCGTAAACGCCGATCTTGACGCCGAGCCGGATATTGAGCAGGCCTACGTGGCCGCCGCGGAGACGATCGCCAAGGTGCGCGTGCGACTGGAGGGCCCCGTACCGCGCGATGCGCCTGTAGCGGTTCGGAGCAGTGCGGCGGATGAGGCGCTCGAGACAGACGGAGCGCGTGGGAGGGGCGGGGCCGAGCAAAGCAGGGAACTCCCGAGCTTTCAGTCAAACATGGAGCGCACGCAATTTGAAGGCATGGTCGAGCGGATCGTGGAGTACATCCACGCCGGGGACGCCTTTCAGGTCGTGCCATCGCAACGCTGGTCTGCCCCGGTGCCGTGCGAGGCGTTCTCGATTTACAGAGGCCTGCGCACGGTCAACCCGAGTCCCTACATGTACTTCCTGGACTTCGGCGACTTTCAGGTCGTGGGAGCCAGCCCGGAGCCGCTGCTGACAGTGAAAGGGCGTCACGTCTCGACCCGGCCGATCGCCGGAACCCGCCCGCGCGGGGCGACCCCGGAGGAGGACAGGCGGATCGCGGGGGAGCTGCTGGCCGACGAGAAGGAGCGCGCCGAGCACGTGATGCTGGTCGATCTGGGGCGCAACGATCTGGGGCGGGTGTGCGAGTACGGCAGCGTCACGGTCGACGAGCTGATGGAGATCGAGTCATACAGCCACGTGATGCACATCGTCTCCTCGGTGTCGGGCACGCTGCGCGAGGAGGTGGGCGCGATGGACGCGCTGCGCTCGGTATTGCCTGCCGGCACGCTGTCGGGCGCCCCGAAGGTGCGCGCGATGCAGATCATCGACGAGCTGGAGTCGACCAAGCGCGGCGGCTACGGCGGCGCGATCGGCTACCTGAGCTATGCCGGAGATCTCGATACCGCGATTCACATCCGGACGGTAGTGGTTACGGACGGCGTCGCCCATGTGCAGGCCGGCGGCGGCACCGTGGCGGATGCCAAGCCGGAGTACGAGTATGAGGAGTCGGTGGCAAAGGCGCGCGCGGTGATGCAGGCGATAAAGCTGGCCTGCGAACAAACGGACTGGCCATGAGCACGCATGGCTGCGCTGGATCGGCGTCCTCACCGATCGTCCGAGATCGGCCAGCACGCGTGCGTAGCACGCCACGCGGGGTGGGTGGGTCTTTTCATCCTTGCCCAGCTTGCCCTGCGTACTCATGGTCGCGCTACGCGGATCAGAGGGCCAGATGAGGGTCCTCGTGATCGACAACTACGACTCGTTCACCTACAACCTCGTCCAATATCTCGGCGAGCTGGGATCCGACGTGCGGACTGTGCGTAACGACCAGGCGAGCGTCGATCAGCTGCTGGCCGGGGGATACGAGCGCTGCGTGATCTCGCCCGGGCCTTGCACGCCCGATCAGGCGGGCATCTCGCTCGAGGTCGCGCGGCGGCTGCCCGAGGCTGGAATACCGACGCTCGGGGTGTGTCTTGGTCACCAGGCGCTGGCGCAGGCGTTCGGGGGAAGGGTGGTGTTGCACGAGCCGGTGCATGGCAAGGCGGCGACGATCGACCACGATGGCCGGACGATCTTTGCGGGCCTGTCGACGCCGCTGACGGTCGGGCGCTATCACTCGCTTGTGGTCGATCCAGAGCTGCCGGACTGTCTTGAGTCCTCGGCGCGTGGCGGCGGCGTGCTGATGGCGCTGCGCCACCGCGAGCTGCCGGCGGAGGGCGTGCAGTTTCACCCGGAGTCGGTACTGACCGATGAGGGGAGGAAGTTGTTGGGCAACTTCCTCGAGGGCGCGACCGATGCCTAACGCGATCCTTACGCGAGCGATCGATGGGCTGGCATCGCAAAGAGACCTGAGCGCAGATGAGACCGCGGAGGTCTTGGCGGAGATCATGAATGGCGAGGTCTCCGAGATCCAGATCGCCGGCTTTTTGATCGCGCTAAGGACGAAGGGTGAGACGGTGGACGAGCTGGCGGGGCTGGCCCGCACGATGCGGGCGCTGGCGGCGCACGTGCCGACAGAGCGCGAGGATCTGCTCGATACCTCGGGTACCGGTGGCGGGAAGCGCACGTTCAACGTCTCGACCACGGCCGCCTTGATCGCCGCCGGCGCGGGGTGCGCGGTGGCCAAGCACGGAAATCGCTCGGCGACGAGCCTGTCGGGGTCGGCCGATCTGCTGGAGGCGCTCGGTGCTCGTATCGACCTCGAGCCGGAGGGCGTGGCGCGCTGTATCGAGGTGGCGGGCTTCGGCTTCATGTTCGCGCCCGCGCACCATCAGGCGACTCGTTTCGTCATACCCGTGCGACGCGAGCTGGCGGTGCGCACGATCTTCAACTTCCTGGGGCCGCTGACGAACCCGGCCGGGGCCCGCAGGCAGCTGATCGGCGTGTCCGATCCGGGCTTCCTGGGGACGATCGCCGGGGCGCTTGCGTGCCTGGGGGTGGACCGCGCGCTGGTCGTGTGCAGCGAGGACGGTCTGGATGAGATCTCTACCTCGGCTGCGACCCAGGTGGTTGAGGTGAACGGCGAGGAGCTGCGCCGCTACACGTTGACGCCGGGCGATGTCGGGATCGAGCTCGCCGCCGAGCCGGGCTATGAGGGAGGGACCCCCGCGGAGAACGCGGCGGTGACACGCGCGATCTTGGCGGGCGAGAGCGGTTCGAGAGCCGACCTCGCACTGATCAACGCCGGCGCCGCGATCTACGCCGCCGGAGTCGTCGAGAGCATCGCCGCCGGTGTGCAGGCCGCGCGCGCGGCGCTGGAGGATGGGAGCGCCGCGGGCGCCTTGGAGCGCTATCTGGAGGCCAGCAGGCAGTATGCGCCTGCCGCGGAGGTGCTGGAGCGATGAGCGCGCACACGCCGACCGTGCTGGAGCGATGAGCGCGCACACGCCGACGGTGCTGGAGCGATGAGCGCGCCTACGCCGACCGTGCTGGAGCGCATCCTGGACAGCACGCGCGCGGAGCTGGAGCGTCGCAAGCGAGAGCTGCCCGCGGAGGAACTCGAGTACCGGGCGTTTGCCCTCGGGGGCGAGCCCGGCGCCGGGGAGTGGCGCTTCGCCGGCGCTTTGCGGGAGCCCGGGATGACGGTGATCGCGGAGTTCAAGCGCCGCTCGCCTTCGGCTGGGACGCTGCGCGAGTCAAGCGATGTGGGGGAGATGGTGAGCGCGTACGAGCGCGGCGGCGCCGGCGCGCTGTCGGTGCTGACGGAGGGTCCGAATTTCGACGGAGCGCTCGAGGATCTGCGGAGCGCGCGCGCGGCATGCGGGCTGCCGATCCTGCGTAAGGACTTCATCGTCGACGAATATCAGCTGCACGAGGCAAAGGTCGCGGGAGCCGATGGGGTGCTGCTGATTGTGGCGGCGCTGGCGATGGAGGAGTTGGCCTCGCTGCACGAGCGCTCCTA
The DNA here is from genome assembly GCA_036511695.1 of Solirubrobacteraceae bacterium. GTDB lineage: Bacteria > Actinomycetota > Thermoleophilia > Solirubrobacterales > Solirubrobacteraceae > Palsa-744. The sequence continues at coordinate 11,732 of DATCBT010000012.1, read as the reverse complement.
CGCGCTCGGCTTGGACGTGTTGGTGGAGGTGCATGACGGTGAGGAGCTGCGCAGGGCGCTGAGCGTGGGGGCGAAGCTGATCGGAATCAACAATCGCGACCTGCGCGACTTCAGCGTGGACACGGAGCGCAGCGCGCGCTTGATGGGTGAGATGCCGGCTGGGGTGACAGTGGTCTCGGAGTCGGGGATCGCCGGTTCCGAGCAGCTGCGAAAACTGGAGGAGGCCGGTGTCGACGCGGTGCTCGTGGGGGAGTCGCTGATGCGCTCCAGCGACCCCGAGGCGGCTCTCAGGGCGCTGCGGGGAGATCGCGGCGGTCGCGCCTGAGTAAGTACCTGGGCCAATGGGCTGGAAGTACCTGGGCCAATGGGTTGGAGCCCGCCGAGCAGGCGCCGGTGCAGGGGCTGAACAGGGATTCCAATAGATTTATGCAACGCGACCTTTCGCTTTAGACCGCCTTGATGGCAACCGATCATCCTTGCTCAGATGAAACGCACGTTCTTCATTCCCTTTCTCTCTGCCCTGGTCGGGGGAGCCGTTGTCGTCGCGGTGATCGCGGCCTTCGGCGGGCTGAGCTCCGCGCAGAAGACCGTCACGACGATCCAGGCGGCGCCGCTGGCGCCCTCCAACGCCTCGCAGCAAAGGCCCGGGCTGACGCCGCACGACATATACGTGCGCGACGCCCCGGGGGTCGCGTTCGTGACCTCGACGATCGTGCAGAAGTCGGAATCGCCGTTCGGGTTGTTCGGCGGCGGCGGGGAAACTCAGAAACAGGGCCAGGCGACCGGGTCGGGCATCGTGATCGATGCCAACGGCACGATCCTGACGAACTATCACGTGGTCGAGAACGCGATCAAGGTCACGGTGAGCTTTGAAAAAGGCAAGGCGGTCGAAGCCAAGGTGGTCGGCAAGGATCCTTCGAACGACCTGGCGGTGCTGCGGATTCCAACCGACGGGCTGACGCTGCACCCGCTCACGCTCGGTGACTCCAGCAGCGCGCAGGTGGGCGACCCCGTGCTCGCGATCGGCAACCCGTTCGATTTGGAACGGACGCTGACAACCGGTGTGATCTCGGCCCTTCAGCGCGAGATAACCGCACCGAACGGCTTCGCGATCAACAATGTCTTGCAGACCGATGCGCCGATCAATCCGGGCAACTCAGGTGGACCGCTGCTCGACGTCTCGGGTCGCGTGATCGGTATCAACTCACAGATCGAGACCGGCGGCGGCTCCAACGGCAGCGTCGGTATCGGCTTCGCGGTTCCGATCAACACGGCCAAGAGCGAGATCGCCCAGCTCGAGAAAGGCGGCACCGTGCGCGGCGCCTACCTTGGCTTGACCTCGTTGACGATCGACGGTTCGCTGTCGGCGCTCAACCTCCCGGTGCAGCAGGGCGCGCTGGTGCAGAGCGTGCAGAAGGGCACCGCCGCCGAAAAGGCCGGTATCCGCGGAGGCAACATCAACGGCAGCGTCGAAGGCGGTCAGGTGGCGGTCGGCGGCGACATCATCGTCTCGATCGACGGCAAGACGGTGAGTAGCTCGGAAGACCTGGCGAACGACATCGACGCGAAGAAGCCGGGCGACACGGTGAGCATCGGGCTACTGCGCCCGAATGGCAAGGGGCACTACGAAAAGAAGACGGTGAGCGTGACGCTCGGTACTCGCCCCAACTCGGTGCCCAACCCGAGCACGCCCGAAGGGTAGGGCCCCACACGCCCGGCAGGGCAGGTGTCCCGCTACCGTGGGGGCATGCCCGAGAAGTCTCCACGCGTGAAGATCTGCGGGATCACCAGCCTGGCGGACGCGGAGCTGGCGGTCGAGCTGGGCGCCTGGGCGATCGGCATGATCTTCTACGACGGCAGTCCGCGCCAGTGCTCGCTCGAGGAGGCCCAGCGGATCACGGCGGCGCTGCATCGGAAGGTCGAGCTGTGCGGAGTGTTCGTGAACGATCCCCTCGAGCAGGTGGTGCGGATCAGCGAGGATCTGGGGTTGACGATGGTGCAGCTGCACGGGGAGGAGGGCCCGGCGTTCTGCGGCGAGGTGCCGCGGCGGACCGGCGCGCGGGTGATCAAGGCGGCCCAGGTGGCGGGCCCCGGCGACGTGCGCGACCTGGAGCGCTACCACGTGGACTTCCACCTGCTCGACGGGCGCGCGGGGGCGCTCGAGAAGCAGGCGTTGAGGGGAGGCACGGGGGAGACGTTCGACTGGGCGCTGCTGGGCGGGCGACGCTCGAAAGTCCCGTTGATCCTGAGCGGCGGCTTGAGGGCTGGGAACGTGGCGGCGGCGATCGCTCGGACGGGGCCGTTCGCGGTTGACAGCGCGAGCGGCACGGAGAGCGCTCCGGGGAAGAAGGATGCGGAGAAGCTGAGGGCGTTCGTCGCGGCCGTCGAGCAGTCGGCGGTCGAGGCCGTGGCGTGAGCGCAGTGGAGCACCGTTTTGGGCCCTACGGCGGCCAGTTCGTGCCGGAGACGCTGATGCCGGCGCTGGCTGAGCTGGAGCAGGCGTGGGTGCAGGCGCGCGAGGATCCGGCCTATAAGGAGGAGCTGAACGGCCTGCTGCGCGACTTCGGCGGCCGTCCGACGCCGCTGTACAAAGCGAGGAGGCTGTCAGAGCGGGTTGGACGGGCGATCTATCTGAAGCGTGAGGACCTGAACCACACGGGCTCGCACAAGCTGAACAACGCGCTTGGGCAGGCGCTGCTGGCGAGCAGGATGGGGAAGCGGAGGATCATCGCCGAGACCGGCGCCGGCCAGCATGGGGTGGCGACGGCGACGGTGTGCGCGCTGCTGGGGATGGAGTGCGTTGTGTACATGGGCACGGAGGACACGCGCCGGCAAAAGCCGAACGTGCAGCGGATGGAGCTGCTGGGGGCGAGCGTGAAGCCGGTGGACGCGGGCGCAAAAACCCTGAAGGAGGCCACGTCGGCCGCGATCAGGGATTGGGTTACGAACGTGGAGAGCACTCACTACGTGATCGGCTCGGTCGTCGGCCCGGCTCCCTACCCGGCGCTGGTGCGCGACCTGCAGCGGGTGATCGGCGACGAGGCGCGGGCGCAGATGCTGGAGCGCGAGGGGCGCTTGCCGGGGCGAGTGATCGCCTGCGTGGGAGGGGGATCGAACGCGATCGGCACGTTCGCGGCGTTCTTGGACGACGAGCAGGTGCAGCTGATCGGGGTGGAGGCCGGCGGCGAGGGGATCGAGACGCCGCGCCATGGCGCTCCGCTGACGGTGGGCGGACGCGCGGGCATCCTGCACGGGTCGCGCTCGGCGGTGATGCAGGACGAGGAGGGGCAGATAATCGAGGCGCACTCGGTCTCGGCCGGCCTTGACTACCCCGGCGCGGGTCCCCAGCACGCCCACCTGCGCGATAGCGGCCGGGCGCGCTACGTGGCGGTGACCGACCGCGATGCCCTCGCGGCGTTCCGGACGCTCGCGCGCCTGGAGGGCATCATCCCGGCGCTCGAGACCGCGCACGCGCTGGCGTGGACGCTCGCCCAGGAAGAGGGCGAGCTCGACCTGGTCTGTTTGTCGGGCCGCGGGGACAAGGATCTCGCGGAGGTGCTGGGCGATGCGTGAAAGGTGCGAGAAACCCGAAAGGCCAAAACAACCGGGAAAGCATTTTTTTGGGAGACGAGATCGCGTTCAGCCTCGTCCAACCGTAGTGAAACCGGTCACGACACCTGTCGGCATAACGTGAGCGAGAACGGCACGAATGGGATTGAGCGGATCGCCGGCGCGTTTGCGCAGACGGGCAAGCGCGCGGCGCTGATGCCGTATCTGATGGGCTCCTATCCGACCCTCGCGGAGTCGATCCGGATCGGCGAGGCGTGTGTGGGGGCGGGCGCGGACATCATCGAGTTGGGGATGCCCTACTCGGACCCGCTGGCCGACGGGCCGGTGATCCATGCGGCGGGCACGGAGGCGCTTGCGGCGGGGGCGAGTGTGGCGGGCGTGTTGGAGGTGGCGCGCGCGCTGGCGCAAAGCGTGCCGGTGGTGTTGATGTGTTACGCGAACATGGTGATGGCCCCCGGCGCGCAGGCGTTCGTGGAGCGGCTGGCGAAGACCGGTGCGAGCGGGCTGATCGTCCCCGATCTGCCGCTGGGAGAAGGACCGGAGGTGGCAGAGGCGTGCGCGGCGCAGGGGTTGGCGCTGGTGCCGCTGGTGGCGCCGACGACCCCACCGGAGCGGCTGGCGGCGATCGGGGCGAGCGCGCGGGGGTTCCTGTACACGGTCTCGGTCGTGGGCACGACGGGCGAGCGGATCGAGCTGGGCGAGCGCTTTGCGCAGGTCGTGGCGCGGGCGAAGGCGAGCACCGCGGCGCCGGTCGCGCTGGGCTTTGGGATCAGCACGCCCGAGCACGCTCGACAGGCCGCGGAGGCCGGTGCCGACGGGGTGATCGTCGGCACCAGGCTGGTGCGCGCCGCGGGTGAGTCCGAGGACCCGGCGGGGGCCGTCGGCGCGGTCGTGAGCGAACTGGCAGCGGGCCTTGCGATGGCTCGTTAGGCGAACGGGCAGCGGGGCTGGCGATGGCTCGTTAGGCGAACTGGCAGCGGGGCTGGCGATAGCTCGCTAGGATTCCGGCGGCATGGGATTGGTCCTCACCGTCACCGCCGGCCTGGTTGTCTGGGTCGTGCTCTGGGCGCTCGGCGCGAAAGGCTTCGACGCGTTCATGCTCGCGGGGGCGATCGTCCTGGTTGGAGCGTCGCTGAAGATTCTCTCCGGCTACCTTCCCGGCCGCCGCAGCTGAGAATCCAGTGCGCTCGCGCTGGCTGGGACTACTGGCGGCGGCCGCGCTCGTCGTGGCAGCGCTGGGTGTGGCGGGTTGCGGGGGGGTGGGCGTCTCGGGCGCCTCGAGCGCCGTCGGCAACCAGCTGACGATCTACTCGAGTCTGCCGCTGCAGGGGCCGTCGGGGTCAAGCTCTGAGCAGATCGTCAACGGCGAGAAGCTGGCGCTGAGCGAGGCGGGCGGGCGGGTTGGCCCGTTCAAGATCAGCTACCTGTCGATGGACGATTCGAACCCGACGAGCGGAGAATGGAACCCGGGTGTGACCGCGACGAACGCGAAGACGGCCGCCGAGGACACGACGACGATCGCCTACCTGGGCGACTACAACTCGGGTGCGACCGCGGTGTCGCTGCCGCTGATCAACGCCTCGGGCATCCTGCAGATCAGCCCGGCGAGCCCCTATGTCGGGCTGACGTCCTCGCTCGACGCGGGCCAGGATGAGCCTGAACGCTTCTATCCCTCGGCGGAACGCACCTTCGGGCGCCTGCAGCCCGGCGATCCGGCGCAGGCCGAAGCACAGGTGCAGCTGATGAAGGCGCTGGGCGTGAAGCGGCTGTATGTGCTCGACGACCAGGGCCCGTTCGAGGTCCCGCTCGCGGAACTACTCGCCGGCGACGCCGCGCGGGCCGGCATCGCGGTGGTGGCGCACGACAGCTTGGACATGACGCATACGACCGCCGCCACGAGCTTCAGCGGCGAGGTCGCGAAGGTGGGGGAAAGCGGCGCGCAGGCGATGTTCTTCGCCGGCGGCACGGGGGCGGGCACGGTGGCGCTGTGGAAGCAGCTGCACGGCGCCGATCCGAAGCTGCTGCTGCTCGGATCGAGCGACATGGTCAACAGCCAGTTCACCTCTGCGATCGGGGGGGCGGCGGCGAGCACCTACCTGACCACGCCGATCCTGCCCGCAAGCCTTTACCCGCCCGCGGCGGCTCGCGTGCTCGAGGCATATCGCCGGCGCTTCGGCGGCGCAGGGGGGGCGTATGCGCTGTACGGGTACGAGGCGATGAGCGTCGCGCTGCTGGCGATCCGCGAGGCGGGCCTGCGTGGGAACGACCGTCAGACGGTGGTCAATCGGTTCTTCGCGATCAAAGATCGCGCGTCGGTGCTGGGCCGCTATTCGATCGCAGCGGACGGCGAAACCACGCTGTCGCGCTACGGCGTGGACAGGGTGGAAGACGGACAGGCGGTGTTCTACCGCGTGCTGAACGTCCGCTGAGCCCCCGCGTCAGCCGCATCGCCCAAATACAGCTGCTCTTCGCTGGCGTCAGGCGATCTTCGCCCGCAGCCGCTCTGCACCGTGCATCGGAGTCGTCAGTCGCTCTCGCCCCCAGCGGCCCCGCGTCAGCCGCTCTTTTGCAGTCCGAGGACGAAGCGGAAGCGCGCGATGCCGCCGCTGAGGCTCTTTGCGCCGCCGGCGAGCGTGGTGAGCGAGCGCAGGTCGGGGACGATTTTGGCGATGCTCGGGTCTTCGCTCAGGCCGACCCCTTCGAGCAGGCTGAGGAGCGGGGGAAATTCGACGATGAGGCTCGGCCGGATGCCTTCGCCGAGGGTGTCGGCGGCAGTGCTCGAGGAGGCTGCGCTGGAGAGCGTGCTCGACGGGTTCAGCGCGTCCTGCACGGAGGCTTCGCCAAGGCCGATCACAAACTTGGTCTGGCCGCTCGAGCTGCGGCCGTTGGCGATGTCCAGTTCGACCGGAAGGCCGCTCACCCGCGCTGAGATCGCGGCGTCTGTGCCGGGGATCGAGATCGACTGCACCGAGCCGCCCGCTTTGCTCAGCTGCGCTCCGAGCTTGGCGATCGCGGCTTGGGAGCGAGCCGGGTTCTTCGAGCCGAGCACGACCGCGGCCCGCAGGTTGACGATCGTGGTGCCGCTCGCGAAGAGCCCCGCCGAGCTCATCCAGCTGAGGAAGTCCTGCTGGGTCTGGGCGCCTGGGGCGCTGAGCACGGCGAGCGGTGTGAGGACCCCTGCGAGCAGGCCCTTGATGCTGAAGCCCCCGGCCAAGCCTTCTGCGCTCGAGGAGCCCGTTGTGGAAGCGCCTCCGAGCGAGGTGAGCAGCGAGGCGAGGCCGTGCAGCGCCTGCACGTCGCCCGTGAGGGTGGCGCCGACGTGACCGAGGCCCAGGGCGAGCCAGGATTCCCCCGGCAGTTCGCCGAAGGCCTGGGCGCCTTCCGCGGCGGAGCCCAGGAGCCCCGTGGGCACGCTCGCGCCGTGCGGTAGGGATTCGTGCGGGAGGGTGTCGTCGACGTCGAGCGCGAGTGAGGTGGCGGAGGGCACGAGCGAGACGTTCACCGTCTGCGTGCCCACGAGCAGCCCGAGCAGGCCGCCGAGGCTCGGTGTGCCGCTGCTGCCCGCGGCGCCGCCCGCGGCGGATGGCGCGCCGCTGGCGGAAGCGCTCTTCGATCCGCCCGCTGCGCTGCCTGACCCGGATGCGGCGGGGTTCGAGTAGACGTGCGCGAGTACGCCGGACGGGGCGGCGGCGAGGAGCTTTGCGTAGGCCGCGGCGTGCACGAGCGAGGGCCCGCCCAGTTGGGTGTCGATCACGCTGTGCAGACCGGCGATGTCGCCGAGCACGGCGAAGTGAGCGACGATCGCGAAGGCGTCGCCGCCGGAGGACGCCTGGTAGGCGACGCCCCGATAGCTGGCGGCGTGCGCGCCGGCGTGCTGGGCCTCGGTGTGCAGGAAGGCTTCGGCCTTGGCGAGGTCGCTGGTGTCGAGCACGATCGCTCCCTGGGCGCCCGTTGCGCTGAATGGCCACGCGCTCGTCGTGGAGGATCCGCTTTGGAGGATCTGCGTGAGCAGCTGTTGCAGCTGTTCGCTGCCCGCGCGCGAGACAGAGAGCGTTGTGAGGAAGATCCCGGCGTTGGGTCCCAGCCAGGGTGCGACGTCGTGGCTGTAGTCGAGCGGCGGGCTGCCGGGGAGTTGGAGCAGCTGGAGGAGGCGGGCAGCGGAGTCGGGCTGGTGGGTGAGCGTCGTTGCGGCAGCGGTGGTGTTGCTCTTCAGCGTGCCGCTGGGGCGCACGACGGCGCCGGCGTACAGCGGCGCGGAGGCCGGAACCACACCCGCGGGGTCGGCGGAGGTGCCGGATGAGGAGGAGGAGCCGCAGCCGGCGAGCACGGCGGCGGCGAGGGCGAGGACGAGCGTTGCGGCGATGCGCGGCGCAAGCGTGCCGGTGCGAAGGCGGGGAGCGGAGGTGCGTGGGGTTGGCGGCAACGCTTGTGTCCTTTCTGGGGACGCTTGAGATCGGCGATCAAAGGCGATCGTATGGGCGTGTGTCGATGCGCGCAAGTGTCTGGCGATCTGCACGGAGCGTTGCACCCCGGGTTGGTGCACGGGAGCTTGCATCACCGGACTCCCCTGGAGGGCGCCTGGGCGAGATCACGAAAAGCCGTTGTGAGCGGGCATTTTCCCCGCTTTGAAGGGGGCTGTGACGGTTAAGTGGGAAAAAATGTGCAACTAGGGTTGCATTGTGGGGGAAAGTGGGATAAGTTCGCGGACAGCGAGCCGAGGTGGAGGAGCTCCTCCCACTCCTCCACCGCGGCTCGGTAATCAACTTGGAGCTCCACCTTGGCCCCCTTTCGTGGCACCTTCGACCACACGCTCGACGCGAAGAACCGCCTCACGGTTCCGGCCCGCTACCGCGCGATGCTGGCCGAGGGCGTGGTGATCGCGATGCCCGTCGATCTGAAGCCCTGCGTGGGGATCTGGCGCCCGGAGGACTACGAGCGCTACACCCAGCGCGCGCTGGCGGAGCTGCCGCCGCTGTCCCCGCGGCTGACCGAGCTGGAGCGCTTCTTCTACGGCAGCTCCCAGGACACCGACCTCGACGCCGCCGGACGGATCATGGTCCCCGGCTTCCTCAGCGAGCACGCGGAGCTCGCGAAGGAGGTCGTGGTCGTCGGCGTGGGGGACCGCTTGGAGCTGTGGAACAGGGGCCGCTGGAATGACCATCGACCGACGCTGCTGAGCGGCGTCGCGGAGATCACTGCGCGTGTCGACCATCCTGCTTGACATGAGAAGGACTCACATCCCGGTGCTGGCCGGGGAGCTGATCGATCTGCTCGACCCACGGCCGGGCCAGACAGCGATCGACTGCACCTTCGGCGGCGGTGGGCACGCCGAGCTGATCGCCGGGCGCCTCGGCCCCGAGGGCACGCTGATCGCGATCGATCGCGATCCGCTCGCCGCGGAGCGCTTCGAGGAACTGGCCGCGGAGGTCTCCTGCTCGGTGCGCTTCATCCACGCCGGTTACGCCGAAGCGCTGGCGCTGCTCGCCGAGGAGGGGCTGCAGGCCGACATGGCCTACTTCGATCTGGGCATGTCCTCGATGCAGGTGGACACGCGCGAGCGCGGCTTCTCCTACTCATACGAGGCGCCGCTGGACATGCGGATGGACCCCGAGCAGGAGCTGAGCGCGCGCGAGATCGTCGCCGGCTGGGACGAGCGTAGCCTGGCACGGGCCTTGCGCGACTTCGGCGAGGAGCGCCACGCGGGGCGGATCGCGCGCATGATCGTGCGCCGCCGTGAGCAGGCGCCGATCGAGACGACGCTGGAGCTGGTGGAGACGATCAACTCCGCGATCCCCGCCCCCGCGCGGTTCGCCGGCGGTCATCCCGCCAAGCGCGTCTTCCAGGCGCTGCGGATCGCCGTCAACGACGAGCTCTCCCAGCTGGAGCGCGCGCTGCCGCTCGCCTGGGGGCTGCTGCGCGAGGGTGGCGTGCTGGCCGGGATCTCCTTTCACTCACTTGAGGATCGGCGCGTGAAGCGCTTCCTGGGCGAGCGCGCGCAGGGCTGCATCTGTCCACCGGAGATGCCGGTCTGCGGATGTGGACGCGAGCCCGAAGCCGCGCTGCTCGCGCGCCGCGCGATCATGCCCTCCGCCGGCGAGGTCGCGCACAACCCACGCGCCGGCTCGGCCAGACTGCGGGCGGCGCGGAAGCTGAGAGCGAACGAGTCGACCCCAGCAACCCCGTCGGCATGACACCGCCCGCTGCCAGCGCCGCGGCTCCGGCGATCAACCCACGGCGTACGGTCACCCCACGACGAGCACCCGCCGCTCCGCGCCGGCCGCGGCGCATATCCGGTCCCGCCGGCCCCGCACGCAATCCCGCACGCAACCCCTCACGCAATTCCGCGCGTAGTCAGACGCGTGGATGGGCGGGGCGGGCGAGTCCCGCGCACGCCGTCGGGATCGCGGAGGCCGTGGCGACGCACCGGCTGCTCGACCGCCTGATCTCCGGACGGATATGGATTGGGGTGATCGCGTTCGCACTGATCGGGATCGTGACGATGCAGCTCGGCCTGCTGAAGCTCAACGCGGGGATCGGTCGCTCGCTCGCGCGCGAAGCCCTGTTGCTGCGCGAGAACGCCACGTTGAGCGCCGAAAACTCCGAAATGGCCGCGGGCGAACGGGTCGAAGCGCAGGCTGGGCACATGGGCATGGAGCTGATCCCTTCGGGGGCGGTGCGCTTCCTCGCGGCGCGTCCCTCTCTCGACGCGGGCAAGAGCGCGGCGGCGCTGAGCGCCGCGGCCTCGACGGCGAGCGGGAGTGCGACGATCCCATCCGCCGCGAGCGGGGCCGCCGCAAGCTCCGCCGGCGCAGAAGTGGGCACAGCGACATCTTCAGAAGCGAGCACGGAAGCCTCCGCCACCCCGACGAGCGCCAACGCGACGAGCACTGCCACGGCTGGGGCGAGCGCTGAAAGCGAAAGCGCGACGAGCCCAAGCGCGGGGACTCCGGAAGCCGCCGCCCCTGTCGCCGATTCCACTCCATCGGCAACGCATCCAAGCGAAGCGGCCTCGCCCGGCAGCGAAACCTCGCGTGGCGCGTCGGGCGCCGCGGGCTCGTCGGGTGGCGCCGCGGGCGAAGCGGCGATCGGGGCGGGCGCGGCCTCGACCGGTGGCGGAACCACCCCCCAGGGGTAGCGGGTGGCCGTTGTCCAGCACAGGATAGGAGTGATCTTCGGGGTGTTCTTCCTGTTGCTCGTGCTCGCGGCCGGACGCACGCTGTACCTGGGGACGCTGCACAGCGGGACGCTGCGCAAGGCCGCGCGCGATCAGCAGCTGACAGATGAAATTGTGCCCGCCCAGCGGGGCACGATCACCGATCGCAACGGCATCGACCTGGCCGTGTCCGAGCCCGCCGAGGATGTCTCGGCGACGCCGTACCTGGTGAAGAATCCGCTGAATGCCGCCCAGCGCCTCGCGCCGCTGTTGGGCAAGACGCAGGCCACGGTTCTGAAGGATCTGAGCGAGCACAGCGGCTTCGTGTATCTCGCGCGGGCGCTCCCGGCCAAGCAGGCGCAGGCGGTGATGGCATTGGCGATCCCCGGTGTGGCCGGTGCGCCGGTGATGCGCCGCGTATATCCGCGCGGCACGTTGGCAGCGCAGGTGCTGGGAATTGTCGGCACCGAAGGCAATGGGCTGATGGGACTCGAGTATTCGCGCAATGCCCTGCTGCACGGTCGCGCCGGCGAACGGCGCGTGGTCAGCGACGCGATCGGCCAGCCCGTGTCGATCGAGGACGTGCACCCGGAGGTCACCGGCGCGTCGTTGTCGTTGACGCTCGACGCCAACATCCAGCGGCGCACGGAAAACGTGCTCGACGCTGTTGGGCGGGTGTTCGCGCCCAAAGACGCCACGGCGATCGTGATGGACCCGCACAGTGGTGCGATCCTGGCGCTCGCGAACTGGCCGCAGGTCAACGCGAACGACCCCAGCGGCGCCCCCGAAGGAGCGCTCGATGACCGGGCGGTGGGGTTCGACTACGAACCGGGCTCGACGTTCAAGGCCTTCACCATCTCCGGCGCACTGCAACGGGGTTTGATCACGCCGAGCACGCCGTTCAGCATTCCCAACCAGATTCAGGTCGCCGATCGCACGATCCACGACGACACCGAACATGCCGAAGAGACGCTCACGACCGCGCAGATCCTGGCACAGTCCAGCAACG
>DATCBT010000011.1:0-111784 GCA_036511695.1 Solirubrobacteraceae bacterium | reverse complement strand
CCCCCCCCGCCGTGATCGGAGCAGCACGATGAGCGCCGTGAGCGACTTCCTCTCCTCGTTGAAGGAGGACCTGTTCGGCAAGCGCCTGCTGCCGGTCCTCGTCGTGCTCGGCGTCCTGCTCGTGGCCGCGGTGGCCTACGCCGTGCTCGGTGGCAGCTCCTCGTCCTCGCCGACTCCCGTCACCGCGTCCGTGCCCGGCGGCGCCTCGGCCTCGGTCGGCGCCGTGGCCGTCACGCAGGCGCCGGCGAACCCCAACCAGCCGATCTCGGAGACGACCGAAGGCACGTCCAAGCAGCATCACGGTGTCGCCCACAACCCGTTCACGCCGCTGCCCGCGGCGAAGCAGGCGTCGGCCACGAGCGCCAAGTCGGCCACGACCTCCTCCTCCTCCTCGTCCGCCGGCTCCTCCGGCACGAGCTCCTCGGGGTCGAAAACGCCCACGTCGGGCGCCGGCGGTGCGGCTCCCACACCCACACCCGCGCCCACACCGACCGCGCCCGCAAAGCCCAAACCGCAGCCGGTCTACCACGTCCTCGCGCTGTTCGGCCTCGCACCCGTCGCGCCGGCACTGAGCTCGACGCTGACGCCGTACGAGAACATCAAGCGCCTGACGCCGCTGCCCTCCGCCACGACGCCACTCGTCGTGTTCATCGGCGTCACCGCCGGCGGCAAGAGCGCGACCTTCACGCTCGTCGGCGAAGCGATCCTGCACGGCAACGGGACATGTCTGCCCAGCGCCTCCCAGTGCCAGGCGATCGACCTGCGCCCGGGTCAGGTGGAGCAGCTCGAATACCTGCCGCCGAACGGCCAGACGATCATCTACGAACTGAAGGTTGTGAGCATCACCTCGAGCAAAGCCTCCGTGGCCGCGGCCCAGCGCTCCTACCGCGTGCAGTCGCGGGCCGGACGCGAACTGCTGCGCCACTCAGGCGTCCCCGCTCTGACCGAGCTGCACTACTCGCCGAGCAAGGGCGTGCTCGTGTTCGCCGGCCGGCGGGCCTTCGCCGCCCGTGCCCACAGCGCTCGGCGCCACCGGCGCTGAGAAACCATCCGAAGATTCCGGAGTCGCTCCGCCAAGAGGCCTGGGACGCGATCTGAGGAGTTTTCGGATCGACATCGATCTCCCAGCAAATAAGCTAAGGCGGACATGACGCTCCGTCTCATCACCGCCGGCGAGTCGCACGGCCCCGGCTTGACCTGCATCGTCGAGGGCCTGCCCGCGGGCCTGCGGCTGCGCCCCGAGGACCTCAACGCCGACATGGCGCGCCGCCAGCTCGGCCACGGTCGCGGCGGGCGCATGAAGATCGAGCGCGACGCCGCCGAGGTCACGGGCGGCGTGCGTCACGGGCTTACGCTCGGCGGTCCGATCGCGCTGCAGGTCGCAAACCGCGACTACGCCAACTGGGAAGAGCGCATGAGCCCCTGGCCGGTGGTATCGGATCCCGCCCACCCCATCGCGGAGGTGCATCTGCCGCGGCCCGGCCACGCCGACCTCGTCGGCACGCAGAAGTACAAGCAATCGGACGTGCGCAACATCCTCGAGCGGGCCTCCGCCCGCGAGACGGCCGCGCGCGTCGCCGGGGGAGGATTGTGTAAGGCGTTCCTGCGCGTGCTCGGCGTCGAGGTGCGCTCGCACGTGATCCAGATCGCCTCCGTCCACGCGCCCGTCCGCGCCGCGCCGCTGGCCGTCGAGGACTTCGCCGACGTCGACGGCTCGCCCGTGCGCTGCCTCGACCCGGAGGCGACGAAGGCGATGGTGCGCGAGATCGACAGGCTGCGCAAGGCGAACGAGTCGCTCGGCGGCGTCTTCGAGGTGCAGGCCTTCGGCTTGCTGCCCGGGCTCGGCTCGCACATCTCCTGGGAGGAGCGCCTCGACGGGCGCCTGGCGCTGGCGATCTGCTCGATCCAGGCGCTGAAGGGCGTCTCGATCGGCGACGGCTTCGCGGTGGCCGGCGTGCCCGGCTCCGAGGCTCACGACGAGATCTTCTACTCGGATGAGCGCGGCTACTACCGCGAGACCAACCGCTCCGGCGGCCTGGAGGGCGGCATGAGCACCGGTGAGCCCCTGATCGTGCGCGGCGCGATGAAGCCACTGCCGACGCTCACCAAGCCGCTGCGCTCGGTCGACACCGAGACCCACGAGCCCGCGCAGGCGCTGCGCGAGCGCACCGACTCCTGCACCGTTCCCGCTGCCGGGGTCGTCGGGGAGGCGATGGTCGCGTTCGTGCTCGCAGACGCCTACCGGCAGAAGTTCGGCGGCGACCATATCGACGACGTGCTGCAGGCCGTCCACGCCTACGAGGAGCGGATCGGGTGGCGGGGGTAACGCCCCCCCCAGCGAATGGGGGCGCGTCCGCCGCCGCCGCGGGCGACGGCGCGCCGTGCAGGGCGCTCGTCTTCATCGGCTTCATGGGCGCCGGCAAGTCCCGTATGGCCGTCGAGGTGGCCGACGAGCTGGGTGTGGAGGCGCTCGACAGCGACCGCCTGCTGGAAGAGCGCCTCGGGCACTCGATTGCCGACGAGTTCGACCGCAACGGAGAGGAGTCCTTCCGGGCCAAGGAGGAGGAGCTGGTATGCGAGCTGCTCGCCGAGGCCGGTCGGGCGAGGCGTCCAAGGGTGATCGCGCTCGGTGGCGGCAGCGTGCTCTCCGCGCGCGTGGGAGAGGCACTGAAGCCGCACCTGACGGTTCTGATGGACATCCCGGAGGACGTAGCCTGGGAGCGCACACGCGAGAAGATGGAACTCCGCTTCAAGTGGGATGTCGAGGGCGCGGATCGGCCGCTGGCGCGTGATCGCGAGAACTTCCTTGCGCTCTACGAACAGCGCCGCGGGCGCTATGAGGAACTGGCCGACGCGATCCTGCCCGCCGTCGACTGCCTGGTCGGGGAGGATGACCTGGCCACGCCGATGGTCGCGGTGCGCGCGCTCCCGGCCCTGCGCGCGCTCGCGGCCGCCCCGCCCGGCCCGCGCCTGCTGTGGGCGAACGTCGTCTCCGGGGAGTACCCGGTGCTGGTCGGCCGGGGTCTGCTCGCGCCCGGGGGCCTTGGGGGGCTGGAGCGCATCTGGCCGCTCGACCGCGCCCGCTCGCGCCCATTCCTCGTCACCGACGAGCACGTCGCCATCCTCTACGGCGACCGACTGGGCGAGGTGGCGCAGACGATCGCGATCCCGCCCGGCGAGCGGCACAAGACGCTCGCGAGCGCCGAACGCGTGTGGCGCGAGCTGGTGGACGCCGGCATGACCCGCGCCGACCACGTGGTCGCGCTCGGCGGCGGCGTCGTCGGCGACCTCGCCGGCTTCTGCGCCGCCACCTACCAGCGCGGCGTGCCGGTCGTGCAGATCCCCACGACGCTCGTCGCCCAGGTCGACTCGGCCTACGGCGGCAAGACCGGCGTGGACCTGCCGGAGGCGAAGAACTATGTCGGCGCCTACCACCAGCCCGCGGGCGTGCTCGTCGACCCCGACCTGCTGGAGACGCTGCCCGCCGAGGAGCTCGCCGCCGGCTGGGTCGAGGTGCTCAAGACCGCGCTGATCGCCGGCGGGGAGCTGTGGGAGCGCGTGGCGGCCGGCGGCGAGGTGGACGAGGACACGATCCTCGCGTGTGCGCGCACGAAGCTCGCGGTCGTCGCCGCCGACGAGCGCGACGCCGGGCGCCGCCAGGTCCTCAACCTCGGCCACACCGTCGGCCACGCGATCGAGACCGCGACCGGCTACGCCCGCTACCGCCACGGCGAGGCCGTCGGCCTCGGCCTGCTCGCCGCGCTGCGCCTGTCGGGACTCCAAGACCTGCGCGCTCAGGTGCGCGAGCTGCTGCTCGTCCGCGGATTGCCCGTGACGCTCGGTGACGCGCCTGCGGATGTTGAGCAGATCGTGCGGGCCACCGCGCGCGATAAGAAGCGCCTCGGTGCCCACGTGCCGTTCGTGCTGCTCCAGGCGCCCGGAGAGGTCGTTACCGGCCGCGAGGTCGCCGATCGCGACCTGCGCAGCGCCGTCGCCGAGTTGAGCTGATGGCGCCGCCCGATCACGAGCTAAACCACCGACCCCGATGACGCCCCCCGCGGTCGGGTGCGGCTCGGCCGTCCCAAAAAGTCACGATTCGGTCTGCATTAGGCTCTCGCTCAGATGACGGGCGCGCGGTTTCGCATAGAGGTGATGCACGGGGTCAACCTCAACATGCTCGGCGCGCGCGACCCCCTGTACTACGGCACCCTCACGCTCGCCGACCTGGATGCGCAGGTCGTCGCATGGGCGACCGAGCTGGGCCTAGAGGCGAGCTGCTTTCAGACCAACGCCGAGTCCGAGTACATCGAGCGCCTGCACGCGCTGCGCGATCAGGTCGACGGCGTGATCCTCAACCCCGGCTCCTGGACGCACTACGCCTACTCGATCCACGACGCGCTCGAGCTGACCGGGCTGCCGGCCGTCGAGGTGCACCTCTCCGACGTCCAGGCGCGCGAGCCGTGGCGGCGGCTGTCGGTGATCGGCGAGCTCTGTCTCGCGACGTACTCCGGCAAAGGCCCCGAGGGCTACAGGCTTGCCCTGGAGTGTCTGCGCGAGGCGCTGGACGAGGCCTGAGCGTGGCCGGCAAGCAGCGGGTGGCTGGGTGAGCGCCGCGCGGAGATCGGCCGGCGGGTCGACCGGCGGATCGGCCGAGGACCGAGTCCGGCGCCTCGCGGCGGACCTGCGCGAGCGCCAGGTCGACGTGCTGCTCGTCGCGACGCAGGTCAACCTGCGCTACCTCACCGGTTTCACCGGCACCAACGGGCTGGCTTTGATCGCCGCGGACGAATCCGATTCCCACCCCGCCCACCGGTTCCTTACCGACTTTCGCTACGCCTCCCAGTCGGCCGCACAGGTGCCGGATGCGTTTCACCGCGAGATCGTCGCGGGCGAGATGCTCGAGGGCCTTGTCGAGGTGCTCACCGCATCGCGCGAGGGGGGCGGGCGCCTGGGGTTCGACGAGACGAGCCTCACCGTCAAGCAGCACGCGCGCCTGCGCGAGCTGCTCGCCGCCGAGTGGGAGCTGGTCCCCTGTGGCGGCGCCGTGGAGCGCCTGCGGGCAGTCAAGGACGCGGCGGAGATCGATCGCATCCGCGCCGCAGCCCGCCTCGCCGACGAGGCCTTGCGCGAAACGCTCGCGGCCGGCCTCGTCGGTCGCAGCGAGCGCGACGTCGCGATCGAGCTCGAGCTGCGCATGCGCCGCCTCGGGGCGGAGGGCCCGAGCTTCCCCTCGATCGTCGCCGCGGGAGCTCACGGCGCCCTGCCGCACGCCGCCCCCCGCGCACGTGAGATCCGTAGGGACGTGCTGGTCACGATCGACTGGGGCGCGCTGCACGAGGGCTACTGCTCGGACTGCACGCGCACGTACGCGACCGGCGAGCGGATCTCCGCCCGCGCGCGCGAGGTCTACGCGCTCGTCCTCGCGGCCCAGGAACGAGCGCTCGCCGCGGTTCGCGCGGGGCCGAACGGAAAAGAGCTCGACGCGGTCGCCCGTGAGCTGATCGAGCAGGCCGGGGAGGGCGAGCACTTCGGTCACGGCCTCGGTCACGGCGTCGGGATCGAGGTCCACGAGGGCCCGCGCCTGTCGCGGCTGGCGAGCGAGGATCCGCTGGAGGTGGGAAACGTGGTGACGGTCGAGCCCGGCGTCTACCTGCCCGGCCGGCTCGGCGTGCGGATCGAGGACCTCGTCGTCGTGACCGCGGACGGTCAGGAGGTCCTCAGCCGGCTGCCCAAGGAACTCACGGTCGTCTCCTGATCGGCTCTCCCCCTCCGTGAGAGCCTGGAGCGCAGTCCGGGCGCGTACAGCGACAGGCCGAGCACGGCAGCCAGCGGCAGTGACCAGGCCAGGAAGAAGGCCGCCTGCGCGTCGGCCGAGACGTGCAGCGGCAGCCACTGAAAGCTGATCCACGCCAGCACCGTGCTCGACAGCGCGAGCACCGCCGGACGGCGTTGGGCGCCGAGGCTCTCCCAAGCGAGCAGGGCCAGCACGAACGGGATCGGGTAGTACACCGTGTCCCACGTGTCCAGCACGCAGCGCAGGAGCAGCAGCAGCGCCAGCAGCAGCAGCGCGTCCGCACGGCTGCGCTCATCGCGCCCCGACCGCGCGGCCAAGCGGCCGCGCTCACGGCGCCATAGCAGCGTGGTCAGCGGTACCGCGGCCGCGAGGATCAGCGGGTGGCTGATCATCCCAACCCAGGTCGGCGCGGTCCGGTAGCCAGGCTTGACCACACCGAACAGGCCCCGCACGACGTCGCCGTGATGGCCGAGAAACCAGAAGATCTGCCACGGCTGGAAGATCGTGCTCGGCGGCGCGGCCGCGCCGCGCGTGGAGGCGACGAACCCGCTCGAGCCGATCAGCGCCAGCGGCGCCAGCACGAGCGCCGCGACGGCCCCCGCGCTCGCCATGCAGAGCGCTCGGCGCGAGGGCAGCGCGAGCAGCACCGGCCCCACCGCGAGCAGTGCCCACTCCTTGTTCGCGATCGCCAAGCCGAGTGCCAGGCCGGCCCACAGCGGGCGCTCGTTCGCCGCCAGCAGCACCGCCGCCACGCACAGCACGCCGCCGAGCAGCTCCTCCGGATGGCCGAGTTCGAGCGCGCGCAGGGTCAGCGGGTTGGCCACGCAGATCCCCAGCGCGACCGCCCGTGCGAGGGTCGAGCGGTCTTCGCGCGCGCGCAGCTGGGCGACGAGCCACACCCCGAGCGCGGCCGCCGCCAGCAGACAGGGGAGGGCGACCATCCGGTACACAGCCAGCTGACCGCCGCCCCACAGCCCGGGCAGCAGCGCGAACGGCGCGCGCTCCACGAGCGAGCCGCCATAGGCCGGCGCGAGCTGCAGGAAGCTCACCGGATGGCCGTGCACAAGCGCTTCAAACGCGGGGCGCGCCTCGGTGTCGTAGTCGTTCCAGGCGAAGCCGTACAGCCCCAGCCATGCCATCGTCGCGCTCGCGGCCGCCGCCAGGAACACGCACACGGCGTTCTCGCGCGCTCGCGATCTCATGGTTTGGCATCGGCGCCAGGCGGGGTTTGCTTGAGTGCGCGTTCGCGTTTTGCTGGAGCCGCGTTCGGGCTTGCCCAGGGTTCGTGGACCCGCTGGGCGCGCTCAGCTCCGATGCCCAGCGGCCCAGCCACGGCGGCGCCCGCCACCCTCCGAAGCCGTGATCAGCACAAACCAATTTAAGAAGGTGTGTAGAACGTATTGGTCTGGTTGACTTGACAAGCGCGGGTTGTACTGCCATTGTGAGTGCATGACCGGGACAGCGAAGGTGCAGCGACTTCAGATCCGGGTGGACCGTAGCGACAAGTTCCTGCTGGAGCGGGCGGCCGCCGCGGCGCACTTGAACGTATCGGCGTTTGTTTTGCAGGCCGCGGCCGCAAGGGCTGAGGAGGTCCTCGCGGAACGTCCCAGCATTGTGCTCAGCGCATCAACGGCCAAGGCGTTCAACGAGGCGCTCGAGCAGCCTGCCCAGGTCAACGAGCGCCTAGCGCAAGCCCTCAACCGGCCGCGCACATTTTCCTGGCTTGACTGAGCTACGCCGCCCGGCAATGCTCGATACGCGCCGGCATGACCGCTCGCAGTTTGACTGTGGCGAGCCGGCGCTCGATGACTGGCTGCGTCGCTACGCGGGGCAGAACCGTCGGCGCGACACAGCAGCGACATGGGTCATCGCCGACGCAAACGATCGGGTAGCCGCGTACTCGAGCATCGCGATGACCGGCATCGACCGCTCGGCCGCACCGGCTCCTCTGGCCAAACAGGCACCCGATCCGGTGCCGGCGCTACTACTCGGGCGCCTGGCCGTCGATCGCCACTACAGCGGACGCGGGGTGGGCACGGCACTCGTCGCGCACGTGCTCGCGACGGCAGTGGAGCTCAACACGCACGCCGCTGCTCGCGCGGTAGTCGTAAACGCGATCAATCCCAACGCGCGCCGCTGGTGGGAGCACC
The DNA here is from genome assembly GCA_036511695.1 of Solirubrobacteraceae bacterium. Classification (GTDB taxonomy): domain Bacteria; phylum Actinomycetota; class Thermoleophilia; order Solirubrobacterales; family Solirubrobacteraceae; genus Palsa-744. Next base: position 103,840 of record DATCBT010000011.1, on the reverse strand, counting down.
TCGGATTTCACCCGTTTGACCCTGGCTCAGACGAGTGCCCGGATCTCTATCTGCTGACCGTCGAGATCGCCAAGACGCTCGACCGCGAGCCCTGAAGAGAGCAGGCGTTGGCCGTGACGGTCGAATACACTAGAACGGCAACCACATTCGGTTGGAGATTTGGCTTGGCTAAGCCGATTCATGCGAGCCCGAAATGCCAATGGGCGTACGGTTGGAGGGCCAGGACGAACATCAAAACTAGTGATTTGCAGGGAAAATGTCGATCTCGACCAACCAATTCAAGAGCGGCAACCACATCGACGTCGACGGCACGGTCTTCAAGATCCTTGACTTTCAGCACGTCAAGCCGGGCAAGGGCGGCGCGTTCGTGCGGACGAAGCTCCGACGGGCCGCCGACGGCAACGTGATCGACCGCACGTTCAGGGCGGGAGAGAAGTTCAGGTCGGTGCGCACGGAGGCGCGGAGGATGCAGTTCCTCTACGCCGACGGCACCGACGCGCACTTCATGGACACGGAGTCCTTCGAGCAGATAGCGGTCGCCGAGGGCACCGTTCAAGATGCCCTGCGTTGGACAAAGCCGAGCAGCGAGGTGGACGTGCTGTTCATCGACGACGAGCCCGCCGACGTGCAGCTGCCCAGCGGGGTGGACCTGGAGGTCACCCAGGCCGACCCGGGCCTGCGCGGCGACAGCGTCTCGGGGGGCGGCACGAAGCCGGCGACGCTCGAGACCGGCGCCACGATCCAGGTCCCGCTGTTTGTCGAGGTCGGCGAACGCATTCGCGTCGACACGCGCTCGGGCGAATACGTCTCGCGCGCATAAGGCCCGACGATGCGCCGCTCAGATCAGCGCCGGGCCGCGGTGGTGGCGCTCTACCAGCACGACCTGACCGGCCGGCCGCTGGTCGAGACGCTCGGTCCGAACGCGTCGCTCTTCGCCCGTGCGCTGGCGCACGCGGCGGCCGATCGTTGCGAGGAGCTCGACCAGGTGATCGACCGTCACGCCCACGGCTGGTCGGTGCAGCGGATCCAGCCGCTGGAGCGAAGCATCATGCGCGTGGCCCTGATCGAGATGCTGCATCCCGATGTGGCCCCGGGGGACACGCCGATCCCGGCGGCGGGGGCGATCGAGGAGGCGGTGGAAAGCGCGAAGACGTTCTGTGGCTCAGAGGCGCCGGCGTTCGTCAACGGGGTCCTGGGCGCAGTTTTGCGCGAGGTGCGGGAGAATGGGAAACCATCCGAAAACTCTCCAGATCGCGTCACGGCAGACCCCGAGGAGAAGTCTCAGAGTTTTCGGATAGCTTCTAAACCGATCATATGAGCGCAAACGACCATCTGGAGCACCTGATCGCGCAGCTGGAGCGCGCCGCCGAGCAGCTGCGCTCGGGCGAGCTCTCCGCCGACGCCGCCGCGACGCTGGTCGAGGATTGCGCCGCGCTCGCGACCCAGGCCGCGGCGGAGCTCGAGCAGCTGGCCCACGCGGAAGCCTTCGCTCCGGCGCCCGGCCAGGACTCCCTGCTGTAAAGCAGGCCGGCGAGGTTGTGAGCAGAGAGGACTATCCCGAGCACCTGCGCGAGGAGGTCGAGCGTTATCTGCAGGCGATGCGCTTTTCCGCCGAGGCGTTAACCGAGGGACTGGAGGAGGCGATGCGCTACTCGCTGCTCGCGGGCGGCAAGCGCATCCGTCCGGTGCTCGCGCTGGCCAGCGCTCGCGCGGTCGGGCTGGAGCAGCGCGAGGTGCTGCCGCTGGCGAGCGCGATCGAGCTGATCCACACCTACTCGTTGATCCACGACGACCTGCCGGCGATGGACGACGACGCGCTGCGCCGCGGGCAGCCGACCTGCCACGTGCGCTTCGGCGAGGACGTGGCGATCCTCGCGGGCGACGGGCTGTACGCGGAGGCGTTCCACCACCTGCTGAGCAGCCGGCGCTCGCCACCCGAGCTGGTGCTGCTGGCCGCCGCCGAGCTGGCGGCGGCGACCGGCGTGAACGGGATGGTCGGCGGCCAGTACGCGGACGTGAGTCCCGATACGCCGAGCGGGCCGGCGGCGTTGCGCCGCTTGCACGAGCTGAAGACAGGCCGTTTGATCGGGGCTTCGGTACTGTGCGTATTACTCTTGAGAGGGATCGGCGATGGACCTGCGACAATCCAGTTTCGTCGTTTTGCCGCCGAGCTGGGCGTGTTGTTCCAGATCGTCGACGACATCCTCGACGTGACCGGCACCGACGATGCGCTCGGCAAGCCGCGAGGCAGCGATGAGCGACATGGCAAGCGCACATATGTGAGCGAGTTCGGAATCGATCGGGCCAGAGATCTGGCGGCTGAGTCCCACCGCACGGCAAGGGAGGCGCTCGCGCGGGCCGGCGCGGAGATGGACCCGCCCGACGCGACCGGCGAGCTCGAGCAGATCACCGATTTCATCTACACCCGCACCTCATGATGAGTAAAAACGATCCGAAAAAACGCCTGCTCGAGGGGGTCAACGGCCCCCAGGATCTGCACGGGCTATCCGACGAGCAGCTCTCCGAGCTGGCCCAGGAGGTGCGCGAGCACATCATCGAGACCGTCGGCGAGATCGGCGGGCACTTCGGCGCCAACCTCGGTACCTGTGAGCTGGCGGTGGCGCTGCACTCGCTGCTTGAGAGCCCCCGCGACAAGATCCTCTGGGATGTCGGCCATCAGGCCTATCCGCACAAGATCCTCACCGGCCGCCGCGATCGGCTGAGCACGATCCGCCAGTACGACGGGCTGGCCCCGTTCTGCTCGATCGAGGAGTCCCCGCACGACATCATGGGCGCCGGGCACGCCTCGACCTCGATCGGATATGCGGTCGGCATCAAGGAGGGGATGCGCCGGGGCGGCGGCGAGGACGGGAAGGTCGTGGCCGTGATCGGCGACGGCGCGATGACCGGCGGGGTGGCGTTCGAGGCGATCGGGCAGGCCGGCGGGCTGGGCACGCCGATCGTGGTGGTCCTGAACGACAACGGCATGTCGATCGCGCCGAACGTGGGGGCGCTCTCCAAATACTTCAACCGCGTGCGGCTGAACCCCAAGCTGTGGCATGCGCGCGAGGGCGTCGAGGGCGGGTTGACGCGCCTGCCGGGCGGGATCGGCGCCGCGCTGGAGCGAATCGGGCCACAGCTGAAGGAGTCGATCAAGGCATTCTGGGCGCCCGGCCTGTGGTGGGAGGAGCTCGACTGGGCCTACATGGGCGTGGTGGACGGCCATGACGTGCGCGTGCTGCGCGAGGCGCTGCGCGAGGCGCTCGCGGCCGAACGGCCCGTCGTCGTGCATGTCGCGACGGTCAAGGGCAAGGGGTTCGCCCCGGCCGAGGATGGCGGGCAGGAGGGCATGGAGAAGTGGCACGCCGCCAAGCCGAAGTCGATCCTCAACGGCGTACCGACCCAGCCTGTCCCAACCCAGACAACTGCTGCTCAGCCCGACTTCGCCCAGGCCGGCTCGAGCGGCTTGGCGGAGGCAGCGAGCGAGTCAGCGTTGAAGCAGCCGGCCAAGGGGGCGCGGGTGGGCGGGCTCCAGTACACGCAGGTGTTCGGCGAGGCGCTCGTGCGGGAGTGCGAACGCGACGAGCGGGTGGTCGGGATCACCGCGGCGATGAACTCGGGCACCGGGCTGAGCCTCCTGCAGAAGGCGCTGCCGGAGCGGTATTTCGACGTGGGGATCGCCGAGCAGCAGGCGATCCTGTTCGCGGCCGGGCTGGCGCTGCAGGGGATCAAGCCGGTCGCGGCGATCTACTCGACCTTCCTGCAGCGGGCGTACGACCAGATCGTGCACGACGTCTGCCTGCAGAAGCTGAACGTCGTGTTCGCGCTCGATCGCGCGGGGCTGGTCGGTGACGACGGGCCGACGCATCACGGCGCGTTCGACATCGCCTACCTGCGCTGCCTGCCCAACATCGTGCTGATGGCCCCGCGCGACGAGGCGATGCTGGTGCACATGCTGCGCACCGCGCTGACCTACGACGACGGGCCGATCGCGTTGCGCTACCCCCGCGGCGAAGGAACGGGCGCGGCGCTGCCGGAGCAGCCGCGGGCGATCGCGATCGGCACGGGCGAGATCCTGATCGCTGCCGACACGCCCGGCGCGAGTGGCCAGGCAGCCAAGCGGGTGGCGCTGATCGGCTATGGGAGCGGCGTGGGCAAGTGCCTGGAGGCCGCCGCGGAGCTCGAGCAGCGCGAGATCGCGGTGACGGTCGCCGACGCCCGCTTCGCCAAGCCAATCGACGCCGGCCTGATGGCGCAGCTGGCGGCCGAGCACGACCTGCTGGTGACCGTTGAGGAGGGCGTGCTGGCGGGCGGCTTCGGCAGCGCGGTGTGGGAGACCCTGAACGAGGCCGGGACGACGATCCCGCGAATTTTGCGGGTGGGGCTGCCCGACCGCTACGTGACGCACGGCAAGCCGGCGCTGCTGCACGAGGAGGTCGGCTACACGGGGAGGCGCATCGCCGAGCGGGTCGCGGCCGCGATCCTCGATCGGGAGTCGGCGCCTGTTGTCTAGAGGATGCAGTTCCGGGCGGCGCATGCGCCGCCCGGCGGGACCGTGCATGCACGGTCCCGTGGCAGGGGCGCATGCGCCCCTGCCGGCCATGCCGCATGCGGCATGGCCCATGGAGAGGAGGATTTAAATGAAACGACCCGCCGGGGAGCGGGCCGTTTCGGGGAGGAGGGATGCTGCTGTGCTTCGGGTCGTTCATGATGATGCCCACGCGAGAGGAAAGTATGTGTGACGTTGATCACAGAGACGCGCCGGCGTTCGTCTCGCGGGGCGGGATCAAGCTGGAGAACGCGCTCGTCGCGTCCGGGCTCGATGTGAGCGGTAGGTGCGCGCTCGACGTCGGCGCCTCAACGGGCGGGTTCACGGACTGCATGCTGCGCCACGGCGCTACGGGCGTGATCGCGGTAGACGTGGGCTACGGGCAGCTCGACTGGGGTCTGCGCAACGATCCCCGCGTGAGCGTGCTCGAGCGCACCAACGCGCGTGCGCTGACCGCCGCGATGCTTCCGTACACGCCAGAGGTGGCGAGCATCGACGTGTCGTTCATCTCGCTTGCCAAGGTCCTGCCGGCGGTGCTCGGGTGCATGGCCGCGACGTATGACGTGCTCGCGCTCGTCAAGCCCCAGTTCGAGGTCGGCCGCGCGCTCGCAAGCAGGGGACGCGGCGTCGTGCGCGACCCCGCAGACCGCCGGAATGCGCTTGTGCAGGTGGGTCAGACAGCGCTCGGGCTGGGCGCGAGCGTGCTCGGGTATCACTCCTCGGGGCTGACGGGGCCGAAGGGCAACAAAGAGACGTTCGTGTGGCTGGCCGAGCCTGGGCGTGTGGGTCAGGCGGAGAGTGCAGAGGATGTCGAGCAAATGGCGCGAAGGGTGGAGCCGTGATCCTGAACACGCACGCCGAACCGGGAGACACTCGCTCCGCTCGCATCCCCGAACCGGCCAGCGCTGGATCGGCGTCCTCCCTCGTTCGTGTGCCAAGCACACTTCACTCGGTGCGTCCTGGACCAGCTTGCCCTGCGTGCCCAGGATGGCGTAATGGAAAGAGTGAGCCGTGAGAGAGATCACGGTGCTCACGCACCGCCGGCCCGAGGATACGAGTGCGGCCCTGAGGCAGCTCGCGGCGGCCGCCGCGGCGGCCGGGGTGACGCTGCGGCTCGACCGGGAGGAGACGCGCAAGCACGGTCTGACGGCGGGGCCCGGGATCGAGATCGACGCGCCGGTCAAGGACGCGGTCGAGCTGTGCGTGGTGCTGGGCGGGGATGGGACGATCCTGCGCGCGCTGCAGCGGTACACGGGCACGGAGGTGCCGGTGTTCGCGGTCAACTTCGGCGAGATCGGCTTTCTCGCGACGGTTGAGCCGGAGGAGATCGAGGACGGCATCCGCCGCGCGCTGTACGGGGATTTCGAGCTGCTGCGGCTGCCGGCGATCGTCCTCGATGCGCCGGGCGGCGCGCAGACGGCGGTCAACGACGTGGCGATCCATCGCAAGGTGGGGGAGCGGGTGGCGCAGATCGCATACGCGCTCGACGGCGAGGAGGTTGGCAGCGTGCGCTGCGACGGCTTGGTCGTGGCGACGCCGGCGGGATCGACCGGCTACAACCTGGCCAACGGCGGACCGGTGATGGCATGGGGGGTGGAGGGATTCGTCGTCTCCTTCATCGCGCCCCACTCGCTCACGGCGCGTGCACTGGTCGTCGCGCCGCGAGACCGGCTGACGATTCACAACCGCTCGCGCGAGCCGCTCGATGTCGCGGTCGACGGGCGTCCGGTGTGCGAGATCCCGGCCGGCGAGGCGATCGACGCGCGCTTCGTGGACGCGGTCGGGACGATCGCCCAGCTGCCGGGCTCCTCGTTCTATCGCAGGCTGCGCGAGAAGTTCGGTCGCCTCGCGAGCTGAGGCTCAGTCAGCTCGATTCATCGCTCTCGCGTTCTGAGGTGTCGAGGACCAAGCCTCGCAAGAACGCAGGGAGCGTGGCGTACCGATCGAAGATCAACGGGATCTCCGATCGTCCAGCACGCGAGCGACCGAGGACGCCGCACCGATCAAAGATCGGCCAGCCGGTCATCGGCACCTCAGGCGACCTTCGCGGTCGGCCGGCTGCGAGTCTCGCCGGCGTTCTGCATTGAGGTGACGAAGCCGTCGAGCTGGTCGCGGGAGAAGCGGCGCTGGCCGCCGGGCGTCCGGTAGCAGTGGATGTGGCCCGCGTCGGTCCAGCGACGGATCGTCGCGAGCGAGACGCCTACATAGCGGGCCGCCTGGGAGCTCGTGAAGACGAGCTGGCGGTCCGAGTGGGGCCTGAGGGGGGTGATGGTCATGAGTTCGCCTTGTCGTTCGTGGTGGCCTGGGTGGCCGATTGACCCTTGATCGATAGGGCAGGCGCCTTGGGAGGCGCACCGGCTACTCCCTGTTTCGGCAGATGGGCGCGGAAGTTGAGCGGCGCGAAGCTTTGTGGACCTTTGGCCGAGAAAGTCGGCAACAGCCCTTCAATGCTGGGCCTGGTGCCTGTCGAACCCCTTCGTCTGCAAGCAAACGTGCAGAGACGGACCTAAAGCTGGACATTTCGTCCTATCCCGCTAATATTCTCCTCGAACCTACTCAAAGGCGACAGTTGTCCTGTGGATGGAGACAGACGGGGCTCGGCTCGCGCAATTTGATCGGGCCTTGGAGAAGGAGACAACATGCCGCACGCCAAGTAAGAATTGACGAAAGCTTTATGAGAACGGCGATTGAGGGCGTCCTGCGACGGTGCATGGCGCCCTCAATCTATGTTGGGGTAGGTCCTCTCAGGACCCAGAAGAGACGCCGGTGCGCCGCGCGGGAATGCGAGGGCGCGGAAGACCGGGGCGCTGTGAGCGCGTCGTGGGGTCGGCCGAGCGTGGCGCCGCCATCTGGCGCACGCGCCGCTCGAAATCCAGCTCGGTCTCGTAGTCGGTCTCGCGGCCGAAGGTCGGGCCCTCGCGTTCGAGCACCGCGATGAAGGTCTCGGCCAGCTCGGGGTCGAACTGGCCTGCCGCCGCGGAGTGGCGCAGCTCGGCCATCGCTTCCTCGGGCGTCATCGGTGACTGGTAGGCGTGACTGGTAGTCATCGTGTCGTACGTGGAGCAGATCGCAAGGATGCGCGAGGGCAGGGGAATCTCGTTGCCGATCAGCCCTGCCGGGTAGCCGCCGCCGTCGATCCGCTCGTGGTGGTAGAGGATCGCGTCGGCGACCTCGCCGTAGCCGTCAAGCGCGCCCACGAGGATCGCCCCCTCCTGCGGGTGCTCCTTGACGATCGCCAGGTCCTCGTCCTTGACGACGTCCGCGTGCAGGATGCGGTCGGGCCATCCAAACTTGCCGATGTCATGGAGCAGGCTGGCGGTGTGGACGACCTCCTGCTCGGACTCGCCGCAACCCAGCTCGACCGCCAGTGCCTTCGCATAGCGGGCGACCGCACCCGCGTGTTGGCCGATTGTCTTGTCCCGTGAGTCGAGCACCCTCACGAGCGTCCTCAGAACACCCAGCTGCAGCCCGACCAGCTGTATGGAGCGCGCTTCCAACTGCTCGGCGCGGTCCTCGGAGCGCAGCAGCGCGACCGTCAGGTGCCGGAAGATCAGGAAGACCGGGATCGCGGCAAACAGGATCGGGAGGCCAACGCTCTTGTAGGCGAGTACGAGGATCGTCGCGACCACACCCACGGCGAGCTCTCCGGGGAACAGGGGGAGGAAGAGTTCGCGCACCTGCCGCTTTGCAAGCGCGTAACCCTCCGCAACCCACGTGTCCAGTGCGAACAGGGCGAAATTGAATACAAGGAGAACGATCAATGCACCGAGCACGATCAGACCGAAGACGATGCTTTGCGCTGGAGTCTGGCTGTGTATGGCGGCGACGTTGCCGGCCAGCGCGCGCACCACCAGCCCTCCCGCGAAGGCGGCTACCCCGCATGTGACGAAGTTGTTCAGCCATATGGCTGGTGGGCGACGCCCCATAGCCGAGTGCAGCCCGATCGCGGCGATGCCACACGCCGCCGCCGGAGCCGGTCCGAGCAGGCCCATGGCCAGCACCATCGCGCCCAGCGAGGCGCTCAGAATCCCGCCGCTGGTCTTGACGGTGAACCACTCTCCGCCGAGTGAGATCACGAGCAGCAGCACGACGAGCGCGAGCGGATGCCATTCCTCTGGGCGTGAGAGCCATACGGCCGCGGCGACCATGCTCGCCAGCAGCAGGAGCTCGGCTATCCAGAAGAGACGTTGCTTTGTGAGCTTGGGGACTGGCATCGAGACCTCTGTCGTACTTAACGACCGACGCGCCGTGGCCCTTTAGTGCGCACCCTGCCGGAGCCCTGCATGCTGCGCGAACGCGCTGCCGGACCGCGCGGACCGCTGCTCGATCCGGACGGCCCCCTTACTTGGGCGCCGGCTCGCGCCTTGCGGGCTCGGGCGGCAAGGACTGCTCGGACGATTCTGTCGGGCTCGCGGTAGGAGGAACGTGTGTGTCGCCGTCTGGCGCCACCGCGACTCTCGGTAGCGACAGGCGTACCAGCGCGAGCGAGCTCACCATCGCTCCCAGCCCAATCACCAGGAACGCCGTGCGCGGCGAGCTGAGCGCGACAAGGATGCCACCCATCGATAGGCCGATCGCCAGGCAGAGGGCGGCAATCGACTCGACTGCGCCCATCAGCCGGCCGTGGAGGTGCTGCGGGGTCAGGCGCTGCACGAGGCTGATCAGCGAAGGCCACTCCACACCGTTGCCGACCCCGCCCACAAACGCGGCGAGGCAAGCCAGCGCCAGCGACGGCGCCAGGGCGAAGCCGACGAAGGCGGCCCCGAGCGCGAACGTGCCGGCGCTCAGCATCGCTCCCAGCGGTCGCCTCACGAAGCGCGCGAAGACCACGCTCCCGAGGACCGCGCCCGCTCCCCATGTCGTCACAAGCAGGCCATAGCCGCGGTCGCCGGCGAACAGAGTCGCCTTCGCGTAGACGACCTCGATCGGTCCACCGGCCTCGATGAAGACGAGCGCGACCGCCTGGGTCAACAGCAGCCCGCGCAGCATGGGAGACTCGTGGATGTGCGTCCAGGCGGCGCGCAGGCGAGCGCGCACGGAGTCTCCCCCCGCGTTCTCGACGCGACGGTGCAGATCGATCAGCAGCACGCCGCCGATCAGAAACGAGCCGACGTCGATGAACAGCGCCGCGGGCGCGCCGGCGCCGGCGACCACCGCGCCCCCGAGCGCCGGCCCTGCCACGAACGAGATCGAGAAGGCGACGTTCAGCGCGGCGTTCGCGTTGCGCTCGGCCTCCTGCGCGGTGGCCTCGAGGCTCTCGAACTGTGCCATCGCGGCGGCCGTCATCCCTGCGACCTGATCGCGCCCGGCTCGCGCCACCTCCGCACGCAGCAGGGCGCTGGCGGCCAGCGCCGCCATCCCGTCGAGCGCCGCCAGCAGCAGGATGGCGGGCAGCCAGAAGTGCCATAGAAGGACCGCGAGCGCGGCGGTGACTACCGCCTCGAAGAAATACAGCCCAGCCAGCGCGCTGGGGCGGGCAGAGGCCTCGACCCGGGCGACGAGGGCGGGCACGAGGAACGCCGGCAGCGCCTGCCAGGCGAACAGCAGCGCAGCGACCGCCAAAGCGCTGTGGGTATGGTCGAATACGGCGAGCGACAGGGCGACCAGGCCGACCCAGGACCCCAGCCGATTGACCGCGTAGGCGGCGATGATCCTGCGCAGCCGCGGTGACTTGAGTGGCGATGGCACGCCGCCACGCTAGCGGCAGCTTGTGACGGTATCGCGCGTCGCACGTCTTTGCGCGAATAAAGAAGCGCGCAACGTGCGGCAGATGTCGAGCGCACGCCGGAGACCGGGAGCGCATGCCGGCGGCGAGGGCTGGGCCTATCGCCCGCAAGGGGCTGGGGTTTATTGCCGCCAGACCCCGGGCATCGCCGGCCAGGTGTCGAGCACGGCGAGCCGCTCTGGCGCGAGCGAGACCCGGTCGGTCTCGAGATCTTTGCGCAGCTCCATGCGGCCGAGCGCCGACAACGCGGCGAAGCCCGCGGCCGTCAGTGTCAACCAGGCCATCGCGATGCTGAGGGCGATCATGCGGACTCCTTCGCGGTCGAGGGGTACGTCGCCGGTGTTGAGATATTGCGCGACATGGACGACATGATCAGTCCTCGCGGGACGTTTGTCTGTAGAGCGGATGGTGCCGATCGTGTCGTCCCAAAGGTGCAGATCGATGTAGTCCTTAAGGGCCGTCAGGCGCGGAAGCGGAGGTCCTCCGGTGAAGACGCTACGGTGTGCGCTCGATGGAGGCTGGCACGCCAGGAGTGGATCGACCGATCGAGGTGATCATCGCGGATGATCACGGGGTCGTCCGCGATGGCATCCGCATGGTGCTCGAGCGCGAGGTCGGCGAGTTCCGGGTCGTTGCCGAAGCCGCCGATGTCCCCTCCACGGTCCGCGAAGTCAAGGCGCACAAGCCCGATCTGCTCACGCTGGACCTGTCGATGCCGGGCGGCTCGAGCCTGGCGGCGCTTCCCTCCTGCTTCGTGGCCCATCCGACGCTCGCGGTCGCAATCCTGACGATGCGCGAGGACCCCGAGTACGCCCGCCAGGCGCTGCGGGCGGGGGCGCGCAGCTATGTGCTCAAGGAGGCCGAGCCGGCTGAGCTGCTGCAGGCCTTCAGGCTGGCTGTCGCCGGCGGCAACTACCTGCACCCACGTTTGGGCGCGCTGATGGCCACCGGCGATGAGACGCCGAGCGACGGCGTGGCGCTCTCAGAGCGCGAGCGCGAGGTGGTGCGGCTGATCGCCAACGGCTTCACCAACCCCCAGATCGCCGAGCAGCTGAACGTGGCCGAGCGCACGGTCAAGACCTACCGAGCGCGAGCGATCGAGAAGCTCGGCTTCTCCTCCCGCGCGGAGATCACGGCGTATGCGCGACGTCTTGGTCTAGTGGAGTAGACGCCGGTCGTCCCGCGAGCGGGACCGTCAGGCGCATCGTGGTGCCTTTGACCGGGGCGGGGACGAGTTCCAGCTCGCCCCCGACCAGCTCCGCGCGCTCGCGCATCCCCGACATCCCGAACCCGCCCTCCAGCCCGTCGCCACGCGGTCCGAGCCGGTCCGCTTCGGGGAGTCCCTGCCCGTCGTCGGTCACTGACGCGCTGATCACCCCGTCGCGTTCGACGATGCTGATCGTGGCCTGCGTCGCCTGTGCGTGGCGGCTCACGTTCGTCAGCGCCTCCTGCACCACGCGGTAGATCGTGCTCTCGAGCTCCGCGTCCAGGCGCCGTTGCTCGTCCTCCGGGCCGAGGTCGAGCTCGGTCTGCACCTCCAACCCGTCGATTGCCTGCGCGCGGCGCGCAAGCGCCTGCAGGGCGGCCGCCAGCCCAAGGTCGTCGAGCGCCGCGGGGCGAAGCTCGGTGATCAGGTGGCGCAGCCCGTCGATCTCATCGCCCAGTCCTTCGAGCACTGTCTCCACGGTGGCGCTCAGCGATGCCTGCTCGTCGAGATCACGGGCGTTGGCCAGCTTCAACCGCAGCGCGCCGAGGCCTTGAATGGTTTCGTCGTGGATCTCACGCGCCCAGCGGGTGCGCTCGCGCTCGCGCGCCTCCATCCCGTAGCGCAGGCGCTTGATCTCCACCGAGCGCTCCGCCGCGAGCCGCTGCGCGATGCTCGTCGCGAACGCGTTCAACGCCCGCCGGTCGGGGTCGCGGAAGCCGCCGTCGCCGCGCAGCGCGATCACCAGCCCGCCGCCGTAACCCTCCATGCTCAGCGGCTCGACCAGGGCGGCACGGGCCTCCAGCCCCAGTTCGTGCAGCCACGCCGCCTCCTGCCCGCGCGGACGATTCAGCGACAGCGGCTCGCCCGCGCGGTAGAGGTCGCCCAGCGCGCTGCCCTCGACCGGCACGATTCGCAGGCGCACGGTCTGCTCGCCGCTGGCGGCGGCCACGCGCAGCTCGCCGCGCTCCTCGATCACGATCAGCAGCGTGCCGGCGTCGAGCAGCGCCAAGCCTCGATCGGCCATCAACCGCAGCAGCCACAACTCTGATCCGGAGAGCATCGGCGGGATTATGTACCTATCCCGAGAGGAGTGTGCCGGCCGATCCTCGAGTGGTGTGCGGGCCGATGAGGGCCGGTCTTAGCTCTCGATCGTCTCCAGGCCGTGCTCACGGCCGGCGGCAGCGCGCGCCTGGGCCAGCAACTCCTCGCCGTCGACGTCCTCGCGCCAGGCCGCAAGCCCGACCGAGATGCGCAGTGGCCGACGCTCGCCATCGGCTTCGATCTTGATCGCGCGCATGCGCTGCAGCGTACGCCTGGCCACGATCTCTCCCCGCGGGCCGTCGGCGCCCGGCAGCAAGACCGCGAGCTCACCCTCGCTCGGTCTGCCGACCCGGTCGAAGCGGCGCAGCTCGCGGCGCAACGCCGCTCCCACATAGGTGAGCGTCTGCGTGGACAGCTCGCTGCCGTGGGCCTTCGTCAGCTCGTCCAGGTTCTCGATCACCACCAACAGACAGCTCAGCGGGAGGTCGTAGCGCCCGGCGCGGTTGATCTCCTCCTCCATCCGCTCCGCGAGCGCCGCCGCGGACAGGCACACGATCGCTCCCGGCGGGAGCGGGCCTGGGCTCTGATGATGTCGGTCTTTGGCAGCCATTCCGTTGGCGGTCTCAGGTGGAGGGCTCCCTGCAGGATCCATCCCGCTCCCCCGTCGCTTGATTATGCCTTCTCATCGACCATTCACCGCTCGAGCGCAACCCCGCACGCCCGCCTGCCGCCGGAGGCGGCAATAAAGCATGGGGGGAGCAGGCTCCCCATGGGCCCCCCACAAAAATCTCACCCGCGTGCGATCCGTCCCCGTGCGCTGGTACACCTGCCTGCGTGTTGCAAGAGCTGAACGTCGAGAACCTCCTGTTGATCGAGCGCGCGCAGCTGCGGCTGGCGCCTGGGCTGAACGTGCTCACGGGCGAGACCGGCGCCGGCAAGACGGTGCTCGCCCACGCGCTCGACCTGCTGCTCGGTGGTCGCCCAGGGGGGGTGGGATCCAATCTCATCCGCCCCGGCGCCTCAGAGGCCTATGTCGAGGGTGTCTTCGACCTGCCTGAGCACTTCCGCTCCGAGCTGGTCGAGCGGCTCCCCGACGGCGCCGAGGAGATCGTCCTCGCTCGCCGCCTCGGCGCCGACGGGCGCACGCGCGCCTACCTCAACGGCCGCTCCGCCACCGTCTCGGAGCTGCGAGACCTCGGTTCGCGGCTCGTCTCCTTCTACGGCCAGCACGAGCACCGCAAGCTGACCCTCGCGGGCGCCCAGCTGGAGATCCTCGATGCGCTCTGCGGCCCCGATCACGCGCTGCGCCTGCGTGCCTGCGCCAAGACGTTCGCCGCGACGCGCAGCCTCTCGGCCGAGCTCGACTCGCTGCGCGAGCTCTCCGCGGCACGCGAGCGCGAGCTCGATCTGCTCGAGCACGAGCTTTCAGAGATCGACGCCGCCGGGCTCGACCAGCACGAGTACGACGAGCTGCTCGCCGCTCGCGCCCGCCTCGGCCGTCTCGACGCGCTGCGCGTTGCCGCGGGGGTTGGCGCGGACGCGCTCGCTCCGGAGGATGCCGTCCACGGTCTCGGCAGCTCGCAACTGATGGCCGGAGCCCTCACCGGCCTGGACACGCTCGCCGGCGTCGACCCCCGTCTTGACACGCTCGCCGGGCGTCTGCGCGCGCTCGTGATCGAGTCCCAAGACCTGTCTTTCGAGCTGCGCGGCTACTGCGAGCAGATCGTCGGCGAGGACGGCTCGCTCGAGGCGGTCGAGGAGCGCCTGGCCAGCATCGAGCGGCTGACGCGCAAGCATGGCGGGACGGTCGCAGCCGTCCTTGACCATGCCGCCGACGCGCGTACACGACGCGATCGATTGGTCGGCGCCGAGGTTGCGCTCGCGCAAACCACCGCGCGCCTGGACGAGGCCCGCGCGGCGCTCGACGATCACGTTTGCGCTCTGCGCCAAGCGCGCAAGCTCGCCGCCCCACAGCTGGCGCTCGCCGTGCACGAGCAGCTCGCGGCGCTTGCGATGGGGGACGCCACCTTCGAGGTCTCCCTCACCTCGCGCGACCCCGGTCCCGCCGGTGGTGACAGCGTCGAGTTCATGATCGCTCCCAATCCCGGCGTTCCCTCCGGTCCACTGCGCGAGATCGGATCCGGTGGCGAGCTCTCGCGCGTGATGCTCGCCTTGATGAGCGCCGCCAACGCGTCGTCCCTGGATACGACGCTCGTGTTCGACGAGGTCGACGCCGGCATCGGCGGGCATACCGCACGCGCCGTCGGCGAGCGTCTGCGCGAGCTGGCTGAAGGCAGACAGGTGCTGTGCATCACTCACCTGCCCCAGATCGCCTCGCTCGGCGCACGTCACTTCTCGATCGTCAAGGACACCTCGGCCGATCCCACGCGCACGTCGGTTCTCCAGCTCGCCGAGCCCGATGTCGTTTCCGAGCTGGTGCGCATGCTTGGCGCCGACGCAGAGGATTCGACCGCCCGCCGTCACGCCCGGGGTCTACGCAAGGCCGCGTAAGGCGGGCTGCATCCTCGAGTCGCCGCGCGCCGCGCGCGCGGCCGTTACTCTCGATGTGATGGCCGCAAACCCGCGCAGCCCGCAGGGGCCCGTGTCAGAGGACTCGAGTGGCGTCGTGCTTACGCCCGCGCCTCTGCCCGGAGGCGATGTTGCGCCCTGGCGCACGGTCAGTGGGCCGGTGCGTCTCGGTCGGCGGACGAAGCTGCTCGTCAAGCACCTCGCGCGCGGCGATATCGCGCTGATCGACCATCTGGACATCGACCGGGTCTCGGCCGAGGAGCTGATCGCCGCGAACGCCGGCGCGGTGTTGAACTGCCGTCCCTCGTCCGGCGGCTCCTATCCGAACCTCGGTCCCCAGCTGCTGGTCGAAGCGGGCATCCACCTGGTCGATCTGCCGGACGATGCGCTGTTCGACGAGCTCTCCGACGGCGAGGCGATCACCGTGCGCGACGGCGAGGTGGTGCGCGACGGCGCGGTTCTGGCCCGCGGCGAGGTGCTCGACCTCGCCCGAGTGCGCGCGGAGACAGACGCTCGCCGCCAGGAGATCGGCGAGGCGCTCGAGCGCTTCGCTCACAACACGATCGAGCACATGCGCGAGGAGCGCGAACTGTTGGCGGGCAGGATCGAGCTGCCACGCTTCGCCACCGACTTCCGCGACCGCTCGACGCTCGTCGTCGTGCGCGGCGTCGACCATCAGCGCGATCTGCGCGCGCTACGGCCGTTTATCCGCGACATGCGTCCCCTGCTGATCGCGGTCGACGGTGGCGCCGACGCGCTGCTCGAAGCGGGGCTGACCCCGCACATGATCGTCGGCGACATGGACTCCGCCGGCGAGACTGCCCTGCGCTGTGGTGCGGAGCTCGTCGTGCACTGCTACCCGGACGGGCGCGCGCCGGGTCGCAAGCGCCTGGAGCAGCTGGGCGTGCCGTTCAAGCTCGTCCCCGCGCCCGGCACCAGCCAGGACGTGGCGATGCTGATCGCCGCGGAGAAGGGCGCGCGGCTGATCGTGACCGTCGGCTCCCAGTTCAACCTCGTCGAGTTCCTCGACCGCAACCGACGGGGCATGTCCTCGACCTTCCTCACGCGCCTGCGCATCGGCGAGATCCTCGTCGACGCGAAGGGTGTGAGCCGCCTGTATCAACCCCGGCCGGGCCTTGCTCCGCTGCTGTTCGTAATCATCGCGGGCCTGCTCGCGATGATCGCCGTCGTCTGGCTGACGCCCGCCCTGCGCGACGTCGTCGACCTGCTCTGGCTCAAGCTCCAGCTGCTCGCCGACGTGCGACCGGTCGATCTCCGGCCGGTTCTCGGCTCCGGCGGCTGACCCGGCTCTACCGCAGACCCGTTCGCATATGTTCGACTACCGCTACCACGCGCTCTCTCTGGCCGCCGTCCTGCTCGCCCTGGCGGTCGGCGTGTTGATCGGGGTGGCGATCGGCGACTCGAACCTCGTCTCCTCCGCCAAGAACGGGATCGTCAACAACCTCGAATCGGAAGTGAACGGGGCCCAGCAGCACGCCGGTCAGCTGCAGACCCAGCTGAGCGGTGAGGAAGCTTTCGCAAACGACCTCTACCCGCTCGCCGTCCATGGCCTGCTCGCCGGGCACAATGTCGGCCTGGTGTTCCTCGGCGGCTCCTCCAACCGGGTGGACGGCCTCGTGCGCGGCGCGGTCACCCAGGCCGGTGGCGGCTTGGCGACGGTCGTGGCCGTGCGCGAGCCGATGGACCTGACAGGTCTCGCCCAGGCGTCGAGCGGGACCCTCTATGCGGGGCTCGCGTCCAATCCTGAGCTCGTCCACAAGTTCGGTGGGCTCGCCGGTCGCCAGCTCGTCAGCGGGGGAGCACTGGTGGACAAGGAGCTCCTCAACCGCTTACGCGGGCACCTGCTGAGCGCCTTTGACGGGCAGCTCGGCAAGCTCGAAGGACTCGTCCTGATGCGCGCCGAACCGACCGGGATGACACCCGAGGAGGCCCAGGCGAGCGCCGCGTTCGAGTCCGGGCTGATCGCCGGCGTGACAGCGGTCGGGGTCCCCGTTGTGGGGGTCGAGCTGAGCAACACCGAACCCTCCCAGGTGCCCTGGTACAAGAGCCAGGGCATCTCCAGCGTCGACGACCTCGACACGCTCGCCGGTCAAGCCGCGATGGTCTACGCCCTCACCGGTTCTCATGGCGCTTACGGGAGCAAGTCAAGCGCCGACTCCCTGCTGCCGGACGTGGTCGGCGGCTCGCCGCAGCCGTGAGCGGTGTCCGCTCCCGCCGCTAGCTTTGGCTCCATGCACGCCTTGCCGTTCCTCCTCGCGTTCGCCAGTGCCGCCGTCCTTGCCCCCGCGCTGTTGCGCACGCTCGCCGCGGGCGGCCACACGCGGCTCAACTATCGCGAGCGCCTGCTCGCATTCCCCTTCGGGGTGCTGATCGTGGCCGCCGCGCTGATCGCGCTGATTCCGCTTGTGCTGCTCGAGCGGTTGGCGGACGCCGCCGTCTTTCACCCCGAGCTGCTGCCGATCGCCGTCTATGCGCTCGGCGTCGCCACGCTCGGCCTGATCGACGACACGCTCGGCGAGGACCGGACCGAAGACCGGATCGAGGACCGGGGTCGGGCCGAGGATCGGGCCGGTAGCTCGCGCTCACCCGCGCGGCCGATCCAACGCGGCTGGCGCGGCCACGGCCGCGCGGCGCTGCGGGGCGAGCTGTCCACCGGGGCGCTGAAGGCCGCGGGCTCGCTCGGCCTGGCGTTGTTCGCGATGAGCTTCGAGGGCCTCTCCAAGCCGCGCTGGCTGCTGGCGGTCGGGGTGCTCGTGCTGGCCACGAACGTCTTCAACCTGCTCGACCTGCGTCCCGGGCGCGCGATCAAGGCGTTCGCGCTGCTCGGTGCGGGCTTGACGCTCGGCTCGCTGGAGATAAGGCCATTGTGGTCCCTCGGCCTGTTCGTCGCGCCCGCGCTCGTTGCCGGCCTTTATGACCTGCGCGAGCGGGCGATGCTCGGTGACACCGGCGCGAACCTGTTGGGCGCGCTCGCAGGGTTGTGGCTGGTGCTGACCCTGTCTGGAACCGGCCAGCTGATCGCGCTCGCGCTGCTCGCGGCGATCACGGTCTATGGAGAGCTTCGCTCAATTTCCGGGTTTATCGAACGGACTCCCGGACTGCGCGCACTAGACTCCTGGGGCAGGCCCTAGGACGCCGCTGGGCGGCGCGAAGCGGCGTCCTCGATCGCTCGTGTGCACAGCACACTTCGCTCACTGCGTCCTTGCCTCGCTTGCCCATCGACGCCCTAGCGTGGTGCGTCCAGGCCGTCAGCTACGCTGGCATTGAGCGCATCGATGACCTTGCACAACGCCGACCGCCACGCGCAGCCTCCCCCCAAGACCCGGTTCATCTTCGTGACCGGGGGCGTCGTCTCCTCGCTGGGCAAGGGGATCGCCGCGGCCTCGATCGGGCGGCTGCTCGTCTCGCGCGGGCTGACCGTGGGCCTGCAGAAGTTCGATCCCTACATCAACGTCGACCCGGGCACGATGTCGCCCTACCAGCACGGCGAGGTGTTCGTGACCGAGGACGGCGCCGAGACCGACCTCGACCTCGGCCACTACGAGCGCTTCACCGACGCCAACACGAGTCGCGCCTCGAATGTCACCGCCGGCGGGATCTACGACACGGTGATCCGGCGCGAGCGCCGGGGTGACTATCTCGGGGGCACGGTTCAGGTCGTGCCGCACATCACCGACGAGATCAAGCAGCGCGTCGCGCTGATCGCGGAGTCCTCGGACGTGGACTTCGTCGTCACCGAGATCGGCGGCACCGTCGGCGACATCGAGTCGCTGCCCTTCCTCGAGGCGATCCGCCAGTTCCCCGTGGACGTGGGACGGCGGCGCTGCATGTTCATTCACCTGACGCTCGTGCCCTACATCGGCCACGCGGGCGAGCTGAAGACGAAGCCGACCCAGCACTCGGTCAACGAGCTGCGGCGCATCGGCATCGCCCCGGACATGCTCATGTGCCGCTCGGAAGGCTCGCTCTCGGCGGAGATTCGCAAGAAGATCGCGCTGTTTGCCAGCCTGCCCGCGGAGGCGATCGTCTCGGCCTGTGACGTGGACAACATCTACAAGGTGCCGCTCACCTTTCACGAGCAGGGCGTGGACGATTTCATCCTCGAGCACTTCGGCCTGGAGGCGCCCGCGCCCGAGCTGTCGACCTGGCAGGAGCCGATCGAGCGCGCCGGGCGGAGCAGCCGCACGGTGCGGATTGCGCTGGTCGGAAAGTACGTGCAGCTCGAGGATGCTTACCTCTCCGTCTGCGAAGCGCTCCGGCACGCCGCCTCGCTGCAGGACGGCAAGGTCGAGATCGACTGGATCGACTCCGAGCGGCTGGAGGAGTCGGGTGCGCGTGCGGAAGGCCAAGATGGCGATGACGACGGTGACGGCGCTGCCGACCGATCGGCGATCGAGCGGCTGGCCTGCGCCGACGGCATCCTGATCCCCGGCGGCTTTGGTGGACGGGGGATCGAGGGCAAGATCGCCGCGGCGCGCGTGGCGCGCGAGCAGTGCATCCCCTATCTGGGCATCTGTCTCGGGATGCAGATAGCCGTCGCCGAGTTCGCCCGGCACGTGGCGGGCATGGAGGGGGCCAACTCGACCGAGTTCGACCTCGAGACGCCATTCCCGGTGATCGACCTGCTGCCCGAGCAGAAGGAGGTCGCCGACCTCGGTGGCACGATGCGTCTGGGCGCCGACCCGATCAAGCTGCACGCCGGTACGCGAGCGCGGGAGATCTATGGCGAGGCGGTCATCTACGAGCGCCACCGCCACCGGTATGAGGTCAACAACCTGCTGCGCAAGCGCCTGCAGAGCGCCGGCCTCATCGTCTCCGGCACCTCGCCCGACGAGCGCCTCGTCGAGGTCGTGGAGCTCGAGGGCGGGGAGGGTGGGCATCCTTTCTTTATCGCCTCCCAGTTCCACCCCGAGTTCAAGTCTCGCCCCGAGCGTCCGGCGCCGCTGTTCCGCGACTTCGTCACCGCCGCCCTCGCGCGAGCGGCCGAGAGCGCCGGCGTCTCGACGCTCGCCGACTGACCGTGAGCGCCGACCTCCCAAGCGATGAAGGGTTGCGCCGAATGGAGTTCGCCGGGGGCAGCGAGTCTGCCGGTGGCCGGGAGTCCAACGGGGGCAGCGAGTTCGATCGGGGCCCCAAGTACGCCGGAAGCCGGGAATCGGCCGGGGGCAGCGTGCTGCGCGTGGAGAGCGTTTTCCATGTCGCCGACGAGCAAAGTGGGCAGATGATCGCGGCCAAGATGATCGATCGCGCGCACGAGATAGCCAACCTGCCAGAGTGCGAGTGCGACGTTGACGTGAGTGTCGAGTGGGCATCGCCGGATGGTCCCGCCAATCCCGGCGGACCTCCCGCCGAGCGATAGCGTTCGCGCCGCCAATGCTGAAGCTTCGCCGTGCCATCGTCCTCGACGCCGGTCCCCCTGGGAGCGGACCCGAGCAGCAGCTCATGATCGAGCTTGCGCCCGGCGCACACAGCTCGGAGGGCTTGGTCGCCGTCGGTGCGCTCGAGCGGACCGGCCGCCCGGCGATCGCCGACGTCGCGCTTGTCGGTCGCGCGGAGGTGGGCGACGAGGTGGTGGTCAACGTGCAGGCCCGGGACCTCGGCCTCGGCTCGGGTGGCTTTGACATCGTCCACGTCAACCTTTCACGCGGTCTGGATGGGGACGGGCGCGGGGTGGGGGGGGACGGCATGGTGGGGACGCAGGGCACGGCGGTGGCGAACGTGATGAAGCTCAACTACACGAGCCTGCAGCACACCGTGGAGCCGGTCGAGGAGCGCCTGCCGGCCGAGCTGGAGATCGGCCCGTTGAAGCGGCCGGTCGCCGTGCTCGCTCTGCACGGACAGCTCGCCGCGGTCGCCTGGGCTTTCGCACAGGCCCTCCCGGGGAGTCGGTTGGGGTATGTGCAGACCACCGGCGGCGCGCTGCCCGGCGGGCACTCGCGCGCAGTGCGCTCGCTGCGCGAGCGCGGCCTGCTGGCGGGGCACCTGACCGCGGGCGCCGCGTTCGGGGGGGAGGGGGAGGCGATCACGACCGTCGGCGCCCTGCACCACGGGCTGCGGGCCCTGGGCTGGGACGCGGCGGTCTGTGGGCCCGGCCCGGGGATCGTGGGCTCGAGCTCTCCGCTCGGGCACGGCGGCATGTCGGCGCTCGACTCCGCCCACGCGGCGCTGGCGCTCGGCGCCCCCACGCTGCTCGTGGCGCGGATGTCCTCGGGCGATCCGCGAGCGCGCCATCGCGGCATCTCTCACCACACGCTCACGGTGCTCGACCTGCTGCTCGACCCGGTCACGGTGGCTCTGCCCGCGGGGATGCGCTCACCCGTCGGCGCCGATCTGCGCGCCGGTCTCGGGGCCGTCTTCGGTGGGGCGCTGCCGAGTCGCCCGGCGCTCGAGTTGGACGTCGCGCGCCCAGCGCGCATCACCCGTCACGACTGGCGTCCCGCGATCGTCGATCTTCCGGGCTACGCCGCCGCCGGCCTGCCCGCCGAGACGATGGGTCGCGGGTTGACCGAAGACCCGCTCTTCTTCGGCGCGGCGCTCGCCGCCGGCACGGCGCTGGCAGAGCTCGCCGGAGGCGCCGAGCGGGGCGAGGACGGAGCCGCAGAGGCTGAACGCCGGGTTGCACCTTCAAGGAGCCTCTGAAAGAGAGGCGAAGCTGGAGGGATGAGTTCTCCCACGATCGCTTCGCCCGCTGGGCCTGGTGCACCCGCCGCGCCTGCCGCACCTGCCGCGCGCGCCTCGCCCGCCGCGCACAGGAACCCGAGCACGAACATCGAGCGCTTGACGCTCGACTTTCTCGCCTACCTCGAGCTCGAGCGAGGTCTCTCGCGTAACACGCTCGCGGCCTATCGCTCCGATCTGCTCCAGTTCGGCGACTTCCTCGACCGCCGCGCGCTGAACGTGACCGCGGCCGGGCACGGCGACCTCGCGGCGTTCCTCGCCGAGCTGGCCGCCGGCGCCGGCGAGCGCCCACCGGTGGCGCCCGCCACCCTGCAACGCAAGGCGGCGTGTCTGCGCTCGTTCTACCGCCACCTGCGGCGCGAAGGGGTGATCGAGCACGATCCCACCGCCGAGCTGCGCGGGCCGCGCAAGACACAACGTCTGCCACGGGTGCTCACGCGCGAGGAGGTCGCGGCGCTGCTGAGCGAGCCGAAGGGAACCGAGCCTCCCGCCCTGCGCGACCGCGCGCTGCTGGAGGTCATGTACGCGTGCGGCCTGCGCGCCTCGGAGGCGATCGGGCTGCAGGCGGGTGACGTCGATCTGGACGAGGGTGTGCTGCGCGCGCGCGGCAAGGGCTCGAAGGAGCGCCTCGTGCCGATCGGCCGCCAGGCGGTCGCGGCGCTGCGCGTCTACGAGCAGCGTGGGCGACCTGCGCTGGTGGGCCACAAGCCGGAGGTGCACCTGTTCGTCAACCGCCGCGGCGGTGGTCTTACGCGTCAGGGTCTCTACAAGATCGTCCAGGGCCACGCTCGCGGCGCCGGCCTGGAGCAGAAGATGAGCCCGCACACGCTGCGCCACAGCTTCGCCACCCACCTGCTCGCGGGAGGCTGCGATCTACGCTCCCTGCAGGAGATGCTCGGTCACGCCGATCTCGCGACCACCCAGGTCTACACGCACCTGTCGGCCGAGCGGCTGAAGGACGTCTATTTCAGGGCACACCCGCGGGCCAAGCGTTGACGGCCAGGCGGGCGATCGTGCTGGTGATCGACGCCTGCGGGGTTGGTGCGCTGCCGGACGCCGCGGCCTACGGAGACGAGGGAACCAACACGCTGCTCCACGTCGCCGAGGCCGTCGGCGGCCTGGAGCTGCCGACGCTGACCGCGCTCGGACTGGGCAACATCGCTCCGGGTGGCCTCGCTCCGGGCCTCCCCACACCTAGCCACGCCACCGACAGCCTCCCCGGCGGCGGCCACGCAACTGGCGGCCACGCAACCGGCAGCTTCGCAACCGGCAGCCTCGCTTCGACTCTGCCCGGCGTGCCCGCGGTGGAGGATCCGGCGATTCACGGTCGGCTGCACCCGCTCGGGCCGGGTAAGGATTCGACGACAGGCCATTGGGAGCTGATGGGGGTGGTGCTCGAGCGTGCGCTCCCCGTCTATCCGGAGGGCTTCCCACCGGAGGTGATCGAGCGGCTCGTCGCGGCGATGGGCCATCCGGTGATCTGCAACCGTCCCTACAACGGGATCGCGGCGATCGAGGATTTCGGCGCCGAGCATCTGCGCACGGGCGCGTTGATCCTCTACACCTCCCAGGACTCCGTGCTGCAGCTCGCGGCGCACGTTGAGCGTATGTCCGCCGCGGAGCTTTACCGGGCGTGCGCGGCGGCGCGCGCGAGCATGACCGGTGAGCACGCTGTCGGACGGGTGATCGCGCGACCGTTCATGGGCGAGCAGGGCGCCTTTCGGCGCACCGACGGGCGGCGCGACTTCGCCCTGCGCCCGCCGGGACGCAGTTACCTGGAGGAGCTGCGGGATGCCGGTGTGCAGGTGCACGGGGTCGGCAAGATCTCGGACCTGTTCGCGGGAGTGGGGGTGAGCGAGTCCCATCCCGGTTCCACCAACGAGCGTGCGCTCGCAAGCACCGGCGCGCTGCTCGAGCAGCTGGAGCGCGGGCTGGTGTTCGTCAACCTGATCGACACCGACCAGGTGCACGGGCATCGCAAGGACGTCCAGGGCTTTTACCACGCCCTCCAGGAGATCGACGCAAAGATCGGCGAATGGCTCGCGCGTCTACGCGGCGGTGATCTGCTGATCGTCACGGCCGATCACGGCGTTGACCCGGCGCATCCGGGGACCGACCACACGCGCGAGTACGCGCCGCTGCTGGCCGTGTCCGGCGAGATGGTGCGGTGGCGGCGGCCTGGGCGGCGCGCGCAGCCGGGTGCGAGCGGTGGGAAGGACCGTCCCTCGGCGCATGCCGTCCCGCCAGGTGCCCGCCACGACGGCCCGCTGGCCGACGTCGGCGCTACGGTGCTGCGCTGGCTCACCGGTCGCGACGCCGCGGGGCTCCCCGGGGAGTCGTTCATGGGCCCATAAGCTGGGGCGATGCCCGAGTTGCCCGAGGTCGAGACGATCAGGCGCCAGCTGGCGCCGTTGGTGGAGGGGCGCAGGCTGAAGCGCGTGGAGATCCTCGATGCGCGCTGGTCGCGGCCGCTCGCGCCGCGGGAACTGGCCGATGCGCTGCAGGGGCGGCGGGTGGAGAGGCTGGGTAGACGCGGCAAGTATCTGGTGTGGAGCCTGGAGGATGACGTCCACCTGGTCCAGCACCTGCGGATGACCGGCGCGGTGCTGTGCGAGCCTCGACCCGAGCCGGCGCACGTCCGCGTGCGCCTGGACCTCGGCCCCAAGCGCCGCCTGGTGATCGTCGACCCGCGCCGCTTCGGCACCGGCGAGCTGTTGCTGGGGGAGCAGGCGCTGGAGACATTCTTTGCCGCCCGTCTGGGGCTGGAGCCGCTGGACGAGCGGTTCACCGCCGAGCACCTGCGCGGGCTCGCCCGCGGGCGGACGTCATCGATCAAGGCCTTCTTGCTCGACCAGCGAAAGATCGCCGGGGTGGGAAACATCTACGCCGACGAGGCGCTCTTCCGCGCGGGGATCCACCCGCTGCGTCCCGCCGGGCGGCTGTCCGGCGATCAGTATGCGCGCCTGCGTGAGACGACGATCGCCTCGCTGCAGGCCGGCATCGACGCGCGCGGGGCGAGCATCGACGACTTCCGCCACGTCGACGGCGTGCGCGGGTCCTTTCAGAACCAGTTTCTCGTGCACCGGCGCGAGGGCGAGCCGTGCGGGCGCTGCGGCACGACGATCGTGAAGATGGTCGTCGCCGGGCGGGGTACCTACGCGTGTGAGACCTGCCAGCCGCGACCTAGGAAGTCAAGAGCTCGTCAAAGCGCCCGCTCTCGACGGCCGCCTGCACCTCGTTAAAGCCACCGAGCAGCTCGCCGTCGATCACGACCTGCGGGAATGTCATCATGCCGGTCCTGCCCACGAGATCGACGCGCCCCTGCGGGTCCTTTGACAGATTGACCTCGGCGAACTCCACTCCGCGCGCCTTCAGCAGGCCCTTCACGCGAGCGCAGAAGGAGCACGGCTCGGTTGTGTAGAGGGTGATATCGCTCATTACTTCATAAAGTATAGCAAGGGGTTACCGCCGCTTACGACCCTAAACTCGACTGCCTATGGCCGGACCTGTCAAGACGGAGGCGGTGGTGTTGCGCTCGATGCGCTACGGCGAGGCCGACCGCATTCTGCACGTGTACACGCCCAACCGCGGGCGGATGAGCGCGATCGCGAAGGGCGTGCGACGCACGCGCAGCCGCTTCGGGGGCCGTCTGGAGCCGTTCTTCCGCCTGCGGATGGACCTGCACGAGGGGCGCAGCGAGCTGCTGACCGTCACCGGCGCGCAGACGGTCGATGCCTACCCGCGCTTGCGCGGAGATGCCCGTGCGCTGGACGGGGCCGCGCGCGCATGTGACGCGGTGGGGCGACTGTTCGAGACCTCCGAGCCGCACCCGGGCGTGTTCAACCTGCTCTGCCGCCAACTGGCGCTGCTCGACGAGCAGGTCGTCGCGGCGACGAGGCCCGAGGAGCGCTCTCCGACCACCGATCGGAGATTGGCCGGCAGCCGGGCGGGTGCGCTGGCCTTCCGTCTGAAGCTGTTGCACGCGGCGGGCCTGGCTCCGCAGCTCGGGGCGTGCGCCTGCTGTGGAGAGCGCGAGCATCTGGTCGGGTTCTCCGGCGCGGCGGGCGGAGTTGTGTGCGGAGCATGCGAGGCGGCCTCATTTCCGCTGGGCGAGGCTGCATACGGGTTCATGACCGAGGCCCTTGGCCGCCCCCTCGCGGAGACACCCCAAGCGCCCGATCCAGCGCTCGGCCAGGTCGAAAGAGCGATCTCCGAGACGCTCGAGCATCATGCCCACCTACGCTTGATGGGAGTATCGTGAGCGGCGTGGACGAGGGTTTGCCGATCGCTTATCAGGTGCTGGAGACCGGCGTGCCCGTGCTCGCCTCCGACGGCCAGCAGGTCGGGACCGTCGGAAGCGTGCTGAGCGCCCCTGAGGAGGATGTCTTCCACGGGCTGCTGATCAACACCCAGGATCACGGCATTCGCTTCCTCGAGGCGGATGCGATCGCATCGATCCATGAACGCGGTGTCGATCTGCGGATCGACTCGGCCGCCGCCCTGAATCTCCCTGAGCCGGAGCACAAAGCTCCGGTGTTCGACGAGGATCCCGCGACGCAGACCAAGTGGAGCCACCTGGTGCGCAAGTACACCGGCCGCAACGACTGGCATCACGAGCGCTGAGCGTTCCTCAAGCGATCGAGCATCGCGAAGCGATCACGATCAATCGCGCCACAGACCCGACTCGTCGAGCTCGGTGCCACAATCGAAGGATGAGCCTCGCAAAGCAGACCGACACGGTGGCAAGCGCCTTCGCCCTCCGTCAGCGAGAATTGGAGGAGCAGACACTTTCCTCTGCCGCGGCGCGCTCCTATCCCGCGCGGCGAGCCCGGGCGGAGGAGGACTGCGCGCTGCGCACGCCGTTTCAGCGCGACCGCGACAGGATCGTGCACTGCAAGGCGTTTCGCCGGCTGAAGCACAAGACGCAGGTGTTCGTGGCGCCCGAAGGCGACCACTACCGCACGCGGCTTACGCACACGCTCGAGGTCACCACGATCTCGCGCACGGTGGCCCGTGCGCTGCGCCTGAACGAGGATCTGGTCGAGGCGATCGGACTCGGTCACGACCTCGGGCACCCGCCCTTCGGGCACATCGGCGAGGAGGTGCTCGACAACTGCCTGCGAGAGCGCTTCGGGGTGGGCTTTCGCCACTACGAGCACTCGCTGCGAGTGGTGGAGCACCTTGAGCGCGAGGGCGCCGGACTAAACCTGACCGAGCAGGTGCGCGACGGTATCGTCGGCCACTCCAGCCGCGCGCCGCGGCCGCGGACGCTCGAGGGGCGAATCGTGCGGGTGATGGACCGCGTGGCGTACATCAACCACGACATCGACGACGCGGTGCGCGCGGGGTTGCTGCGGGAGGAGGAGCTGCCGGCGAAGCCGATCGCCGTGCTCGGCTCCAGCGGGTCGGCGCGGATCGATGCGCTGGTGCACGACATGGTCGAGCACTCAGAGTTCGCCGGCGACATCGTCCAGGGAGATGTCGCGGGCGCGGCGATGAGCGAGCTGCGGGACTTCATGTTCGAGCGCGTCTACCTCGGTCCCGCCGTACGCGCCGAGCACGTGAAGATCGCCGGGGTGGTGCGCAGGCTGTTCGAGCACTACGTCGAGCAGCCCGAGCTTCTGCCCGCCCCCGGAGCCGGCCACGAGGAGGACGATCTGCCACGGCGGGTGACCGACTATCTGGCGGGCATGACCGACCGCTATTGCATCCGGGAGTACACCGAGCTCGAGGTGCCCCAAGCATTCGCCCGTTAACGTAGCCCGGCAATGGCCCTTTATACCCGTGAGTCCAAGGATCGCGTGCGCGACGCGGTCGACTTTGTCGAGCTGGTCTCGGCACGCACCGAGCTGAGGCGGGCCGGCCCGGCGCGGTATGAGGGGCTGTGCCCGTTCCACGAGGAGCGCAGCCCGTCGTTCGGGATCGACCCGACACAGAAGGTCTATTACTGCTTTGGCTGCCAGGCCTCGGGTGACGTGTTCACGTTCGTGCAGGAGACCGAGGGCGTTGACTTTAAAGGTGCGCTCGAGCTGCTGGCCGATCGCTTCGGGGTCGAGCTGCAGCTCGAAGAGGAGGATCCGAAGCAGGCCGCGCGTCGCCGCCAGCGAGAGCGGCTGCTGGAGCTGCTGGGGCGCACCGCCGCCTACTACGAGCGCTGCCTATGGGAGGCGAAGGAGGCGCGCGCCGCGCGCGAGTATCTGGAGAGCCGTGGGCTAGGAGAGGAGATCCTGCGCGAGTTCCGCGTGGGCTACTCGCCGAGCGCTTGGGATCGCGTGCTGCTGGCGTCGCGGAGGGGCGGGTTCTCCGAGCAGGAGCTCTACGCGACGGGGCTGGCGCAGCGCTCGAAGGAGAACGGGCGGCCCTACGACCGTTTCCGCGGCCGGATCATGTTCCCCCTGGCCGACGTTCGCGGCCGGGTGCTGGGCTTCGGCGCGCGGGCGATGCGCGACGAGCAGAAACCGAAGTACCTGAACACCTCCGACAACGACGTCTACCACAAGGGCTTGCAGCTCTACGGAGCCGACCTTGCGCGCGCTCACGCCGCGCGCGCCGGGCAGGCGATCCTGTGCGAGGGCTATACCGACGTGATCGCGCTGCATCAGGCTGGACTGCGCAACACCGTCGGGTCGATGGGCACTGCGTTGACCGCCGAGCAGGTGGGCGAGCTGGCGCGTATGGCCCAGACCGTGCTGCTGGCATTGGATGCCGACAGCGCCGGTCAGGAGGCGATGCTGAAGGCGGCGGGTCTCGCGGCGAAGCGCAAGCTCGAGCTGCGCGTGGTGGCGCTCCCGCAGGGCACCGACCCGGCCGATCTGGTGCAGCGCGACGGGGCCGAGGCGATCAGCGCGGCGGTCGAGCGGGCGGTGCCATTTGTGCGCTTTCGCGTCGAGCGCGTGCTCGCGGCCGGCGACCATGGCAGCCCGGAGGGCCGCGACAGGATGGTCGAGGAGCTGCGCCCGGTGTTCGCGATGCTCCAGCCCAGCGCGATGCGATTGGAGCTGACGAAGATGGTCTCCGGGCGCTTGGAACTGCCCGAGAGCCTGATGGAGACGCTGCTGGCGCCCCAGGCGGGACAGAGGCAGGGGCAGCCGAGACAAGACAAGGGCTATGGGCAGGAAAGACGCATGGAGACTGGTGATGCTTCGCCCCCACGCGCGGATGGGCTCTCGCGCCGAGAAGAGACCGAGCGGACGTTCCTGGCGCTCTGCATCGCCTCTCCGGAGGAGGGCGAGCAGGCGCTGGCGAGCCTGGACGTGGAGGAGCACTTCACCAGCGGCCTGCTCCAGCGGGCGGCCAGGCATCTGGGCGCCGGGCATCTCCGCGATCCGATGACCGATCCGGCGGGGTCCGAGGATGGGTTGGACGGCGATCCGCAGCTGAAGGGGCTGCTGGCCGAGCTCGTCGTGGAAGCCGGCCGTGAACCTGTGCAGTCGGCGATGCTCGACGTCCAGCGTCTGCAGCTGGAGCTCGCGCGGGTTGACCGCCGGATCCAGCAGGCGCGCGGGCAGGAGAGCGGCGACGTGAGCGAGCTGGCGACGCGCCGCGGCGAGGTCAAGCGCGAGTTCGACCGCGCGCAGGAGCGGGCGCTGGAGCAGAGCGGGGCGACGTCGGTCTGACCGGGTTGCGGGTTCTCAAGAGGGCCCCGGATGTCAATGACGGTCGTCGACCGCGTGAAGACACACAATCGGCACGGAATGGCGCGTGTATTGGTCCAGAGATACCCGCGAAACGCGAGACAATGAGGTGCATGGATCGCGCCTCTTTGAAACAGCTTTTGGACCAGGGATTGTCACTCGCCGAGATCGGTAAGCGGTTCGGGCGGCACGAAGCGACCGTCGCCTACTGGGTCAAGAAACACGGTCTACAGGCCTCCAACCACGGCAAGCATGTTGCGCGAGGCGGGCTCGCGCGTGAGGAGATAGAGCCGCTGGTCGAGCAGGGCGCGACGATTGCGGAAATCGCCGACGCTGTCGGGCGCAGCAAGGCGACGGTTCGGCACTGGCTGATCAGATACGGCCTGAAAACGCATAGTGGACGCGGAAGGCGACCAGCACAGGAGGCGAAGGCCGCCAAGCAAGCTGGGCTCGCCACGGTGACGATGCGCTGCAGGCATCACGGAGAGACCGAGTTTTGGCTCAACGGACAGGGTTACTACCGCTGCAAGCGCTGTCGCTCGGCAGCGGTTTCTCGCAGGCGCAGAAAAGTGAAGGAGATCCTAGTCGAGGACGCTGGGGGGTGCTGCTGCATCTGCGGATACCACCGCAACATGCGCGCACTGCACTTTCATCATCTCGATCCGTCGCAGAAGCGACACGAGATCAACGCCAAGGGAGTCGCCATCGCGCTTGAGAAGTTGCGCATCGAGGCGCAGAAGTGTGTCCTTCTATGCTCTAATTGCCACGCCGAGGTCGAGGACGGAATAGCATCCATTCCGGTGAGTGCGCTGGATCGACGCTTTCCGGGGTAGCATTTTAGAGCGGTCCGGGGTAACTCAATTGGCAGAGTGCGAAGCTGTTAACTTCGAAGTTGTGGGTTCGAGTCCCACCCCCGGAGCTTCTTTTTGGCTCTAGAACGCCAGTTGCTCGACAAGCACGGCCGCCGCACCCCCGGCGTCGTGCGAACCAGCCCAGGCCGCTAACTCCCGAGCCCGCGCCCGAATCGAAGGCTCGCCGAGCGCTCGTTCCACCGCCAACCGAAGCGGCCGCGGAGAGATGAACCGCTGCGGCACGCGAACTCCTGCCCCGGCCCAGGAGACACGCGAGGCGTTCTCGTTCATGTCGCCGATCGCGGGGCAGGCAACGACGGCACAGCCAGAGGAGAGCGCACGAACGAGCGTGCCGTGGCCGGCGTGGCAGACGACGACATCGCAGAGGGGCATGGTGCGCGAGTAGGAGAGCCAGTCGACGATGCGGGTGTTGGCGGGCACGGGGAGAGAGCGAGGGGGGAGGCGGCGGTTCCAGGTAGCGAGCACGCGCACGGGCGCGTCGGCGAGGCCACGCAGGGCGGCGTGGAGCATCCGGTGCGAGGGGTCCTGGGCGGTCGAGGGGGCGACGAGCACGAGCGGCGCGTCGCCGGGAGGGAGCTCGACGTCCTCGGCCGGGGGCTCCCACATGAGCGGGCCGACGACGTGAACATGTGGGGCCCACCCGCCCGGCCAAGCGCGCGGATACTCGAGCTGGGGGAAGGTCGCGACGAGCGCCAGCTCGCGGCTGGTGCCGCCGTGGGTGTGCGCAAGCGCGGGCAGGCCGAGGCGCGCGCGGACATCGTTGAGCTCGATGCGCCCGCGCTCGAGCCCGTGCTCGACAGATCGGTCGGCCAGACGCCAGAAAGCGCGTCCGGCCGCGGTGCGCGGGAGGCGAGCGCCGAGCGAGTAGATCGGCAGGCCGGGCGTCCCCTGGGGGTAGACGTGGGGGATGAGCGTCGCCCAGGGAATACCCTCGAGCTCGGCGGCGAGCGCGGGGGCGAGCGTGAGGATGTCGGCGACGACGACGTCGGGCTTGAGCGCCGCGACGAGCGGGAGCGTGTCGCGCGTGACATGCACGACGGCCTCATAGAAGTCCAGCGGCTCGGGACCGGAAGGGAACACGTGGTACTCCGGCGCGGGGGCGAACGTCAGCCCCTCGGCCTCGATCGGCACACGCCAGCGCTCCCACGTCTGCAGCGTCACGTCGTGCCCGCGCGCGGCGAGCGCGCGCCCGAGCGCGATCATCGGGAAGGCGTGGCCCGGGTCGCCGAAGGCGCCGAGCAGCACCCGCAATGAGGGCCTCACTGGCGACACAGACGATCAAGACCGGTGTCGCAAGCTCTCATACGGGGAACGACGCTTTCTCGTATCCCGCAAAAAACGTCCGCGCCCGCGCGCACCTGCACAGGATCGGCGGGCTACGCGGCGAGCTCGGCCACGAGTCGCAGCTGCTCCAGGCGCTCGGCGGCGGTGAAGGCGATCGGGGTGACGCCGAGCGTGCCGACGCCCGCGTCGCGGTAGATCGCCAGGCGCTCGCGCACGACGTCGCTCGGGCCGCAGAGCGAGACGGAGTCGATCAGCGCGTCGGGAACCGCGGCCATCGCCTCATCGCGCTTGCCTTCGAGGTAGAGGTCCTGAACGATCGCGGCCTCGGCCTCGAAGCCGTAGCGGCAGACGAGCTGGTTGTAGAAGTTCTGCTTGCGCGAGCCCATGCCGCCGACGTAAAGGGCGATGAAGGGGCGCATCGCGTCGCGCGCGCCGGCGAGGTCGTCGGTGATGAAGACGTTGACGGTCGGGGCGATGTCGAAGTCATCGAGCGATTTGCCGGAGCGCGCGGCGCCCTCCTGCAGCAGCGGTCGCAGCTCGGAGACGTGCTCGGGCGAGAACAGCGTCGGGATCCAGCCGTCGGCGATCTCGCCGGCGAGCGCGGTGTTCTTGGGGCCGATCGCGGCGAGGTAGATCGGCATCTGCTCTTGAACAGGTGCGATCGTCAGCTTGAGCGCCTTGCCGGGGCCGTCGGGGAGGGGCAGCTCGAGCGTCTCGCCGTGGAACTCGACGCGTTCGCGCGCCAGCGCCATGCGGATCACGGCGACGTACTCGCGCGTGCGCTGGAGCTGTTTGCCGAAGCGCTGACCGTGCCAGCCCTCCGCCACCTGCGGACCGGAGGAGCCGATCCCGAGGATCATGCGCCCACCGGAGAGCTGGTCGATCGTGGCGGCGGTCATCGCGGTCATCGCGGCCGAGCGGCCGGGCATCTGAAAGATCCCCGAGCCGAGCCGGATCGTCGTGGTCTGCCCCGCGAGCCAGCCGAGCACGGTGGCGGTGTCCGAGCCGTAGGCCTCCGCCGCCCAGACGGAGTCATAGCCCAGGCGCTCTGCCTCCTGGACGATGTTCAGCTGATCCTCCGAGCTGAGGCCCAGGCCCCAGTAGCCGATGTGCACGCCGAGCTTCATCGCCGCAACCCTACAGGGCGTCGCCGGGACGGATGAACATCATCTCCGGGACGATGCAGGCGGGGGAGGTCTTGAGCAGGTAGCGCACGGCCTCGGCGATGTCCTCGGGCCGGATCATCTGTTCGGCGGGGACGTGCTGCTTGGCGAACTCGGTCATCGCCGTGTCGACGAACGCCGGGCAGAGCGCCGTCGACTTGATGCCGTGCGGCCCGAGTTCCTTGTTCATCGCTTCGGTCCAGCCGACGACGCCGTGCTTGGTGGCGGAGTAGATCGACAGCCAGCCCTGGCCGAACTTGCCGGAGATCGAGGAGGTGTTGACGACGAGCGCGTTCTTATGCTCCGCCGCCGCGGCCTGGAGCAGGGGCAGGCACTCGCGGTAGAAGAGGACGATCGAGCGCAGGTTGATCGAGAGCTGCATGTCGAGGTGCTTGGTCTGGATCTCCCCGACGGGCGAGCCGATACCGACGCCGGCGTTGTTGACGAGCACGTCGAGGCGACCGTAGCGCTCGCGGTGCGCGGCGACGACGCTCTGGATCGCACCCTCGTCGGCGACGTTCGCCGCGATCGCGTGGACGTCGAGGCCGTCGGCCGCGAGCCCGGCGACGGCCCCGTCCAGCTTGTCCGCCCGCCGCGCGGCCATCGTCACGCCGAACCCTTCCTCGCCGAGCATCCTCGCGATCGCCAGCCCGATCCCGCTCGATGCTCCCGTGACGATCGCCGCGCGCTCTGCCATGCTGGCCTCCGGTCGTTGAGAAGTGGATTTGGGCGATCTCGCGCGAAGGGTTTGTCCCAGCGGCTGAGCGCCCGGCAAGAGCATTCCACACGCTGGTAGCGTCTGCCACGTTGCGCGCCAAAATGCGCGACGCGGGCCCGTAGCTCAGTTGGTTAGAGCTGCCGACTCATAATCGGTAGGTCCCTGGTTCGAGTCCAGGCGGGCCCACTTACCAGCTCAACGGGGCACTACCGGCCACGTCGGGACACGCCCATAGAGAAACAACCTAAGGAGCCAGCAATGCCCGACATCGAGTTCCCTACCAGCGCCGGCACGGCACCCGGCTACCTGGCGGTACCCGCCGCGAACAGCGGCCCGGCGACAATCGTCTTGCAGGAGTGGTGGGGCCTTGACGAGCACATCCGCTCGGTCTGTGACCGCTTTGCCGGCGAAGGGTTCTTCGCGCTCGCCCCCGACCTCTACCGGGGCGAGACCACCGTCCAGCCGAGCGAGGCAGAACAGAAGATGATGGCGCTGTCGATGGACCAGGCCGAGCAGGACATGCGCGGCGCCGTCGAGTTCCTCGCCTCGCAGCCGGGCGTCGAGGGGCCGGGGGTCGGTTCGGTCGGCTTCTGCCTGGGGGGTGGGCTGTCGCTGTGGGCGGCGGCCACCTGCCCGCAGATCGCCGCCGCCGTCACCTACTACTACGTGATGCCCCACGGCAAGCCCGACTTCTCCCACATCAAGGGTCCTGTCCTCGGGCACTTCGGGACCGCCGATGAGTTCGTCTCGCTCGAGGACGCCCAAGCCCTGGAAACGGAACTGCGCGATGCGGGCGTGGATGTGACCTTCGACAAATACCCGGGTGCCGGGCACGCCTTCTTCAACGACACCGACCGCCTGGGCACCTATGACGCAGATGCTGCGAAGCGCTCGTGGGAGCGCACCGTGGGCTTCCTGCGCGCGGCGCTCGCACGATCCGATCGAGGTCTGTGAGATGGACGTGGTCGACGAGCTGGTGCAGAACAATGCACGCTTCGCCGACGGGAGCGCGGCTGGACACGTCGATATCCGTCCGGCGCGGCAGCTCGCGGTTGTCACATGCATGGACTCCCGCGTCGATGTGTTCGCGGCCCTCGGACTGGCGTTCGGCGATGCGCATATCCTCCGCAACGCCGGCGGCGTCATAACCGATGACGTAATTCGTTCGCTGGCTATCTCCCAGCGTGTGCTCGGCACCCGTCACGTGATGCTCGTCCACCACACGGACTGCGGGATGCAGAAGCTCACCGACGACGGATTCCGGGCATCGCTGCAAGACACAACCGGCATAGCCCCGGCTTTCGCGATCGAGTCGTTCAGCGACGTCGATGCGGACGTGAGGCAGTCGCTGCTACGTATCCAGCGCTCGTCGTTCTTGCTGGGAGAGGGGACGGCACGGGGATTCGTCTACGACGTAGATACACACCTGTTGCGCGAGGTTCGCGGCGATTCGACCGCCTTTGCGCTGTGAGAGCCACTGACAGCCGATGATCTGTGCAGGCTGGTCTCACGCCCGGAGTTGTGTTCTCGGCATGATGACCGTGTTTGATCGGCCCAGCGGTGTGCCGCTCACGTCGAGCGCCTGCACGGCGAAATGCGGTCCGGCCGATGTGGTGCGCAGGGCGGTCTCGAACCCGCGCGAGCGTGTGCTCGACACCGGTCCCAGGGCGCTTGCCTGCATACCCGCGAGCAGCTGCCAGCTGTGCACGTCGGTCGCTCCATTCCAGCTGGCATAGACGGTCAGCCGCTCGCGCTGGCGGGTCGTGGCGATCGCGGGCGCCGTGGCGGGACGGCCCGTCCAGGGCAGGCGAAAGGCTCGGTAGGACTGGTACTGCTCGCCGAGCACGGCGTCGAACAGCATGCGGCCTGAGTAGTCGAACTCGGAGACGTGCGGCGCTTCTCCCCAGCCGACGAACACGTTGCCGTTGGCCAGCAGCTGCACGCTGCCCTGGCTGCCGGCGAGGACCCTCGGGTGGGTGTATTGACGCACGAGCGTGGCGGCCATCGCCTGCTCGTCGAGGTCGAGGATCAGACCGCGCGAGAGCTTCTCCACCGCCGGGGTGGCGCCGTTGTCGAAGATCGTGAGCGTCCCGTCGGGCTGACTGCGGGCGTCGTGCTGCCAGGCGAAGGCGCTGCCGGCGCCCATCTCGAAATCGCCGTGCCTGCCGCCGAGGCGCCACACGATCGCGCCGCTGCGGTCGATCTTGTAGACGGTGTGCGTGCTGCGCGCGGAGACCAGCAGCCGCCCGTCGCGGTCGAAGTCCACGGAGTTGATGTGGAAGAAGTCCCAGTCCGCGCTCACCGGTGCGTAGGACTCCTCCAGGGGGATGTGATCGAGGCTGTGCCACTCGAGCAGGACCTTGCCGGTGGCGAGGTCGAGCTCCTGGAAGATCGCGTCCTGGATGGTTCCCTTGCGCGGGCCGCCGACGGACGAAAGGTCGGCCCCGGTGACGACATAGCTCGTGAGCAGTGCCGTGTCGCGCGCGGTGATCACGAACTCGTGCAGGTCGCCACGCAGGCCGCGCGCGGCCTGCACGCGGCGGATTGTGCGGTAGCTGGAGTCGGCGATCACGTACTCACCGACCCCGTGGCCGAGTTCGATGCTTCCCTCCCACCACGTGAGCACGGGGCTGCCGCGATAGCTCTGCACCTGGAAGTTGGTCGTCACCTTGCCGGCGAGCGGGTTCTCCCAGATCGGCTGACCGTCGTTGTCGACGATCACCGCACCGGCCTGCGCGTTCGGGGCGTTATACGGGGCGATGAAGATCGGGTCCGTGGAGGCCCCCTGCGCGCGCTGGGTGACCGTCAGGGGCGGGATTTGCAGATCCGGCCGCGTGTGCCAGCGCGGCGTTCCGGGTGGGGCGGGCCGCGAGGCGAGGGCGCCGGCGATGATCTCGCCCGCGGCGCCCGTCAGCGCCAGCCCGGCCGCGCCGACGCCGGCGGAGCGAAG
Organism: Solirubrobacteraceae bacterium; assembly: GCA_036511695.1. Lineage (GTDB taxonomy): Bacteria > Actinomycetota > Thermoleophilia > Solirubrobacterales > Solirubrobacteraceae > Palsa-744. The sequence continues at coordinate 67,469 of DATCBT010000011.1, read as the reverse complement.
GAACCGCCTGCGGGTCATGGTCCGGTTGGCTCTGACCATCTCTACCTCTCAGGAAAGCGCATCTCGCGAAAGGCTTCCTAAGCCTTTGCCCGAGCGGCTCAGGCGGGCTGAGGAGATGCACGCTTTCCGAGTCTTCCGCCGCGGCCCTTTCGGAGCCCTCCGCCGCGGCCAATACGCTCAAGGGATGCAGCCCGGGGAGCGCCTCGCCGTGATCGATCTCGGCTCCAACTCGTTCCGGCTCGTCGTCTTCACGGCGGCCGACGGCTGGTGGAAGCGCACGGATGAGATCTACGAGCCGGTGCGGATCGGCGAGGGCCTTGCGGCGAGCGGCCGGCTGGGGGAGAAGCCGATGAAGCGGGCGCTTCAGACGCTCGACGTGTTCGCCCACTTCTGCCGCGCCGCGGGCCTAACCCAGCCCGACGGGCTGCAAGCCCCCGAGCAGGAATCCCGTGGAGCTCCGATCAGGGGCGCCGTCGACGCGGTCGCGACGAGCGCGATCCGCGATGCCGAGAACGCCGCGGACTTCTTGGCCAGAGCGCGCGAGCGGACCGCGATGGCGATCCGCGTCCTCAGCCGTGAGGAGGAGGCGAGCTACGGATACCTCGCGGCGGTCAACTCCACGACCCTGACCGACGGCTGCGTGCTCGACCTCGGTGGCGGGTCACTGCAGCTGGTGGGTGTCGCCGACCGACTCGCGCGGGAGTCGGGGTCCTGGCGGGTGGGCACGGTGCGGATGAGCGAGCGCTTCCTGCCACCCAACGGGCCGGCCAAGCGCAAGCAGTTGGAGGAGCTGCGCGAGCACGTGGCGCGCGAGCTCGAGCAGGCCTCCTGGTTGCCGCAGGCCGGCCGGCGCCTGGTCGGCCTCGGGGGGACCGTGCGCAGCCTCGCGACCGCCGCGCAGCGCGCCGCTGGACTGCCGTCCAACGGCGTGCAGGGGATGTTCATCACGCTCGCGGCGCTCGAGGAGTTGATCGCGCGACTCGCGTCGCTGCCCGCGGCCGAGCGCAGCAGCGTCCCGGGCATCAAGCCCGCCCGGGCCGACCTGATCCTCGCCGGCGCGCTCGTCGTGCAGGGGGTGCTGCAGGCCGGCGGCTTCGACGGGCTGGAGGTGACCGAGGCGGGGCTGCGCGAGGGGGTGTTCTTCGAGCGTCTGCTCGGCGGGCGCCGGGCGGACGAGCCGCTCCGGCCGGCGGCTTCCGATCGCCCGCCCCTGTTCGAGGACGTGCGGCGCACGAGCGTCATGAACCTCGCGGCCCGCTACAACGTCGACGCCGCACACACCCGTCATGTCGCCGCGCTGGCGCTGGGCATGTTCGACGAGCTCGCCCGCCTCGGGCTGCACGCCGGCGACCCGCGCGAGCGGGAGCTGCTGTGGGCGGCCTGCATGCTGCACGACATCGGCATGTCCGTCGACTACGACGACCACCACAAGCACTCGCGCTATCTGATCCTCAACGGCGGCCTGCCGGGATTCTCGCCGGTCGAGGTGGCGATGATCGCGCAGGCCGCGCGCTACCACCGCAAGGGGATGCCGGAGCCGGGGCCGCTGGCGGCCCTGTTCGGGGAGGACGACGCGGCGCGCCTGAACCGCTGTGCGGTGCTGCTGCGCCTGGCCGAGGACCTCGAGCGCTCGCGCGATCAGCTCGTGCGCGATGTGGACATCTCGCTGCTGAACGACGCCGGCGAGGGTGGGGGAGGGGTCGAGCTGCGCGTGATCGCCGACGGCGAGTCGGCCGTCCCCCGCTGGGCCGCCAGCCGCGAGACCGAGCTGTTCGCGCGCGCCTTTCACCGTGATCTATCTGTCGCTGCATAACTAACTGACCTGAGGGGCGAGGGTCAAGCGAGGCAAGGACGCAGGGAGCGTGGCGTGCTGTGCACGCGAGCGACCGAGGACGCCGCTTCGCGCGGGCCATCGCCCCTCAGGCGGCGGCGAGCGCGGGGGCGTGTCCGGCGCAGTCGAACAGGACCAGGCCGTAGGGGTAAGGGACGGGGCTGTGCCAGGCCGACGGCGCCAGCTCCTTGCAGGCCTTCAAGACTGCCCGCGTGGCGCGGTTGCCTCCGCGCAGGGAGTACTCGCCGCCGAGGAGCACGTAGCGCGCCTGCCCGCCGGCCACCAGGTGTGCGAGGCGGGGGCCGTCGACGGAGGGGTCGGTGCCGCTGTAGCCGCCCAGCGCGCCCGCTTGCAGGCCGAACAGCATCATCGGCGCGGCCGTGCTGGAGGCCACGGTCAGGAGCGCCCAGCGCGAGCCGGGAGCGTGGGTGCTCACGTAGTCGGCCAGCGCCCGGTCGACCTCGAGGCTGCGCGCGTTGTTGCCGTATGCGCCGGGGCCGGCGTCGTGTTTGGGGCCGGCGACGGGGAACGTGCCCTCGGCCGGCGCGAGCCAGGTGGTGGCCGAGTAGGCGGTCGGCGCGACGAGCAGCAGGATGAAGGTGAGGGCGATCGCCGGCAGCGCCAGACGGCGCCGCGCGAGCAGCGCGCACAGGCCCAGTGCCGCGCCCACCAGGAGCAGCGGGATGAACCATTCCAGGTAGTGCTCGCGACGCATCAGCACGATCTGCGCCGCCACGGTCGCCGCCACCGCGCAGACCATCAGCACGAGCCCCCAGACCCGGTGCTGTCCGCGCGCGAGCTTGACGAAGGCCACCGCGCCCGCACCGGCCATCGCGCCCGTGCCCGGCGCCAGGGCCGAGACGTAGTAGGGGTGGACGATCCCCTTGGACAGGCTCAGCACCACGGCCTCCACCAGGAACCACCCGCCGAGCACGAGCATCGCCGCCAGCCGCCGGTCGCGCCGGCTCCGATGCTGGAGGGAAGGTTGCTCGTCGGCGGAGGGCTTCTCGTAAACGGAAGACTCCTCGCGCCGATCCAAGAGTGCCAGCAGCGCCACACCGAGCAGGCCGAGAAACGCGAACGGGAGCATCCACCCGGCCTGGTCGCCGAGCCCCACGCCGAACAGCCGCAACGGACGGGGGGAGCCGCCGAAGGGGATCGGGTTCTTTTCCCTGCCGCTGGAGGCGATCGGCTTCAGCGTTGGTGTAGGCACGTGAGCAGTGCTCGAGATAGGCGCGGCACGCGTGGCATGCGTTGCCTTTGCATCGACGGCGTGCTGGCGCGTGGCGGGCACGTACGCGCCGGGGAGCACGGTCACCCGGCCCGGGCCGCCGGTCTGGCCTTCCACGCGCCCGAAGCCGTTGTAGGCGAACGTCAGGCCGAGCTCGGTGTTGTCTGTCGAGCTGCCCACGTAGGGGCGCTTGGAGGCGGGCGTCAGTTCGACGAAGGCGATCCAGGCGAAGGAGACCGCGAGCATCGCCAGGCCCGCGACGGCGAGCTGGCCGAGGCGGCGTGCGATCGACCCCGGGGCGCAGATGAGATAGCCGACGGCGATCGAGGGGACGACGAGGTAAGCGGCCAGCGTCTTGGTGTTGAAGGCGAGCCCGACGAGCACGCCGCACCACAGCAGCGTGCGCCAGCGGCCGCTTTCGCACGCGCGCAGCGCGGCGCCGCAGGCCAGGACGAGCAGCAGGATCAGCACCGGGTCGACGCCGTTCTCGCGCGAGACCGCCACGAACGACGGGAACACCGCGAGCGTCAGCGCACCCGCGACGGCAGCCCAGGGGCCGAAGCGGGGCGCCATCACCCAGTAGAGCGCCGCCACGGTGAGCACGCCGATGATCGCCTCCGGTAGCAGCAGGCTGAGCGGCGAGAAGCCGAATAGCTTCGCGCTGAGCGCCTGCACCCACAGGCCCAGGGGCGGCTTGTCGACCGTCACCAGCCCGCCCGGGTCGAAGGAGACGAACAGGAAGTTGTGCCACGAGCGCAGCATCGACTTGACGCCGGCCGAGTAGAAGATGTTGGCGTAGCCGTTCTGGGCCAGCTTGTTCAGGTTCAGTACGGCCGACAGCGCCAGCACCCCCGCGAGCGCCAGGTGCTGCGGCGCCGGCCGCGCGCGCCCTCGTTCTCGCTCTGCTGGCTCGCTCCCAAGCTCCGCGAGGGTGGGGACGGTGGCGGGGGAGGGCTCAGTCTGAAAAGAGGCAGTCACGCCGAGAGCATCCCCACCAGCCGCTCCAGGTCGCCCTCGTCGTTCCACGCCCCGACGGACGCCCGCAGCCACGGTCGCCCCGGAATGTTACGCAGGATTACGCCTCCCTCGGCGAGCCGCGCTCGCTCGGCTTCAGGGTCCGCACTCGCGAAGGAGACCAAGGTGCTTTCGCTACGCGGAGCCACGTCGATGCCCCGCTCGCTCAGCAGCTTTGCCAGGTGCGTCGCGAGCTTCCTGGCGCGCTCGTGGATCGTCGTCCAGCCGGTCGACTCCAGCAATCTCGTCGCCGCCAAAGCGCAGGCGACGGTCTCGGCGCTCAGCGACAGCGAGTCGAAGCGGCGGGCGTCGTCGTGCAGCCGCGCGTCGAGGCCCGCGTTCGGGTCCGCGAGGTTTGGGTAGCCGCGCCTCGCGACCTGCACCCGCTCGCGCAGACCCGGGCTCACGTACAGCATCCCTGTCCCGTCCGGGCCGCACAGCCACTTTTGCCCGGCGCCCGCATATGCGTCGCAGCCGAGCGCCGCCACGTCCACCGGGACGGCGCCGACCCCCTGGGCGCCGTCGAGCATCACGGGGACCTCAACCTCCGCCAGCTCCAGCGGCGCGAAGCTCCCACTCATCCAGCCGACGTGCGAGCAGGCGACCAAGCGCGTGCGCGGACCGACAGCATTGGCCACCTGCGCCAGCGCCACCGGGCGCACCATCACGCCCTTCAGCTCGCGCGCTGCGGCCAGGGCGCCCAGCAGCCCGGGGTGCTCCTCGTCGCTCGTCACGATCTCGTCCCCCCGGCTGAACTCCAGGCCGCCGATGACCTGCGCGATCCCCTCGCTCGTCGAAGTCGTCAACGCGAGATCCGTACTGTCGCATCCGAGCGCCGTCGCGTAAATGGCTCGCAGCTCCTCGTTCAGATCCGCGCGCCGTTCGAAGTGCGCCTGCGTACGTCCCTGCTTGGCCTCCCGTTCGAGCTCCTCACCGGCCGCTCTGACGGCGCGCGCGGGCAGCGGCCCATCGGTGCCGGCGTTCAGATAGGCAAGCCCGCTCAGGACGGGAAATTCGGCACGCAACCCGGAAAGCTCCACAAACCGCGAGAATACCCCCATGTCCAGCGCACCCGAGCAGGCACCGCTGTGGGAACCGTCAGCGGCGGACATCGAGCGCGCCGCGATGACGCGCTTCATGCGCTGGGTAAGCGAGCGCCGCGGCCGGCCCTTCGCCGGCTACGACGAGCTGTGGCGCTGGTCGGTGGAGGAGCTCGAGCAGTTCTGGGCGGACATCTGGGAGTTCTGCGGGGTGCGAGCCTCCAAGCCCTACGAGAACGTGCTCGGCCAGCACGAGATGCCGGGGACGTGCTGGTTCGAGGGGGCCGAGCTGAACTACGCGGAGAACATCCTGCTGCGAGATCGCGATCCCGACGAGGTCGCGGTGCTGCACACCTCGGAGCTGCGTGAGCTAGGCGAAATCACCTGGGGCGAGTTCGCCGCGCAGGTGGCCACGGTCGCGGGTGGCTTGCGCGCGCTCGGCGTCGGTCGCGGCGACCGCGTGGTGGCCTACATGCCCAACATCCCCGAGACGCTGATCGCCTTCCTCGCCGTTGCCAGCCTCGGCGCGATCTGGTCGAGCGCCGCGCCCGAGTTCGGGGCGCGCAGCGTGATCGACCGCTTCGCCCAGATCGAGCCGAAGGTGCTGCTCTGCTGCGACGGCTACCGCCACGGCGGCAAGGACTTCGACCGCCTCGACGTGGTGCAATCCATCCTCGCGGAGCTGCCCTCGGTAGAGCACGTCGTGCTGCTGCCCTACCTCGATGCGGACGCGCGCCTGGATGGGGAGGCACGAGTCGAGGCGAACACTCCGGACGATGCCGAAGCTCGAGCTGATCCGGACACCCGAGGCCCGGACACCCGAGGCGAGGAACGTCCCGGGGGGCTCACCTGGGCGCAGTTGCTGGATCTGGACCCGCCCGCCCCGGGGGCGGATCTTGTCTTCGAGCAGGTCCCCTTCGACCACCCCCTGTGGGTGCTCTACTCCTCCGGCACGACCGGCCTGCCGAAGGCGATCGTGCACGGCCACGGCGGGATCCTGCTCGAGCAGCTGAAGAAGAGCCTGCACCTGGACCTAAGACGCGGCGACCGCATGTTCTGGTTCACAACGACCGGCTGGATGATGTGGAACTTCCTCGTCGGCTGCCTGCTCTCGGACGCCGCGATCGTCCTCTACGACGGCAGCCCCGGCCACCCAGACCTGGGCGTGCTGTGGGATCTGGCCGAGCGCACCGGGATGACGTGCATGGGTCTCAGCGCCGGCCTGCTCGCGAGCTCGGAGAAGGCCGGGATCGAGCCCGGCCGCGACCACGACCTGAGCGCGCTGCGCGCGATCGGCTCGACCGGCTCTCCGCTCGCGCCGGAGAGCTTCAAGTGGGTCTACGAGCACGTCAAGGCGGACATCTGGCTGTTCTCCACGAGCGGCGGCACCGACGTCTGCACGGCGTTCGTCGCGGGCTGTCCGCTGCTGCCCGTCTACGAAGGCGAGCTGCAATGCCGCGCGCTCGGCTGCGCGGTGGAGGCCTGGGACGAGCGGGGCGAGAGCCTCGTCGATGAGGTGGGCGAGCTGGTGATCACCGAGCCGATGCCCTCGATGCCGCTGTTCCTGTGGAATGACCCCGACGGCGAGCGCCTGCGCGAGAGCTACTTCGCGATGTACCCGGGCATCTGGCGCCACGGCGACTGGATCCGGATCACGCCCCGTGGCGGCGCGGTCATCTACGGCCGCTCGGACTCGACGATCAACCGCCAGGGCGTGCGCATGGGCACGAGCGAGATCTACCGCGCCGTGGCCACCGTGCCGGAGGTGCTGGACGCGCTCGTCGTCGACGTTCCCCGCGACGGGAATGATGCCGCGGGCGTGAAGGATGCCGGGGGCGGGACCGATGGGGCAGGCGCGAAGGAGCTGTGGATGGCGCTGTTCGTGGTCCTGCGCGAGGGCACGACCCTGGACGAGGACCTGCGGACGACCATCAAGCGGCGCATCCGCGAGGACTGCTCGCCCCGCCACGTCCCCAACGAGATCCTCCAGATCGAGCAGGTGCCGCGCACGCTCTCCGGCAAGGTCCTCGAGGTGCCCGTCAAGCGCATCCTGATGGGCATTCCTCCCGAGCAGGCCGCGAGCGTCGACTCGCTGGCCGATCCCCGCTCGCTCGACTACTTCGTCGAGCTCGCGAAGACCCTCTAAAGACCCATACCGCGGCCGACGATCTCCTTCATGATCTCGTTCGCGCCGCCGTATATGCGCGTCACGCGCGCGTCGGCGTAGGCGCGGGCGATCGGGTACTCGAGCATGTAGCCATAGCCGCCGTGCAGCTGCACGCAGCGGTCGACCACGCGCCCCTGCAGCTCCGTGCACCACCACTTCGCCATCGCCGCGTCCTCGGCGGTCAGCTCGCCCGCGTCGAGCGCCTGCGTGCAGCGATCGACGAACACGCGCGCGATCTCGGTCTCGGTGGCGAGCTCGGCGAGGGTGAAGCGCGAGCTCTGAAACGAGCCGATCGGCTGGCCGAACGCCTTGCGCTCGCGCACGTAGTCCAACGTCCATTCCAGCGCCGCCTCGGCCGCGGCCACGGCGCTCGCGGCGATCGACAGGCGCTCCTGGGGCAGGTTGGAGACGAGGTAGTGAAAGCCCTTGCCCTCCTCGCCGAGCAGGTTCTCCACGGGCACGCGCACGTCGCTGAAGGACAGCTCGGCGGTGTCCTGGGCGTGCTGGCCGAGCTTCTCCAGGTTGCGCCCCCGCACAAAGCCCTCCATCCCGCGCTCGATCACGACCAGGCTGATGTCGCGATGACGGTTTGAGTGCCCGCCCTCCCCGGTCTTCACCGCGGTGATGATCAGGTCGGCGTTGATGCCGTTCGTGATGAACGTCTTCGTGCCGTCGACCACGTAGTGATCGCCCTCGCGCCGCGCCCGCGTGGACATGCCCGCGAGATCGGAGCCGATCCCGGGCTCGGTCATCGCGAGCGCGGTGATCAGCTCGCCGGAGGCGATTCCCGGAAGCCAGCGCTCGCGCTGGGATTCGTCGCAGTAGCTGAGGAAGTACGGCAGGCAGATGTCGTTGTGCAGCGTGATCCCCAGCCCGAAGCCGCCGACGCCCGTGCGCTGGGTCTCCTCGCCGATGACGAGGTTGAAGCGAAAGTCCTCCGCGCCGGCGCCGCCGTAGCGCTCGGGCACGGACATCCCGAGGAAGCCGCCGCTGCCGGCGAGGGCGAACACCTCGCGCGGCACGATGCCGTTGCGCTCCCACTCGCCGTAGCGGCCCTCATCGCCGAGCACCTCGCGCTCGAGGAACGTGCGAAAGCTCGCGCGGAAGTCCTCGTGGACATCTTCATACAGGGTGCGCTTCATTGGTGGGAACCCTACCCGCCCACTCCCTGGCGCCCTACCTCCCGGGTCGACCTTTTTCTGTTGCGCGTCGCAATCGAGACAGACGCCGGGGAGGAGTGCGAGGCGGTCGCGTCGAACAAGAGCGCCGATGAAGCGTGTTGGCACACCCACCCAAGAGCGAACGCCTGCCGGCCGATCTCCGATCGGTGGCACGAGCGAGCACCAGAGCCTTTCGAAGTACATCCAGGCGCGCTTTGACGAGTGCTCGCGCTCGCAGAAGGACGTGGCCCAGTACATCGTCGACCATCTCGACGAGGCGGCCTTCCAGACGGCGGAGGAGCTGGCCCGCCGCGCGAACACCTCCAGCTCGACCGTCGTGCGCTTCTCGCAGGCGCTCGGCTTCGAGGGCTTCCCCGAGCTGCAGGCGGCCGCGCGCGAGGAATATCGCCGTGTGCACACGAAGGCCGAGCCGAAGAACGGCGGGGTGGGCGGGGCCTCATCTTCCGCGCCGCTGTTCTCGCTCGACCAGAACGAGTTCGAGACGGCCCTCACGGCCGATCACCTGAACGTCGAGGAGACCGCGCGCAAGGTCTCCCGCAGCTCGGTCGAGGCGCTGATCGAGGCGATCGTCTCGGCCGAGAAGGTGCTCGTCGCGGGCACCGACCAGATGGCGTTCTTCGCCAGTTACCTGCGCCATCTGCTGATGCTGCTCGACCTGCGCGTCGATGTCGTGGCCAGCCCCTCGCAGGAGGCGCTCAGCCGTCTCGGCCGGATCGACCAGTCAACGCTCGTGATCGGCCTCTCGGCCGGCCGCCCGCACCCGCTGGTCGTGCGCGCGATGAAGCTCGCGCGCCATCGCAAGGCAAAGACTGCCGCGATCACCGACGCCACGCTCTCAGAGGTCGCCAAGCTCGCGCAGATCAAGCTCTACTACTCGTCCAACTCGCCCGCCTATGTGCGCTCGCACACGGCCCTGCTCAGCCTGATCCAAGCCCTCGCCTACGGCGTCTACGCGCAGGACTCGGCGCAGTACGACGACCGCATTAAGGCGTTTCGACTGAAGTAATTATTTGGGGAAGACAGGGCCGCATGCGGCCCTGTCCCGGACCGTACATGTACGGTCCGGCCGACCGGCACATGTGCCGGTCGGGATAGACTGCTGAGCATGCGTGACGAGGCGACATTCCGGGTCAAGACCGGCCTGGCGGAGATGCTCAAGGGCGGCGTGATCATGGACGTCGTCACTCCCGACCAGGCCAAGGTGGCCGAGGACGCGGGGGCGGCCGCGGTGATGGCGCTGGAGCGCGTGCCGGCGGACATTCGTCGCGACGGGGGCGTGGCGCGGATGTCCGACCCGGAGATGATCGCTCAGATCCAGGCGGCCGTCTCGATTCCGGTGATGGCCAAGGCGCGGATCGGGCACTTCCTCGAGGCGCAGGTGCTCGAGGCGCTGGAGGTCGACTACGTCGACGAGTCGGAGGTGCTGACGCCCGCGGATGAGTCAAACCACATCGACAAGTGGGCGTTCAAGGTTCCCTTCGTGTGCGGCGCGACGAGCCTCGGCGAGGCGCTGCGGCGGATCGGCGAGGGCGCGGCGATGATCCGCTCCAAGGGCGAGGCCGGGACCGGCGACATCGTCGAGGCGGTCCGCCACATCCGCCTGATCACCGGCGAGATCCGCCGGCTGGGGATGCTCGAGCAGGCCGAGCTGGCGACGGCCGCGAAGGAGCTGGCCGCGCCATTGGAGCTCGTGCGCCAGGTGGCCGCCGACGGCAGCCTGCCGGTCGTGCTGTTCAGCGCCGGCGGGATCGCCACGCCGGCCGACGCGGCGCTGATGATGGCGCTCGGGGCCGAAGGCGTGTTCGTCGGCTCCGGCATCTTCAAGTCCGAGGACCCCCCGGCGCGGGCGCAGGCGATCGTCGCGGCCACCACCCACTGGCAGGACCCCGAGCGCGTGGCCCAGGCCTCGCGCGGTCTCGGCCCGGCGATGGTCAGCCTCGAGAGCTCGAAGCTCGATGATCAGCAGTTGCTAGCCCAGCGCGGCTGGTAGCGGCCCCGTCGGATCGCAGATGGCCGACGCGCCGCTGATTGGGGTGCTGGCCCTCCAAGGTGGGTTCGCGGCGCACGCACGGATGCTGCGCGGGCTCGGCGCGCGGGTGCGCGAGGTGCGGGTGCCGGGGGATCTGGACGGCCTCGAAGGGCTTGTGATCCCGGGGGGGGAGTCGACGACGATGACCCTGGGGATCGAGCGCGAGGGTTTGGCCGAGCCGTTGCGGCGTCTCGCGGCCGCGGGCACGCCGATCCTGGGCTCGTGCGCGGGGCTGATCATGCTCGACCGCGAGCACCTCGATCTGATGGACATCCGCGCCGAGCGCAACGCCTTCGGGCGCCAGCTGCAGAGTTTCGAGGCCGACCTCGAAGTGCGCGGCGTAGCCGGAGGGCCGCTGAAGGGAGTGTTCATCCGCGCGCCGTGGATCGCCGAGTACGGCCCCGGGGTGGAGATCCTCGCCGAGGTTGAGGGCCATCCCGTCGCCGCGCGTCAGGAGAACATGCTCGCGGTCGCCTTCCACGCCGAGTTGACCGGCGACGACCGCGTGCACCGGCTATTCCTCTCAGCGATCTGACGCGATCGTGACAGGGGTGTAACCTGGAAGATAAAGGCGGTCCGTAGTGATCAGCTGGTAAGCCGGAGAGGCCGACACAGCGTAGGCTTGTGCGTCAATGGCGATCTGGACGCAGCGAGCAAGCATCCCGTGGCGGCAAAACATCGGCTTCTATGAGCGCCGCTACGAGATCCTGCGCGACCTTGAGCAGAAAGGGCTGCTTCGACGGTTTCAGGATCGGCCACACCAGCTGGCGATGCGCTTACAGGCAGCTCATCAGCTGGTCACGTTCGGTGCTGACGGGCTTTTCTTCGCGGCGCTCAAGCCCGACTCGGATCTTGATGTCGTCCGCGCTGCCGTGGAGGTGGTTTGGGAGGCGCTGGCCCCGGAGCCGCAGGGGCTCCCCCTCTTCAACTTCCAGTGGCTCACGCCCTGCGGCCGGCCGTATGATGAGGCCCGGGATGTCGCAGCCAAAGCATTCGTCGGTTCGGACCACCCGGCTCGCGTGACCGACTTCGCCGTTGTATTGGACGGGAAGTTTGACGAGCCGTTCGATGACTTCCATCTTGCGGCTGGGGTCGTTGAGGCGGCCGAAACTCCCGGGCGCCTCGCCCGTGGTCTGAGCCGGGGCGAGAACGAGAGGGACGTGCCTCCTGGTATCTGGAGTGTCGAAGATCTGCCCGCGGTCGCTGTCTTCTGCCAGGTCGAAGTAGACAGAATCTCGCTAGAGCCCGGTGATATCGTGGAAGATGCCTTTTCAGCGCTTGAGTCGGCAAGGGATTCGGCCGATGCGTTGAGGACGTCAATTCTTACGCCACTGAGGGACAAGAAGCTATGAGCACAACTGTCATGGAGCGCCCGACGTTCGAGGCATCTTCCTGGGGAGATGAAGACGATGACCTGGCGCAGGGTCCACCGACGCCCCTTGACGCTGTTAGTCCGCTCGACGACGGCATTGACGCGGAAGGCGACGAGCGACGCCTCTTCGATGAGTTGGCAGACGAACTTGCATACGCCTCACGAGGCCTTTCCTCAACCCGCCTGGCAATCGGTCATCCGGCGTACGCTGAGATCCTCGCGATGGGCGAGCGAGCTATTCCGTGGCTGCTCGGACGCCTCGAAACGCCCGGTGACCGGCCCATCTGGCTCCGGCTGCTCGGTTCTCTCACGCAGTTTCAGCCCGGAGCGGGTAGGGACACCATCCCCGAGGCCGCCGCAGCATGGGTCACGTGGGGGAAGATCCGCCATGCGCGTTGAAACCAGTTGAACTAGCCGACCTCTACGCGCAGTACCCATCGCTGGAGGGGTCGGATCATCGGATTACGAGCAAAGACAACGACGCGTACAACTGCGTCGCATGGGTTCCTCGCGAGTTTGATCGCTGGTATGAGCCGGGTATGTATTGGCCCCCTGGAATCCCCGAACCACCGGAGCGCCCTGACATTGAGTGCTACGAGGCGCTCTTCGGGTCGTGGGGCTTCGAGCGCTGCGCCGATCCGGCATACGAAGCTGGGTTCCTGAAGATTTCGGTGTATGGCCGCGGCGACCATTTCTGTCATGTTGCGAAGCAGATTCGCGGGGGCGGTTGGTCCAGCAAGGGAGGCGTTCTTCACGATTTTCGGCACGCGTCGCTGGACGCGCTCCATCCCTGCGGGATTATGGAAAACGCGCGACCTGCGTTTTTTATGCGTCGAGCCGATGATGGGAGCGATCCGCAGCACTTGGAGCGCACGGGGATAATCCCCGCCTGAACTCTCTTCGCATCCGCCGACTTCTGGGTGACCTTATGGTTCAGCGGATCGTGACCACTCGCTCCGCGGGTCTCTTCACGGGGGAGGCCTGACTCGCGGGTTTTTTCTTCGCCGAGGACGCTCGCTTGCGGGGCTTTTTGGCCGAGCGCTTGCGTTTGGTGGGCGGTGGCGCGGTGGCGTACAGCTCGGCGCTGGCCGGTGAGGAGAGCATCTGCACCGGCGGCTCTTCCAGGACGTCGAGCACGCGGTTGATCGCCGCGTGGATCTCGCCGACGAGCAGGCCGCGGTCGTCGAGGGCCTGCGCCTCGGCGTAGGGCCAGGTGCGCGTGACGTGCATCGATGGACGCAGGTGCACGGCGCGGCGGCCGAGCGAGTGCATGAAGGGCTCCAGGCGCTCGGCGTCCGGCGGCGCGGCGTAGCCGCGCTCCAGCAGCCAGGGCCACAGCTCGGTGTGGATCGTGTCGCGGTGGTGGGCGCCGACGTGCGACCAGTCCTCGCCCTGCCAGCGGCGCGCGTAGATCGCCGGGTCGAGCGTGCAGCTGAGATAGATGCGCGTGCGCGTCGGGGCGTTACGGAAGCCGAGCAGCGGCTGCGGCTCCACGCGCCAGGGGCCTTCGCTTTCGTCCAGCTCGCTCAGGCGCTCGGCGCGTCCCGCCGTGTACAGCTGCTCGGCCTGGGGCTTGAGCTCGCCCGGCCAGAGGTGCAGCGTCAGCTTCTGATCGTCGATGTCGAGCGCCGCGCGCTGCAGCGATGTGGCGCCGAGCGCGACGTCGAGCCGTACGTGCACGAGGCCGACGCGCTCGGGCTGGATGCCGGTGGCTTCGCGCAGCAGTGAGCGCAGGCGCCACTTGCGCCGGGTGGGGTCCTTGCCGACGCGGCGCAGGCTGCCGAACGGGAGCAGCTGGGCGAAGTCCTGGTGGGCATATGTGAGGATGTCCTGCACGAGCGCCTGCTCGGCCGGCGCGAGCACCCCGATCTCCGCCAGTCGCCACCACGACTCGAGCAGGTCGTGCCAGCGCAACACACAGGTCCGCCGCTCGGTGAAGCGGACGCCGGGGAGGTTGATCTCGGCGACCCGGTGTCCGTTGCGCCTGGCCCAGCGCCGGCAGACCTTGCTCTCGATCAGCACCACCAGCTCGGGGTCGAAGCGCAGGACACCGTCAAAGCGCTGCCCGCGATCGGTGTCGACGATCTCTTCGTCGATCTCCGGCGGCTCGAAATCGGGGGTGAGGAAGACGCTCACCAGCCGCCCGCGCTGGACCTTGCCGTTGGACGCGCTTTCCTCGGAGGGGTCGACCACGTGGCTGGCCTGCAGGTCGACCGTGCAGTCGGGCAGCTTGGTCAGCGAACGCTCCCCGATCTCGTGCAGGAGCGTCTCGCGCGCGAGCGGCACCAGCCGCAGGACGATCATCGCGGCGCGCGTCAGCTGATCCTCGTGGTTGCGCCCCAGCTCGCTATAGGGCGCGAAGACGTTCAGGTGTGGATTCGAGGTGATGCTCTCCACAGCGCCGATCGCCTGCCTCCCGTTCACGTCCCGTCCAGATACCTGTCAATGATATTCCGAAGACGGCGACTTGTCCAATACACATGGACTTTATCGTACGGTGACGTTTCTAAGAGATGATCAGGTGGCGGCGAAGCGCACGACCCCGTCGGATTCCTGTTCGAGCACACGCCCGTCCGCGAGCAGCAGGTCGATGTGCCCGAGCACCTCCGACAGCGTCAGATAGGCCTGCGTGACGGCGACGTTGCCCCACAGCTCCTGCGCGATCTCGTGCGCGGTGCGCGGTGCGATCGCGATCAGGCCGTGGATCTTCTCGGCGCGGCGCTCGTGCAGGTGCAGGCGCTTGTCGATCAATGCGGAGTGGCCGACGATCGGCTCGCCGTGGCCGGGGAGGACGAGGTCGAGGTCCATCGCGCGCGTGAGCTTGAGCGAGGCGATGTAGTCGATCAGCGATTTGGGGCGAGGTCCGGTGAAGTCGGGCCCGGCGTCGAGCGGTCGTGAGAGCAATGGGTTGGAGGAGATGTGCTTGATCAGGTGGTCGGCCGCGAGCAGGATCGAGCCTTGGCCGCTCGCCGATCGGTCGTCGAGGAAGACGGTGTCCGAGGGGCTGTGGCCGGGGCGGTGGAACACGCGCAGCGTGCGGTCGCGCAGTTGCAGCTCCTGGCCGTTCTGTAGGGGCCGTGTGACGTCGACGGCCGACCCCCAGGCGCGAAAGCTCGCGGAGACGGCCCGCAGCGCGGTCACGATCTCGGCGGGGATGCCGTGCAGGAGCATGGTCTGCTGGGCGAAGCGGTCGTCGAGCTCCGTCGTTTCGCTGAAATTGCGCAGGTAGGGGGCGAGCGCGGCGAGCGCCGCGACCTCGGCGCCGGAGCGCCGCGCGAGGATCGAGGCCAGACCGAAGTGGTCGATGTGCTGGTGGGTGACGATCAGCAGTTCGATCTCCTCGATCGCGTGACCGCGCGCGGCGAGCGCCTGTTCGAGCTCGTCCAGCGCCTTGCCCGAGTTGGGCCCAGAGTCGACGAGCGTGAGGGGGGAGTCCTCGATCAGGTAGGCGTTGACGCGTCCGACCTGGAAGGGCGTGGGGATCGCCAGGCGGTGGATGCCGGCGTCGGCGGCGATCGTCAGCAGCTCCTCCTCGCTGTCCTCGCCGGGTCCGTCCGTCGATGAGGACCCGCCGTCCGTCCCGCTCACGAGCGGATCAGCTCTAAGACCTCGTCACGGCGTTTTTCCATGTCCTGCGGTGAGACGAGCGACTCGAGGCACAGGCGCAACAGGGGCTCGGTGTTGGAGGGGCGCACGTTGAAGTGCCAGTCCTCGTAGTCGATCGAGATTCCGTCCAGGCGGTCCTGGCGCGCGTCTGAGTAGCGCGTGGCGAGCTCCTCCATCTTCGCCTCGGGATCGGCGACCTCGGAGTTGACCTCGCCGGAGATGAAGTAGCGCGAGCGGTAGGGCGCGAGCAGCTCCGACAGCGACTGGCCGGTGCGCGAGAGCAGCTCGAGCACGAGCAGCGCCGGGATCGTGCCCGAGTCGGCGCAGTAGAAGTCGCGGAAGTAGTAGTGCCCGGAGACCTCGCCGCCGAACAGCGAGCCCTCGGCCCGCATGCGGGTCTTGAAGAAGGCGTGCCCGACGCGGTTTATGTATGGAATCCCACCCACCCGCGTGACCGTGTCGGGGACCGCGCGCGAGGCGCGCACGTCGTAGAGGATCGCCTCGGGCTGGGTGGGGTCCGATCTTTTCCCGAGCAGCGACTCCGCCAGCAGCGCGGTGAGGAAGTCGCCGTCGACGAACGCGCCGGTGTCGTCGATGAAGAAGCAGCGGTCGGCGTCGCCGTCCCAGGCGATCCCCAGGTCGGCGCCGGCGGCGAGCACGCGGTCGATGATGAAGGCGCGGTTCTCGGGCAGCAGCGGGTTGGGCTCGTGCACGGGGAAGTTGCCGTCCGGCGTCCAGCAGGTCTCGATCAACTCGAGACCGAGCGACTCGAGCAGCGGTCCGACCACCGGGCCGGCCATCCCGTTGCCGCCGTCGACGACGACCTTCAGGGGCTTGATTACGCGAGGGTCGATGAAGGAGAGGACGGTCGAGTGGAACTCGCCGTAGAGGTCGATCTGCTCGATCGAGCCTTCACTCTTCGAGGCGGGCAGCCCGGACTCGATCAGGCGGCGGATGTCCTGGATGCCGGTGTCGCCGGAGAGCGCGAGAGCGCCCTCGCGCACGAGCTTGGCGCCCGTGTAGGCCGCGGGGTTGTGCGAGGCGGTGCACATCAGCCCGCCGTCGAGCTCGCGCGAGCCGACGAGGAAGTAGAGCATCTCGGTCCCGACCTGGCCGGCGTCGATCACCTGAACCCCGGCGGAGAGCAGCCCGGCGCGGTAGCGCGCCGTCAGCTCGGGGGCGGTGAGGCGCATGTCGCGCCCGAGCCCGATCCGCAGCTCCGTGACGGGCTTGCCCGACAGGTCGGCCAGCACGTGCGCGAAGGCGCAGCCGATCTGCTCGGCGATCTCGCCGTCGATCTGTTCGCCGTACAGGCCGCGGATGTCGTACGCCTTGAAGATCTCGGGGGAGGGGGGGAGGGGCATGCAGGCATCCTATGCGCTGTCGGGAATCGGCTCCCCCAGGTCCTTGCGCTCTTCTGCTCATCCCAAGGCCGGCTTTACGGAGCGCGTTTCTGCCCGTTGGCACTCGTTCTCACAGAGGGGGCAGTGAGCCTCCGAGCTCAGCTTCCTACGGGTGGCGAAAGAGCTTGCGCAGCCAGCCGCGACGCGGTCGAGGCCTGTCGATGTATTCGCCGCGGATGACGTCGAGGCCGCCGAAGATGCCTCCGCTCATCGTGACGTGTTCGACGTCGAATGGCTCGGGCAGTGGTGGCCAGGGATTGCCGGCCGGCTTCGCGGGCGGTGTGTCCGCTGGGGTCTGGTCATCCAGCATCTCGGCTCCAATCAATCCTAGAGCATGATGATAAGCGTCGTCTCCTTGGAGACCAAGGACTGATCGTCAACGACAGCAAGGGGCATCCGCGGGGAGCAAAAGCCTGGCGGGTCATCGGCAAGGGGGAGGGGTTCGGCGGGAGGGTTGAGGCGGCGGCCGGGGGGTGAAGAGAGGGCCGCCCCGCGCTCCCATGCGGCCATCCGTCCGGGCCGGAGATCGGCTCTACAGAGCTTGTTCGGTCCGCCAAAGCGTCTGCGGATGCGGTTGGAGTATTCAGCTACGCCGCCGCGCGCTTGGCGCCGGCCCTCAGCGATGTGTTGCTTTGCGCCGGAACGGTTTGCGCAGCCATGCTGTGAAGAGGGGGACCGACATCAGGCTGGGCACCCTGAGCGATTCGAAGTGGAGGGTATCCCGCTTGTCCGTGCCGTCGGCCCCGGCCTGTGTGGGGCGCGGGTCCGTCGCGGTTGGCCGGTCGCTTGTGGTGTGTTTCATGGGTCTCATTGTACCCCTGCAAGCTCAAGGGCGATAGCGAGCACGAGCAGAGATACTGCCGCGAAGAACAGCGGGTACTTGCGCGCGAGGGCCTGGTTGTTGGCGGATGTTTCCGTCGCGAGGTCTTCAAGCAGGTCCGCTTCGATCGTCGCGTCGTCGTTGCTCGCGCGGGCATGGAGCATGTCCGTCAGGCGCGGACCAATCTGCTCAGCGCCTGGGAGTAGCAGGGCGCGTACGGCTAGGCCGAGGGCCAGGACGAGCAGTACCAGCGCGGCGATCCATAAGTCGTGGGCGGACCTGACGCCCAGCACGATCGCGGCGATCGCCGCGCAGGCGCTCACGACGCCGAGGGCGCCGAGGTCGAGCGTGCCGGAGCGCGAGACCTGGGTCTGCAGCTGGCTCTCGGCCAGTGAGCAGAGCCGGTCGGCGAGTCGCGGTGTGATCGCTTTCGCGGACACGCAAACCAACCTACGCTGCGCATGGGACGGTTCGCGCGATCGCGCCCAGCCCACCCACACTTCATCCCCGCGCGCTGATGATCCTCAGGATCATCACCACCGAGCCGGGGCTGAGTAACAGGCAGATCGCCTCGTGTCGGGCTGCGCGACACGGGACACATCTCACGGCTGCGGCCATCCGTCCGGGCCGGAGATCGGCTCTACAGAGCTTGTTCGGTCCGCCAAAGCGCGTTCTTTGCGGTTGGGACTTGACATCTGGTTGCCGAGGAGGTACGTTGGATAGGCAATGGCATCCCAGGTGGGGTGCCGGGCACAATAGATCAGGTTTGGGTTGGTCCTTTGGATCGATTTCAAGCGCTTAGCAGGGGATGTTGGGGAGAGGGCCGGATCGCATGAAGAGGGGTTGTTTTCGCGTGAGTCCACAAGGGACAGATGTGATGGGGTCGGTTGCGGCCGAGGGGTCGCCCGTATGTAGATGCGTCAGCGCTGCTGACACATCTCTCTCTCTCTCTCTCTCTCTACTCCGGGTCTTCTAGGCAAAAAGCCTAGTTCTGGCGCCCAAAGGGGCGCCTCAGATCACTCTCTAAGTAGTGCCTGCCGCGTCTTTGAGCGCGGTATCTCTCGTTCTCGGTCAGCTGGCCGGGGTCTGTTCGAGCGCCGCTGTCATTTCCCTCATCTGGCGTCGGCGTTCGAGGAGGCTCCGTCGTGTGCTCCCACACGTGACGGCTCTAGTAGCGCTGAGCGCCGTGGCTCCGACCCAGGGCCACGGCGCTCCCCGATCTTTTCTTTAGCCAAGCAGGCCTGGAACTTCGGCCCGACCGACACCGCGAAGCGGGTTCTATCGGTCGGGGCGAACGTTCGGGTCCTGCGCTGTTTCGCGTCCTCGCGCGTGTCGTCATACAACACACGGGGGGGTCGTCCCCTCTTTCCTGGAGGAGACGCTCAGATAAGAATGTCACTGTCCTCGCGCGTTTACGGGTTTGCCCTCGCGCTGCTTCCGGTCGTGGCTGCTTCTCTCCTCGCGCTCGGCCTGCCCCCCACGGCGCGCGCCGCGGAACCGTGCCCCAACGAACAGTACCGTCAGGCGAGCAGCTCGACCCAACTCCCGGATTGTCGCGCTTACGAACTCGTCTCGCCGGCCGACGCGGGTGGAGCAGTGCTTTCGGGAAACCTTACGACTCAGGCTGGGGTAACCCACGCGTCCTCTACTGTCCTGGAAGGAGGCAGCCTCGTCTCGGAACTCAGTAGCGCGCTCGATGTTCAGGCAGATGGCGCGGCCGTCTTTTGGAGTTCCAACTCGACTCCTCCGGGGACGGGCGCGATCGAGAGAGGTGGGACTGGCTTGAACCCATTCCGCAGCGTCCGCACGCCAAGCGGCTGGAGCACCGTAGATCTTTTTCCCAACGTCTTGCAGAACGGATCAACCGGACCGCTAAAGGCCTCGCTGCTTGGGGCTTCGGCGGACGGCTCGACGGCGCTCGTAGCGAGCTCTATCGCGTTGGATCCGAGTGCTTTTGCGGACCAGCGGGAGGCCGAACTTGAGGGATGGTGTTACGTGAGTGCGTGCATCGGCCAGCTGATTTATCGCGTCACAGCCGACGGGACGCCGCCACAAATGGTCACACAAGGCGATTTCGCGATTCCCTCGGCTAGCAGTCTGCAAAGCCAGTCCGAAGATATGAGAAGCGTGTTTGCGGCGATCTCCGCCACGCCGGACCTTAACGAGGTGGCATTCAAGTCATTGATTCCCCTCGAACGCAACGACACGTGTAACAATGGCAGTCCTCAAGGTGAACAGCTCTTTAGTATCGAAGAGCAAGCTTTGGGCACCACTTATCTCTGGAACGCCAGCAGCGTTGCACAGCAGGCCCACACACTCTACTTCGGGGAACGCAATTTTAGCCCGTCTTCCTGTAACGCGCCGAACGTACTCGGTGTCTCGAAGATCCTTCCCGACGGACGCCCCATCCTTACGCCTAATCCGGCTGGAGAGCCGGGGATAACGGAGACAGTCGGCCCGCTGGTCGAGAACTACCCTGATATCTCAGCGACTGGCCAGATGATGACGGATCTGGCAGGTCCGTCGGGGGGGTCTCTGCTTTCGGTCACCCCTGACGGCTCGACTGCTTATGTCCAGGCAGCCGACGCGATCGATTCTAAGTTCCCCAAGGCCACGACGGGAACGTATAACCTAAATCTTCAAGGCGAATACCATGCGCCTACCTGTACGGGCGGCTGTCAGATCTACGCCGTCAGCACAACCTTGGGCACAGGCATGAGCGGAACTGGCGCGACGCCAGGAGTGACGTGTATCTCATGTTCTAACGGGCCGGCCGGACCCGGTGAACCTCCCGTGCCCGACGAAGTCAATGTTACCTATCTCGGCACGAGTAAGGATGGCGGGCACGTGCTTTTTACCACCGACCAGGGTCTGTGGGAGTGGGATCAAGCATCGGGCGCTGAGCTCCTAACGCCGCCCGCCACACCGGTGACGGACCTCGGCCCGCAAACGGTCGTCGTGTCCGAAAATGGCAAGTACGTTGTCGGGTTGACCAGTCAGCTGGCGAACAATCCAAATGGCACCGCTGATCTTTACAAGTTCGTAGCCGGCCAGCAGCCAGAACTCATCACCTCGGGAAAATCGGCAGACGACTATCGCCTCTATGATGACAACAGCGAACTACCCAACGTAGGAAACTCCGCCGCTACGCCGCACGTCGTCGGTGGTGTGTCGAACGACGGGGCGCGGATTGTCTATGAGAGGCAATCCCCAGGCGCAGCCTGCGAAGGAAAAGGCGAACTGGTGATCGATGAGTGGATTGATGGCGAAACCGGCCAGATCTCTCCGCAGGTGAGTCCATCCTGCCACTACGTTGTACAGGCGATCGCCGGAGACGAACTCCAAGATGTCTTCTTTCTCGCCTTCGAACCGATCGTGCCGTGGGATTTCAACGCCGGCCAGGCGGACGTCTATGACGCCCACGTCGACGGGAGCTTCTCGTTCTGCACGCCAGGTAACCCCGGTCCGCCCCCGGGCGCGGAACGTTGTGGCGCCGCGACTAGCAACGCCAACCCTACGGTTCCCGGCGCCCCGGCGTACCCGGCGAACCTGACGCCGCCGAGCGTCCAGCTGACGTCGTTGCCCGCGGATACCTCGCAGCCGGCGAACGTGTCCAAACCGAAGGCCTTGACTCGGACACAGAAGCTCGCGAAGGCACTGAAGGCGTGCAAGAGGAAGCCGAAGAAACAGCGAGCCGCCTGTAACAGGCAGGCCAGGAGTAAGTACGCCCCCACAAAGAAGAAGGGCAAGGGCAAGCGATGAGCGTCAAACCGGTGAGCAGCTCGTCCGAGCCGAACCTCCTCGCCGCCCGGCGCCTGGCAACAGTCGTTGTGTCGCTCATCGCCGCCATCGTGTGCGCGCTGAGCGCCTCCTCGGCTCGTGCCGCGCTGACCATCACCGAATTCACGGCCTCGACGGCCAGCAACGTGGCGGGCGCGCACCCCGACGCGACGGCGGCGTTGGCGTTTCAGACAACGTTTGATTCCGCTCGCGGCCCGATCTCAGCTGGCGGCACTCTCCGTGCCGTGACTGTCAAGCTGCCTCCGGGCCTCGTCGGCGTCGCGCAGAATGTGCCTCAGTGCTCGGTTACGACGTTCACCACGCTCGGTTGTTCACCCGCCACCCAGATAGGAACCGGCAGCGTCACTGTGACTGCTCCGGCTCCGCACGGGGGTCCACCCAACACGTTTCGCATTCAGATATATAATTTGGCCTCGGCCCCCAACCAGGCCCTTATGGTTGGGCTCCAGCTCGATTCCTTCGGCGCCGAAGGGCAGACCCTGGTGACCGCGACGGCGCACGCCGACGACAACTACGCGGTTACGCTTTCGATCGCCGAAATCCCACTCACAAAAGGCTCGATCGTGCTCAGCAGCAGTCTCACGCTATGGGGTGTACCGGCAGCTCCGAGCCACGACCCACAGCGCTCATGTTGGCAATTCGGGCTTCACGGCGAAACGAATGGTTGGGAAATCGGCCCCGCCTTCTTCGGTTGGCCCAACTGCGCGGAATCGGTGACGCGGCCGCCGCTCCTGCCGTTCGTCGAGAACCCGACAGACTGCGCGGCCGCGCCGCTCACGACATTGCTCGTGAACACGTATGAGGAACCACAGGTGTTTACGACTGGCACGTTCACCGCGCCGACCCCGACGAACTGTCAGACGGTGCCGTTCGCTCCGTCGCTGTCGGTGACGCCGGACGGAGAGGCGGCGGGCGCACCGACGGGGGTGGGGGCGGAACTTGCGGTTCCGCAGAACGAAGATCCGGCTGGGCAGGGGTCCTCTGAGGTCAAGCAGGTTGCGGTGACGTTGCCTCCTGGCATGGTGATCTCTCCTTCCGCGGCGGCGAATGGCTTGGAGGGTTGCTCTGATGAACAGCTCGGAGCGGGCTCGGATGCCCCGGCGACGTGCCCCGCGGCGTCGCAGGTAGGCACGGTCGAAGTGCTGACGCGGCTGCTGTCGGGGCCGTTGACAGGGAAGATCTATCTCGGCACACCATTGAACAACGATGCGGCGGCGGGCGAAATGTTCCGGATCTTCCTGGAGCTGAAGGGCTTCGGGCAGGATGTGAAGCTGAAGGGGTCGGTGATCCCGAATCCGGCGACGGGCCAGTTGACGGCAACCTTCGCGAACCTGCCTGAGGTGCCGTTCAACGCCGTGAAGCTGCATTTCAACGGTGGCCCTAATGCGACGTTGGTGAACCCATCGTCGTGCGGGCAGAACACGACGACGACTCAGATCACACCGTACAGCGACCCGACGGTCCCGGCGACGCCGAGCTCGACGTTCACGACGAGCTATGACGGGGCTGGTGCGCCATGTCCGGCTTCGCTGCCGTTCGCTCCATCAGCGTCGATCTCGACAGCCTCATCGCAGGCGGGTGCGCTTTCTCCGGTGAGCGTGTCCTTTACCCGCGGGGATGGGCAGCAGGCGTTGGGGCAGCTCACCGCGCATCTTCCGCCCGGCCTGCTCGGGTATGTCTCAAAGATCGCGCTGTGTGACGCCGCGGACGCTGCGGCCGGGACATGCCCGCCGGAAAGCAGGATCGGTACGGTCAACGCGACCGCGGGCGCTGGCCCTGACCCGCTGACGGTCCCGGGGACCGTGTATCTCGCGCGCGGCGCCGGTGGCTATCCGTTTGCGCTGTCGGTCGTGGTCCCGGCGGTCGCCGGGCCGTATGACCTCGGGAACGTGACGGTGGTTGTGAACCTGCAGGTCAACGACGACGGCAGCCTTACCGCGATCTCAAACCCGCTGCCATCGATCCTTGACGGGATACCGCTCGACGTCCGCGGGTTCACGCTCACGATTGACCGTCCCGGGTTCACGGTCAACCCGACGAACTGCAGCCCGCTGTCGATGGGCGGCACCGCCACAGCGCTATCCGGGACGCTCGCGTCGATCTCCGCGCCATTCCAGGTCTCAGGCTGCGGGAGCCTGCCGTTCAAGCCCTCGTTCACGGTCTCCACGCAGGGCAGCACCTCCAGGACGAACGGCGCGTCGCTGACAGCGCGTGTCTCCCAGCGGCCCGGGGAAGCGAACATCCACTCGGTCAAGGTGGAACTCCCGAAGGCGTTGCCCTCGCGGCTGACGACGTTGCAGAAGGCGTGCCCTGAAAGAGTCTTCTTCTCGAACCCCGCTGCGTGTGGCCGGGGATCGCTTGTGGGAACAGCGACGGCGTGGACGCCGCTGCTCAGCAAGCCGCTGCAGGGCCCAGCCTACTTCGTCTCCCACGGCGGCGCGAAGTTCCCCGAACTGATCATCGTGTTGCAGGGCGAAGGCGTCACGATCGAGCTGCCCGGGGAAACGTTCATCTCAAAGGCGGGCATCACAAGCTCGACGTTCAACGCGGTCCCCGACGTCCCGGTCTCCGGCTTCCAGCTCACGCTCCCCGAGGGCCCCTACTCGGCCCTCGCAGACATCGGCAACCCCTGCACCCAGAAGCTGCAGATGCCGACCACGATCACGGGGCAGAACGGGGTGCAGGTCAAGCAGGCCACGCGGATCGGCGTGACCGGCTGCGCGAAGCCGAAGCCTGCGGTCACGGTCGTGAAGACCAAGGCCAAGACCAGCAGCCTGACGGTCACCCTCGAGACGACGGTAGCGGGCACCGTCAAGCTCAATGGCCCCGGACTCGACACGAAGACCAAGAAGAACGTCAAGGCCGGCACGAGCCAGATCGAAGTGTCGCTCACGAAGGCAGGGCAAGCACTACGGGCTCGACACGAGAAGCTCGAGCTGCGCGCCACGCTCACCGTGGGCAAGGTGGCTGTGGCCAAAACGACCAGAGTGAAGCTCTAGGAGACTACGATGAGGACACAAGACATCAACCTCCGCATCGTGTCTCACCCGAGGGTCGTGGTCGCAGTCTTCGTCGCCACCTGCGCCCTGATCTTCGGGGGTGTCACGGCTTGCGCGGCAGTCGCGGCGACTTACAAAATCGAACTCACAGGCAGTGGTACCGTCGTCAGCAGCCCGTCGGGCCTCAGCTGTAGTGACATAAGTGGGCCTCCGTCGGGAGAATGCAGCTCGGAATTCGCCTTTTTCACGGCGGTCGAACTGACCGCGAGCCCGGGCCCCGGCTCACAATTTGAAGGCTGGTCCGGAACTATGGAAGGCGGCAGCTGCGATTCCGGGGCGACGAACCCATGTAGCTTTACTGTCTTCGCCTTACCCAGCGGAAACTATACGATTACCGCCGACTTCGGCTCGACAGGGCCTCAGCAGCCTCTCGAAGTGAAGCGCACCGGCGCCGGCGGTGGTGAAGTCAAGAGCTCTCCCAGCGGGATCGAATGCGGCACGAAATGTGATGCCGAGTTCAGCGAAGGCTCGACTGTTGTGCTAACCGCCAGCCCAAACGAACGCTCGACCTTCGCCGCGTGGAAAGGCTGCACTAGCGTCAACGTCGAAGACAAGTGCGAAGTCACGATGAGTGAAGCCAAGTTCGTCGAAGCCGAATTCGACGCCATTCCTCAACAGACGCTCGAAGTACGGAAGACCGGCTCGGGCTCCGGCGAAGTCACCAGCTCACCCCTTGGTATCGAATGCGGCGCGACGTGCACGAACCACTTCAACGAAGGCGCGACCGTGGTCCTCACCGCGACGCTAGGCGCACCGACCCCAGGCGCACGCTACACCTTCGGTGGATGGACAGGATGTAGCAACGTCACCGCGGAAGACAAGTGCGAAGTCACGATGAGCGCAGCCAAGACCGTGGAAGCGAAATTCGACGCCATCCCGGAGCAGACCCTGAAAGTGGACAAAGCCGGCTCGGGCTTCGGCGAAGTCACGAGCTCACCGGCTGGCATCAGTTGCGGCGGCAGCTGTGAAGCCGAATTCGACGAAGGCGCCACCGTAACCCTCACCGCGACGCCAAGCTCAGAATCAGTATTTGCGGGCTGGTCCGGCGGTGGCTGCACGGGCACCGCCCCCTGCCAGGTAACGCTCGCCGCCGCTACCACGGTCACCGCGTCATTCGAACCGGTGCCCCCACCCACAGCTTCCACCGGCGAAGCCACAGAACTCACTCAGACGACGGCGACGCTTTCTGGCATCGTCGACGGCCAGGGCTTCGACACTCACTACCTCTTTGATTACGGCGAAACGACAAGCTTTGGTAGTCAGGCACCGCCCAATAATGGCATCGGTGCAGACGCGGGGGTCGTGGCGGCCGACACAGCCGAGACAGAAGACGTGAGCGGTCTCACCCCGAACACCACCTATCACTACAAGATCGTGGCTTACAACATCCCGTGTTCATTCTTCTGTCCCCGATCGGGCCCTAACACGACGTTCGGGGAAGCCAAGGAATTCACGACCCAGGCGCTGCCCCCGGTGGCCCTAGCCGCCCCACCGGCCAACATCAGTCCAACAGGTGCGACGCTAATAGGATCGTTCAATCCACAGGGGGTTGCCGGAACCTACCACTTCGAATATGGCACAACTACCAACTACGGCACCAGCTCGCCGGACACGGCCGCCGCCGCGGCTAACACCGGGGTGGTGGTGAGTGCAGATACGGCTGGGCTAGAACCGAACACGACCTACCATTACCGGCTCGTGACCGCCAACAACGGCGGTGCCACCATCGCGGACAGCGCTGACGAGACGTTTACGACCTACGCGACCGGCGCGCCGAACACTGCGCCTTCTACTGGTTTCTCCCTAACCGGTACTGCGCCCGCCGGCGCCGCGGCGATGACCTTCCCCGACCTGACCGGCTTCGCGCCGATGCCACCGGCCAAAGAATCCACCACCCCGAAGACGTTGACGAACGCGCAAAAGCTCGCGGCGGCACTGAAGGCATGCAAGAAGGCTAATAAGTCCAAGAAGAAACAGGCCGCGTGCGAGAAGCAAGCACGGAGCAAGTACGGGCCGGTGAAGAAGAGAAAGAAAAAGTAGAAACCTCTCGGGAGGGGTAAGGTGACCGGCCGCAAGCGACATCCATCCGTCCGTATGGTGTCACAGAGCCTCGATCGCAAGGCGAGTACGCACATGAGCGAGGTGCAGCGCGGTCGGTTGCTTGCGGCGGCTGGTGAGGTTGTCGCTGAGGTGGGTTATGCGGGGATGTCGATGGCGCGCGTCACGAGCCGGGCGGGTGTCTCACGCGGCACGTTCTACGAGCTGTTCGAGGATCGTGAAGATTGCTTTCTCGCGGTATTCGATGACGCGGTCACGCGGATCGCGGCGGTTGCCGTGCCTGCATATGAACGCGAGCAAAGCTGGCGGGAGCAAGTCAGGGCCGGTCTGTCTGCGTTGCTTGTGTGCATCGGGGATGAGCGTGGGTTGGGATCGCTGCTGATTGTGGACGCGCTCAATGCCGGGCCCAGGGTCCTTGAGCGCCGCGCGCAGTGGCTCGAAACATTGGCCGGCATCGTCGACCGGGGGACGCTTGGAGGTGAAAGGGGGCCGGGAGTCTCCACCCTTGACGGCTGAGGGTATCGTCGGTGCGGTGTTCAGCGTGCTCCACGCGCGAATGCTCGAACGGGTCACGGCTACGCGAGATGCCGCGGCGCGAGGTGTGTCTGCGGCGCCCGCTGCCACCTCACTGCGCGAGTTGTGCGGTCCGCTGATGGCGATGATCGTGCTGCCCTACCTCGGACGCGCGGCCGCTATCAAAGAGCTCGAGCGTCCCACACCGAAAGCGCGACGCTCCCTGCCGCGGGCGATACGCGATCCCCGTGCCCGGCGCTTGAATCACCGCGCGCTGCTGATACTCCGCGCCATCATTGCCGAGCCGGGCCTCGGCAACACGCAGATCGCCGAGCGCGTCGGGCTGCGCGACACGGGACACATCTCACGACTGCTGCTGCTCCTCTCAGATCAAGGGCTGATCGTCAACGGCAGCCGGGGGCACGCGCGAGGGGCAAAAGCGTGGCGGATAACTGGGGAGGGGGAGAGGGTTCAGCGGACGGAGGAGTTGGATGAGCGAGTGTGCTGATGTCTTCGGGGGAGGTGTTTTACTCGAGTTCTTCGGGCTCCGGTGGGCGACGTCGCTGGCGTAGCCAGTAGCGCACGGTGATGCGGTAGGGGTTGGCCGCCGTGGTGTCGCTTGGCCCCCGCAGGCCCTGATATTCTGGGCCTATGGCCACGGACAAGAAGATTAAAGCCAAAGCCAAGCCCGCGTCGGGGTCTAACGGCCGTTCGGCTTCGAACGGCGGTCGACCGGTCCGGTCGAAGGTTTCCCGCGAGCGGGCCGCGGCGAACGCGCTGGCTTCGGTTCGCGCCGAGGGGCTTGATCCAAGTATCGCTGAGCCGCTGCTGGATCGGTGGGCGCATAAGGAGATCACCGATGCGCAGTTCGACGAAGGGATCCTGCGGATCGCAGCCCGCGAGTCGCTGACCGATCTGCTCGGGCCAGTTCGCGCGTAAGAGCTGCGCCGGCGGCACGGGCTCATCCGGTTGCGGCGATGGCTGACGACGATCCATACGTCTACCCCGGCACCAGCGTGCTGCGAAACCATTTCGGGATTCGTGACGCCGCCGAGCTTGCTGGGCTTGAGGCAGCGATCAGCGCCGGCCGTATCGCTCAGCTTGAACGGGAGTTCATCCCCGGCGACTACGACACCGCCCACCTGCAGGCCGTGCATCGCAAGATCTTCGGGGATCTATATCCGTGGGCCGGTGAACTGCGGGCCGTCAAGATCGCGAAGGATGAGAGCATGTTCGCGCTGCCACAGCATGTCGCTGCGTATCTCGCCGGCGTGTTGAGCGACCTCGCCGGCGAGGATCGTCTTGTTGGTTTGGAGAGAGATGATTTCGTGACACGGTTGACGCACTATTACGCTGAGCTCAATGCGGTGCATCCCTTCCGGGAGGGCAACGGTCGTACCCAGCGCGCGTTCCTCGGTCACATCGCCAGTGACACAGGGCATCCCATCGACTGGACCGGCCTGGACCCCGATCGCAATATCGAAGCCTCGCGCGAAAGCCATCGCGGCGACAATAAGCCGTTGGAGAAGTTGCTCGACGGCTTGATCGCCGATTGACCTAGTCGGCACGCCGAGAGGCCGGCCCTCTGATGGTCGTCAACACAAGTCGGGGGCACCCAAGGAGAGCAAAAGCCTGGCGCGTGACCGATAAGGGGGAGAGGGTTCAACGGGCGACTGGAGGATGAGGGCATACCGGCTGCGGTGGGGGACGGGATGCTCGCCGGGGCGGATTCGTAGACTCTCCGCTATGTCCGGGCACTCCAAGTGGGCGAGCATCAAGCACAAGAAGGCGATCGTGGATTCGCGCCGGGGCGCGCAGTTCACGAAGCTCGCGCGCTCGATCACGGTCGCCGCGCGCGACGGGGGCGGCGATCCGGTCGGCAATCCGGCGCTCGAACTGGCGATGCGCAAGGCGAAGGAAGCGTCGATGCCGAAGGAGAACATCGAGCGCGCGATCGCGAAGGGGACCGGCGAGGGGGGCGAGGCGGAGGCGATCGAAGCGGTCCTCTACGAGGGCTATGGAGCGGGCGGGGTGGCGGTGCTCGTCGAGGCGCTGACCGACAACCGCAACCGCACAGGCGCCGATGTCAGGCACGCTTTCTCGAAGCACGGCGGGAATCTGGGCGAGCCGGGGTCGGTGGCCTACCTGTTCGAGAAGAAGGGCACGATCGTGATCGACGCCAAGCGCTACTCAGAAGACGATCTGATGGTCGCGGTGGAGGCCGGCGCGGAGGATGTCGTGACCGACGAAGGAGTGTTCGAGGTGGTGGTCGAGCCGGCGAGCTTCTCGCGGGTGATCGGCGCGCTGACGGAGGGCGGCGTGGAGACAGAGAGCGCCGAGATGGCGTTCAGGCCCACGAGCTTGGTGCCGATCGACGAAGCACAGGCACGGAAACTGATGGGTCTTGTGGACGCGCTGGAAGAGCTGGACGATGTGGATGACGTGCACGCCAACTTCGACGTACCCGCGGACGTGCTCGAGCGGGTCGCAGGCTAAGGCCCAGGCGTGAGCAGACCCCCGGTAGTGATCCTGTGCGGCGGGCGCGGCACGCGCCTGCAGGAGCACACGCAGGAGATCCCCAAGCCGCTCGTGGAGATCGGGGGCAGGCCGATCGTCTGGCACGTGATCCAGCTGTACGCGGTACAGGGCTTTCGCCGCTTCGTGCTCGCGACTGGCTACAAGGGCGAGCTGATCGAGCGCTTCGCAGCCGAGCAGCAGTGGCCGCAGGGCGTGAGCGTCGTGTGCGAGGACACCGGCCTGGAGACGCCGACCGGCGGCCGGATCAAGCTGCTCGAGGGGCAGCTCGCGGGGGAGGAGCGCTTCTGCGTGACCTACGCCGACGGGGTGGCCGACATCGACCTGGAGGCGCTGCTGGAGTTCCACGCGACGCACGGCGCGCTGGCGAGCATGACGGTCGTGCGCCCGGAGCTGCAGTTCGGGGTGACCGAGCTCGACGGGGAGGACGGCCGCGTGACGGGCTTTCGCGAGAAGCCGCGCTCGGAGCACTGGATCAACGGCGGCTTCTTCTGCATGCAACAAGAGGCGCTCGGCTACCTCGAGCGCGACAGCGTTCTGGAGCGCAAGCCGCTGGAGCGCCTGGCAGCCGCCGGCGAGCTACGTGCTTACCGGCACGAGGGCTTCTGGGAGTGCATGGACACCTATAAGGACGCCGTGGCCTTGAACGACCTGTGGGCCTCGGGTGACGCTCCTTGGCGCTTGTGGCAGTAACACCGCGGTTTCCGTCGGCTACACGGTCCCCGTCGGGGATCGTCGTCCGCTCGACCGGAGAAGGCGCCGGCTAGGGCTCCGGCGCCGTTCAGAGCTCTACCGGTCGTTCGTACGCCGACGCCCGCCGGGGACCTGCCCCTTGTGGGTCCGCTGTCCCGTTTGGCGGGTGGCGTCGGATAGGAGGGTATGGCCCTTCCTGTTCTACGTCTCACAGACCTCGAGACACGGTATGATCCTGGTATGACCCGGGTGGTGAAGATCACGATCTCCCTGCCACCAGAGCAGGTAGAGCAGGCGCGAGGGGCTGTCGCAAGAGGCGAGGCGTCGAGCGTTTCGGGGTACATCTCCGCAGCACTGACGGCGGTGTCTCCTGTAATGGGCGACGAGGATGAGGACTCACTTGCAGATTTCGTGGCGGATCTGATCGCCGAGGATGGTACGCCCAGCCCCGAGGCGTACGCCTGGGCGGACCGGGTTTTGGCGATGTCGGAGCCCGATTGAGAGGGTTCACGCTCGATGCGGGGGCGCTGATTGCGCTTGAGCGCAGGGACGAGCGGGTGAACGCGTTGCTGAGCAGCGCGCTGGCAGAGAATGCGGTCATCCATATCCCCGCGGGGGTTCTTGCTCAGGCTTTCCGGAGCGGTCCTCGCCAGGCGCGTATGGCGAGGTTGCTGAGGCAGGCTCAGACGCGCGTCGTCGCGTTGGACGAGCAGACGGCCTGCGTCACGGGGATGCTGCTCGGGCTACGAGGCGTCAGCGATGTGATTGATGCGAGCGTAGTTGTGTGCGCGCGCCGATACCGGCAGGCGGTGGTGACGAGTGATCCGGAGGACCTGCGCCGCCTCGACCCGGATCTCCCGCTGGAGATCATTTAGGGGCCCCACGTCACTCATGCTGGGAGGCAGGCGTCCGGGGGGATGCGCAGAATCACAGATGGTGATCGTCCTTGGAATCGACCCCGGCCTGGCAAACACGGGCTATGGCGTGGTGGAGAGCGCGGCCGGCCGGCTCGTGGCGCTCGACGGTGGCGTGATCGAGACTCCGTCCGGGCTGCCGGTGGAGCGCAGGCTGGCCGACATATATGCAGCGATCGACGCCTTGCTGGCCGAGCACGAGCCGCAGGGGATGGCGCTGGAGGAGCTCTACTTCGGCCAGAACGTGAAAACGGCGTTCGCGGTCGGACAGGCGCGAGGCGTGGTGATGATGGCCGCGGGACGAAGGGGAGTGTCCTGCGATAGCTATACACCGCA
Organism: Solirubrobacteraceae bacterium; assembly: GCA_036511695.1. Taxonomy (GTDB): domain Bacteria; phylum Actinomycetota; class Thermoleophilia; order Solirubrobacterales; family Solirubrobacteraceae; genus Palsa-744. Next base: position 35,866 of record DATCBT010000011.1, on the reverse strand, counting down.
GAAGGTCAAGGGCGCCGTATGCGGGAACGGGCGCGCGGACAAGGAGCAGGTCGCGCGGATGGTGCAGGCGCTACTGGGGCTCGAGTCGCTGCCCCGGCCCGACCACGCCGCCGACGCGCTGGCAGTGGCAATCTGCCACGCCAACTGTGCGCCACTGTCGAAGGCGCTCGTGGGGGCGGTTGGATGATCGGGAAGCCGCCGGCCCGATCGACGGGAGCTGAGCGATGATCGGGATGCTGAAGGGCGAGGTGGCGGTGCGCCGCACCGATCACGTGGTGATCCTCTGCGGCGGCGTCGGCTACCGCGCCGCGGTCTCGGCGGAGACGCTGAAACACGTCCCCGCGGCGGGCGAGCAGATGACGCTGCACGCGCACCTGATCGTGCGCGACGACGCGCTGTCGCTGTATGGCTTTCACTCCGAGGAGGAGCGCGACCTGTTCCTGATGCTGCTGTCGGTGCAGGCGGTCGGTCCGAAGGTGGCGCTGGCGGTGCTCTCCGGCGGCGCCCCGAGAGAGCTGATGGCGGCGATCGCGGGGCAGGACACGGCGCGCTTTCAGGCGGTGCCGGGGATCGGCAAGCGCACGGCCGAGCGGATCATCGTCGAGCTGCGCGAGAAGGCCGGCGACGCCGCGGCGAGCGCGCCGATCGTGGCGCGCCGCGGCGACGACCGATCAGAGATCGGCCAGCTGGCGTTGGCCCGCGACGGCCTGATCGAGCTGGGGTATGCGCCCGGTGAGGCCGAGGAGCTGCTGAGAGGCGCCGAGGGAGACAGCGCCGAGGATCTGATTTCGCAGGCCCTGCGAACCGCACGTGCGTCGTGAGTACTCGGATGCTCTGCCCATCATCGTCGGGCGGCGTCCACGCGAGGACTACGGTGTCCTCGTGACCGAGACCGCCCGCATCCAGACCCCCTACCTGGTCGAGGAGGACGAGCTCGACCGCTCGCTGCGCCCGAAGCGCCTGGAGGACTTCGTCGGCCAACGGTCGCTGCTCGAGCAGCTGGCGGTGGCGATCGAGGCGGCGAGCGCGCGGGGGGATGCGCTGGATCACCTGCTGCTGGCGGGACCGCCCGGTCTGGGCAAGACCTCGCTGGCGCAGATCGTGGCGGCCGAGCTGGAAGTGCCGTTCGTGCAGACCGCCGGACCGGCGCTCGAGCGCAAGGGCGACATCGCGGCGTTCCTGACCGCGCTGGAGCCGCGGAGCGTGTTCTTCGTGGATGAGATCCACCGCCTGTCGCGTACCCTGGAGGAGACCTTCTACCCGGCGATGGAGGACCATCGGCTGCCGATCACGGTCGGGCAGGGGGCGGGCGCGCGCGTGGTGACGCTCGAGCTGCCGCCGTTCACGCTGGTGGGGGCGACGACCCGCACAGGGCTGCTGACGACGCCACTGCGCGACCGCTTCGGCATCCAGGCGCGGTTGGAGCCCTACGCGGTGGAGGAGCTCGCGCGCATCGTGCGGCGCTCGGCGGCGATCCTCGAGATCGGTCTGGAGGACGACGGCGCGGTGGCGATCGCGGCGCGCAGCCGCGGCACGCCGCGCGTGGCCAACAGGCTGCTCAAGCGCGTGCGCGACTACGCGGAGGTGCGCATGGAGGGGGTCGTGACGGCGGCCGCGGCGCAGGCGGCGCTGGAGCTGCTCGAGGTGGACGAGCGCGGGCTGGATCGGCTGGATCGGGAGATCCTGCGCGCGATCTGCGTCAAGTTCGACGGCGGGCCGGTGGGGCTCTCGACGCTGGCCGTGTCCGTCGGCGAGGAGCAGGACACGATTGAGGACGTGTACGAGCCATACCTGTTGATGCAGGGGCTGATCAAGCGTACCCCGCGGGGACGCGCGGCGACGCCGGCGGCCTTCGCTCACTTGGGAATCCCACCCGCCCCCATCCCGCCCGCCTCACCCGCCCCCGGGCCACCGGTCGCGCCCGCCGGCCCGGCGCTGTTCTAGCCCCGGCTTGCGTACTCTGTGTAGGGATCCCATGGCCCACCCATTCATCTGCCCAAACTGCGGTCATCGCACGAGCGAGCTCGACCGCAACCTCGGCTTCACCCGCCAGCGCAAGGGCTGCACGAAGTGCGGCTTCGCGTTCCTCTTCGAACTGCTCGACGACTACTACCCCGCCCCGGACGCGGCGTTCTTCGTCTGCGACGGCGAGGGCCGCGTGATCGGCTGCGGCAAGAACTCCTTCGCCTTCACCGGCCTGGAGGAGGAAGATGTGATCGGGCAGCGCGTGGAGCAGGTGCTGGGGTTGAGCTTCACAAACGGCGACGATCCCGTGGCAACCGTGCTCGAGTGGGGCGTGCGCGCGCTGGAGGTCCCGGTGCGGGTCAGCGGCGAGCGCGACGTGGCGGCGAGCGCGAAGGCGGACATGTTCCCGGCCTACGATGACGACGGCGGGCTGCTGCTCGTGTTGACGCCCGACAAGTAGGCTGGCGGAGCCGAGATGACCGACCGTCGCCGCAACACCTTCGTACTGCTGATCGTTCTCGGGCTGGTGATTCTTTCGCTGCTTGTGATCGTCGGCATCCCCGGCGTGGTCAAGCCGAAGAAGACGCGCCTGGGCCTGGACCTGAAGGGCGGCGTCGAGCTGGTCTACCAGGGCAGGCCCACGGCGCAGTCCAAGGTGGACGCCGAATCGCTGAACCGCGCGATCGACATCATGCGCAAGCGCGTCGACTCGCTGGGCGTCGCCCAGCCGGAAATCCAGCGTACGGGGTCCGACGAAATCGACGTGGCGCTGCCGAACGTGAGCAACGCGGGGCGCGCGCAGGCGCAGGTCGGCAAGACCGCGCTTTTGTACTTCTATGACTGGGAGCCGAACGTGATCGGCCCCGACGGCAAGCCGGCGCCGACCGAAGCCAGCGTGACCGGTGGGGCGAACGCCGCCTCTTCGATCAGCGGGCTGCTCCAGTACCAGGCGGTGACGCGCGCCGCGAAACGTCCCGCGATGAAGTTCAAGCTCGCCACGACGCTGCAGCCGGGCTGCACGCCGGAACAGAAGGAAGGCTGCATCTACGGCAGCTGGTACCTGGTTGACACCAAGCACCAGACGATGCTCTGCAGCGGCGGCAAGCCCACCTGCGCACCGGCGGAAACCGAGCAGAACCTGTACGCGGACGGCTACAAACCGCCGGCCGGCTCCACGCCGAAGGTGGTGCGCGTCAACCCCGGCACCCTGGTCGTGCAGGCCCGCCCGGTGGAAGGCGCGAACGGCAAGGTCACGCAGCCCTCGCCGAACAGCTGGTACGTGATCAACGACGACCCGGTGCTGACGGGCTCGGACATCAAGAACCCGCAGGAGGGCTCGGAAAGCGAATCGGGCACGCCGGATGTCACGTTCGGCTTCACCTCGCATGGACAGAGCGTCTTCCAGCGGGTCACCAAGGAAATCGCCCAGCGCGGTCAGGAAGCGCAGCTGCCGGGCGTCAGCAAAGAAGCTGCCCAGCAGCACTTCGCGATCGTGCTCGACGGCCAGGTGATCACGGCGCCGTCGATCGACTTCACGAAGTACCCGGAAGGGATCGACGCCTCAACCGGCTCGCAGATCTCCGGTGGCTTCACGCTGAGCACCGCCGAAAACCTCGCGGATGAGCTGCAGTCAGGCGCGCTGCCGATCAAGCTGAACCTGATCTCCCAGTCGCAGGTGTCGGCGACGCTCGGCAAACAGGCCCTCAGCCAGGGCCTCTTTGCGGGCCTGTTGGGCTTCCTCGTCGTGTGCCTGTTCCTGGTGATCTTCTACCGCGTGCTCGGCGTGATCGCGATCGGCGGTCTGGTGATCTACGGGATCTACTACTTCGCGCTGATCAAGCTGATCCCGATCACGTTGACGCTCCCCGGGATCGCCGGCCTGATCCTGACGATCGGGATCGCGGCGGACGCCAACATCGTGATCTTCGAGCGCGTCAAGGAGGAGATCCGCGGCGGGCGCTCGATCGTCTCGGGCATCGCCACCGGCTACAGACGCGGGTTCGCGGCGATCGTCGACGCCAATGTGGTGACGTTCATGACCGCGTTCATCCTGTTCGCGCTGGCGACGGCGGAAGTCAAGGGCTTCGCGTTCACGCTCGGCATCGGCACGCTGCTGACGCTGTTCACCGCCGTGCTCGCCACGCAGGCGGCGCTCGGCGCGATGAGCCGCTCGCCGCTGGTCTCCCACCCGGCGGCGCTCGGCGCGGCCCGGCGCGGAAAAGGCTGGACGTTTGACTTCATGGGCGCCTCGAAGTGGTTCTTCTCGCTGTCGGGGACGATCCTGCTGATCGGCGCGCTTGCGATCGGCGGGAAGGGGCTGAACTTCGGCATCGACTTCAAGTCGGGCACGCGCATCCAGACGGCGTTCGTCAAGTCCGTCAACGAGAACCAGATCCGCGAAGTATTGAAGAAAGACGGCTACGGGAGCGCGGTGATCCAGAGGTTCACGAGCAAGAGCGTCGGCGGCACGGGCTTTCAGATCTCGACCGAGACGCTGCGCCCGGAAAAGGTCGCGAAAATCAAGAGCGATCTGGACACCAAGTTCGGCAACGGCACGAGCGAATCGGGCACGAAGAACTTCTCCTCGACCTCGATCGGACCGACGTTCGGCAAAACGATCGCCAAGAGCGCGCTGATCGCGATCATCGCCTCGCTGCTCGTGATCTCGGCCTACATCGCCCTGCGGTTCGAGTGGAAGTACGCGGTCCCGGTGCTGATCGCGTTGATGCACGACCTGTTGATCACGGCGGGTGTCTATGCGCTGACCGGCCGCGAAGTGACGACGGCGACGGTCGCGGCGCTGCTGACGATCCTGGGGTATTCGCTGTACGACACGATCATCGTCTTCGACCGCGTGCGTGAGAACGTGCCGCGAATGCCGCGCGCCGCGTTCTCGCAGATCGTCAACCGCTCGATGGCCGAGGTGCTGACGAGGTCGTTGGCGACGAGCTTCTGCACGCTGCTGCCGGTGATCGCGCTGCTGCTGTTCGGCGGCGAAACGCTGAAGGACTTCGCCTTCGCGCTGATGGTCGGGATCGCCTCGGGCGCCTACTCGTCGATCTTCATCGCCTCGCCGGTGCTGACGCACTGGAAGGAACGCGAGGGGGCCTACCGCGGCCGGCGGCTGCGAATCGTGAGCGAACTGGGCCAGGTGCCGGCCTATGCGACTGCGGTGGGGGGCGCGCCCGCGGATGTCGAGCCGGCGCAGACGCGCAGGCGCTCGCGGCGCGGGAGCATCATCGCCCCGGAGGAGCCGGGCGAGCAGATCTCCAGAGGCGAGTTCCAGGACCTGGTGCGCGACCTCGACGTCGACGCCGAGCCCAAGCAGCAGCGCGCTCGCGCCGCCCTCGCACAGCGGGGCCCCGAGCCGAAGCCCGATGGACAGGGTGCCGCGCCCAGCCCCACCCAGACGCGCGACCCGGCGGCGGATCTGACGCCGGAGGATCTGGTGTTAAAGGAACAGCCGAAGAAACGCGAGAAGAGCAAACGGGCGGGTGGGCGCCGAAACAAACGCCATGGACGGAGCCACTAATGGGAATGCTCGCCTGGGTGATGATGGGCCTTGCGATCTGGCACTACACGATCTTCCTGCCCGATCGGTTCTGGGGGGGGATCGTCGGCGCGTTCGTCGGCGCGCTGGTCGGAGCGGTCGTCGTCGGCATGCTCATCTACGGAGTGAAAGTCTCGGCCTTCGAAGTCCCGGGCGAGAAGGCGACGGACATCGCGGTCGTGCTGTACGCGGTCCCGGGCGCGCTGATCGGCATCGCGGTCGTGTACTTCGAGGGCATTCGCAGGGCGCGCCGCGGCTGAGAAGACCTTTTTGGGCGCCAAGTGCGTCCAAAATGCGAGAAAAGACGCAGTGAGCTAAAGCAGGTCCGGTCTTCGATCCCGACCAAGAAGACCGCGGAGCGGTCTGGTCGGGAGCGAAGATCCGGATCCTGCGCCGTTCCGTCCCGCGCGGGCCATAGTCTGGCCGGGTGGAGAGGCCCCGCTTTGAGATCGCCGATTGTCCGCGGGGCGAGGTCGAAAGACTGGAGCGCGAGCTGCAGGTAAGTGGACCGATCGCGCAGGTGCTGGTGCGTCGCGGGCTGGGCGAGCCGGCGCAGGCACGCGCCTTCCTGGCAGCCGCGGAGGAGCATCCGCCGACGGCGTTCGCGGGCATCGAGCAGGCGATCGAGCCGATCCTCAGACACGCGAGGAGCGGCGAGCGGATCACGATCCACGGCGATTACGACGTCGACGGAATATGTTCCACGGCGGTGCTCGTGCGCTCGCTGCGACGGATCGGCGCGAACGTGGACTGGTATCTGCCCGATCGCGCGAGCGACGGCTATGGCTTGAACCCGAAGACTGTCCAGCGGCTCGCCGAGCAGGGCACGCGGCTGCTGGTGACGGTCGACTGCGCGATCACCGCCGTGGCGGAGGTGGCCCAGGCGCGAGCGCTGGGGATGGAGGTGGTGGTCACCGACCACCATGCCCCGCGGGCTGACGGGGCGCTGCCGGATGCCCCGATCGTGCATCCCGCGATCTGTGGCTACCCCTGCCCGGAGCTGTGCGCCACAGCGGTCGCCTACAAGCTCGCCCAGGCGCTTGAGAGCGCGGCCGCTCCCCGGGGCTCCGCGCGCGAGGGGCGCGTGCTGGGCGCGCCGCGGGACTCCACGCGCGAGGGACGCGCGCTGGAGGAGGATCTCGACCTCGTGGCGCTGGCGAGCATCGCCGACGTGGTGAGGCTGGTGGGCGAGAACCGCACGCTCGTGCGGCGCGGGTTGCGCGCGCTGGCGGGCACCGCGAAGCCCGGGTTGCGGGCGCTGATGAGCGTTGCCCGGGTGGACCCGGGCAAGCTGAACGAGCGCTCGGTTGCCTTCGCGCTGGCGCCGCGGTTGAACGCCGCCGGGCGCATGCACCGGGCTGACGCGGGGCTGGAGCTGATCTTGACCGAGGACCCGGCGCGCGCCGCGCAGGTCGCGCAGGAGCTCGACCGCGCCAATTACGAGCGCAGAGAGGTGGAGATGCGCATCCGCTACGAAGCCGAAGCGCAGATCGCCGCGCTCGGCGAGCGCTCCGCTTATGTCCTGGCGGGCGAGGACTGGCACGCGGGCGTGATCGGGATCGTCGCCTCGCGCTTGGCCGAGCGCAACGGTCGCCCGGTCGTGTTGATCGCTTTGGATGGGGAGCTCGGCAAGGGGTCGGGGCGGAGCATCGAGGCCTTCGACCTGCTCGCGGGCCTCACCGCGTGCGGCGGACACCTGCGTCGCTTCGGCGGCCACCGGGCGGCGGCCGGCCTGGAGATCGAGCGCGGGCAGGTGGAGGAGTTCGCCGCGGCGCTCTGCGCACACGCCGAGCGCGTGCTGAGGCCCGCGGACATGGTGGCGGTGGAGCGGGTGGACGCCGTCGTCGAAGGCGATCAGCTGGGGATGGAACTCGCCGAGGAGCTGCTCACGCTGGCGCCGTTCGGGCGCGGCAACCCCGGCGTGGCGCTGCTGGTCGAGGACGCCACGTTTCGCGACCTACGCCCGATGGGGGAAGGCAAGCACGTCCGCTTCACCCTGGAGTCCGGCGGCGCCCGCGCGCGCGGCGTCGCCTTCGGGACCGGCGGCGGCCTGCCGGTGGATGAAGGGGAGGCGGCCGAAGCGACGTTCACGCTGGAGGTGAACGAGTGGAAGGGCGTCAGCGAGCCCCGTCTGGTGCTCCGTCAAGCCCGGCCGAGCGTGCGGGTGAGCGCGGGGCCGGCAGTGGCCGAGGAGGGAGAGCTCGTGCTGTTCGCACTGAGCTGAGGAAGTGTTGACCCCTTCGGTCCTAGCCCCTTCCCCTTGCGTCTGCACCCCTTCCGTCTTGTAGGCGCGTCCCCTACCCTTTGGATATGGCGACTTCCCAGAAATCCAAGAGCCCGCCGGTAGTCAAGGTCGAGCCGCACGGCGCGAGCGGGGAGCGCGCGGGCAGCGAGGATGTCGGCCGCCTTGATCTGAACGAGCTCGAGCGGCGGCTGCTCGGAGATCTGTTCGCGATCATCTCCGAGCACGCGGAGGACTCCGCGGTGGAGATCGACCGCGCCCGCGTGCGCGACGCGTTCGTGTTCGCCTGCGAGCACCACGCCGCCCAGCGACGCAAGTCGGGCGAGGACTTCATCGTGCACCCCGTCGGCGTGGCGCGCATCTGCGCGGGCATGCGGCTCGATACAGAGACGCTGTGCGCGGCCCTGCTGCACGACACGGTGGAGGACACTTCGGCCTCGATCGAGGAGGTGCGCGAGCGCTTCGGCGAGCAGATCGCGGCGATCGTCGACGGCGTGACGAAGCTGACCGGGATCACCTTCCAGTCCCACGACGAGGCGCAGGCGGAGAACTACCGCAAGATGATGGTCGCGATGGCCACCGACGTGCGGGTCATCCTGATCAAGCTCGCCGACCGGCTGCACAACATGCGCACGATCGACGCGATGCCCAAGCAGAAGCAGGTCGAGAAGGCGCGGGAGACGCTCGATATCTACGCGCCGCTCGCCCACCGGCTGGGGATTCACGCGATCAAGTGGGAGCTCGAGGATCTGGCTTTCGCGACGCTGCACCCGCGCAAGTACCAGGAGATCAAGGGTCTCGTCGCCCAGCAGCGCGACGAGCGTGAGCGCTACGTGTCAGAGGCCGGCGAGTACCTGGCGCGCGAGCTCGCCGAGCTGGGGATCGAGGCGCGGATCGCGGGGCGCGCCAAGCACTTCTACTCGATCTACTCAAAGATGACGAAGAAGGGCCGCGAGTTCAACGAGATCTACGACCTCACGGCGATGCGGGTGATCGTCGACTCGGTGAAGGACTGCTACGGGACCGTCGGCGTTATCCACTCGCTGTGGAAGCCGCTGCCGGGCCGTTTCAAGGACTTCATCGCGATGCCCAAGTTCAACATGTACCAGTCGCTGCATACGACGATCATCGGACCCGAGGGCCGGCCGCTGGAGATCCAGCTGCGCACGCAGGAGATGCACGAAATGGCGGAGTTCGGCGTGGCGGCCCACTGGATGTACAAGCAGCCGCCCGGTCAGGGCAAGGGCGAGCTCAGCGGGGTGGGTGGAGATCAGACCAATTCCGGGTCTGCGATCAACTCGGGCGAGGACGCCAAGCTGCAATGGCTGCGCTCGATGCTCGACTGGCAGAAGGATCTGCTCGATCCACAGGAGTTCATGGAGACGCTGCGCACGGACCTGTTCGAGGACGAGGTCTACGTGTTCACGCCCAAGGGCGAGGTCAAGTCGCTTGCCGCGGGCGCCACGCCGCTGGACTTCGCCTACGAGGTGCACACCGAGATCGGCCACCGTTGCGTCGGCGCGCGCGTGAACGGGAAGATCGTGCCGCTGCACTGCGAGCTGCACTCCGGCGACATCGTCGAGATCCTCACGGCCAAGCGTGAGCGCGGGCCTTCGCGCGACTGGCTGGCGATGGTCAAGACGACGCGCGCGCGCAACAAGATCAAGGCCTGGTTCAAGGCGGAGTCGCGCCAGGACACCGAGCATGTCGGGCGCGACCTGCTGCAGGAGCACCTGCGCAAGCAGGGCCTGCCCGCGCAGAAGATCACCGGCTCGGCATTGCTGGCGGACGTGATCCGCGAGGTCGGCTACCGCAAGGCGGACGACTTCTACATCGCCCTCGGCGCGGCCAAGGTCTCGCCGAAGGTGGTCGTCAACAAGGTCATGCAACGCCTCAAGCAGGGCGAGGCGGCCGACGGCGAAGCCACCGCCGCCGATCTGCTGCGCGTGGGGCGCGCGCGCCGGCGTCCCACAAAGTCCTCCGGCCAGTACGGGATCCGGGTCGATGGCGTCGAGGACGTGATGCTGCGTCTGGCGAAGTGCTGCCGCCCGGTGCCGGGCGATGAGATCGTCGGCTACATCTCCCTCGGCCGGGGCATCACGATCCATCGCGCGGACTGCCCCAACTCGCTGCTGTTGCGCAAGGACCCCGAGCGCTTCACGAACGTCACCTGGGAAGGCGACCAGACGACGGCGTTCGTCGTCGAAATCCAGATCGACGCCTGGGATCGCCACCGCCTGCTCGAGGATCTCTCGCGCGTCTTCTCCGAGTCCGGCGCCAACATCCTCGAAGCGCGTTGCCTCTCGACCCCGCCGATGGTCAAGAACCGCTTCGTGGTGGAGGTGGCCGACACACACACCCTGAAAGGCGCGGTCACCCGCTTGCGCAACATCGAGTCGGTGTTCGACGCCTACCGCGTCACGCCCGGCGCGGGGTAGCGCAGGCGGGGCTTGGCCGCGTCATGCCCCCAGCGCGGGGTAGCTCAAGCGCGGGTATTCGCGCCATGCTCAGCGCGGTGTAGGGGCGGGTGGGTGCGGTAAAGGCTCAGCTGACGACGTTCAACGCGCGCGGCAGGATCGAATAGCGCGCCTCGGTGACCTCGCCGATGTAGTCGCCGTCGACCTGCAACGGCAGGGGACGCTCATCGGCGCTCCGCACCGTCAGCTCGGCGAGCTCGGGGAGGCTGCTCACGTGCCGATGGCGGGCGATGCGGGCGCGGCGAGAGAAGGCCCGCCAGGCGATGAACGGCATGTCCAGCAGCCTGGCGCGGTGCAGCACGCAGCCGGCCAGCGCGCCAGAGTCAAGCGCCGCGCCCTCGGCGACCTCGATCGGGCGGTTCTGGAAATAGGTGAAGGGCGAGCCGTTCTGCACGATCGCGGTGACGCCCTCGAACGTATGGGGGCCGGTGCGCGCGACCATGCGCGGTGGGCGCAGCAGATAGCGGCGCACGAACGTGCTGATCGCGGCCCATGTGAAGTAGTAGGCGCCGAGGCGCGCCTTCAGGTGCGGGTTGGCGTCGACGCGCTCGACCACGCTCGCGTCGACGCCGAGACCCGATGCGAAGGTGAAGCAGCGGCCGTTGACGACGCCCAGGTCGACCTTGCGAGGGCGCCAGTCATCGGCCATCGCGAGCAGGTGCTCGGTCGCGTCGACGAGCTCGCCGGGGATGCCGAGCATCTTGGCGAAGACGTTGGCCGATCCGCCGGGCAGGCAAGTGAGCGGCGGGAGCTGGGAGCCCGCCATCCGGGCGGGTGATTCCATCAATCCGTTGGCGGCTTCGTTGACGGTCCCGTCGCCGCCGAAAGCGACGACCACGTCGTAGCCCTCGTGCGCGGCCTCGCGACACAGCTCGGTGGCGTGGCCACGGGCCTCGGTGTCCACCGCATCGACCTCGAAGCGGCCCTGGAGGGCGTAGACGACGAGGTTGCGCAGTCGGTCGGAGACCGTCGTGGCGTAGGGGTTGACGATGATCAGCATGCGCCGCTTCGTCGCGTCCTGCAGGGGCTCGAAATCCTGTGGCGCGGCGAGTCGCCGCTCGCCCTCGTGCACGGAAATGCTCATCGCAAGGGCTACACCGTGCCGGGGCGAGCGTTACCGGCCGGAAGATTGGCCTGCCGCTGCCTCCCCAAAAAGCTCTTGCGCTCGTGTTGTATTCGTCCGCCCACTCGCTATACTGCTTGCGCAGACATAGCTGGACACATCCAGAGGGGTGGAGGGCCTGGCCCTACGAAACCCCGGCAACCACCGTCAAGTCACAGCGGGAAGGTGCCAATTCCAGGAGATGTGTGGCGGGCTTCGCGCTCTTTGCCACACGTGACACGGCGAAGACTAGAGCGAAGGGAGCCCAATGGCTGTCAGTCATCTGCAGTGCAAGGAGTGCAAGGCCCAGTATCCGCTGGAGGCGCTGTACGTCTGCGAGCGGTGCTTCGGGCCGCTCGAGGTCGCCTACGACCACAGCCGCTCGAAGCTGGACGTCGCTGAGCTGCGCCGCCGCATCCAGGGCGGCCCGCAGAACATCTGGCGCTACGCGGACTTCCTGCCCCTGGCCGGCGGCCCTCCGGGACCATCCGGCCGGCTGGCCTCGCGCGTGGGCCTGCCGGCAGGATGCACGCCGCTGATTCGCGCCGACCGGCTCGCCGCGCGGCTGGGGCTGCGCGAGGTGTGGGTCAAGAACGATGCCGCCAACCCGACGCACTCCTTCAAGGACCGCGTCGTATCGGTAGCGGTCACGCGGGCGCGTGAGCTGGGCTTCGAGACGATCGCGTGCGCCTCGACCGGCAACCTCGCCAACTCGGTGGCCGCCCATGGTGCGGCGCTGGGAATGGAGTCCTACGTCTTCATCCCCGCGGATCTGGAGGAGCAGAAGATCCTCGCCACGGGTGTCTACGGCACCAAGCTCGTCGGCGTGGATGGAAGCTACGACGACGTCAACCGTCTCTGCACGGAGCTGTGCGCCGAGCGGGACTGGGCGTTCGTGAACATCAACCTGCGCCCCTACTACGCCGAGGGTTCAAAGACATTGGCCTTCGAGATCGCCGAGCAGCTGGGCTGGGAGCTGCCCGACCGCTGCGTGATCCCGGTCGCCTCGGGGTCCCTGTTCACGAAGATCGCCGCCGGCTTTGAGGAATGGACCGAGCTCGGGCTTGTTGGGGACCCCGCCCGCCCGGCGCCGAAGATGAACGGCGCCCAGGCCGAGGGATGCTCGCCCGTGGCCAGCGCATACGCCGCCGGCCACGATGTCTGCCGCCCGGTGAAGCCGAGCACGATCGCCAAGTCATTGGCGATCGGCAATCCAGCCGACGGCCCCTACGCGCTCGATCTGGCGCGCCGCACGGGCGGCTCGGTCGATGCGGTCAGCGATGAGGAGATCCGAGCGGGCATCAAACTGCTGGCCGAAACGACCGGCGTCTTCACCGAGACGGCCGGCGGCGTCACGACAGCCGTGCTCGCAAAGCTCGCCGCGCGCGGGGATATAGATCCCGACGAGCGTGTGGTGCTGGTCATCACCGGCGACGGTCTGAAGACGCTCGATGCGGTGCGGGACACGTTTGAGACATACAAGATCGAGCCCAGCGTGGAGGCGTTCGAGCGCAGCGTGCCCGAGGGTCAGACGGCCGCGGGTCTTCGCTCGGCGTCCGCCTCGGTGGTGGCCTGATGGCGGTGCTCGTGAAGATCCCCACGCAGCTGCGCGCCGTCGCCGAAGGCGCAGCCGAGACGGAGGTCCAAGGCTCGACCGTGGCCGAGGTCCTGAATGGCCTGTACGAGCGCTATGGCGAGCTGCGCGAGCGAATCTGCGACGAGGACGGAACGCTGCGGCGCTTCGTCAACGTCTACCTCGCCGGCGAGGACATCCGCTTCTTAGATGGCCTGCAGACACCCGTCCCCGACGGTGCCGAGCTGACGATCCTGCCGGCGGTTGCGGGCGGCTGATCGCGCCCGGGTAGCGGGCGGCTGATCGCGGCGCTCACGGTCGGTCGGGGGCGCCGGCGCTGCGTGCCTCCAGCCGTCTGTGCAGCTCCGCGCCACGCCCTGCGGCGACCGCGCGTGCGGCTCGTTCCTCGCTCAACTCCAGCCCCTGGGCCTGGGCGAAGTCGAGCAGGCTCTGGCGCTCATCACTCTCGCGCGCCGTGCGCAGGAACAGCCAGCAGAACAGGCCGAGCGTGAGGATCGACTCCTCCACCATCATGATCGCCCCCGCGATGTTCTGGTCGGCGAGCGGGGAGATGTGAAAGGTGGCGTCGCCGTGGATGTAGAAGGGGTAGAAGACGGTGCCCGACCAGAGGAAGATGTTGCCGAGCACGGTGCCGGTGAGACGCACGGCGATGATGTAGACCAGCCGGCCGAGGTTGCCGAACCAGGACGGTGTCGGCAGCGGCCCGAACAGGCACATCCACATGTTGATGCCAAAGCCGAGGAACATGATGTGCTCCAGGGCGTGCAGGCCGGAGTGGCGCAGGGCGGCCTGGTAGAGCACCGGCAGATGCCACACATATAGGTCGACTGCCCACAGCGGGAACGCGATCAGCGGGTGGGAGAGCACGCGCAGGCGGTCGAACAGGCGGATGCGGAGCACGGGCACGAGCAGCGGGCCCGTGAGGCCGAGCACGATCAACAGCGCCGCGATTTCGCCCAATAGCAGGTGCTGGATCATGTGCGCGTACAGCAGCTTGTCGGCGATCGAGTCGAACGCCGTGAGCGCCCCGCCAACGACCAGCAAACCTGCGTAGAAGCAGGCCTGCCGCCAGCCTGGCACCGGACGGCGCGCGAGCGCGAGGGTTCGCGCGCGCCGCGCGTACAACAGGGCGAGGATCGCCAGCGGGCCGAGCTGGACGGCGGTTGAGATGTCGATGGAGGTGGCGAGTGGGAGCATGGGGCGCTGGGGTGCAGATTAGAGCGCTATACAGGGCGGGGGAGGGCCGGGAGGCGGGTAGCTTATGACCAGCAGCCTGCGGCGTAGCGCACAAGCACGGTCGGCGGCCGGCGCGAGCGGGCAACGCCGACCAAGGGTCGATCTCGTTGCCCTAAATGCTTCGGGATTTCTTCACGTCTGTTGAGGTTCGCCTGAATACCCGGTGGTTAGCTGCCGGTATGGCTACTCAAGCACCCATTCGTCCCGCGGTCGCCGAGGGAATGACGGAGTTCTTCGACGGGGTCGCGTGCCTGGACGAGCGCGTGCGCCGTCAGGCGATGCCGGCGCTGCCCACCGAGTCGGGCCGCTATATCGAGGTCCAGGGTCCCGGCGACCCACTGCTGATAGCGCTGGAGGGCGAGGTGACGCACATCGGTCGCGGCCTCGCCGCCGACCTGCGCCTCGACGAGGCCTCGGTCTCAAGGCGCCACGCGATCCTCATCCAGCGGCGCTCGGGCTCACGCATCCTCGACGACCGCAGCTCCAACGGCACGTACGTCAATGGCCGCCGGATCACCCAGACCGATCTTCACAACGGCGACGTGCTGGTGCTGGGGCGGGTCGTGCTGCGGTACCTGGAGGTCTGAGGGCGACACCGGCGAGCGCTCGCTGCGGCGGTGCTCACCACGTCCGATCGTGATCATCACGCCGCCCATACCCGCGCGAGAGTGGGCGCGCCATGGTAGATTCGCGGGGGTGATGTACGCGCGATCCCGGTGGCCGGAGCGGGCATGAGTGCCTCGACTCCAGAGCTTCAGAACTCCGAGCCGGAGGGTGAGGACGGGGTGGGAGGAGCGGGCGCCGGCGAGCCGACTGAGGCAAATCGCGGACGCGGGGGCTTCGATCGTCGCATAGCGCTCCCGCTGATCGTGATCGTCGTAATCGCGGGCGGGTTTGCGCTGCTGTTCCAGCACACCAGCCGCAACTCCCAACCGCTGGCGGGCAACGTGCAGAGCGCGAAGTCGGCCAGCTTCCTTGGCAACGAACTATCGCCACCCAAGGCCGCCCCGTCGCTGGCGCTGCGCAACTCCCTGGGCCAGCACGTGAACATCGCCCAATACCGCGGCAAGGCGCTGCTGGTGACCTTTCTCTACACCCACTGCCCGGACGTCTGCCCGTTGATCACGGCCAATCTGCGCGTGGCGCAAAACCTGATGGGCGCAAAGACCGCCGCCAAGACGCAGATCATCGCGGTTTCGGTCGATCCCCACGGCGACACGCCGCGGACGGTTGCGGCATTCTTGAAAGCGCACGAGATGACCGGGCGCATGCAGTACCTGATCGGATCGCCGAAGGAACTCGGGCAGACTTGGCGGACCTGGGGTATAGGCTCCGAAAAGGACGCCTCGCAGCCGGAGTTGGTGGATCACTCCGCCCTCGTTTACGGGATCACAGCGTCGGGCGTGCTCAAGACCGTCTACATCGGCAGCAGCTTCAAGCCGAGCGAAATCGCTCACGACGCGCCGCTGCTGGCCTCCCAGTAGCGACGTGATGGCGAAGCTGTCGCACACCGGCAGGCGGGTGCCGGCATGGGTCCTCGTCGGGGTGCTCGTAGGTCTGGTGCTCGTGTTCGGGCTTTCCGGCAAGGGCGCCTCGGTCGGGCGCCCGGCTCCCGCACTGCCCCGGGAACTACTGGCCGGGCCTCCGATAACGCTTACCGCGCTGCGGAGCGCCGCGGGCGGGCGGGCGGCGCTGGTGGTGTTCTGGGCGAGCTGGTGCGGACCCTGTCAGCACGAGGCGCCGGCGATTGAGCGCCTTGCGCGTAGCGCCACCGGCCGGGGAAGGGTGGTGGGCGTGGACTGGAGCGACGAGGCGGGGAGCGCGCGCCGATTTATCGCGAAGTACGGATGGAGCTTCTCGAACCTGCGCGACGGGGAAGGTGCGGTCGGCCTCGCCTACGGACTGCGGGGTCTGCCGACGACGTTCGTGATCGGTGCCGACGGGCGCATCTCAAGGACGCTGCTCGGTCCGCAGACAGAACGGATGCTGGGGCAAGCGCTGGGCGGAGCCAGTTAAGTACGGTTTGCTCGTCGTGCTCCACGCCATCCTTTGCCTGTGACCGGCTGTCCTGCTGGTGATACGGTCGCGCTGCCGAGCCGCCATGAGGCGCAGCGCATCATCGCGTACTGATAGCTCCGAAGCGTGTCAAAGTGGTCGATACTGAGGATATGAGCGATCAGGTCGATCCCAGCGCGATGCCCGGCGAGACGCCCGCTTCGCCTGCTGGAGAAACTGGCGTCGAGGCGGTTGGTGGGTCCTCGGGCGAGGGCGATGAGACGCAAAGGGCCGTGTGGCCGAGGCTCGTGCTGCCGCTGGCATTGCTGATGGCGCTCGTCGGCGTCCTCAGCTTTGCGCTCTTCAGCAACTCGAGCAAGCCGGCGCTGCCCGGCGGCGCGCAGCAGTCGGGGGCCGGCAGCGGGTTCTTCGGAACGCTCACCCTGCCATCCAAGCCGGCGCCGGCGATCCAGCTTCACAACTACCTGGGACAGCCGGTCACGCTCGCCGAGTATCGCGGCAAGGCGGTGCTCGTCACCTTTCTCTACACCCACTGCCCGGACGTCTGCCCCCTGATCACGGCCAATCTGCGCGTGGCGCAGAACCTGATGGGCGCAAAGACTGCCGCCAAGACGCAGATCATCGCGGTGTCGGTCGATCCACGCGGGGATACGCCGCGCACGGTGGCGGCCTTCTTGAAAGTGCACCAGATGACGGGGCGCATGCAGTACCTGATCGGCTCTCCTTCCCAGCTCGCGCGAACGTGGGCGGCTTGGAGCGTCGGCTCGAAGCGGGAGGTTGACCAACCGAACCTGGTTGCGCACTCTGCGTTGGTCTACGGAGTAAGCGCCGGCGGCAGGCTCACGACCGTGTATCCCGCCACCTTCGAACCCGCTGAGATCGTCCACGACGTTCCTAAGCTCGCCGCGCGCTAGACACCGGCGCCGGGCTGGAGAGGCTCCATCTGGCTTGGGTTGGAGCCCGGCTTCACCCACGGTCTCGGGGTTGTGGCTGTGTCCCGCTCAGCGTTCGCCCATGCCGCGACGCCACAGGATGACGTACCAGACGGTGACCGCGATCAGCACGCCCAAGGGCAGGGCGAGCGTGAGGATCGATCCGGTGAGGACGTGTGCGGCGATCGGGAGTGCGATGTGGGGCATGAGTTCTCCTGGGTAAGTCCAGCCTAGTGCTCGCCCGCCAGCCGGGGAGTGGGAGCCGGGGCCGGCGACGTAGGCGTGAGCCAGCGGTTGACGTAAACCAGTACGACGATCAGGAACGTGACCGAGCCGGGCACCCACATGACGCCTGCGGCGAGCTGCTGGTCGGCCAGCGCGGAGATGCCGCCCGGGCGGCTACCCAGGTGCGCGTAGAAGCCGTACAGCGGATGGGGGGCGATCGCCAGCGCCACCGCCAGGGCCCAGCTGACGACCATCCCCCCGATCGCATACGCCACGCGCTGTGCGGCCGCGAGGCTCGTGTGCAACGGGGGTGAGGGGATGATCTGCTTGAAGAACATGATCGCGGTGAGGAAGAACAGGGTGTGCTCGAGCGCGTGCAGCGCACTGGAGCGCAGCGTCGTGTCGAACAGCGCCGGCACGTGCCACGCCAGCAGCACAACCGAGAACGCCACGAAGCTGGGCAGCGGGCTGCCGAGGGTTCGGCTCAGCATGCGCAGCGGGGCCGCGCGCTCTCCCCGGCTCAGGCCGCGGGCGAGCGACCGGCGTGACCGCAGCGGCAGACAGCGCCACAGGCGGATCCACGGGCGTGCGAGGACGATCAGCGGCGCCGCGACCATCAGCAACAGGACGTGCTGGATCATGTGCACCCAGAACAGCTGCTCGCTCAGCGGCTCGATCGGTGAGGCCAGCGCGATCGCGAGCACGGCCAGGCCCGCGTAGAAGCTCACGCTGCGCCAGCGCTGCGCCACCCGCTCGCGCTCGGGCGTGACCGTCCGCCGGGCTCCGATCCAGTAGAGGATCGCCAGGTCGATCGTCAGGACCAGTGGCGGGTCGAACGACCAATCCCAAAATCCGGGCGCCGCTGTCGCCGCGGTGAGCATCACAGCAGGTACAGCGTCACGTAGGCGATCGCGCCGATGGCCGCCAGGTAGGACCAGTAGAACACGCAGGCGTCCAGCCCCGGCGCGATCAGCCGGTCGGGGTCCTCGATGTCGCCATGCTCGGCGGGTGCCCGCCGCGCGCGGATCTCGGTCGCGACCTGCGTCTCCAGCCAGTACATCGTGGCGAGCACCGCGATCGCGTAGAAGGCCGTCCACGCGCAGTACACGCTCGCGTAGGCTCCGTCGGTGGGACCGAAGGACTGGCGCGTGTAGGCGATGCACTGCAGGGCGACCGCCGCCAGCCCCAGCACGAGCGCGATCAGCGCCGAGGCTGTCCAGTCGCGCGACTGCGCCTTCATGCGCCGGCCGGCGAGGACCGCGAACGCCGCGCTGAGAAGCACGCACGCCACGACCGCCACGCCGAATCCCGACTCGGGGTTGAGGTGGGGGGGACGCCACATGTTGTCCTGGTTGAGCGAGCGCAGGTAGAAGTAGGCGAAGAGGAAGGCCAGAAAGAAGAACGTGGTGGCGCCGGCGAGCAGGCGGCTCGCCACGTACAGCGCTCGCCCGCCCACGTCCGGGGGCTCGGGCGGAATCTCGACCCCGCGCGGGACGGGCGGGATCAACTTGCCCAGCGGTTGCTCTTCGTGGCTGGAAGCCGCCATCGATCAGGCCCCCGCCGTCGCCGGCTCGGCGCCGCCGATGCTCGGCTGCGTGCCGTAGTCGTAGGGATCGGAGTCGAAGGTCGGGATCTGCTCGAAGTTGTTGACCGGCACGGGCGTGGGTATCTGCCACTCGATCGACTTCGATCCCCAGGGGTTGGACGCGGCCGGCCGGCGCACGAAGATCAGCGAGTAGACGGTGTTGAACAGGAAGATCAGCATCGAGAACCCGAGCACGAACGCTGAGATCGAGACCCACGTGTTGAGTCCCTGCAGGTTCGGCGCGTATTCGCTCACGCGCCTGGGCATGCCCTTCATGCCGAGCACGAACAGCGGCAGGAACGTCGAGTTGAACGCGACGAACATCAGCCAGAAGTGCCATTTGGCCATGCGCTCGTTGAAGCGCAGGCCCGTCATCTTCGGCACCCAGTAGTAGATCCCCGCGAAGAAGGTGAAGATCAGCCCGCCCATGATCGTGTAGTGAAAGTGCGCCATCACGAAGAAGCTGCCGTGGGTGTCGGTGTCGCTGGGGGTGTCCGAGAGGAACACACCCGAGAGCCCACCGAGCAGGAAGTTGAACGCCCAACCCATGCAGAACAGCATCGGCACCGTGAAGGTCGTGCGAGCCCGCCACATCGTGCCCATGAAGCACATGAATATGAATCCGGTGGGGATCGAGATGATCTCTGTGGAGAGCATGTAGAACGGGCGCAGGTCGGCGTTGATCCCGCTCACGAACAGGTGGTGCTGCCACACGAAGAAGCTCAGCAGGGTGACGCCGAGCATGCCCGAGACGGCCAGCTTGTAGCCCCACAGCGGCTTGCGCGTGAATACGGGCAGCAGCTCGAGCACGATCCCGAACCCGGGCAGCGCCAGCACGTACACCTCCGGGTGCCCGAAGAACCAGAAGAGGTTCTCGAACAGATAGGAGCTGCCGCCGCCGCCGGTGACGAAGAAGGAGGTGCTGATCGTACGGTCGAGCGCCGCCATCGACAGCGTGGCGATCAGCATCGGCGCGGCGAGCACCATCAGGATCGAGGTGGCGAACACCGACCACACGAAGATCGGCAGCCGTCCCCAGCTCAGCCCGGGGGCGCGCATGGTGATGATCGTGGCCATCATGTTCAGCCCGAGCAGCGCCATCGAGATCCCGACGAGGGTGAAGAAGATGATGTAGGAGTCCATCCCCATCACGGCCTGGTCGTTGAGCGGCTCATATCCCGTCCAGCCCGTGGGGAAGCCGCCGAAGAAGATCGTCGAGGTGAGGATGAACCCGGCCGCCATCAACAGCCAGAACGTGAGCGCCTCGATGCGCGGGAACGCCATTCGCCGGGAGCCGATCATGATCGGCACGAAGTAGTTGGCGAACGGTCCGAGCACGCCCGAGGTCATCATCCCCATCATCATCGTCCCGTGCATGCCCACCAGCGACAGGTATTGATTGGGGCCGACCACGGTGGGGGTGGGGTGCAGCAGCTCGGTGCGGATCAGCATCGCGTTCAGCCCGCCGACGAAGAAGAACACCCCAATCCCAACCAGGTACTGGATGCCCACGACCTTGTGATCGGTGCACAGCCCGAAGTAGCGACCGATTCCCTCGTGCTCCTTCTCGCGCAGTGAGGCCGGGCGCCCCAGCAGGCGTGAGAGCGGATAGTTGGCAAAGCCCAACCCGATCAGGAACCCGACCACGCCGAACACGTATGCGAGCAGCAGCGCGACGTCGTTCTCGTCGCTCGCGGCCTGGTATTCGAAGCTTTTGCCGCCGTTGACCTGATGGCCCAACCACCAGCCCAGGTAGTAGCCGCCCACGCCGAGCAGCACGGCGGTGAGCAGGTTGAAGCCGATCAGCCGCCGCCACAGCGGCCGGCGCGTCGGGTCGGGGTGGGAAGGGGCGGCCGCGGTCGTCGTGCTCATGATGCGAGGCTCCTCGTCCTCTGCACGGGGGTGGGGGTCGGCGGTGCGATCGTGCTCATTCGCCGCGCCTCGTCGGTTCGGGCAGATAGGTGGTGCTGTACGGCGGCAGCACCTTCGTCGCCGGCGCGAACGCCACCACCTGCTGGTGAATCCAGGTGTTGAACGCGGGGCCGCTCACCACATGGCCGAGGTCGGACATCTCGCCGTGCCAGATGCCGCACAGCTCGGCGCAGCGAATGTTGAACGTCTGCAGCTTCGTCGGCTTGACGAACGCGACGTTGTCCACGTGCGGGTTGGCGTCAGCCTTGACGCCGAGCTGGTAAGCCCAGAACGAGTGGATGACGTCGAGCGAGGTGACATGCAGTTCGATCATCTGGTTGACCGGTAGGACGAGGTGCGGGGTCTCGACGCCCCCGTAGGTGGGGTAGCGGTAGGTGAAGGCCCACTGCTGGGCGATCACCTGCACCGGCAGCTTCGGCCCGCTGGGGACGGTCAGGGGGTTCGGGCCGCTGCCCGAGCCGGCGCCATAGTCGGACTCCAGGCGCACCGTCCCGTATATCGCCAGCGACAACACCAGCAGGGAGGTGACGACGATCCAGGTGCTCTGCACGCGCGAGTTCCCGCGCACCGGCGGACCTTCCAGTGCGCCGCCCCGGGGCTGGCGGAAGTAGATCGAGGCGTAGATCAGATAGATCAGGACCAGCAGCAGCACCGGCGTGGCCATCGCCAGCAGCACGGTGTTGTCGGTGACATGGCCGGCGGCCTGTTCTGAGCCGTTGCCGGGCGGCAGGATCGGACCGACCAGCACGACCACCAGCGGCGTCGCGATCAGCGTGGCGATCACCCAGATCGCGCCGAAGCGCCGGGCGTGGTTGGGCTCCGGCCCGATCGGCCGCGGCTCAGCGGCCATGACTAGACGACATCGATGAACCCGTCCATGTAGCCCAGCGTCTGCATCGGTCCCCCGTTCCCGTTGAGCCAGCCGGCCGCGCAGGGGACGAAGCACTGCCAGCGGTAGCGTCCCTTCTTGCCCGTGCGGAAGCTGAATTCGATCGTGCGGTGCGCCGCGCCTTCGCAGGGCGCGAATTCGCACTGGTTCTTGGCTTCTTCCGGTACGCCGGGGAGCGGCACGAACACGCCGAGCTGGGGCACCACGAACGTGTGCGAGGCTTCTTCGGGATCGATCGCGTTGACAGTCTTGCCGTCGACCGTCACAGTTCCGCCGACCGTGCCCTGAACCTGCGACAGAAACGGGTTGCGCAGTCCGGTAGCGCCGTCGTACTGGTAGAGCGTGACGTGCACGATCGAGTTGGCGGGCACCGTGTAGATGGTGCTGCGGACCCACTTGCCATGGCTCTTGACGAGGTATGAGACCCAGTCGGGATGCGATGGGCTGTACTTCGGGCCGATCGCCGCGACCGTCTCGAGCGTCAGCTGACTACCGCCGGTCCCCGCGCTCACGGGGCTGCTCACGGCCGCGACCGACTGCGGGAAGCTTGTCGCCCAGCTGGCGATGTACAGCCCGATCAGAACCCCCAGCACCGCGACCGCGGTACCAACGCCTAGGAGCTTCTTGACGAGCAGACTCAAGCTAAGCTACCTCCTTACTTGCGTAGAACTTACACCAACCGCGCTCGCCTGTGGGGTTTTTTTGGGCGCTCGGGCGAGCATGGCGCTTGATCCAGCGCCGAGCTACTCGGGCCGAGCGCCGAAATAGGCTGAACGTTAAAACCGCTCATTTGCAAGTGGGTCTCAAGTGCGCCCGGCAAGATTCGAACTTGCGACCTCTCGCTCCGGAGGCGAGCGCTCTATCCACTGAGCTACGGGCGCTGGTTGACGCGATCTGACGGCGTGCCAGCAGGTGAGCTTACCGCCGCGTGAGGGCCCCCGACGCTACCGTTGCAGGCTATGGACCTGTCTTTGTTCTTCGCCGGGACCGGCGGCTCGGTGCCCAGCCCGCGGCGCGGGCTGCCCGCGGTGCTGATCCGTCGCGGCGGCGATCGCATCCTGTTTGACTGCGGCGAAGGCACCCAGCGCCAGCTCGCGCGCTCGGTCGGGCTGACCGACGTGGACAGCGTGTTCATCACGCACCTGCACGCCGATCACTGGCTGGGGCTGCCGGGGATGCTGAAGTCCTTTGCGCTGCGCGAACGCGACCAGCCGCTGGGGGTGTACGGGCCGCGCGGGCTGAAGGAGCTGATGGGGGCGATGCGGATCGTCTACGGGCGGATGCCCTACGAGCTGAGCTTCGTCGAGCTTCAGCCGGCGGAGACGGTCGAGCGCGACGGCTATGCGATCACCGCGATCGGAGTGCGCCACCGCGGCGAGGCGTGCTTCGGGTATGCGCTCGTCGAGCAGCCGCGCCCGGGGCATCTCGACGCGCGGCTGGCGGCGGAGCTGGGGGTCAGGCCGGGGCCAGACTTCGGTCGGCTGCAGCGCGGGGAGAGCGTAGGCGGCGTGGCGCCCGAGCAGGTGATGGGGCCGACGCGGGAGGGCCGCAAGGTCGTGCTCTCCGGCGATACCGCGCCGTGTGAGGCGCTCGCGATCGCCGCGCACCAGGCGGACGTGCTCGTGCACGAGGCGACGTTCGCCGAGGAGGAGTCCGAGCGCGCGCGCCAGACCGCCCACAGCACGGCCACGCAGGCCGCGCGGCTGGCGCGCGAGGCGCAGGTGAGGATGCTCGCGCTCACGCACCTGTCGAGCCGCTACGCCGGGCACGAGCTGCGCGCGGAGGCACGCGAGCTGTTCGCGGCCACGGAGGTGCCGCGTGACTTCGACACGATCGAGGTGCCATTCCCCGAGCGCGGTCCCGCCGAGCTGATCCGCTGGTCTGAGCGCCAGGCGCGGGAGAGGAGCGCGGAGGCTGTGAGCGCCGAGGCGCTCGCCCCGAGCTGACGGAGGCCATCGCGGCGCGTTGATACAGTCCACGAAATCCTTTAACCCGGTCCCGAGAGGCCAGGAAGGAAGCAGATGAGCAGCAACGAGAAGGTCGTCCTCCAGGCGGAGGACGTGCGGCGGGCGGTGGTGCGGATCGCGCATGAGATCGTCGAGCGCAACCCCAGGCCGCCGGCTCCGGTGCTGATCGGCATTCATCGGCGCGGCGCCTTTCTGGCGCAGCGGCTGCGGGTACAGCTCGAAGGGCTGCTCGACGCGGAGGTCCCGCTCGGGGATCTCGACATCGGCTTCTATCGCGACGATCTGCAGCGCCGGCCCGACGCCCCGGTCGTGCACGCCTCGCACATCGACTTCGACGTGGCCGGGCGCACGGTGGTGATCGTCGATGACGTGATGTTCACGGGTCGCACGGCGCGCGCCGCGATCGAGGCGCTGTTCGACTACGGCCGCCCCGCGCGTGTGCAGCTGGCGGTGCTCGCCGACCGCGGCCACCGCGAGCTGCCGATCAGGCCCGATTACGTCGGCAAGAACCTGCCGACCTCGCGCGCCGAGCACGTGCACGTGCGCGTCAGCGAGCTCGACGGCGTCGATGAGGTCGCGATCGAGGCCTCTTCGGGTGAAGGCGCCTCGGCGGAGACGTCGACGATGGAGAGCACCGCATGAACCGCTGTCTGGCCATCAAGGCGCTCGTGGTTGAGGCCGACGCATGAATCACCTGCTGTCGATCGCGGATCTCGACCGGGAGGAAATCGAGCGGATCGTCGCGCAGGCGGCGCGCTTCGCGGAGGTGTCCGACCGCGAGATCAAGAAGGTCCCGGCGCTGCGCGGGCGGATGGTGCTGAACCTGTTCTACGAGGCCTCGACGCGCACGCGCAGCTCGTTCGAGCTGGCGTCAAAGCGGTTGTCGGCCGACGTGGTGAACTTCGCCGCGAGCGGGTCGAGCGTGGAGAAGGGCGAGTCGCTGAAGGACACCGTCCTCACCCTGAGCGCGCACAAGCCCGACGCGATCGTGCTGCGCACCCCGTGGGCGGGCGCCGCCGAGCTGGTCTCGAAATGGTGTGGCGCCGCGATCGTGAACGCCGGCGACGGCAAGCACGAGCATCCGACCCAGGCGCTGCTCGACGTGTACACGCTGCAGAAGCGCCTCGGCGGGATCGACGGCGCGTCGATCTGGATCGTCGGCGATGTCGCCCACTCGCGGGTCGCGCGCTCGAACATCATCGCCTTTCAAAGGATGGGCGCGAAGGTGACGGTCGCCGGCCCGCCGACGCTGATCCCGCGCGGGATCGAAGCGCTCGGCTGCGAGGTGCGCTTCACGCTCGACGAGCTCGACCAGGCGGACGTGGTGTATGCGCTGCGGATGCAGCGCGAGCGGATGAGCGAGAGCTTCCTGCCGTCGCTGCGCGAGTACGCGACGTGGTATCAGATCAACGGTCGGCGGCTGGGATCGCGCCAGGTGCTGATGCACCCCGGCCCGGTCAATCGCGGCGTGGAGCTTTCGGGTGAGGTCGTCGACTCCCCCCAGGCCGTGATCACCGCGCAGGTCGAGGCCGGCGTGGTGGTGCGGATGGCGGTCCTGTACGAGCTGCTCGCGGGGATGCGCGAGCCCCAATCGGCCCCCGAGCCCCAGCTCGCGTGATGGCCGTGGAACCGCTCGTGCAGGGACCGGGAGTCCCCGCGAACCTCCTGCTGCGAGACGCCCACCTGCTCGACCCGCGCGCGGGCATCGACGCGCGCCGCGATGTGCGCGTCAGCGACGGGGAGATCGCCGAGCTGGGCGAGCCCGGCACGCTGGAGAAGGCCGCGAACGAGGAAGCGATCGAGGCCAAGGGGCGCAGGCTGCTGCCGGCGTTCTTCGACCCGCACGTGCATCTGCGCACACCCGGGCAGGAGCACAAGGAGGATCTCGAGACCGGAACCCGCGCCGCCGCCGCGGGCGGGTTCGGCGGAGCGATCGCAATGCCGAACACCGATCCGGTGCTCGACTCGGCCCCGCTGCTGCGCTCGCTGCGCGACGCGGCGGCGCGCGAAGCGCGCATCCCCATCGGCTTCCTGGCGGCGATCACGCGCGGGCTCGAAGGCGCGGAGCTGACCGAGATGGCCGAGCTGCGTGAGGCCGGCGCGCTCGGCTTTACCGACGACGGGCGGCCCGTGCAGAGCGCGGGGATGTTGCGCAAGGCGCTGCAATACCAGCGCCTGTGCGGGGGGGTGTTGACCCTGCACGAGGAGGATGTCTCGCTCTCCCGCGGCGGGGTGATGCGCGAGGGCGCGGTCAGCGCCGCGCTCGGTCTGGGCGGGATACCGAGCGTGAGCGAGTCGACGATGGTCGCGCGCGACGCCGCGCTGGCCGGGTACGAGGACGCGCGCGTGCACTTCCAGCACCTCAGCTGCGCGGCCTCGGTGCAGGCCGTCGCGTGGGCGAAGGCGCAGGGCTGGAGGGTGAGCGCCGAGGTCACGCCCCACCATCTGCTGCTGAGCGAGGAGGATGTGCGAACGATGGACACGCGCATGAAGATGAACCCGCCGCTGGCCGGCGAGGAGGACCGCAAGGCGCTGATCGAGGGCTTGCGCAAGGGGACGATCGACTGCGTGGCGACCGATCACGCGCCGCACGCGCGCGAGGAGAAGGAGGTGCCGTTCGAGCAGGCGCCGATGGGCACGACCGGCTTGGAGACGGCGTTCGCGGCGCTGTACACCGGGCTGGTGCTGCCGGGCATACTCGCGCTCGAGCTGCTGGTCGAGCGGATGACCGCCGGGGCGGCGCTGTTTGACCTGCCGACCCCGCGGATCGTCCCCGGCGAGCCGGCCAACGTGACGCTCGTCGACCTCGACGCCGAGTGGATCGCCGGGGAGCACGGTTGGGAGAGCCGCTCGGAGAACTGCTGCTTCGCCGGGCGGCGGCTGCGAGGTCGCGTGCTCCTGACGCTCGCCGCCGGCGCCGTTGTATACCGCCAGCGCGCCTTCTCGGTAGTGGCTGCTTGATGAGTTTGCTCAACCGGGATCGAGCGGCGCTTGTGGTGGTAGATGTGCAGGAGGGGTTCAGGCCGTACGAGTCTTTCGCGGGCGTCGCGGATGCCTGCGCGAAGCTCGTGCAGGCCGCGCGGATCCTCGACGTGCCGCTCCTGGTCAGCGAGCAGTA
Organism: Solirubrobacteraceae bacterium; assembly: GCA_036511695.1. Lineage (GTDB taxonomy): Bacteria > Actinomycetota > Thermoleophilia > Solirubrobacterales > Solirubrobacteraceae > Palsa-744. The sequence goes on along the minus strand of DATCBT010000011.1, from coordinate 9,036 downwards.
CCCGAAGGGTCTCGGCCACACCGCGCCGGAGGTCGGGCTCGAGGAGGAGCAGCCGCTCGAGAAGAGCGTGTTCTCGGCCGCGCGCGCCGACGGATTTGACCTCGGCGGGAGAGATCAGGCGGTCGTGTGCGGGATCGAGACGCACGTGTGTGTCAGTCAGACGGTTCAGGACCTGCTCGAGCGTGGGGTCGAGGTGCACGTGCCGGCCGACGCGGTCGGTTCGCGTCACGCGATCGACTACGAGCGCGGCCTGAAGCGGCTGGAGCGCGCGGGCGCGGTCGTCACGACCGTCGAGGCCGCGCTGTTTGAGCTGCTCGAGCGCGCGGGCACGCCGGAGTTCAAGGAAGTACAGAAATTAATCATCTGATGAACGACGCGACGGCCTATGTATTACTGGAGGACGGCACACGCTTTGACGGTGAATCGTGTGCCGCCACCGGACACGCGGTCGGCGAGGTGGTGTTCACCACCGGCATGTCCGGCTATCAGGAGTCGATGACCGACCCTTCGTTCGCGGGGCAGCTGATCGTTTTCACATACCCCCACATCGGCAACTACGGGGCCAGCGCAGGCGCAATGGAGTCAGAGCGGGCGTGGGGGAGGGCGGCGATCATGCGCGAGGCCTGCAACCGGGAGGACGCGCCGACGGCCGAGCGCGGTTGGCTTGACTGGCTGAGCGATTGCGGCGTGCCGGGGATCAGCGGCGTGGACACGCGCGCGCTGGTCAAGCACATCCGCGAGGCGGGGTCGATGCGCGGGGGAGTTTTCACCAGTGAGATCTCAGAGCGCGAGGCCAAGGAGCTGATCGCGGCCGAGCCGCCGATGGCCGGGCAGGACCTGGCCGGGATCGTCACCCCGCGCGAGGTGACTCGCCATGGCTCGGGCGACGGGGTGGGTGGGCCATTAATCGCCGTGATCGACACGGGGATCAAGGGATCGATGGTGCGCGAGCTCTTGGCGCGCGGCGCGCGCGTGGCGCTCTACCCGTGTAACACCTCCGCGCAAGAGCTCCTGGCCGATGATCCCGACGCGATCTTCCTCGCCAACGGCCCGGGCGACCCGGCGGCGCTCGGCTACATCGTCGACACGGTGAAAGAGCTGGTCGGGAAAAAGCCGGTGTGGGGGATCTGTCTTGGTCACCAGCTGCTCTGTCGAGCCCTGGGCCTGCAGACGTTCAAGCTGCCCTTCGGCCACCGCGGCGCCAATCACCCGGTCAAGGACCTGCAGACGGGTCGCGTCGAGATCACCTCCCAGAACCACGGCTTCGCGGTGCTCGGTCCGAGCGGCTCGCCCACGATCGACGGCTCGCGCCCGGTGCGCTGGCACACGGACTTCGGCGCGGCCCAGCTGTCGCACGTGAACCTCTACGACCGCACGGTCGAGGGCTTCGAGCTGCTCGACGTCGCCGGTGGGGCGGTGCAGTACCACCCCGAGGCGGGGCCGGGGCCGCATGACAGCCTGTACCTGTTCGACCGTTTCCTGCAGCGAATCGTGGAGGCCGCATAGATGAGAACCGCGATTTTTATGGGAGGCGAGGCCGCACACTTCTCTCCCAACCCTGTCGGAGCCGGCCTCCAGGGTTCGCGGCACGATAGATGGTGGGTTGAGGGGGTCGGGCCGTGGATGGCAGACGCCGCACGCGAGCGCAGACGTGCTGGTGGCACGGCGAGCATCGTGGGTGGCGTATGACGCCGCGGAACGGCGACCTCAATCCCGGCAGATATCGGGACGCGGGCCCTAAAAGCAGTCGATAAACCGATGGGACGACGCAACGACATCCACAAGATCCTGATCCTGGGCTCGGGCCCGATCGTGATCGGGCAGGCGGCGGAGTTCGACTACTCCGGTGTGCAGGCGTGCAAGGTGCTGCGCGAGGAGGGCTACGAGGTCGTGCTGGTGAACTCCAACCCGGCGACGATCATGACCGACCCGGAGTTCGCCGACGCGACCTACATCGAGCCGCTGCTGCCGGGCCCGGTGGCGCAGGTGATCGAGCGCGAGCGCCCCGACGCGCTGCTGCCGACGCTCGGCGGGCAGACCGCGCTGAATCTCGCCAAGGCGCTGCACGACGACGGCACTCTGGAGCGCTACGGGGTGGAGCTGATCGGCGCCAACTACGAGGCGATCGCGTGCGCCGAGGACCGTGAGCTGTTCGGGGCCGCGATGGCACGCGCCGGGCTGCGGATGCCCAAGAGCGCGATCGTCTGGGCCTGGGACGAGCCAAAACTAGGGGTGAACGTAGAGCGGGGGCTGCGTATTGCAGAACACGAGCTTGAGCAGATCGGCCTGCCGTGCGTTGTGCGTCCCGCCTACACCCTCGGCGGCCGTGGCGGGGGTATCGCGCGGACGCTTGAGGAGTTCCGTGTGATCGTCGCGCAGGGCCTTGAAGCCTCGCCGATCGGTCAGGTGCTGCTCGACGAGTCTGTGATCGGCTGGGGCGAGTTCGAGCTGGAGGTGATGCGCGACAGCGCCGACAACGTCGTGATCGTCTGCTCGATCGAGAACATCGACCCGATGGGAGTGCACACGGGCGACTCGGTGACGGTCGCGCCGCAGCAGACGCTCACCGACGACCTCTACCAGCAGCTGCGCGACCAGGCGATCGCGGTGATTCGCGCGGTGGGGGTGGAGACGGGCGGCTCGAACGTGCAGTTCGCGGTCAACCCGGCCACCGAGGAGATCCTCGTGATCGAGATGAACCCGCGCGTCTCGCGCTCCTCGGCGCTCGCGTCGAAGGCGACGGGCTTCCCGATCGCGAAGATCGCCGCGCGGCTGGCGGTCGGCTACCGCCTCGATGAGATCGACAACGACATCACCGGCGTAACCCCCGCGTGCTTTGAGCCGACGATCGACTACGTCGTCGTCAAGTGGCCGCGGTTCGCCTTCGAGAAGTTCCCCGGCACCGACCCGACGCTGACCACGCACATGAAGTCGGTGGGCGAGGCAATGGCGATCGGGCGCACGTTCGGACAGGCGTTTGCGAAGGCCTTGCGCTCGCGCGAGCTGGACAAGCCGCCGTGTCTTGACGAGGTCTCCGACGAGCTCCTGCTCGATGGCCTGCGGACGCCGGGAGCCGAGCGCTACGAGGCCGTGCTCGAGCTGCTCGGGCGGGGCGCCGAGATCGAGGCGATCCACGCGGTGACGGCGATCGACCCGTGGTTCCTGCGCGAGCTGCAAACGCTCGCGCTTGACCCGCGGGCCCCGTTTGCAGGCGAGCGCTCGTTCCGGTCGGTCGACACCTGCGCGGCCGAGTTCCCGGCCCGCACCCCCTATTACTACTCCGGCTGGGAGCGCGTGTCGGGAACGAACGCCGATCCGCTTGCAGGCACTCCACCGGCTGGCGGAGACTCCGTGGACGCGGAACGACGTCGGCTGACGCTCGCCGGCGAGGTGCGCCGCGATGAGCGCGAGTCGGTCGTGATCCTCGGCTCGGGCCCGAACCGGATCGGGCAGGGGATCGAGTTCGACTACTGCTGCGTGCACGCCGCGATGACCGTGCGCGAGTCCGGTCGTGACGCGGTGATGGTCAACTGCAACCCGGAGACCGTCTCGACCGACTACGACACCTCCGACCGTCTGTATTTCGAGCCGCTCACGCTCGAAGACGTGCTCGCCGTCGTTGAGGTTGAGAAGCCGAAGGGCGTGATCGTGCAGTTCGGCGGGCAGACACCGCTGAAGCTCGCTGCCGGATTGGCCGCGGCGGGTGTGCCACTGCTCGGCACGAGCGTCGATGCGATCGACCTCGCCGAGGATCGCGGGCGCTTCGGCGCCCTGCTCGAGCGCCTGGGTTACAAGGCGCCGCCCTATGCGACGGCCCATTCGGTCAAGGAGGCCCTCGAGAAGACCGACGAGGTTGGCTTCCCGCTGCTGGTACGACCCTCCTATGTGCTCGGCGGACGCGCGATGGAGATCGTCTACTCGCGCGACGGTCTCGCCGACTACCTGCGTCGCGAGGTGGGGGAGTCGGGGATTAACGACGCTGCCCCGCCCGGGAGCCCGGAGGGCTCCCCCTTAAAAGATTCGACTCCCCAGGCTGCGACTGCCCAGGACCCGACTCCCCAGGCCGCGCGCGGCGCGATCTTCCTCGACCGCTTCCTCGAGAACGCGGTCGAGGTCGACGTCGACGCGCTCTGCGACGGCGAGGCCGTCTGGATCGGCGGGATCATGCAGCACGTAGAGGAGGCGGGCGTGCATTCGGGCGACAGCGCCTGCGTGCTGCCGCCGCACTCGCTCGGCGAAGAGATGCTCGAGCAGATTCGCGCGGCCACGCGCGAGATCGCGCTCGCGATCGGCGTCGTCGGGCTGCTCAACGTCCAGTACGCCGTCCACGCCGGGGAGCTGTTCGTGATCGAGGCCAACCCGCGCGCGTCGCGCACGGTGCCGTTCGTGTCGAAGGCGGTCGGCCTGCCGCTGGCGAAGCTGGCCTGCCGGATCATGCTGGGCGAGCGGATCGCGGACCTCGACCTGCCCGCCGGCAGGGAGGGGCTGGGGTATGGCGAGCACGTGTCGGTCAAGGAGGCGGTGCTGCCGTTCGATCGCTTCGAGGGCTCAGACGCGGTGCTCGGCCCGGAGATGCGCTCGACCGGCGAGGTGATGGGCATCGCGCGCGACTTCCCCACCGCGTTCGCCAAGGCGCAGGCGGCGGCGGGCGTGCCGCTGCCGCGCGAGGGCACGGCCTTCATCACGGTCACCGACTCCGACAAGGCGGGCGCCTTCGCGGTCGCCCAGATCCTCCACGACAACGGCTTTCGCATCGTCGCCACGCGCGGGACGGCGGAGGCGATCGCACGGATGGGGGTGCCCGTGGAGCGACTGAACAAGCTCGGCGAGGGCTCGCCGCACGTGCTCGACTGGATCGAGCGCGGCGACGTGGATCTCGTCGTGAACACGCCGACGGGCGTCGGCGCACGGACCGACGGCTGGGAGATTCGCCGCGCCGCGGTGATGCACGGGATCCCCTGCCTGACGACGCTCTCAGCCGGCGTCAGCGCCGCGCGCGCGATCGCAAGCGCCCGCCGCGACGGGGCGCCGGAGGTGCTCTGCCTGCAGGAGCTGCACGGCGAGCGCGAGCCCGTCGCGCGCGGCTCGGCCAGCCCCGATGGGGCGGAGGTCGCGGGGTGAGCGACGGCCCGGCCGCCGCCTCATTGGGAGAGCGGAGCGATCGCGCGATCGCGCCCTTCGGCCGCCGGCTATTGACGGTTGCAGGGATGGACGAGCTGGGGGCCTACCGCGTGCTCCGGGTCGCCGACCCGGTTGGGCCGCGTCCCGACCCGGGCCAGTTCGCGATGCTCGCGGCGGCAGAGCGTTGGGGCGGGGGGGAGGACGAGCGGCCGTATCTGGCGCGCGCGTTCTCAATCGCTCGCTGGAGTGAAGGGGAGGCCCACTATCTGCTCGAGGACGTGGGGCCGGGCACAGAGCGGCTGTGCGAGCTGCGAGCGGGCGAGGGGCTGTGGGCATTGGGCCCGCTCGGCCGGGGCTTTGCGATGCCGCGCGAGCGTCGCCGCGCGCTGCTCGTCGGAGGCGGCGTGGGGATCGCCCCGCTGGCGATCCTCCAGGACACGCTCTCGCGGAAGGACGTCCCTGTGCGGGCGCTGCTCGGCTTTCGCGACGCGGTGCGGGCGGTCGGCGCCGCGCTGTTGGACGGGGCACGAGTGACGACCGACGACGGCTCTATCGGCGCGGGCGGTCTCGTCACAGACCTCCTCGCGGCAGAGCTCGACCAGGACGAGCACGCGGTCGTCTACGCGTGCGGGCCGGCCCCAATGCTGGAGGCCGTCAGGGCGCTCTGCGCGACGCGCGGGGTGCCCGCCCAGCTCGCGCTCGAGGCGGGAATGGCCTGCGGTTTCGGCGCGTGTTACGGATGTGTCGTGCCCCGCCGCGGCGGCGGCTACCTACGCGTGTGCGTCGATGGCCCGGTCATCGACGCGGCCGAGTTGGATGAGGTAGAGGCTCACGCCGGAGCTCCCGCATGAGTCCGGTCGCCGGGAGGGGAGGGGCGGCGTGAGCGTGGAGTTCTGCGGGCTGAAGCTCGCGCACCCGGTGATCAACGGCTCGGGCACCTTCGACGCGCTCGCCGCTAGGGCGGCATTCGGGCCGGCGCTGGATAGCGAGTTCCCGTTTGCGGCGTATGTGTCGAAGACGATCACGCTGGAGCCGCGCCGAGGCAACCCGCCGCCGCGATTGTGGGAGACCCCGGCGGGGCTGGTCAACTCGATCGGGCTGCCGAACAAGGGTCTGGTGTGTTATCTGGCCGAGGACCTGCCCGAGCTGGCAACCCTGCCGGTGCCGGTGATCACGAACGTGATGGGCTCCACCGCGGCGGAGATCGCCGCGCTCGTGGAGGCTTGCGACGCACGCGCGGAGATCTCCGCGGTCGAGCTGAACGTGTCCTGCCCGAACGTGAAGACGGGGCTCGATATCGGCGCCGACCCCCGCCAGCTGGAGGAGGTGCTGCGGGCCGTCCGCCCGCGGACGGGCAAGCCGCTGATCGTGAAGCTGACGCCGAACGCGGCCGATGTTCCCGCCTGTGCGCTGGCGGCGGAGGCGGGCGGCGCGGATGGGGTGTCGCTGATCAACACGCTGCGGGCGATGGCCCTCACGCCGGTACCCCACGGCGGCTCGTCGGCGCGCCAATCGCCTCGCCGCCCGTGGTTGGGCGGCGGCAGCGGCGGCCTCTCGGGCCCCGCGATCCGTGCGGTCGCGCTCGCCCAGGTGGCGGCCGTCAGCGCGCGGGTGAGGATCCCTGTGGTCGGCATGGGCGGAGTGAGCAGCGCGGCGCACGCGCGCGATCTGCTCGACGTCGGGGCGACGCTCGTCGCGGTCGGCACGGAGAGCTTCCGCGACCCCGCCGCCGGGGCGCGAATTGCGCGGGATCTGCTGGCTGCGCGGCCAGGATAAGGCGTCCCAAAAACCCCTGCAAAGGTGCGGCGAGACCGTCCACAAGCCTCGACATGCCTGGACCTCAGGTTGAGGTATAGCTGAATTAGTCTGATTCGCCTTGATCGACCGTCCCTGGTGTGTAGACTCGCCGCCCATGCCGATGGCGACCAAAACGACGTCCTTGACGCACGCGATGGCACCCGAGCGATCGCTAAACCAGCGTATGGATGCGCTCGCGCGGGCCAACCAGATCCGCACGCGCCGAGCCCAGCTCAAGCGCGATCTGAAGTCCGGTCGCCTGTCGATCCACTCCCTCCTGCTCAACCCACCCGAGTACGTCGAGACGGCCAAGGTATTCGACATGCTGCTGGCTGTTCCCAAGTATGGGCGGGTGAAGGTCAACAAGATCCTCGCCCACTGCCGAATCTCCCCGAGCAAGACGATCGGCGGCCTCTCAGAGCGCCAGCGCAGCGAGCTCGTTTCTCTTCTCCGCCGGTAGACCGCTCCCGCCGCTCCCGACATTAGGGTCCTGGGCGTGGCGCGCGTATTCGTTATCACCGGGCCCTCGGGCGTCGGCAAGGGAACCCTGATCAGAGGGCTGATGGAGCGCCTGCCCGAGCTGGAGCTGTCGGTTTCGGCGACCACGCGCGCGCCGCGGCCGGGCGAGCGGGACGGCGTCGACTACCACTTCCTCACGCGCGAGGAGTTCGAGCGCAGGGTGGCCGCCGGGGAGTTCGTCGAGCACGCCGACTACGCCGGCCGCAGCTACGGCACGCTGCGCTCGGAGCTCGAGCAGCGCGTGCGGGCCGGGGCGCCGGTGGTGCTCGAGATCGAGGTCCAGGGCGCTCGCCAGGTACGCCTGTCGCTGCCCGAGGCGGTCCAGGTGTTCATCGCGCCGCCCTCGCTAGAGGCCTTGCGCACACGGCTGATCGGACGGGGAACCGACGATCCAGAGGAGGTCGAGCGCCGGCTGCGCGTCGCCGCGCAGGAGCTCACGGCCCAGCCGGAGTTCGCGCACGTGGTGATCAACGACCGCCTCCAGGACGCGCTCGCGCAGCTGACGGCGGTCGTCGCCGCCGAGCTGGACGGGCGAGGCACTACACTGGACGATCAACCAGGAAAGGCAACGCACCCGTGATCTCTCCCCGTATCGACCGTCTGCTCGACAACGTCGACTCCAACTACGCAAGCGTCCTCGTGGCCGCCAAGCGCGCCCGGCAGATCAACAGCTACTACCACAACCTCGGCGAGGGAACCTTCGATGAGTTCCCGCCCCCAATGGTCGAAACGATCTCCAAGAACTACCTCACGATCGCCCTCGAGGAGGTAGCAGCAGGAAAGATCAAGTACCACTACAGGTGACCGCATGGCGGCGCGCTGCTGCGTCCTCGATCGCTCGTGTGCTGGCCGATCGGAGATTCCATCGATCTCCGATCGGTGCACTTCGCTCACTGCGTCCTTGCATCGCTTGCCCTGCGGCCCCCTGACCTCTAAAACCAAGCCATGTCAAGAATCCTGCTCGGCGTCAGTGGCGGCATCGCCGCTTACAAGTCGCTTGAGCTGGTGCGCCTGGCGACGGCGGCCGGGCACTCGGTGCGGGTCGTGCAGACGCCCGCGAGCAGGCGGTTCGTGGGGGCCGCTTCGTTTGCGGCGCTGACCGGCGCGCCGGTGCTGAGCAGCGAGTTCGAGCGCGATCCGGCGCGCGGGGCCTTTCCCGGGCAGGAGCCGCCGACGCACGAGCCGCCGAGTCATCTGGAGCTGGTTGGCAACGCCGATCTGTATTTGATCGCTCCCGCCTCGGCGAACACGCTTGCGAAGCTCGCGCATGGGCTGGCGGACAACCTGCTGAGCAGCTGTGCGCTGGCCGCCACCTGTCCGCTGGTCGTGGCGCCGGCGATGAACAACCACATGTATGAGAACCAGGCCACCCAGGCCAACCTCCAGGTGTTACGCGAACGGGGCATGGAGATCGTCGAGCCGGGCGTCGGACGGCTGGCCGCGAAGGGGGAGGGGGGGGTCGGGCGCCTGGCCGAGCCCGCGGTGCTGCTGGCGGCCTGCGAGACGGTGCTTGCCGGTGGATCTCTCGCCAGTGGGTCTCCGGCCGCTGGGTCTCCAGCCGGTGGACCTCAAACTGATGGATCCCCACCCGGTGGGTCG
>DATCBT010000010.1:0-22856 GCA_036511695.1 Solirubrobacteraceae bacterium | reverse complement strand
GGCGCATGCGCCGATGGGTGGGGACGTACATGTACGTCCCCAAGGGAGGGCCGCATGCGGCCCTCCCGCCCATGCCGCATGCGGCATGGGCTCCCAATCAGCTGAAGATCGAGAGAGCGCCGAGGATCAGGACAGCGCGACCGTGACGATCCCGACCGGCTCGGTGGGGCGGTCACCGCCGTCGGTGGCGACACCGTCGAGCTTGTCCACCACGTCCACCCCGTCGGTCACCTGGCCGAAGACCGTGTGCTTGCCGTCCAGCCACGGGCAGGCATCGGCGGTGACGATGAAGAACTGCGAGCCGTTGGTGTTCGGTCCGGCGTTGGCCATCGCGAGCGCGCCGCGGACGATCTTGTGGGAGTTGAACTCGTCCTCGAACGTGTATCCCGGGCCGCCGGTGCCGGTCCCCTGCGGACAGCCGCCCTGGATCATGAAGTCCTTGATGATCCGGTGGAAGGTCAGCCCGTCGTAGAAGCCCTCGCCCGCGAGCTTGGTGAAGTTCTCGACCGTCTTCGGCGCGTCCCCGTCAAACAGCTCAAACGTGATCGTGCCTGCGGTCGTCTGCATTGTCGCGATGCTCATCGGTATAGGCCCATGTTGGCGGTGGTGTGCATCGTGGCGGTGGACATCGCGGTCTCCTCTGGGTGAATCGGACAGGGGGTCGGCGAGACACTAGCGCGAGACGCGCTCCAGGCTGAGCGACCGGGGTGGGCGGGATCCGATCATCTGTCCGTCGAGTGCCGCGATCACCCGCTCGGCCGCCGCCGCGGGGACCGAGAGGAAGGAGAACCGATCGAGCACTATCACGTCGCGCACGGCCTCGCCGTCGAGGTCCGTCGCGGAGGTCACGGCGCCGACGATGTCCGCCACGCGCAGCCCACCGGCGCGTCCGCCGCCGAGCACGAGCTTCGCATAGGTCTCCTCGCTGTCCTTGCGCGAGATGCCCGGCTTGGAATGGCGGCGCGGACGCTCTTTCACCGGTGTCGGCTCACTCTTTGCGCCCGGCTCCCAGGCCGCGATCGACATGCCGATGTGGCGCTCGATCGCCTCCAGCTCGCGCTTCTGGCGCTCCTCGACGAACGTGATCGCCCGCCCGGAGCGACCCACGCGCCCGGTGCGCCCGATCCGATGCACGTACGTGTCGGGGCTCGTCGGCACGTCGTAGTTGATCACGTGCGTCACCGTCGAGATGTCCAGTCCGCGCGCGGCCACGTCGGTGGCCACCAGGATCGGTACGCGCCCGCCCTTGAACGCCAGCATCACGCCATCGCGCGAGCCCTGTGACATGTCGCCGTGCAGCGCCCGCACGTTCATCCCGCGGTCGCGCAGGATCTTGAACAGCTGGTCGCAGCGGATCTTCGTCCTGACGAACACGATCGCCTGGTCGGGCTTCTCGGCGCGTAGGACTTCGACCAGCTTGTCCGCCTTCTGCTTGGTCTCCACCGGGAGTTGAAACTGCGCGACCGTGTCGATCGTCAGCGTCGCCGCCTCGACCTGGATCGTCACCGGGTCATACAGGTAGCGGTCGGCCAGCTGGCGGATCGGCGGCGGCATCGTGGCGCTGAACAGCGCCGTCTGGCGCCCCGAGGGCGTCAGCGAGAGGATCTTCTCGACGTCCTCGAGAAAGCCCAGGTCAAGCATCTCATCGGCCTCGTCGAGCACCACGAAGCGGCAGTCGTGCAATACCAGCGAATGCCGCGAGATCAGGTCGAGCACCCGTCCGACGGTCCCCACAACGACATGCCCGCCGGCCCGCAGCTGCGCCTGCTGGGTGCGGATCGGCGCGCCGCCGAAGACCGCGACCACGTCGATCCCCTTGTGCGCCCCGTATGTCCTCAGCGCCTGCGTCACCTGGATGCACAGCTCGCGCGTGGGTGTCAGCACGAGCGCCTGCACCTCGGAGACCTCCGGGTCGATGTACTCGGCGATCGGCAGCCCGAAGGCGGCCGTCTTGCCCGTCCCGGTCTGCGCCTGGCCGATCACGTCGCGGCCTTCCAGCACCGACGGGATCGCCTGCTCCTGGATCGCGCTCGGCGACTCGTACCCGACATCCTTCAGGGCCTTCAAAGTGGACTCGGACAGCCCGAGCTCGGCAAATGTTGCGGTCATCGTTCGGGCATGAGCTTACGGACTTCCCGGCCGTTCCCCCGGGTGGTCCCGCGTGGTCCCTTTCTATAGGGTGCGCGCCAATGCCAATCACCGTCGTCGGATCAATCGCCTATGACGCCGTCAAGACGCCCTTCGGTGAGCGCAAGCGCATGCTCGGCGGCGCCGCCGTGCACTTCGCGCTGGCCGCCTCCTTCTTCGAGCAGGTGCGCGTCGTCGGCCCGGTCGGCGACGACTTCGGCGAGCCCGATATGCAGGTGATGCGCGACCGGGGCGTGGACGTCTCCGATGTGGAGCGCATCGCGGGCGGCAAGACCTTCTTCTGGCGCGGCGAGTACGGCTGGGACCTGAACTCGCGCGAGACGCTCGACACCAAACTCGGCGTATTCGAGGGCTTCGCCCCCAAGCTCTCCCCTGATTCACGTTCCAGTGAGGTGCTATTCCTGGCGAACATCCAGCCCGACCTCCAGCGCGAGGTGCGCGCACAGCTCCCGAATGCTCGCTTCGTCGCGTTGGATTCGATGAACCTGTGGATCGACATCGCGCGCGAGTCGCTCGTCGAGGCGATCAAGCTCTGCGACTGCGTGATCCTCAACGACGCCGAGCTGCGCCAGCTCACGGGCAAGCCCAACCTGCTCTCCGCGGCACGCGAGGTCCTCTCCTGGACTCCGACCGCCTCATCCTCCTCCACCGAGGCGGGAGGGGTGGGTGGGCCTCAGATCATCGTGGCCAAGCAGGGGGAGTACGGTGCCGCACTGGTCACGGCCGACAGCTTCTTCTCGCTCCCCGCCTTTCCCCTCGAGAGCGTCGTCGACCCGACCGGCGCGGGTGACACGTTCGCCGGCGGGTTCGTCGGCTACATCGCGGCGCACCAATCGGAGATCGGGGGCACCGCCACCGCAGCCGCAGGCGGTGGTCATGATGATCTCTCAGATGATCTGTTGCGCCGTGCGATGGCCAACGCGACGGTCCTCGCGTCCTTCAATGTCGAAGAGTTCGGCACCGAGCGCATAGAGCGCCTGACCCGCGCGGAGATCGTTGCACGCATGGAGGAGCTGCGCGCGATCACCCAGTTCAGCGGCGTCACATAGTTGCGGCGGGCTCCCGGGTCGCAGCGGTCCGCGGCTGCGGAGCTCTACGGATGCGACATGTGGGGATGTACGGATGCCCCGACGGGTAGTACGATCGACCACAGTGGATGCGTGGACCTTTGTCTGGCTGTTCCTGATCTTGAAGATCCCAATCGTCGCTTTGTTCCTGCTGGTCCGATGGGCGGTTCGTGAACCCTCGGAGATCACGCCGAACGACGACGGCGGAATCGGTCCGCGCTCGCGTCCGCTGCATCCTCACCATCCGCGCAGCATCGGGCCGCGCCGCCCCGGGCGGGGCCCGATCACTCCTCGGCGCGGCCCTCACGGCGACCCCTCGCCGGCCTCACCGGCGCGCGTGCGCACGGTCGTCGCCCGCGGGCGCCTGATCAAACGCTGAGCGCCGCCTTCGCCAGAACGACTGAACGCCGCCTTCGCCAGAACGCCGAACGCCGCCCACGCCGAGCCCACGTGCGAGAATCGCGCGGATGAGCACAACGACGCCCCTCCCGCCCTGCTCGGTCCTCTCCGACGGCACGATCGCGCGGCTCGTGCGCGAGGGTCATATCCGCATCGATCCCTGGGACGAGAGCCTCGTCCAGCCGGCGAGCGTCGATCTGCGCCTGGGGGACTCATTCCGCGTGTTCCACAACCACAAGATCACCGCGATCGACCTACGCGAGCCGCCGCGCGGGCTAACCGAGCAGGTCACCCCGCCGCCGGGTGAGGCGTTCGTGATCCACCCGGGCGAGTTCTGCCTCGGCCGCACGCTCGAGCACGTCGAGCTGCCCGACGACATCGTCGCGCGGATCGAGGGCAAGAGCTCGCTCGGCCGGCTCGGCCTGATCGTGCATGCCACCGCGGGCTTCTGCGACCCGGGCTGGAAGGGGACGCTGACGCTCGAGCTCAACAACCTCACCCGCGTGCCGATCAAGCTCTACCCGGGCCTGCCGATCGCGCAGCTGTCGTTCATGACGCTCGACTCCCCCGCCCAGCGCCCTTACGGCCACGCGGAGCTCGGAAGTCACTACCAGGGTCAGGTCGAGGCCACGGAAAGTCGGTATGGGGCGCAAGCATAAAAGATCGATAAGTCCGCCTGCCCGAGCCCGGGATCGCGCATAATCGGGTAGAACCCACTGGACAGGAGACACCTCAGATGAGCACCCCCGAGACTCAGGCGCAAGGCCAGGGATCATCAGCGGACAACGGCGCCGGCTCGCGGGAGACGCTCAGCGTGACGGATAACCGCACCGGTCAGACCTACGAGCTGCCGATCGAGGACGGCACGGTGCGCGCGATGGATCTCAGGCAGATCAAGAACGACGAGTCCGACTTCGGCCTGATGGCCTACGACCCGGCTTTCACGAACACCGCTTCGTGTCGCAGCGCGATCACCTACGTCGATGGCGAGGCCGGAGTCCTCCAACACCGCGGCTATCCGATCGAGCAGCTCTGCGAGCACTCGAGCTACCTGGAGGTCGCCTACCTGCTCATCAACGGCAAGCTTCCAACTCAGACTCAGCTGACCGATTGGGTCGACGAGATCACGATTCACACGTTCGTGCACGAGAACGTCAAGGACTTCATGGAGGGCTTCCGCTACGACGCCAACCCGATGGGCATGCTCGTCGCCTCGGTTGGAGCCCTCTCGACCTTCTACCCGGACGCCAACAAGATTCGCGAGGAGCGTGTCCGCGCGATTCAGATCATCCGCCTGCTGGCGAAGATGCCGACGCTGGCCGCCTTCGCCTTCAGACACAACATGGGCCAGCCCTACGTCTACCCCGACAACGAACTCACATACGCGGGCAACTTCCTCGGGATGATGTACAAGATGACCGAGCTCAAATATGAGCCCGATCCTCGCCTGGAGCGCGCGCTGGACGTGCTCTTCATCCTCCACGCCGATCACGAACAGAACGCCTCCACCAGCGCCGTGCGCTCGGTCGGCTCGACCCAGGTCGACCCCTACTCGGCGGTCGCGGCCGGCGTCGCGGCGCTCTACGGCCCCCTGCACGGCGGCGCCAACGAGGCCGCTCTGCGAATGCTCGCCCGGATCGGCTCGGTCGAGAACATCCCCGCCTTCCTCGAGGGCGTCAAGGCCAGCGACGAGCGGCTGATGGGCTTCGGCCACCGCGTCTACAAGAACTACGACCCGCGCGCCCGGATCATCAAGAAATACCTCGACGACGTGTTCGAGGTGCGCGGCAAGAGCCCGCTCCTGCACGTCGCCACCGAGCTCGAGAAGCGAGCGCTCGACGACGACTACTTCACCTCGCGCAAGCTCTACCCGAACGTCGACTTCTACTCGGGCCTGATCTACGAGGCGCTCGGACTACCCGTGGCGATGTTCCCGGTGATGTTCGCGATCGGACGCACCTCCGGCTGGATCGCCCAGTGGCTGGAGATGGTCGAGGACCCCGAGCAGAAGATCGCCCGCCCGCGCCAGATCTACACCGGCGTGCGCGATCGCGACTACGTGCCGATCACTCAACGCTAGCGGCCCGCAGGCACGGCGCCAGCCGGCGTCCTCGGTCGCTCGCGTGCGTAGCACGCCACGCTCCCTGTGTCCTTGCCTGGCTTGACCTGCGAGCCGCTAAATGACGAGGGTGGCGCCGTTGCGGCGCAGCCAGTCGCGGTCCTCGCGGTAGTCGGGCCAGTGGCGCTCGACGAGTGCCCAGAAGCGAGGTGAGTGGTCGAGGATCTCCAGATGGCAGACCTCGTGCCAGATGACGTAGTCGAGCACCCGCTCGGGCGCCAGCAGCAGCCGCCAGTTGAAGCTCATCCGCCCGCCGGCCGAGCACGAGGCCCAGCGCGTGCGCTGCGCGCGGATGCTCAGGTCGCGGTAGCTGCTGCCCGCGAGCGTTGTGGCGCGGTCCAGGCGCGGCGCGATCTCCACGCGCGCGGCGCGGCGATAAAAGCGCTCGAGCGCCGGACGGGGATCGCCGGCGGGGACCAGCAGGCGCTCGCCCGCGCGGTGCACCCGGGTACGCCCCGGCTGCGGGACCAACTCCAGCGCAGCACCCAGATAGGGCAGGGTCCCAGCCCGTTCGGCGATCCGCGCGCGAACCTCCTGGACATCGGACAGTCGGCGTTCGATCCACGGACGCATCT
The DNA here is from genome assembly GCA_036511695.1 of Solirubrobacteraceae bacterium. GTDB lineage: Bacteria > Actinomycetota > Thermoleophilia > Solirubrobacterales > Solirubrobacteraceae > Palsa-744. The sequence continues at coordinate 16,548 of DATCBT010000010.1, read as the reverse complement.
CGCTGACCGCGGCCGCCGCCGCGCGCTCGGGGGCGCGCGTGGGGAGCACGACCTCGACGCCGACCGATCGGGGATCGGCCAGCCCGTGCACGTTCACCCGCACCCGCCGCGCGCGGGCGGAGCGGCGCACGGTGTAGGGGATCTCGCTCACGTTGGGGAGGGTATGTGCAGGGATGTCGGTCACGCCCTCAGCACGCATAGGGATCTCGCTCACGCCCTCAGCACGCGCGGGGATCTCGCTCATGCCCTCGGTAAACACGGGGTCTCGGTCACGCTGCAGAGGGTACGCGTACCGTCGGGTGCATAATCGGGCGGCGATGAGTAAATCCAAGGTCAGGCTGCCGCGCGAGGTGCGCGATCCCTATCAGGTCTTTCTCAACGGGGTGCCCCAACGACTTGGCGTCGACTTCGAGGTCAGGGAAGGCGCGCTGGTGTTCGAGGGGGAGCTGCGCAAGGACAAGATCAGCAAGCGGCGCTGGCTGCTGGGCGCGTGGGGCGTCGGCACCTACCGCCAGAACGACTCGGTCGACGTGCGCTACGAAGCGGCGGACGGCTCGCCGCGGGTGGCCGAGGGGCTGGAGATCGAAGCGGCGTAGAGCCGGTCTCGCCTACCAGGGCTTGGCCAAGCGCAATGCGCTGAGGATCGCGCGCGTGGCCGGCGAGCGGTTGAGCGTGATGAAGTGGATGCCGGGAGCACCGGCGCTCAGTAGCTCGGCGCACTGCAGCGTTGCGTAGGCCACGCCGAAGTCCAGCACCGCCTCGGAGTCCTCGCTGCGGGCGTGGAGCTCCTTGCGTAGACCGTCTGGGATGGAGGCCTTACATAGCTTGGCCATCCGCTCGACCTGCCCGACCTGGGTGATGGGCATGATCCCCGGGATGATCGGTACGCCCACGCCGGCGCGGCGGGCGCGATCGACGAAGTCGTGGTAGAGGGCGTTGTCGAAGAACAGCTGCGTGATCAGGAAGTCCACACCGGCGGCGACCTTCTCGGCCAGGTGTTCGAGGTCGTCCTCGGGACTGACGGCGTGGATGTGCGTCTCCGGGAAGCAAGCCCCGCCGATCGCAAAGGGGTAGTCGGAGGAGATCAGTTCGACGAGTTCGCGTGAGTACTCCAGGCCGCCCTCGGTCTTGCGCCAGTCCTCCTGTCCGGCCGGCGGGTCACCGCGCAGCGCGAGCACGTTTTCAACTCCAGCGCTCTGCATCTCATCGAGCGTCGCTCGCAGTTCGAGCACTGTGGCACCGACGCAGGTGAAGTGGGCCATCGCCTCCAGGCCGTACTCGTCCTTGATGCGCTTGACGATCTCGATCGTTTTGCCTCTGGTGGAACCACCTGCGCCATAGGTGACCGACACGAACGATGGATCCAGCTGGCGCAGCTCGCCTAGTGCGTCATGCAGGTTCTGCTCTCCCACCTCGGTCTTGGGGGGAAAGAACTCGAACGAGAACGTGGGCCCGTCCGAGGACAGGATCTGGTCGATGCGCATCGGGGCATTATGCCGTCCACCGCTCGGGCTCTCCGGCGATCCGCCGCGCGCGGTGGGTGACCTCGAGGTGGAGCAGCATCGCCAGCGTCTCGGTCAGCAGCCACTGGGCTGTCATCGGTGAGAGGTCGGGGCCGTGGACGCGCGGGAGGATCTCAAACGCCGTCAGCGGCTCCCCCGCGTCGATCACGGCCACGATCTTGGCCAGGTGCTCGGAGACGAGCTCGCGGTTGCCTTCGATGTGGGCGTGCACGTCGGTGAACGTGCGCCCGTGACCGGGCAGGCACAGGCGCGCGTCAAGTGCCTCGACGACGTCGAGCGAGTGAATGAATTCGCCCACGGGATCGGGGGAGTAGCCGAAGTCGAAGAACAGTGAGATGCGACCGAGCAGATGATCGCCGGAGATCAACAGCCGGCGCTCGGGCTGGAACAGGCAGACGTGCGAGGGCGCGTGACCGGGGGTCTCGTGGACGGTCCAGGGGCCGAGGTCGGTCTCCACGATGACCCCCGGGAGCAGGTCTCGATCGGGCTCGATCGCCGCGGCGATCCCCGATTCGCGCGTGCCGCGCTCGGCGGCGTAGCGACGCAGCGGCTCCTCGGGCACGCCGCTCTGGCGCGCGACCTCCAGGCGGCGGTCGATCGCGGCGCCGGGATCCTCGGCCCAGCTCCTCATGTGCGCGTGGTTCGGGTGCATCCACAGTTCGCAGCCGGCGCGCTCGACGACCGATGCGGCCTGACCGTAGTGGTCGGAGTGGGCGTGTGTGCAGACCACCAGGCGCACGTCCTCGAGCGTCAGATTGCACATCGCGAGCGCCCGTTCCAGGTGCGCGAGCGAGCCGGGCTGGTGCATCCCCGTGTCAAACAACACCACCCCATCGCCGGCCGCGACCGCCCAGGCGTTGCAATGAGGGACACCGGGCCACGGCAGCGGCAGGCGCAGGCGATAGATGCCCACCGATCGTCCGGGATCGGCCAGCACCCGTTCGCCGCGCCCCATCTCGGGCTTGCCGGACGATCTCTGATCGGTCGATCTTTGCGGCGGATCGGTTGCCTCGGCCACGGGCAGGGAGACTAGACTACGTATCTCCGGCAGCGTCGCCAAAGGGAGAAGGAAAATGGCCGAGCAAGAGAGCGCAAGCGAGGCAGCCACGAAGGTTCAGGAGGTGGCGGCAAACCTGCAACAGGCGGCCACGCGCCGCAGAGGTTCCACGGGCAGCGAGGTCGAGGCGATCGCGCGTCGGTACTTCGAGGCGATCGACGCGCACGACGTGCAGGGAGCCGCGGCGATGTGGGCGGACGGAGGTCGCGAGCACGTGCGCGGCCAGGTCGACGTGCTCGCGCCGGAGGGGGTGCGCGAGTTCATCGGCGAGCTGATCGGCGCGATGCCCGACCTGAATATGCAGGTCGTCTCGACGACCGCCGAGGGTGATCGCTGTGGCGTGCAGTGGCGTCTGACCGGCACGTTTGCCGGGCCCGGCAACTTTGGCGGCGTCGCGCCCACGGGCAATCCGATCGAACTCGAAGGCTTCGACCTGCTCACCATGCGCGAGGGCTTGATCCAGTCAAACGACGCGTTCACCGACTCGATGACCTTCGCACGCCAGATCGGGATGATGCCGTCGCAGGGCTCGACTGCCGAAAAGCGGATGACGGGCGCGTTCAACGCCAAGACCCACCTGACCGCCGGCCTTGCGGCGGGTGAGGCGAAGCTCGTGGCCGAGGGCGTGTGGGTCGTGCAAGGCCAGCCGGGACGCTGCAACGTGTACCTGATCGAGGACGGCGGCGCGGAGGGCGGCGTGACGCTGTTCGACGCGGGCGCACGCACGATGACGCGCGCGGTGGCCAGCGCGGGAGCGAAGCTGGGCGGGATCAGGCGAATCGTGCTCGGCCACGGGCACACCGACCATCGCGGAACCGCGCCGGGGCTGGCGGCGCCCGTGCTCTGCCATCCCGACGAGGTGCAGGACGCGGAGGGCAGCGGTGGCTTTCGCTACTGGCCGGCCGACCTCGCGGGCCTGCCGCCGGGAGCCAAACAGATCCACAAACTGCTCCACCGCTATGCCTGGGACGGCGGGCCGGTGCAGATCGCGGGCACCGTCAGCGAGGACGAGGGCGACGAGATCGCGGGCTTTCGCGTGATCGACCTGCCCGGCCACGCCCCCGGGCTGATCGGCCTGTGGCGCGAATCCGACCGGCTGGCGCTCGTGAGCGACTGCTTCTACACGCTCGACATGTGGGGTCGCGGCTGCCCCGCGAGCGTGCCGTGGGATACCTACAACTACGACACCGGCCAGGCGCGCGAGAGCATGCGTAAGCTCGCCGCGATGGAGCCCGCCGTCGCGTGGCCGGGACACGCCAAGCCGATCACGGGAAACGTGCGCGAGCAGTTGTTGAAAGCGGCAGGCGCGTCGGACAGCGCAACATCTGCCGCGGCGCCCGTCACCGCCTGAGCCCGGCACGTGGGTAAGCGCAGCCGCCGGCGAGCCGCCGTTGACGGGGGCAAGCGCGCGGAGAAGCTGATTGCCGCGAGCAGCGACTACACCGACGCGCACGGCAACACGCTGACCCTGCGCGGCGCGCTCAGTCCAGCCACGCGGCGCGAATACGCGCAGGCGCTCGCCGGCAATCAGCTCTCCCAAGAGGACGCCTGGCAGCGGGCGGTAGAGCTCCTGTTCGAGCGACTGGCTGTGCGCTGGACGATCGCGGGCGCGCCGATCGAGCGCCAGCGCGAGCTGCTCCTGCGCCTGCGCGCGGCCTCTGCCGAGGAGCGTGCCTGGATACGCACCGTCCTGCGTGAGCACTGCGCCGAGCACTTCCCCGACGTCCAAGCCCCCTGACCGCGAGGACGACCCGCCGGCCGCACGACCAGGCCGAGCCGCACGGCGCCGCCGAGCCGGACGCCCCCGCTGAGACGCACGGCCCCCGCCGAGCCGGGTTGCCCTCCAACCCCGCCAACCCGCGCGACCCCGCCGACCGATACCTTGCGGGCCATGCGCCGCACCAAGATCGTCGCCACCATCGGCCCAGCCTCGCGCGAGCCCGAGACCTTGCTGCGCATGATCGAGGCCGGGATGGACGTCGCCCGGTTGAACTACTCGCACGGCACGCTCGAGGAGCACGCCGAGACCGTCCATCGCGTGCGCGACGCGGCGGGGCGCGCCGGACGCCCGGTGGCGATCCTCCAGGATCTGCCCGGCCCCAAGCTGCGGATCGGCCCGCTGCGCGAAGACGTCGTCGAGCTCAAGCCCGGAGACCGCGTCACGTTCGCCTGCGGCCCGGGCGAGAGCCTCGGTGATGCCCAGCACATGAGCATCACCTGGCCTGGCCTGGCTGACGCCTTGGAGCGGGATGCCGTCCTCTACCTCGCCGATGGCTCGGTGCGGTTGCGTGTCGTGGAGGTACGCTCAGGCGCGAGCGAGGTCGAAGCGGAGGTCGAGGTCGGCGGCGCGGTGGCCTCGCGCCAGGGGCTGAACATCCCCGGGCCGATCGACTCGCTGCCGTCGGTGCCCGAGGAGGATCTCGAGTTGCTGCGTCACGGCGAGTCGATCGGTGTGGACATGGTCGCGCTGTCGTTCGTGCGCCGCCCGGAGGACGTCGAGTTTGTGCGCGCCCACACGCGCCTGCCGCTGATCGCGAAGATGGAGAAGCCCGAGGCGGTCGAGCGCGCCGAGGAGATCCTGCGAGTCGCCGACTGCGTGATGGTGGCCCGCGGCGATCTCGGCATCGAGCTGCCGATCGAGCAGGTCCCGCTCGCCCAGAAGAAACTCCTGAAACTGGCCGGCTGGATGGCGCGGCCGTCGATCACGGCCACCCAGATGCTCGACTCGATGGTCACCTCCTCGCGCCCCACCCGCGCCGAGGTGACGGACGTGGCGAACGCGATCCTCGACGGCACCGACGCGGTGATGCTCTCCCAGGAGACCGCGATCGGCGCCTACCCGGTCGGTGCCGTGGAAATGATGGCATCGGTCGCGGTGCAGGCCGAGTCGATCGCACCGTATGAGGACTGGAACACCTCGCGCGTGCGCCGCACCGACGCGGACACCGCGTACACCGTCGCGCACAACCTCTGCCTCGCGGCGCGCGAGCTGAACCTTGACGCGCTGGTCGTGCCAACCCTCTCGGGACGCTCCGCGCGCCTGGTCTCCGCACACCGTCCCACCGTCCCGATCTATGCGCTCTCGCCCGGCAAGGAGACCGTCCGCCGCTGTTGTTTGATGTGGGGCGTGCAGGCCGCCTCGATGCGCCGCCACGAGACGACCGAGGCCCTGATCGCGGACGCCGCGCGGCGCGTGGTCGAGCTCGGCTGGTGCGAGCCCGGCCAGCGTGTCGGTATCACCGCGGGGCTCCCCTCCGGGCGCCCCGGCACCACCAGCCTCGTGCAGATCCAGGTGCTCTAGAGGCGGAACTTACGACCGCGGGTGGCACGCCGGCGCTCGGTGAGCGACGCCTCGATCGCCTCGACCAGCTCCGCCGTCGTCAGCCCCTCGCCCGAGTCCTTGCGCCCGGCGAGCGCGGCCTCCTTACGCCAGAGGACGTTTCCCTGCTCGTCCTCGGCGCGCCAGTACTGGCGAGAGTCGCCGCCTTCCTCGTAGATCACGACTCGCTCCGCCCGTCCGGGGCTTTTCCAGTTCGCCATGTCGTCCAGATTATCCGACGGCCTGCACGCTGGAATGGCCGTAGAACTCGGCCTCCTCACGGCCCAGCTCGGTGACGGGCGCATCGCCGTAGATCCACTCGCGCGCAATGACATGCCAGTTGTTCCTGGCCCGCAGCTGTGAGAGGACCGCGAGCGTCAGCATCTCCATACGGCGCCCGAACAGGTGCTCCGGTCGCATGTCCTGGTGGCGCATCTCGCGAAAGTGGCTGCTGCGCGGGTCCGAGCTCTCGATCATCACGTGCGTGGCGATCTCGGGCGTCAACTCGACGACCTCGTCGTTCGTGTACCACCAGATCGCGTCCGCGACGAACTCCATCAGGTGCTCCGGGTTCACCCGCTCGGGTTTGGGCAGAAATCCCGACTGCGCGAGTATCCGGTGCAGCGCCGCTGCGTCGCCCTCGATCACGGCGCGCTGACAGGCCAGCTCGAGCTCCACCGCCTCCGCCTCCATCCGCTTGAACAGCCCAAAGTCCAAGAACGCCACCTTGCCGTCATCCATCAGCAGGAAGTTGCCCGGGTGCGGGTCGCCGGAGAACTGCCGATGGCGGTAGAGGCAGCCGAGGAAGAACCTGAAGACGATCTCCCCGATCCGGTCGCGCTGCGCCTGCGGATAGCCTTTCATCTCCTCGAACCCGACGCCCTTCACGAACTCCGTCACGAGCACCCGCTCGCGCGAGAGCGAGGTGACCACATCGGGGATCACGATGAACGGGTGGTCTCTGTAGATGCGCGCGAGCGAGCGCTGGTTCTGAGCCTCCAGCTCGTAGTCAAGCTCCTCGCCGATCCGTTCCTTGATCTCCGCGGCGATCGCCTTGGCGTCCATCCCGGGGGTCATCCGCTTGAGCAGACGCATGATCATGTCCATGTTCTGCATGTCCGCGCGCACCGCGGCCGCCACCCCCGGGTACTGCACCTTGACCGCGACCTCGCGGCCGTCCCGCAGCCTCGCCCGGTAGACCTGCCCGATCGATGCGGCGGCGATCGGCTCCTGCTCGAAGGACTCGAACAGCTCCGCGAGCGACCCTTCGAGGTCCTCCTCGATCACGCGGCGCATCTGCTTGAAGGACACCGTCGGCGCGGCGTCACGCAGCTTTGCCAGCTCGCGCTGGAACTCCTCTCGATGCTCCTCCGCGACCAGGCCCACGTCGAGGAACGACATCACCTGCCCGAGCTTCATCGCGGCGCCCTTCATCGTCCCCAGCGCCGCGACGATCTGCTTGGCCGTCTCCAGCTGGCGTCTGGACATCGCGTCTTCGGAGGCCTGCTCGCCACGTGCGACATTCGCCGCGCGGGTCCCGAACTGCTTCACGGCCTCGCGCGCCGCGAGTTTGCCCACGGTCGCGGTGCGCCGCACTCGGGAGGTCGGGATCTTCTCGCTCTCGCGCGCCATCCCTTGATGGTACGGCTAGGCGCGCCTCACCCGAGAGCCGGCTCGACCTGAGAGCCGGGCACGATGTCGTCCGATCCGTCCGGCCAGCGCACCCAAGCCTTCTTGCCGCCGTCGTAGTCCTCGCCCAGCAGGATCAGGGTCGCCGGCTCGCCCAGCGCCAGGCAGGCCTCGGCGCCCTGCGAATCGAGGCCTCGCCAGATACGGATGAACTTGTTCTCCTCCCACTCGCGCGCGACCGTCGTGGGGTCGGCGTGGCCCGGGTGGATCACCGTGCCCTTCGGCAGCTCCATCAGCGTGCCCATGATCGAGTCCCTCAGGTCCGTGTAGCTGGTGTGCCCAGGCGCGCGCACCCCACCGACCGAGCCCCTGAACAGGGTGTCGCCGGTGAATACGACCGCCTCGCCGCCCGTGAACCCACCTGGAGCCGTGCTCGCCGGGGAGCGCACCGGCGCTCGAGGACCGCCTCCGGCGGCGCCCTCGATCTCCGCTCGGTCACCCACCAGAAAGGACAGCATGCCGAGGGTGTGCCCCGGCGTATGCAGCGGTCGCACCTCCAGCGCACCGAAGCTCAGCGTCTGACCGGCCCGCACCGGGCCGGCGACGATGCCGTCCAGCAGCTCGAGCTCCAGCGGATGGATCAGCACCTCGAGCTTTGGCCAGCGCTTGCGCAACGTGCCGACCTCGCTGACATGGTCGAAATGGTGGTGGGTGAGCAGCACGTGCGTGGGCTCCAGCCCGAGGCGCCCGGCCGCCTCGATCAGCGGCTCGACCGGCCCACCCGCGTCGACGAAGAACGCCGGCCCACCCTCGCCGTCGGCGACGAGGTACGTGTTGGACAGGAACTGGGGATGGGTCGCGTGCTCGACGATCATTGCGGCCATCCTCTCACGAAGGCTGTTACGCGTATCGGCCAAGCGATAATCTGTCGCGCAATCAATCGGCGCAACCGCCCGATCCATGGCTCGAGGAGGACAGTGATGCTCAAGCGGCGTGCAGCGACAGGACTTCTGCTCAGTCTTGCCGCGTTGATCCTTGTCCTGGCCACCACGGCCTCCGCCTACCTCTACAAGAAGCCGCCAGGTCACGACTGCGGCAAGGTGACCTTCACCGGTGGCTTCGGCGGCCCGCGGCCCTCGAACGTACCCGTCAACGCGGCGCCCCAGATCCACACCTTCATCGTCGCCGGCAAGATCTCCTGCGCGACGGCCAGGCACGTGATGGCGACATTCGAACGGACCTTCAACACCCCTGCCGGCGGCTCCAAGGGGTTCTCCCCAACCGGCTGGAAATGCGGCTACAGCAAAAAGGTCCTCGGCCAAGAGTGCACCAACGCCAAGCACGTCGAGATCAGCAACGGGATCGTGTACGTGGCGCCGAAGTAGACTGGCGCCGGCGAGCTTCTCATGGCCCTGATCCACACCTGCTACCGCATCGCCGACATCGACCGCTCGGTCGCCTTCTACAACGCGCTCGGTTTCGAGGAGATCGGGCGCGTCCCGATCAAAGACGAGGCCGTCAACGTCTTCATGAACCAGCCCGGCGACGGCGACATGCCGCGCCTGGAGCTGACCTTCAACTTCGGCGTCACCTCCTATGAGATCGGCAGCGGCTACGGCCACATCGCGATCACCGCCGCCGACCTCGACGCCACGCTGGGCCATCTCGCCGAGCAGGGCATCGAGCCCGAGAAGCCACCCTATTCGGTCCGCGAGGGCGGCTCCCGCCTGTGCTTCGTGCGCGACCCCGACGGCTATCGGATCGAGATCATCGAGCAGCCTGGGGTCTAGCGGCAAGGCTCACGAGATTCGGTTGCCCGACCGCCGCCTTGGGCGTAGAGTCGTAAGCACAACTTCAAAAAAAGGAGGGCGCACAATGAACACCTACGTGATCCTTCGCCGGGGTGGCTGGCGATCGCCCGAGGACTTGCAGGCAGCGGCCGCACGCTCCACGAAGGTGGGCAATGAGGAGATGTCGGACGACATTCGCTGGATTCGCAGCTATGTACTGGAGGAGGACGGCGGCTCGGTGGGGACGGTTTGCATCTATCAGGCAAGTAGCCCTGAGGCGATACGGGATCATGCTTCAAGGGCCGACCTACCGGTGGACGAGATCATTCCGGTCGCGGACACGGTCGTCGTTCGCCCAGACCCCGGGGATGCTTCCGCCTGAGTCCAGCGGCGCAGCCAACCCGCCGATTGAGGCAAGGCACCCGGGTCGCCGTTTGGCGGGGCCGGCTACGACAGAACCCGCCCCCGAAATTTGCGCAACCCGAACGTGAGGAACGTCGCGCAGAAGCCGATCAGTACCGGGTAGACGACGTACAGATGCATGTGCGCGGCTTCGGTCAGACCGGCGCGCAGACCCTCGTTGATGTAGATCAAGGGGTTGACGAGCACCACGATCTGCAGCCAGTGGATGCCGGCGACCTGGACCGGCGCGAGGCGCGTCCACTGGTAGTAGGTGCCGCCGAGGAACGTGAGCGGCAGCACCACGAAGCCGAACATCAGGCCGAGATTGCGCGCCTCGAACGCAGTGCCGAGCAGCAGGCCGAGCGAACTCATCGTGATGCACGCGAGCGGGATCAGCGTGATCACGATCGGCCAGTGGACGGACAGGTGCGCGTGCACGCCGGGAGCGTGGACGACCGCGGCGATCGGAAACACGATCAGCGCCGCGAGCAGACCCTGAACGGCACCCGAGAGCACCTTCGCGAGCGCCACCAGCCAGATCGGACAGGGCGCCTGCACGCGGTCCTCGATCTCGCGCGTGTAGCCGAACTCCTGGGCCATCACCATCGCGACGGCCTGGATGCCCTGGAACATGATCGAGATCCCGACCACCCCCGGCACGAGCACGGTGGCGAACGCCGACTCTGCCACCTTGCCGCCGCCACCACCGACCCCCTGACCGATCGTGGGGAACACGTAGAGGAACACGAACACGAGCAAAAACGGCTGGACCAGCACGCGGATCACGAACTCGAGCGAGTGCTTGCGCAGCACCGTCAGGTCGCGCAGCACGAGCGCGAGCAGCGCCGTGCGGCTCGCGGCCATCGTCGAGCGCGTCGGCTCGATCGCGATCCGCGCCGGCGCCGGGGCGGACGAAGCGGCGGTCCTAGCGGCGGCGGTCGTGGCCATCAGTCGCGCAGCTCTTTTCCGGTGAAGCTGATGAAGACGGTCTCGAGGCTCGGCTCTGAGACGGACAGGTCGACGAGGTCGACGCCCCCACTCTCGGCCGCGTTGACGATCCGTGGCACAAGCCGCTCGGCGCCCTTGATGTGGAGCTCCACGCCGCCGTCGATGACCCGCGTGTGGGTGACTTCGGGAATCTCGCCGGCCAGCCGCTCGGCCAGCGCCTGCATGTCGCCTCCGGCCTTGACCGTGACGATCGTGTCGGCGCCGACCGACTGCTTGAGCGCTGCGGGCGTGTCGAGCGCGAGGATCTTGCCGTGATCCATGATCGCCACCCGATCGCACAGCTGCTCGGCCTCCTCCATGTAGTGCGTGGTGAGCAGGATCGTCTGGCCCTCACGGTTCAGCTCGCCGAGGATCTCCCAGAGCGCGAGGCGGCTCTGCGGGTCAAGGCCCGCGGTCGGCTCGTCGAGGAACAGCACCGCCGGGCGATGGAAGATCGCCCGCGCCATCATCAGCCGCTGCGCCATCCCGCCCGACAGCGCGTACACCGACGCCTTGGCCCATTTCGACAGGTGCAGCTGCTCGAGCAGCTCGTCGGCCTTGCGACGCGACTCCGACGCCGCGATCCCGAACAGGCGACCGTGGAAGTACAGGTTCTCCCATACCGTCAGCTGACGGTCCAGCGTGTTCTGCTGCGAGACGATCCCGATCAGCTGCTTGGCCAGCGCCGGGTGCGCGACGACATCGATCGCGCCGACGAACGCGGCGCCCGAGGTGGGGACCACGCGTGTGGTGAGCATCCCGGCGGTCGTCGTCTTGCCGGCGCCGTTCGGACCCAACAGCCCGAAGATCTCACCCCCATGCACGCTCAGGTTGAGCTTGTCGACCGCGGCGACGTCCATCTCGGGATAGACCTTCGTCAACTCGACCGTGCGGATCACCTCGCGGCGATCGCCGTCCTCCCCACCCGTGACGCTCGCCGGAGCACCCACAGGCGGAGCGTCGACTGGCTGGATCGTGGCCATCGCCTCCCAATGTATAACGCTCGCGCTACCCTGCCCTCAGAGATGGCGGACACAACCGGCAAGATCGCCAAGAATCTCGAGCGCTTCGCCCAGGCGGTGGCCGCGCACGACCGCGAGAACCCGACGCACACCGCCAACGGCATTGGCCTGGCTCACTTTGACATTGAGCGCCTCGGGCTCGAGCAGGGCGAGGAGATCCTGCCCGGCATCACGATCCACGCCGACAGCGGCGTGACCGGGAACTTCCGCGTGCTCTGCGACGGCGAGCACGACGAAGGCAAGGTCGAGTCCGAGGTTGAGGTCGTCGAGGCCGTCGCTACCCAGGCCGTTCCTGCCGTCGCGCCCGGCGTCCTACCCGGCGAGATCCCCTTCGGGGATAGCGGGCTCAGCGCGCGATAACTGGGAGGGGAGCGCCCGCCCGGTCGGCGATCAGCGCGACCAGCCGCTCGATCGTCGGGCACTGAAGGTCGTGACGCGCCGCCGCGCGCAGCACCGACCCGGGGATCGCGTCCAGCTCAGGGGTGCGCCCAGCCGCGATGTCGCGCTGCATCGAGCTGCCGAGCGTGTCGTGCGCGAGCTCGAGCTCGCCGATCGCGGTGGCCGGGTCGACGTCCTCGGCGCCCTCGGCGCGCCCCACGGCACAGCCCTCCTCGATCGCCCCGACGAGCGCGGCGCGCAGCTCTGGAGTGCAGCGGATCTCACCGAGCTGCTTGTCAAAGGCGCTCGTCGTGCACGCCAGCGCGTTCAGGCGCACGAGCTTCGACCACATCACCTGCGCCTCGGACGCCAGCACTCGCACGTCCACCCCGGCGTCTTTCAGCAACTGCGCCAGGGCTTCCATCCCGGCGCGCGCGGCGAGCACCGATCGGTCCTTGGGATCATCTCCGGCCGGGTCGGAGGGATCGTGGCAGGCCATGTCGACTAGCAGGAACGGGCTGGTGTGCACGACCACGCCCGGCTCGGGACGGTCGGCCTCCACGCGGATCGTGCCCGCCAGCACGGCGTCGACCCCGAAGCGCTCGCGCAGCACCGCGATGTGATCGAGGCCGTTGAGCAGTGGCAGCACGAGCTTCGGCTGCACGGCGATGCGCTCCAGCGCGGACTCCAGCCCCGAGGCCTTCGTGGCGACGATCAGCACGTCCAGCGGCTCCTCCAGGCGGGCAAGCGCGCGCGGGTGGGCGACGAACTCGCCGAAGGTGACGCTATCCACGCGCAGCCCTCGCTCGGAGATCGTCGCCGCGGTCTCCTCCCTCGCCACCACCACGACCGGTGTGCCCGCTCGCTCGAGCAGGCCCGTGAGCAGTCCACCCACGCCGCCGGGCCCCAGCACCGCGACGTTCATTCCAGCACCGCGACGTTCATGGCAGAGGCGCGACGTTCATGGCAGCACCGCGACGTTCATGGCAGAGGATCGATCAGCACGCCGGGGTTCATGATCCCGCGCGGGTCGCAGCCCGCCTTCGCGCCCCGTAGCGCGGCGGCGAAGGGCTCTGGCCGCTGCCGGTCATACCAGGGCCGGTGATCGCGACCGACCGCGTGATGGTGGGTGATCGTGCCGCCCGCGGCGATCACCGCGTCGGAGACGGCACGCTTGATCGCCGCCCACTGCTCGACCTCCTCTCCCCGCCGCGCGGGCGCGAGCACCGTGAAATAGGGCGCCGGCCCATCCGGATAGATGTGGGTGAAGCGGCAGAAGACCCTCCCCTCGCCCCCACACTGCTCGCGCATCGACTGCTCGGCCGCGGCGATCACGCGCGCGTGAAAGACGGGGAAGCGCTCCCAGGTGATCGCCGTCTCGAACGTCTCGCCCAGCACACCGACGGCGACGAGCATGTCGCGCAGATATGGAGCGCCCAGAAACGCGCCCCGCCACGAGCTCACCGCGTCACCGCCGGGGCCCGCGCGACCCTCCGCCGCCGCGCCGCCGTGCTCGGCACACAGCTGCAGCGCTCGCGCCATCGCCTCCTCCACCGGATGGTCGGTCGACTCGAAGCCGAGCACGAGCAGGGCATGAGAGCCGTCGGCGGCCATCGTCAGGCCGGCCTCACCGGGATCGAGCAGCCGGCAGTTGGACGGGTGCAGCCCCGACTGGGAGATCGCGCGCACGCACTCGACGCCGGCGGGAAAGCTGTCGAAGCGCACGCCCGTCGAGCGCCTGTGCGCGGGGCGGGGCTGCACGCGCATCCACGCCTCGGTGATCACCCCGAGCGCTCCCTCCGAGCCGGCGAGCATCCGGTCGGGGCTCACCCCTGCCCCCGAGCCCGGCAGCCGCCGCGACTCCCACACGCCCACCGGCGTGATCGCGCGCACGGACTCGACTAGATCCTCGATGTGCGTCCACACGGTCGCGAAATGGCCGGCGGCGCGCGTGGCGATCCAACCGCCCAGCGTGGAGTACTCGAAGGACTGGGGGAAGTGGCGCAGCGTCAGCCCGTGCTCGCCGAGCTGCGCCTCCAGGCTCGGCCCGAGGGCCCCGGCTTGAATCCGCGCGGCGCGAGATACGTCGTCCACCTCGAGCACGCGATCCAGCGCGCCCAGGTCGACCGACACCACGCCGTTGTATCCCGGGCCGACGTCCGGGCTCACCCCACCGACGACCGACGTGCCCCCGCCAAACGGGATCGCGGCCACGCGCTCGCTCGCACACCACTCGAGCACTCCCTCCAGATCGCGCTCATCGCGGGGGTGGGCGACAAAGTCGGGGGGATGGTCGAAGCGCCCGCGAAACCCGCGGACCACGTCCGAGTAGGACTTGCCCAGCGCGTGCGAGGCGCGCGCGTGATCATCGCCGGCAGAGATCTCCGCCAGCGAGGCCGGCGCGGCGATGCGCGGCGGCGACAAGGCCACCGACTCCAGCGCGACCGGCTGCTCGACCTCCGTGAGCGCCATCCCCAGTTGCGCGGCCAGCGCGGGGGCCGCGGCGCGCACCTGCGCCGGGGTCGGCTGCTGGTCCTCAAAGCCCCAACCCCAATGCTTGCGCCGACGGATCTTCACCACGGCGAGTCTAAGCCCATTAGCCTTCCATCCTGCATGTCCACTCAGCCGCCGAGGATTAACACCGATCTGCCCGAGGTCCTCGCCCGCGGGCCATGGGCGCTCGATCACGTGAAAGCACTTTGGCGTGAGGATCACTTCGAGCCTTCGGAGGAGCACGCGCGGGCCGCCGACGCGGCGATCGCCGCGCTGCAGCAGCGGGGCTCGCCCAGCCACGATGGGGTGGCCGCGCGCCTGGTCGATTACCGTCAGGACCCGGAGGGCATCGCGTTCGAGCTGCAGCCGCTGCGCTGGGCGCTGCGACTGGTCCCCGGCGACGCCTCCGCGAGCGTGGCGGCGATCTGCGTGACGCGCTCGGCCGACGGCCGCTGGCTGGCCGGGCGGCGCGCGCAGTGGGTCTCCTCGTGGGCCGGGCGCTGGGCGCTGGGAGCGGGCGGCGCGGTCGATCTGGGAGAGAGCCCGGCCGACACGCTCGTGCGGGAGCTGCGCGAGGAGTGGTCGGTCGCGCCCGCGCGCGTGCGTGGCGAGGCGCTGCTGCGGCTGCCTCACAAGATGGTGATGTTCGTCGGCCAGGCCTGGCTCGCGCAGGGCGTCGAGGACGACGTGACACCCGACCACGAGCACGACGAGTTCGCCTGGTGGCCACGCGAGATCGACGCGTGGCCCGCGGAGGCGGGAGAGACACTGCCGCGGATGGCGCGCTGGCTTACCCAGTGAGAGCAGGCGCACCTCCCGGGCCCGGCACGCCCTCCCGCGCGGACACTCCCTCCGGGGGGCCCTCCGCGACGGGCGTGTCGCCTCGGCCCACTGTTCGGCCTACCGCCGGGCCGCTGCGGTTCGGGCGCCTGAAGTGGATCTCGTTCAGCCACTCGTGCATCTACTGCGCGCTGCTGTTGTGCGCCTTTGTGATCGGCAAGCCGCAGCCGGTGACCTTTGTGCTCGGGCTGACCCACGGCCTGCTGTGGATCTTTATGTCGCTGGCCTGCATCGCGGCCGCGCGGCTGCGGATCGTCACACTGAAGCTGGCTGTCGCCGTGGCGGTGCTCGGCGGGATCGCGCCGTTCTTCGGCAGCTACGAGTTCGTGCGCGAGCAGCGCCTGCGCGCAGGCTCAGAGCCGGCGCGAGGCTCAGAGCCGGCGCGCCCCGGAGAGGGGCCGAATCACTGAGGCAGAAACCTGGTCAAGGACCTGTGAAAACACTCACCCGCGGGTGGTGATGTCCGCCGGGCAGCCGCGCTAGAGTGAGAGTAGATGGCGACGAGCACCACGGCGGAGCAGACAATCGATGTCGTAACACCTGCCGCGGGCGAGTCGGTCACCGAGGGAACGATCCTCGAATGGCACGTGAAGGTCGGCGGGGAGATCAAAGTCGACGACACGATCGTTGAGATCTCCACCGACAAGGTCGATGTGGAGCTGCCCTCGCCGGCGACCGGGAAGGTGAGCGAGATTCTGGCGCAGGAGGGCGACACGGTGACCGTCGGCCAGGTGATCGCGCGAATCGTCGTTGGCGGCGCGTCAGGCGGCGCGCCACAGAACGGCGCCCCGGCGAGCAACGGCGCACCTGATGAGAGCACGACCGGGGATGGGGCTCCCGGCGACGGCGCCGGCGCGGCCGGCGATGGAGCCTCCGGCGACGGTGCCCAGGGTGGGCTGCCCGACGGCGTGAAGATCTCTCCGGTCGCCGCGCGGGCGGCGGCGGTCGAGGGCGTGGATCTGGCAAATGTCTCCGGCAGCGGCCCGGCTGGACAGATCAGGAAGGCCGACGTGCTCTCGGCCGGCCAGGGCGCCGGCGCCCGCCAGGCGACTGGCGCACCGGCGAATGATATGCCGACGGCGACGGCGGAGGGCAAGGCGGGCGCACA
>DATCBT010000009.1:0-49064 GCA_036511695.1 Solirubrobacteraceae bacterium | reverse complement strand
CGAAGGCGGCGCGGCTCGCGCTGGTGGAGGCGTTCGCCGGCGGAGGAGCGGCGCTCGAGCAGATGCGCCGTGCGGAGGGGCACTACGAGGCGATGATCGAGATCAGCTTCGCCGGCGCGCCGGACCCTGTACCGGCGCCACCGCTGCTCATCAAGGGCATTGTCGCGGGTGTGCACCGCGTGGCGCGCGCGCAACTGCTGGCCGGCCGCGCGCACGAGCTACCTGGCCTGGCCGACGAGCTGCTGGAGTGGATGCTCTGCTTCCGCTGCCACGCCGCCACGTCGCTTGCACAGCTCGATACACCGTCCGCGCCGGCGGTGCCCAGTGCGGCACTTCTCACTCACGATCGCGCCGCGCGCGGCGAGGACCGTGCGCGCATCCTCGACGCGGTCGCGCGGCTCGCGGCCGAGGGGGGCTACTGGCAGCTGACGGTTCCGCGGATCCGCGCCGCCGCGGGCGTCTCGCGCAAGCGCTTCGATGAGCATTTCGAGGACGTCCAGGGTTGCTTCATCGCGGCGCTCGAGCGTCTCACCGAGCGCGCGCTCGCCCACGCCGTCCCGGCGGGCGCCGCCGCCCGGACCTGGCCGGGTGGCCTGCACCGTGCGATGTGCGCGCTGTGCGCGGACATCGCGGCCGATCCGGTGCTGGCGCGGCTCGGGTTCATCGAGGTGTTCGCGCCGGGCCCGGACGGGATGCTCTGCCGGGAGCGCGCGATCGCCGGCGTTGCCGAGAGCCTGCGGATCAGCGCGCCGGCGGGACAGCGCCCGAGCGAGCTCGCCGCCGAAGCCTCCGTCGGCGCGGTCTGGGGGGTCATCCACCACCACGTCGCCGTCGGACGCGCACACCAGCTCTCGAGCATCGCAGGGGTCCTCTCATACCTGGCGCTTGCCCCGGCGATCGGCGCGGAGCAGGCGGTGCAGGCGATCGCGGCCGAGCACGAGGCTATGCGCGACGGCGCCAACCTGTCTCTGGCCAGTTAGGAAACATCTTGCTCGAAACGTTGACTTTTCCGGAGAGAGCGGCATCCTGGCCTTCGAAGGGTCGATCACGAGGAGGACAGCAGTCCAGATCAAGAACGACTTCCCAAGGCAGGCCCGGCCGGGCGATTGCAGGCCGGGTCCCCAAACGAATCTTCTGTGTGCCAGAGCAGGGAGCAGAATTAATCCGGCCCCGGGGCGCCACTATGTGCTTTCGGAGGGTGCCCCGAGGCCAAGCACAACACAAGGGAGCATACCAAAATGAGTAGTAATCGATTGAGAATCTTGCTGGTGAGCCTGTTGGCCGTGTTTGCGGTCGGGGCGGTTGCGTCTGCGTCGGCGTCGGCGGCGCCCGAATGGAATGTATGTGAAGAAGGAACAGGAGCTGGCACCAAATTCACTGAACACAAGTGTACAACGGTGTCAGGAACGGGCAAATGGGAATGGAAGACACTGGTTGGAACGAAAAAAGTCAAGTCGAAAAACAAAGCTGGAGTAAGCTTTGTGTTCAAAGGCGAAGCTGGCGGCGTCATGGTAAAGATGACGTGCACCGTCAAAGACACGGGCACAATAAACCAAGTTGCGGGTTCAGCCGGTACGGATGAAGAGACTATCGAATTCGAAAACTGTGTAGTCGAAAAACCAGGACCGGGACTTTGCGTAGTAACTGATCCGGTTACGAAAACACCGGGTAAGGTTGTCGTAAGTGGAGTCGAAACGGAACTGCTAGCAGGAACGCCTGTAAAAGACGTCAACAAACCTCCTAAACACGGGACGGTGTTTGTCACATTGGAATTTCTTAACAAAAGCCCGGAAACATGCCCCTTGAATGGTATGTCTTTTCCAGTCACTGGTACGGATACCGGGCTCTTTAGCGGAAACGTATTGCAATACACTGCAGCCAGCTCCAATTTGAAATTCGGTGGTCATCCGGCCACTCTCGAAGGCGAAGCGGAACTGGAATTGGAAAACGGCTGGGCGGTGACTGCAAAATAAGCACCGGCAAGAAATGGATTGGTAGCTAGTTGTCGGTACGGGACGGCTGAGTGCCGTCCCGTACCGACGTTGAGTGTTGGGACAAGCGGTTTCTAACGGCAATAGGGCGTGTGTGCGCTGGAAGTGCAGGGTGGTGTGGCATGCGTCGGTGAGGGAAGGGGCAACTACGATGAACTTCAGTAGGCGCGTTTGTTGGTCGAAGGAGATGTTTCGCGGACGGCTTACGGGCTGTGGCTTCGGTCTCGTCGGCGTGCTTGTGTGCGTCATGGCGAATCTGGGGGTTGCACCGGCGCGGGCTGAAGGATCCTGTCCCAATGAAGCGTTGCGGACCGGCCCGTCGGCCGGTCTCCCTGACTGTCGTGCCTACGAGCAAGTGTCGCCTACGTTCAAGAATGGTCAGGGTCTCACGAATGGCGCATATGCCGTCGCAAGTTCCGGATCGACGCTGATCGGCAAGTCCTCAGGTGGGTTCTCGGGGGCCAACAGCGTTCCCGGACTTGAAGGAGCGACCTACGCGTTCACAGCCGCAGGAGCCGGTTGGACGACGATGTCGCTTGACGCGCCGGTCTTTTCGCTCGGGGGGACTAACTTCACGAACGATCCGATGGCTGTGAGCGCCGGCCTCGACAGGGTCCTGTTTGGGCTTCGGCCTCTCTCGGGGCCGGCGGATGCCCTGAACCTGTACATCCGCGAACCAGACGGCAGCTTTGCCGAGGTGGGGCCTGCGGCGCCGGCCTCGGCGCTCGTCGACCCGCCGGCCGGCGCATCTATTAATAACGTTGGTGTCCAAATCTACCTGTATCACGAAGGACATGTCGGAGGTCAGTCGAGTGATCTCTCGCATGTTCTGTTCACCCTCGCAACGCCAGAAACAGAAGGACGGCATCGCTATCTCTGGCCGTTCGACACCACCGGAGGGGAAGTCGCGGAAAAAGAAGAAGAACCGCTTCCCTCGCTCTACGAGTACGTCGGCGTCGGCAGCTCGGAACCGTTCCTGGTCGGCGTGAGCGGTGCTAAGGGCAGCGCCAGCCTGCTCAGCCGGTGCGGGACGAGTGTGGGCAGCTTCAGGAGTCGCGAGGCGTATAACGCGGTTTCCTCCGATGGTTCGAGGGTGTTCTTCACCCCGTGGGGCGAAGACCGCGAGAAATGCGGCAGCTCGCAGCCGCCACACACAGAGCTGTTCGCGCGGGAAGAGTTCCAGCTTGGCTCCGAAACGCAGTTCCGGACGGTGGCGATCTCCGAGCCCTCGAAAGAAGACTGCACGGCGTGCAACACGACCACGGGCGTGACGGAAGGCGCCTTTCGGGGCGCCTCCGAAGACGGCTCGAAGGTCTTCTTCACCACTGAACAGGAACTGCTGCCCGGGGACACAGGCGAGAACCTCTACGAGTACGACTTCAACGCCCCCGCGGGCGAAAAGGTCACCCTGGTCTCGGATGGAGTGGAAACGGCCGAAGTGCAGGGCGTGGCGCGGGGTTCCGAGGACGGCTCGCACGTCTACTTCGTCGCCCACGGCGTGCTGACGAACGAACCGGATCGTTCGCTGCCGCCTGGTCACCAGGTCGCGGTTGCGGGCGAAGACAACCTCTATGTCTACGATACGAGCACTCGGCAGACGGCGTTCGTCGCCATCCTGGCCGCGTCGGACTCGGGCGACTGGGTGGGGGAAGGAAACGACAACCACGCAGTGCAGGCGACGCCCGATGGCCGCTTCCTGCTCTTTCAGAGCAATGCCCAACTAACTGCCGATGACACCGACACAGCGCAAGACATCTACCGCTACGACGCACAGACGGGCGAACTGGTGCGGATCTCGATCGGCCAGAGCGGCTTCGACAAAAACGGGAACAACAACGCCAACACGGCAAGCATCAGGGTGGTCCCCTTCGGCCAATGGAGTGGGCCAGCCAAGCATTCGTCGATGTCCGATGATGGCCAGTACGTGTTCTTTTCGTCGTCTGAGGGTCTGACGTCGCAGGCGATCAACGACCCCAGCGGTCAGGTCGAAAACGTCTACGAGTACCACGACGGGAACGTCTCGCTGATCTCCGACGGCCAAGACCGCTCCCGCATACCCGGCACGGAACTCGAGGGGGCCGAACTGATCGGAACCGACTCGTCCGGTAGCGACGTGTTCTTCAGCACGTCCGATCAGCTCGTCTCGCAGGACGGCGATTCTTTCAGGGACATCTACGACGCGCGCATCGACGGGGGTTTCCCGGCGCCCAGCTCTCCCGCTGCCTGCCAGGGCGATGCTTGCCAGGGCGAAGCGGGCCCGCCGCCGCTCCTCGGCGCGCCGTCGAGCGCGACGTTCTCCGGTTCAGGCAACCTGATTTCGGCGGTGTCGAAGCCCGCGGCAAAGCCGAAACGGCAGTCGAAGCCACTGACACGTGCACAGAAGCTCGCGAAGGCGCTGAACGCGTGTCAGAAGCAGCCAAGGAAGAGCCGAGCGGCATGCGTGATACGCGCCAAGAAGCAGTACGGCAAGAAATCCAAGGCCAAGAAAAGCAGCGATCGGAGGAGTAAGCGATGACCCGGTTGACCACTCTGCTCACCGGCGTATCGTCGATCGCGGTCGCCGTCCTGGGTTTGGCGATGTCCGCGGCGCCTGCGTCCGCGGTGACGCCCGCTCCGGCTTGGCAGATCCATTCGATCGCTTTGCCGACCGACCTGTCGTCCAGCGACTTTCCGTATCAAGAACCAGAACGATTCGTCGACCGATACCAGGTGACGCTGAGGAACGTGGGAGGAGCGGCGACGAACGGCGAACCGATCATCCTCACCGACACGCTTCCGCCCGGTGTCACCACCGCCGCGACGCCGTGGGGCAATCAGAGCGGTGGCGCCGAATCCGAAAGCGGCTGGGGCTGCACGACGGAAGCGGGTACGGAAGACAACAGCGTCGTTACCTGCACGGGGACCGGCTTCAGCTTCGGCGGAGGAGAGACGCCTTCGCTCGTTCTAACGGAAGACTTCATCACGATCCCGGTTACGGTGTCGCCCGGTGCCCCTTCCGGCCCGGCAACCAGCCGTCTGCAGGTGTCCGGCGGGGGAGCGCCGGCCGCTTCGGCGAGCTTCACCAACCCGGTCAACTCGCCAGCGCCCCCGTTTGGCTTTCTCGACAGCGGCAACCTCATCGCGGACGCGGCCGGCGCGCCGGACACCCAGGCCGGGGGTCACCCCAACTCGCTGACCACCAGCTTTGACTTCCCGACGCACAACACGAGCCTCTCCGCCACCGGAGGCGAGTTCACGATTTTTGACCCTGTCGAAGATGTGAAGGACATCGTGATCGATCTCCCCCCTGGATTCATAGGCAACCCGCTGGCGACACCGCGTTGTCCATGGGCCAACTTCCATCAGCTCAAAAACACAGACAAGCACGCATGTCCCGCGGGGAGCCAGGTCGGCAACCTCACTTGGGACGGCTTGCAGACCGGAGCCAACCAGGGAGAATCCCCTGAAGGAACCGGGGGTAACCCGATCTATAATCTCCCTCCCGAGCCGGGCCATCCGGCTGAGTTCGGGGTGCACGTGGACTTGGACGGCACCGATGTCTTCATGTACCCGAGTGTCCGTACCGGGTCTGACTACGGTGTGCGGGTTGTGGTACCGGACGTCCTTAGTGTAGCCGGCCTATTCGGCATCCAGGCGACTTTCTTCGGTAACCCGACTGTGCGGGATGGGGGCGCGTCTCCGGGTGGCGCCTTCTTCACGAACCCGACCGATTGCTCGGGTGAACCGTTGCGGACGACGATCCACGCTGATACATGGGAGCATCCCGCGCCGGTGCCGCTCAACGCGGACGGCTCGTCTGACTTCAACGCGGCGAACTTCAACGATCCGCGGTGGCAGACCACGCAGTTGGACTCCCCCGCGCTCGGCGGCTGTGAAAAACTGGGGTTCACTCCGTCTGTCAGCGTGCAGCCGGATACGACGGCGGCGGACTCGCCGAGTGGGTTGAACGTCGATGTGCACGTCCCCCAGAACGAAGACGTCAACGGCTTCGCCGAGGCGCAGCTGAAGGACGCCACGGTGACGTTGCCGGCGGGCGTGGCGGTCAACCCGGCGGAGGCGAACGGGCTGCAGGCTTGCGCTCCCGCGCAGATCGGGATCAACAACGCCGAAAAACCCTCGTGTCCCGACGCGTCGAGGATCGGCACGGTCGAAGTCGAAACGCCGCTGCTGGAACACGCGCTGCAGGGCTCTGTCTACCTCGCGCAGCAGGACAACAACCCGTTCGGGAGCCTGCTGGCGATCTACCTGGTCGTGGAAGGCGAGGGGGTGCTCGTCAAGCTCGCGGGCCACGTCGAAGCGGACCCCGCGAGCGGGCAGCTCACGACGACGTTCAGCGAAAACCCGCGGCTTCCGTTCAGCGACCTGAAGCTCCACCTCTTCGGCGGCCCCAGGGCGCCACTGATCACGCCGCCGGCGTGCGGGACGTACGGATCGAAAGCGTCGCTCACGCCGTGGAGCGGAACGCCCGCCGTACCGTTGTCGGATACGTTCGGTATCAACACGGGATGCGCCGGCGGGTTCGCGCCTTCGTTCGCTGCGGGCACGACCAACAACCAGGCGGGCGCCTTCAGCCCATTCTCGGTGACGTTCTCTCGCCAGGATGGCGAACAGCGCCTGGGCAGCGCGCAGATCGTGGTACCTCCGGGTCTGCTCGGGGTGCTCAAGAGCGTCGTGCAATGCCCCGAACCGCAGGCCTCTAGAGGGGAATGTGGTCCGGAAAGCCAGATCGGGGAAACCACGGCCGCGGCGGGTTCCGGGGAAGACCCATTCTGGGTCAAAGGCGGCCGCGTCTACCTCACCGGCCCGTATAAGGGCGCGCCGTTTGGCCTGTCGATCGTCGTGCCTGCCGTGGCGGGCCCGTTCAACCTCGGCAACGTCAACGTCAGGGCGCAGGTCAACGTGGACCCGCATACCGCGCAGATCACGGTCACAAGCGACCCACTACCCACGATCCTGCAGGGCATCCCACTAGATATCCGCACGGTCAACGTGACGGTCAACCGGCCAGGGTTCATGTTCAACCCCACGAACTGTGCGCCGATGAGCGTGAGCGGCACGATCACGAGCACGCAGGGGGCGTCCGCCGAGGTGTCGTCGTCGTTCGAGGCGGCGAACTGCGCGAACCTGCCGTTCAAACCGTCGTTCAAGGTCTCCACGCAGGGAAAGGCCAGCAGAGCAGACGGCGCCTCACTGGACGTGAAGGTCACCTCCGGGACAGGGCAGGCAAACATCGGCAAGGTCAAGGTGGACCTCCCCAAGCAGCTCCCCTCGCGCCTGACGACGTTGCAGAAGGCGTGCCTGGCGAAGGTGTTCGAAGCGAACCCCGCAGGCTGCCACAATGAATCCGACGTGGGCACCGCGACGGCGGTAACGCCGGTTCTCGCGCACCCATTGACCGGCCCGGCGTATCTGGTCAGCCATGGTGGCGCGGCGTTCCCCGACCTCGAGATCGTGCTGCAGGGGGAAGGGATCACGCTGATCCTCGACGGGAACACGGACATCAAAAAAGGCATCACCTCGAGCGCGTTCAAAGCGGTCCCGGACGCGCCGGTCAGCTCGTTCGAGCTGAAGCTCCCCATAGGGAAGTACTCCGTCCTCGGGGCGAACGGCCCGGCGAGCGCGAAATACAGCCTCTGCGGGCAGACGCTGGCGATGCCCACCGCGATCACGGGGCAGAACGGCGCGGTGGTCAAACAGACCACAAGGATCGCGGTAGCGGGGTGCGCGAAGGCAAAGGTGTTGACGCGGACGCAGAAGCTCGCCGTCGCGCTGAAGACTTGCCGGACGAAGTCAAAGGGCAAGCGGGCCGGCTGTGAAAAGCGGGCCCGGAAGCAGTACGCCGCGGCGAAGGCCGGGGCGAAGAAAAAGCACGACAAGCAGCATTAACTGAGCCTAAGGAGGCTTTACATTCATGAATCATAAACATCGCATAGTAGGTATTTGCAGGCACGCGCTCGTCGTTGTGGCTGCGTTGATAGTGCCGCTGGCCGTCGCTTCGCCGGCTTTGGCGGTGGAACATCATCCCAAAGGGGACTTCGCCAACTTCGCCGATTGTCCCTTGATCACACCTGAATTGAATAGCTGTGTGTTCGCGCAGGCGACCAGCGGGGAATTCACGATCGGGAAAAAGACGGTACCGATCAACAAAACAATCACCCTGCAGGGCGGATTCACCGTAAACCCAGAAACGGGGGTCCTCGGATTCGTGGGCGCGGAAGACGGCAACACGCTGTCCAAAACCGCGCTGTACGTTCCGGGCGGCCTGTTCGGGATCGAAGCCCCGAAATCGTGGCCTACAGAAGCCAAAGAAAAGTTCAACAAAATGATCAACGAAGGGTTGACAGGTGTTACGGCAACGACCGAACTCGCGGCGCCCGCGAGCTCGATTAGCCTGAACACCGAAAACCTGATCGATGCGAAAGGAACGGCGCTCTCGCTGCCGGTGAAGGTGAAGCTGAGTAATACGTTCCTTGGGAGCAATTGCTACATAGGCTCAAACTCGAGCCCGATCGTGATTAACTTCACCACCGGGACGACGAGCCCGCCCGAACCGAACAAACCGATCACAGGCAAAGTGGGTACGCTTGAATTCAAAGACGAATTCACGTTGATCAGGATCAGCAATAATTCGCTCGTGAACAACTCGTTCGCGGCGCCCGGAGCAACAGGTTGCGGCGGGTCATTCTCATCGTTCGTCGATCCGCTCGTCAATACGCTCCTCGGTCTGCCATCCGCGGCGGGGCACAACACAGCCATCCTCAACGGCACGTTGGAAACAGCGGCTGCAGAAGCTGTGAAAGCAAGCGAATAGCAGTCAACAACGTGGGATTTAGGCAACTCTAGATCCACGAAGGAGGGCAAAGAAGATCAGGCCCCGCCGCACGGATGCGGCGGGGCCTGCGTTCAACGCTCGCCGATGTACTCCGGCGTCAGGTCTGGTGCCGGGTCCCGCTCGAGCGTCGCCGTCCGTCCCACTCTGGCGGCGGGGCTCGGAGAGGCTCCGGCACTGAACGGACTTGGGTGCTGGGTCTTCGCGAGCGCCGTGGCCGTTTACCCCTCTCCCGGTTGCGGCGCCCGTGAAGGCTCAGAAATGGTCAGCCGGCTGCCGAGTGGCTCTTACGATGAGCACCCGGCGCGGGGCATTGGCAATTACCGAGTAAGGAGATTGGTAATAGATGTCACGAATTGCCGTGGCCTCGCCCCAGTGGGCCATGGCATCCTCATGCCTCGGCTGCCGCGGACGCGGAAGCGACGGAGATCCGCATCGCCGACGCGTGCGTCGTTAGGCATTCTCGTCGTCGCGTCTGTAGCCGAGGCGGGCTGAGATGCGGTCGGCCGTGGAGAAGAGGTGCGGGCCGAGGGCGTCGACGAGCTCCTCGAGGCGTCGGCCGAAAGGTTGAGGGCGGCCACGACATCGCGGGCCTCGTTGCGTATAGGCGCGGCGATGGCGTAAAGCCCGGCCGTCAGCTCTTCGTCGTTGCTCACGCAGGCCGGTCGAGCTCAACGCCGCCATGCCGAGGTTGGTGACCTTGAGGCCGAGGCGGTACTTGCGCGATGCCCCCTGCTCGTTTGGCCGATCCTGCTGGCTGACTTGCTGCGACGTGGCTGAGCCGGGCGAGCACATCGGTCGTGGGTGCGACCTTCGCGTTCTCGTAGTCGGACAGCCGGGATGCCGAGGTGCCGGCCGCCCGGGCGAACTGTCGCAGTGTCATTCCGCTGTGGGTGCGCCAGGCGCGAATCCGGGCGGCGTACTCGGCCCGTCCTTTCAGGGCGACGTCCTCGCGCGCGTGGCGAATCACGCTGATCATCAGCGTGTCAACGCCATAGTGCTCGCCCCAGCCGGCCACGGTCTCGGCCGTGCGCGCGGCCGGCCCCCAGGGGTGCAGCCGGATCGCCCCGGCGAGCTGACGCCAGTCTAAGAGCGAGCCGCGGTCGATGACCGTCTCGATCGCCTCAGCCGGCCACTGGTCCACCGGTGCGGTGGGATTGAAGTCGAGGTTGCGAAAGTGCATCGTCATCGCACCATTCTCTCCGCGAGGTCCGCGAGTACCGCCTTGACCGTGGACCAGTCGTGCCAGCGGCGCTCCAGCGACTTATAGCTCGCGAGCTGTGTGGTGACCTCCGAGTCTCGTGGTCGGGGGTCTGCCAACTGTCTGACGAGTTGCGTGGCAACCGCCTCTGGCCGGGTGTTGATGTCGGCGTAGTAGTCGTCGATGACTCGCAGCACGGCGGCTGCATCGTCGAGTCCGATCCGCTCTGCGAGCGCCGCGATGTCGAGGTAGTCCCGGGTCTGGTTGCGGCTCAGGGCAAGCCACGCCTTGATCCGCAGGATCTCTGCCGCGGTTGGTATGACGAGATGCTTGCCCCGCACCTCGATGTCGGTGGTCTCCAGCGGTCGGCTGCGAAGCAGCTGGCGCACTCCGGTCTCGATGCCCCCGAGCTCGCCGAGGATGATCTTCCCGGGTTGCGCCCGTGTCATCGACCAGTCCCCGAGCGCCTCCAGGTTCTTGAGGATCGTGTCGAAGCGCTCCGCGAGGTCCGCGACGACATGGTCGTGATCGAGCGACTCCCGATGGTGGGCATGGAGCGCTGCCGCGGACCCCCCGACCAGCACGGCGCCGGGGACCAGTTCCTGCAGCTGCACGGCCTTCTCCAATACGTCTTCCAGCGACGGCTTCACGTCCAGCATGTTATCAGATCCGAGAACGCAACTACGCTATCTGAACGGAATGCCCTGGGTGGGGCGCGGTTCTTGGTACTCAGCCCTCGCCCTCGACCATGCGTGCGCCACTGTTGCCAACGCCGTTGGCGTGTCCGTTGCCGGCTGTGACGGGAATCGCGTCGAGGGTGACGCCGCCGCTCGTGCTGAGGTCCCACCAGCCGTAGAGCACCGGGATCTGGAACCAGCTGGAGTGGAGCACGCGAAAGTCGGTCATCTCCGGGCCGGCCCAGTAACGCTCCCAGTCGAGGTGCTCGGTGAAGGCGGCGAGCTGCTGGAATTTGTAGCGGTCATCACGCGCGCGGTAGACCGCGTATGACGTTGCGCCGTAGCGCAGCGCGGTGGCGGCTACATCATTGAGCGCGGTCTCGAAGTCCCCGCCGCGAAAGCCCGTGGCATACCACGGCACGATCACCGTGCCGGCCATCAGGCGCCTACCTCCGCGTGTATGGCGCCTGGGCCCTCGGCGGTCTTGCCCTGGCCCTCGGCGTCGGCGCCGACGAGGATCGAGATCTTGCCGAGGTGCTTGTTTTCGAGCATCAGCTGGTGCGCTTCGGCGACGCCCTCGAAGCCGAGCGTGCGCCACAGCACGGGGCGGATCTGGCCGCTCTCGATCAGCTCGTTGGCCTTCGTGCACTCATACGCGTTGGCGAAGTGCGAGCCGAGGATCTCCTTCTGCTTCATCCACAGGTAGCGCACGTCGAAGTCGAGGTTGAAGCCGGTCGTGCCGGCGCAGATCACGACCTTGCCGAATGGCTTGACGGTGAAGACGGAGGTCGGGAAGGTGGCCTGACCAACGTGCTCGAAGACGATGTCTGGGGCGTCGCCGAGGAGCTGCTTGACGCGCTTTGAGAATTCGCGCGAGACGCCGAAGCGCGCCTTCTCCTCCTCGGGGGTCTCCTTGCCGGTGCGCATCATGCCCGCGAACTCGGCGCGGTCGATGTAGTCCACGGCGCCCAGGCGCTTGACCAGCTCGCCCTTCGCGGCGGAGGAGACGACGCCGACGCACTGGGCGCCGGCGGCGGCGCAGAGCTGGGTTGCGAACACGCCGAGACCGCCGGCTGCGCCCCAGATCAGCACCTTCTTGCCGGCCTGGAGTTTGCAGCGTGTGAGCAGCATGCGGTAGGCGGTGAAGTAGACGAGGCCGTAGGAGGCCGACTCCTCCCAGCTCAGCGCCGCCGGCTTGTGCAGCAGCTGCTGGGCCTGGACCTTGGTGAACTGCGCGAAGGAGCCCCAGGTCGTCTCATAGCCCCAGATCTTCTGCGAGGGGGCGGCCATCGGATCGAGGCCGTGGACCTCGGGGTCCTCGTAGGAGGCCTGGTTGCAGTGCACGACGACCTCGTCGCCGACCTTCCAGCGCGTGACGCCGGCGCCGACCTTCCAGACGATTCCCGAGGCGTCGGAGCCGCCGATGTGGTGGCCGAACTCCGGGTGGTCGCCGTAGCGCATCACCGAGACCGGCTTGCCGAGGGCGGCCCAGACATTGTTGTAGTTGACCCCGGCGGCCATCACCCGCACGATCACCTCGAAGGCGCCGGGCTCGGGCACCTCGATCTCCTCGAGCTGGAAGGCGTCCTTCGGTTCGCCGAAGCGCTCCTCGCGGATCACCCAGGCGGCCATCGTCTTGGGCAGCTCACCGGGCTCGGCGCTGACGTCGGAGACTTGTTGCAGATCGATTGCCACGGTGCTTTAGAACCTCACATGTCGGGGACGAGCAACGAGCCAATCCTACCCAGGGCCAGGCGCGAGGGGCTGCTTGGGCTGCAACCGCGGCTCGAGCACCTCGGCGCTCATGCCGTGCTCGCCGACGGAGACGGTGGCGCCCGGCTCGGCCTCGCGGCGTACGAGCGCCAGGCCGATCGGGCCGTGGCGGGGGGAGATCACAGAGCTCGAGAGGCGCCCAACGAGGCGCTCGCCCAGGTGCAGATCCGCGCCGGGGGCGACGGGCTCGGACAGGCGCAGGGCGCGCAGGTGGCGGTTGGGCTTGCCCCTGTAGTGCAGGCGCGCGACCGTCTCCTGGCCGACGTAGCAGCCCTTGGTGAAGCTGACCGCGCGCTCGTTGAGGCCCGCCTCCTGGGGGATCACGGTGTCGTCGAGGTCGATCCCGTAGCGAGGCCGACCGTGCTCGACGCGGATGATCTCCGCGGCCGCCTCCTCGACAGGCCGCGCTCCCGCTGTCAGGAGAGCCTGTGCGATCGCCGGGGTGTCGGCCCCGTTGCAGATGACGTCCACCCCGACATCGGTGCGTACGAGGACGGTCTGCATACCCGCGATCTCCACACGCACGTTGGCATGCTCGGTGTCCGCAAGCGCGAGTCCGGCGGTCTCCTGGGCCGTGGGCCCGATCAGCGAGAGCAGGCCGCGCTCGAGCGTGCGCTTTGCAAGCGCGACGTCGTAGCCGATCTTGAAGCGGCGGATCATGTCGAACAGGGCCTGGAGGGTGATGCGCTCGGTGTCCAGAAACAGCTCGTCGCCGAGATCGAGGACGCGCAGGTCGCCGAGCATCTTGCCCTTGGGGGTGAGGAACGCCGCGTAGCAGCCGCTCCCGGGGGAGAGGGCCTCGATGTCATTGGTCACCTGCCCGGCGAGAAAGGCCTTGGCCTCGGAGCCGGTCAGGGCGAGCTTGCCGCGCTCGGAGCGGTCGAGCAGGCCGCAGCCATCGGTGAGCGCCAGGTATTCGGCGCTTAGCGGAGTTGTGTCGGTGGCGGCCACAAATCGAGGATAGCCACGCTAGGCTTCATCGCGATGGGCCTGGCCGACACATTTCAGACGATCGTCGACTCGCTGCCCGACGACTGGACGGATCTGGAGCTCGATCTGCGGATCGCGGACGAGTCGCGCTACGTGGAAGCCGCGGTGTATCTGACGACGTGCAACGCCAAGCCCTACTCCCATCACGACTGGCACTGGCGTCTGCTCGTCGCCCATCGCTTCGGTCACGCCGCCTCCGCGCCCACGGTGCACGGGACGCTCGGCCTGCTCGACGATGCCGGCTTGGAGGGCGAGCTGGTTGTGCGGGAGGTGCGCACAGGGCGTACCGAGGTCACGCAGATGTGGGGCCGTCCGCAGTCGGTGCGCGACGAATTCCGTCGCCTGCGCGCGCAGTAGGCGAACGCCCGGCAACAGGATCATGCGGACAGGAGCCTGAGGACGATGGCTCGCGTGGTTGCGCTGATCCCGGACCTGCTCTTCGGCTCTCAGGTGCAGGGCGCGCTGGCTGCGGCCGGTCACGAGGTCGAGCTGGTAGCGGATGCCGATCGGACACGGGAGCGGCTGACAGGCAAACCGGCGGTGCTCGTGGTTGATCTGGTGGACGAGGATCTCAACGGCGCCGCGCTCGTGGAAACCCTCGCGGCGGATGGCCTGCTGGGGGAGACACGCACGCTCGGCTTCTACTCGCACGTGGACGCGCGAGCGCGCGAGCGCGCCGAGCAGGCGGGCTTCGACCTGGTTGTTCCCCGCTCGCGCATGGCCCGCGAGGGCGCCATGCTGGTCACGCGCCTGTCCGCGAACCCTTAGCTGAGCTGGGCGGCCGCGCCGCCGCCCGTATCCGCGCGCTTCGCCGCAGCCGGGGCGAGCGGGACCAGGGCGCCGTTGGGCACCCGTTCGCTCATCGCCACGCTACGGCTGACTCGCTGGAAGATGGCGATGCGAATCACCCCGCCGTGGCAGACGACCAGCGCGGGCAGCGTTCCACGTTCGATGTCGGCGAGCGCCGCGGCGACGCGAATGCCCTGCTGGGTGAAGGACTCCCCGCCGGGAAAGGCGAAGTCTGGCTCGCCGGCGACGAACGCCGCGAAGGCCTCCGGTGCTTCGGCCTGCACATCGGCAAAGGTCCGGTCGGTCCAGTCGCCGGCGTCGGTCTCCATCAGCCGCGCGTCCTCGCACGGCTCCAAGCCGATCCGCGCCGCGACGATATCGGCGGTTTCGCGCGCGCGCAGCAGCGGGCTGCACCACAGCTTCGCGAAGTCGTGCTCGGCGGCCCGCTCGGCCAGCTCGGCGGCCTGGGCGCGGCCGGTGTCGTCGAGTGCCACCGGGAGTTGGCCTTGGAAGCGACCCTCGAGGTTGTAGGCCGTCTGGCCATGACGAGCCAGGTAGACACATGTCGCGGATGGCATGGTGGCGGAGGATAGGGCCTCCGGTCACCCGGTTGCCGCGGCGCATCCGTGACCCGTGCGTCTCAGCTCGCCGCGGTGCCGCCCACGCCGGGCTCGAGCACGCCCGTCTCGGGCGGGCCGACAGGCTCGGATGCGGCTGGACGCAGATAGAGGAACTCATAGAGCAGCGCCGCGACCACGGCGCCCAACACCGGTCCTATGTACCAGACCCAGCCGTTGGCCCAGTGGTCGCCGACGAGCTGCGGCCCGAAGGCGCGTGAGGGGTTCATCGCGGCCCCGGTGAACGGCCCGCCGAAGAGCACATCGATCGAGATCGTCAGGCCGATCGCCAGTCCGGCGACGGCGTTGAAGGGGCCGCGCGTGTCGACGGCCGCGCCGAACACGACGAGGACCAGGAAGAACGTGAGGATCGCCTCGAGCAGGAAGCCGGAGCTCGCATTCACGCCATGACCGAGCGCGGGCACACCGAGGCTCACCGCTTCGGTGCTGGCGCGCGGGAGCAGCTGCCTGACGAGCAGCGCGGCGAGCGCGGCGCCGCCGAACTGAGCGACCCAGTAAACGCCTGCGAGTGCAGGCTTGATCCGACGGGTAATCAGGAAGCCGAAGGTGATCGCCGGGTTGAAGTGGCCACCGGAGATGTACCCGAGCGCGCAGACCATCACGCCGATCGCAAGCCCGTTGGCGATGGCCACGCCGATCAGGGTGGTGTCGTGGGCGACGCCGGCGGCCGCGGCGGCGCCGGCTCCGACGAATGTGAGCGTGAACGCACCGATCATCTCGGCGACCGCGCGACGCAGGGTGCCTTCGGACATGCCCGCCAACCTACGATCCCGATCGGACGGACCCCGACGTGGTCATACACTGCGCAGGGTGCGCCGCAGAGTCACCTTCTCACGCAACCTGACGCTGTCGCTGTCGCGGACGTGCCGCTGTTACTGCAAGTACTGCGCGTTCGCGACGCACAAGGCACACCTTTACGCGCCCGATGCGGTCACCGAGATCCTCGACGGCGCGGTCAAGCGCCAGGTCAAGGAGCTGCTCGTGCTCACCGGCGAGCACCCCGAGGTCAACCCCGAGGTTCGCGCGCGGTTGCGAGAGTATGGGCACGAGGACTTCACCGCGTACGTCGTCTGGACGTGCGAGCGCGCGCTCGAGCGGGGCCTGTTGCCGCACACCAACCTCGGCGTGCTCCCGCGCGAGGATCTGGCACGGCTGCGCGAGGTGACGGCCTCACAGGGGCTGATGCTGGAGTCGGTGTCCGAGCGGCTGATGGAGACGGTGCACGCGGGCTCGCCGACGAAGCACCCGGCGCGGCGCCTGGAGACGATCGAGGCGGCCGGCGAGCTGAAGATCCCGTTCACGAGCGGGATCCTCGTCGGGATCGGCGAGACCGAGGACGAGCGCGTCGCATCGCTGGAGGCGCTCGCCGCCGCGCATGCCCGGCATGGCCATATCCAAGAGGTGATCCTGCAGAACTTCGTTCCGCACCAGAGCTACTACGGCGAAGAGCCCGCCGAGATCGCCGACGCGGCCGCGCGCGAGTACTGGCGCACGGGTGTGGATCAGGCCCCAATCGACGCGAATCCCGCCGACCCGGACTCAACAGGGCCGGACTCGACAGGCCCGGACTCCACAGAGCCGGACTCCACAGGCCCGGACTCGACAAACACAGACTCCAGCGACTCGATCGCGACTCGCCACCGCCCGGAACTGCCGTTGCCAACATGGGCCTGCGCGGTGAGCATCGATGATATGAAGCGATTGATCGCCGAGACCCGCCGGCTGATGCCGGACGTCGGGATTCAGATCCCGCCGAACCTGGCCGACTGGTGGGGTGAGCTCGTGCGGGCCGGCGCGACCGATCTCGGGGGCCTGAGCGCCAACGGCGATCACATCTCCCCCGAGCACCCCTTTCCCTCGCCGCACCAGGTGCGCAAGCAGCTGCAAGCGGACGGCGTGGCGCTGACCGAGCGGCTGTGTGTGTATCCGCAGTACATCGATCAGGACTGGGTTGCGCAGGGCGTGATGGACACGATCAAGCTGAAGTACTGGAGCTTCATCCCACGCCGCGGATCCGGAGGCCCACCCACCCGCACCGACCCTCCGGCACCGATCAGGTCCGACCTGGTGGCGGGCGCGATCGTGAAGGGCCGCGATGGGATCGCGCTGAGCGCTGACGAGCTGACGGCGCTGTTCGCGGAGACACGGGAGGAGGCGATCGCGGAGATCCGCGAGGCGGCGGACGAGCTGCGCGAGGAACTGGCGGGCGAGACGGTCA
This sequence comes from Solirubrobacteraceae bacterium, assembly GCA_036511695.1. Taxonomy (GTDB): domain Bacteria; phylum Actinomycetota; class Thermoleophilia; order Solirubrobacterales; family Solirubrobacteraceae; genus Palsa-744. The sequence continues at coordinate 31,958 of DATCBT010000009.1, read as the reverse complement.
CGTTCGTCGTTAACCGCAACATCAACGTGTCGAACGTCTGCGTCGTCGGCTGCGCGTTCTGCGGCTTCGGCCAGGGCAAGCGCTCGCCCGACGCCTATGAGCACGACCGCGAGGAGTTCGCGCGGCGCGTGAACGAGGCGATCGAGTACGGCGCGAGCGAGCTGTGCATCCAGTCGGGCATCCATCCGGATTGGCAGCTGGAGGATTACCTCGGCTGGCTGAGGCTCGCCAAGGAGACGGCGCACGCTGCGGGGACCGACCTGCACCTGCACGCGTACAGCCCGATGGAGATCGCCCACATGTGCGACATCTCCGGAATGCCCGCGGCGGAGGTGTTCGCACAGCTGCGCGACGCCGGCCTCGGTTCGACGCCGGGCACCGCCGCGGAGGTGCTCCACGACGGCGTGCGCGAGCGGATCAGCCCGAACAAGCTGCCCGTCGCACGCTGGGTGGAGATCATCGAGGCCTCGCACAACGCCGGCCTGCGCTCGACCGCGACGGTCATGTTCGGCCATATCGAGGAGCCCTGGGAGCTGGCCGAGCACATGCGGGTGGTCCGCGAGCTGCAGGAACGCACCGGCGGGATCACCGAGTTCGTGCCGCTGTCGTTCATCCCCTTTCAGACGCTGCTCGGGCGCACGCACGGGGTGGAGGAGATCTCGCGCGCGGAGAACCTCAAGCACACCGCCGTCTTCCGCCTCGCGCTCGGGCGCACGATCGGAAGCCTGCAGGCGAGCTGGGTAAAGATGGGCCTCGACGCGGCGACCGAGTCGCTGCGCTGGGGCGTGAACGACCTCGGGGGCACGCTCATGGAGGAGTCGATCAGCCGGCTCGCCGGCTCCTACCACGGCACCCGCCTGGACCCCGACCAGCTCGTCGCCGCCGCGCACGAGGCGGGACGTCCCGCGGCGGAGCGCACGACGCTGTATGGCATCAGACGTCGTTACGAGCTGCCGGTCGCCGCCTGACGCGTCTATAGCCCCTGACCTGGCCTGCGCCCGTCAACGTCCGGGGACTGCGCTCGCCAATGTGCCCCGTGCGACAGTGGATGTAAGGTGCTGTCGCACGCCAATAGAAGGGGCCATCTGATGAGTGACTTTGACGTTGTTGAGGCGCCTCGCACGCGGAGGATCATCGTCGGCGGGATTACCTCGCCAGTGATCGAAGCCGGCCCGCAGGAGGCGCGCGAGGCGGTCGTGTTCGTGCACGGCAATCCCGGCTCGCGCACGGACTGGACCGCGCTCCTCGACGCCGTCGGCGAGCACGGGCGGGCCGTGGCTTTTGATATGCCGGGCTTCGGCCAGGCCGACAAGCCGCGCCACTTCGACTACCAGGTCGCCGCCTACGCCGACTTCATCCAGGGTGCACTAGCCGAGCTTCGGATCGAGCGAGTCCATCTCGTGCTGCACGACTTCGGCGGTCCCTTCGGCTTGGTGTGGGGGTTGCAGCACGCCGATGCCTGGGCGAGCGTCGTGCTGATAAACATCGGCATCCTCCCCGGCTACAGCTGGCACACGATGGCCAAACGCTGGCGCACGCCCGTGCTCGGAGAGCTCGCGCAGGCGTGGATTCCCCGCTCGGGCTGGCGGCGGGCGATGGCGAGGGCCAACCCGAAGGGACTGCCCGCCGAGTTCGTCGAGAAGATGTACGACGACTACGATCGCGGCACGCGCCGCGCGGTGCTGAAGCTCTACCGGGCCACGCCCGACGCGACGACGCCCGGAGCGGAGAACCTGGCCGACCAGATCGGCGCGGAGCTGGCCAAGCTGCACAAGCCGGCGCTGGTCGTATGGGGCGCCGCCGACCCGTTCCTGAGCGTCGAGTACGCCGAGCGCCAGCGCGAGTTCTTCGACGTTCAGGACATAGTGATCCTCCCCGACAGCGCTCATTGGCCCTTCCAGGACGACCCCCAGGCCGTTGCCCGGGCCGTGGTGCCGTTTCTTCGCGAACGGCTGGGCGCCGTCGCGCCGGCTTAGCGGCTGGGCGCCGTCGCGCCGGCGGGCGGGTCCTCCACCGGAGGCCGAGGCTGCCGGTGGCGAGCACCGCGGGGCGCCTGAGTGGATAAACCCTCTCAGCGGAACAGGTCTTCCGCCAGCGGCCGCAGCAGCGCCGCCGCGCCGGGGCCGTCGGCGGCGGTGATGAACCGCTCGAGGCCGTCGATCAGCACGACCGGCTCGCGTGAGTCCTTGGCCCGTGCCAGGTCGGCGGTTGCGGCGGCCCCATCGGCGACCGCGAGCCACGTCGCATGCAGCTCCCGGCCGACGCTGTCGGTGCGCCCGCGCCAGTCATCCAGAGGCGACATGCCGGCGCAGCCGATCGCCACGTCGCACTGCCCGTGGCGCCAGGCGCGTCCGAAGCTGTCCGTGATCAGCACCGCGGGCGAGGCGCCGGTCAGCTCGCGCAGACGCGCACGCAAAGCTCGCGCCGAGGCGTCGGGGTCACGGGGGAGGAGGATCAACGTCTCACCCGCTCCAATCCCCGCCGCCGTGGCCCCGCCCTCGCGAGCGGCGTTGGAGGCGTCGACCCCGGCGTTGGCGCAGACGAAGCCGTGGTGGGTGCGGCTGATGAGCACGCCATTGGCGGCGCGGAGGATCTCCGCGGACTGGTCGAGCACGACCTGAACCGTGCGCCGGCCGATCTCCGATCGGTCCTTGTCCTGTTTGGCCGCCAGCTCGCGCGCCCGCGCCCCGGGCGTCACGTCGCCGAGGGCAACGACGGCGCCCTCGGCCTTCGAGACGACCTTGTGCGCGATCACAACCACCTGTTCGTCGTGCAGGGGACCGGAGGGTTGCTCGTGGCCGAAGAGTTGCTCGCGGCCGGAGGGCTGCTCGTGCTCGCGCGCGAGCGCATCCACGATCAACGCCGCGAGGTCGTCGCCGGCGCGCACCTCCGGTAGGCCGCTCAGGCTGCGGGCGAAAAGGCCGGCCACTGCTCGCGTGCCGAGTCGAGCACCGCGCGGGTGCGGGGGGCTGCAATGCGCTCGCCGGAAAGTCGCGCGCGCAGCACGGTGAGGTCCTCGCCGGTGTCGATGTCCAAGAGCAGCGAGGCCGGCCGCTCGAGGCGACAGGCCGCCCCCGTGGCGCGCGCGAGCTCGCGGTGACGCTCACAGCTGTCGGGGCCGAAGCTGGGGGGGATTGCGTCGGGAGGCGCGAGCAGCAGGCCGTTGGTGCCCGTGCCGTGGCGGTCGGGGACGATCACGACCTCCGACTCGCAGCTCGCGGGCGTGCTCAGCAGCGCCTCCAGCTCGATCGGGTCGAGCGTCGGGCAGTCACCGGGGATGCAGAGCGCGCGCTCCATTCCCGCGGCCAGCGCCCGCTCGACGCCGAGGGCCACGGCCGCGCTCTGGCCGCCCTGGGCGGTGTCCTCGAGCACGATCGCTCCCTGCGCGCGCGCCGTACCGGCCACCGACGGCTCGCCGGTGACGACGATCGTGCGCTCGATCGAGGCGGTCTGCGCGAGCGCGGCGAGCACATCGCTGACCATCGCGCGGGCCAGCTCCAGCCGCAGCGGGTCGGCGACACTCGCGCCGAGGCGCTGCTTGGCCTGGGCGAAGTGCTTGACGGGCAGGATCGCCGCGGTGCGCATCAGACGAGCGTATCCGGAGAGGGGCTACCAGCCGAGCAGCATCAGGCCGACGGTGACCCCGGGCCCGATCGTGACCATCATTCCGCGCTCGCCCGGCTCGGGCTCGTGGCGCGCGATCGTGTCCCTGAGCACGTACAGGATCGAGGGCGTGCCTACGTTGCCGTGCTCGGCCAGCGAGCTCCAGCTCGTGGCGAGGTCGTCCTCCGAGAGCCCCAGCGCACTCTGGACGTTCTCGACGATGCGCCTGCCGCCGGGATGAGCCATCCAGTGATCGATGTCCGAATGCTCGAGGTGATTGCGGCGCAGGAACCCGGTGAGGACCGCCGGCAGGGCCGCTCCGCCGATGTCCGGCAGGTCGCGGGCGAGGTGCAGGTAGCTGTCCTCGGCCGTGAGGTCCAGGCGGACGGCGTCGAGCGTGCCCTCGATCTGATGGACCTGCGAGTCGAGGATGACCGGGCCGTCCGCGCCGGGGTCGCCGGAGAGCACGGCCGCGGCGCAGCCGTCGCCGAACAGCGCCGAGCCCACCGTCTTGGCTCGCGGGTCGTCGGGTGTGCCAGGCGTGAGGATGCCGCTCATGCTCTCGGCCGTCACGACCAGTGCCTGCTTGCCGGGCTGCTCGCGCATCGTCTGAATCGCCAGGCGCATGAGCGGCACGCCGCTCGCGCAGCCCACGCCGCTGATGTGGTATTTGTCGGTCGCTGGATGCATCCCGTAGTGGTCGACCATGCGATGGGCGAGCGTGGGAGCACCGAGCGAGTACAGGCTCGAGCTGACGACCGTGCCAATCTGGAGCGGGTCGAGTTCGAGCGCGTCAACGGCATGGATCGAGTGATGCAGCAGGTCCTGCTCGATCTGCTGGGCGCGTCCCTGCAACGTTTTTCCCAGGAAGTCCTCGCTGAGGTCCAGGCGGCGGCGCTTGACCCCGCTGCGCGCGAAGATGCGCTCGGCGAACTCGTCCCCCTTCAGCCCCAGCCGCTCGAGCACCTGCTCCTGCGAGTAGGTGCTCTCGGAGTCGGAGACGGAGATCCCGGCGATCCGTGTGCCGGTGTGGCGGGACGGGGTGAGGTTACCCCGCAACTCCGCGGTCGAGCTCCAGTCGGCTAGCGTATCGGGCACGGTCGGAACTCCCTGACTGTCGGGGTGGGCATTTGAGTGAGTCGAGCCGGTCCGTCGGAGCTGCGATGCATGGCTTGGCCTGACCCATATCAACCACAAAGTCTAGCCTGACCCTAGCTGGAAAGACCGTCAGGACCGGCAAAGGTGGGGTGTCCTTATGGACTTTTTCACGTGATGTGCCCATGATCTGCTGCGTTTGCGGCGCCGTCCGGGCCCCGGCTAGCATCCCCAAAACCCAGACCACGAAGGAGCCACGAGCATGAGGGTGATAGGAGCAGGTCTGCCGCGCACAGGCACACTGACGCAGAAGGTCGCACTCGAGCAGCTCGGGCTGGGGTCCTGCTACCACTGGGTCGACGTGCTGGCCGACCTCGACAGCCAGGTCCCGCTGTGGAACCGCGCGCTGGACGGCGAGGCCGTGTGGGAGGAGGTGTTCGCGGGTCGCGGCGCCACCGCCGACTGGCCTGGGGGCTACTTCTACCGCGAGCTGATGGACTTCTACCCCGACGCGAAGGTCCTGCTGAGCGTGCGCGAGCCCGAGTCGTGGGAGCGCAGCTTTCGCGGCACGATCGTGGACATGTGCTACGGCGAGTCGCTGATCCGCCTGCTCTCGAGCGCCCGCCGCGAGATCGACCCGCGCTGGCGCTCCTACCTGGAGCTGGTGCACCGCATGTTCTGGGGCGAGCAGGGCACGTTCGTCGCCGGCCATTCCCCCGCGGAGCTGATCGAGCAGGCGAATGCCCACGACGAGGCGGTCAAGCAGACCGTCCCGCCGGAGCGGCTGCTCGTGTGGAAGGTCACCGACGGCTGGGAGCCGCTGTGCGAGTTCCTCGAGGTCGATGTCCCCGCCGAGCCGCTCCCGCACGTGAACGACCGCGACACGTTCCTCGAGCGCGTCAGGAACGGTGCGCTCGACGCATTGCAGGCCTGGCGCGAGAGCCGGCCGTCATCAGCCGCCTGAGCTACCGCGCGAGCGCGTCGACGAAGCCGAGCACCTGCTCGGCCAGGAGCCGACGGCCGGCCGCGTCGTCCATGCGGGTGTCGGTCTGGAGACTGACAAGTCGGCTGACGTTCTCGTCGGCGACGATCCCGTCGAGCAGCTCGCCGTAGAAGTCGGCCACCCCGTCGGCGCTCAGGTCCAGCGCGGCGAACGCCATGAACGCGGCCGTGGGGCCCTTGAGCACCTCGCCGCCGACGATCGGGCTGACGGCGAGAACGGGCGCGGGCGCGGCGATCAGCGCCTCGTGGATGCCGGGCACGGCGAGGATCGGGGCGATCGAGGCGAGCGGGTTGGAGGGGCCGATCACGATCGCCCGGGCGCTCTGAATCGCCGCGAGCACCTCCGCGCTCGGCTGCGCCTGCTCGGCGCCGCGGAACTCCAGGCCCTCGACGATGCCCTTGCCCTGCCGGCGGATCATGAACTCCTGGAACGAGCGCCAGCCGGCGCTCGTGCGCACCCATGTGCGCACGGGGTCGTCGCTCATCGGCAGCACCTGAGCGCGCACGCCGAGCGCCTCGTTCAGGCGCGCGAGCGCCGCGGTGGGGGCAAGGCCGTCCTCGGCGGCCAGGCGGGCGCGCTCCAAACACCAGGCGAGGTCGCGGTCGCCGAGGTTGAACCACACCTCCACGCCGAGCTCCTTCAGCGCATCCATCACCGCGAACGTGTCGTCGCGCAGGCCCCAGCCGCGCGCGTCGATCGCATCGGCCAGCCAGAAGGAGACGAGGTCGGGGTCGGGCGAGACGTGGGCGCCGTAGATCTCGATGTCATCGCCGGTGTTCGCGATCACGGCGAGGCGCTCGGGGCCGACGACATCCGCGATGCCGCGCGCGAGCTTGGCGCCGCCGGTGCCACCGGCGAGAACGACGACCTCAGGGCCGACGACGTCAGGGCCGACGATATCTGGGCTGATCATTCCCAGAGTATGTCTGGTGTGGTGAGGAGGCGATCAGCCGCGCTGCTATTGCCACAGGCCATCCGGCAGACCCGTGAGGCGGATACCGGCGTGCGCCTTGTAGCGAGAGTTGACCGCGATCAGCATCGCGGTCAGCGACTCGGTCGTGCGGGCCATCTCCAGGCGGCCGCAGTCGACGCAGCGCAGGCCCTCGATCCGCTCGATCAGTTGGGCCGCCGCGCGCTTGTCCGCGCGCGCGTCGCCGCACACCAGCACGTCCTGGTCGAGGGGGTGGTCGAGATCGCCGAGCGAGGCGGCGCTGACGGTATGCAGGGCGGAGACCACGCGCACCCCCGCGGGCGCCATCTCCAATGCCTGCTGGGCGGCGGAGCCCTGCCAGACGCCGAGCATGCGCGTCGCCTTGCCGCTGACGGCGGCCGCGAGCGGCACGGTCGCATCGATCAGCAGCTGACCGGGCTCCAGGGCGTCCTTGAGGTTGGCGAGCGTCTCTGATTGGTTGCGAAAGGGCACGCTCAGGATCACCGTGTCCGCCGCGCGCACGGCGCCGGCGTTGTCGTGGCCGGAGAAGGAGCCGCTCGGCACGATCGCCCGCGCGCGCTCGGCGGTTTCCAGCCCACGGTCGGCATCACGCGAGCCGATCGCGATCGGCACCCCGACGCGGGCCAGTCGCAGGGCGAGACCGAACCCGAGTGCGCCCGAGGCTCCGACGATGGCGACCGGGTCGATCGGAGCGGAGGGCACGGCGGCTGAGTATAGGAGCCGGCCGGCGGCCTGTCACCGCTCACGCCGATGCCGGCCCACCTCGCGCGGTGCCCACCCGACCTTTAGGCTGTCGGAGATGAGGCTCGAGGGCAAGATCGCGCTCGTAACGGGCGGCGCGTCCGGAATCGGCGCGGCGACTGCGCGACGATTGGCGGCGGAGGGCGCGAGGGTGGCGATCGGCGACGTGAACGAGGAGGGCGCCCGCATGGTCGCGGGCGAGTTGGACGGGTTTGGGTGCGTGCTCGACGTGACCGACACGGGCTCGGTGCGCGCCGCGGTGGCGGCCGTGACGGAGGCGCTCGGGGAGGTGGACGTGCTCGTCAACAACGCCGGCACGGACCTGTTCTCGTTCTTCGTCAACTCCGACGAGGGCCTGTGGGACTTCGTGCTGGGGGTCAACCTGCGCGGCGTGCTCGCGGTCACCCACGCGGTATTGCCGGGGATGCAGGAGCGTCGCGGCGGGGCGATCGTGAACGTCGCCAGCGAGGCCGGGCGCGTGGGCTCGCAGGGCTCGGCCGTGTACTCCGCCGCGAAGGCCGGCGTGATCGGCTTCACCAAGGCGATCGCGCGAGAGAGCGCGCGCTACCGCGTGCGCTGCAACGCCGTCGCCCCCGGGCCGATCGAGACGCCGCTGCTGAACGCCGCGCCGCAGGTCCTCGGCGAGATCGGCGAGCGGCTCAAGCAGGGCATGGTCAACGCGACCGCGATGGGCCGCACGGGCGAGCCCGAGGAGGTCGCCGCCGCGATCGCGTTCCTTGCGAGCGAGGACGCCTCGTATGTCACCGGTCAGACGCTGAACGTCTCCGGTGGATTGTCGATGTGGTGAGTCGATGTGGTGAGGTTCAACGGGCCACATGTGGCCCGTTGGGAGAGGTCGCATGCGACCTCTCCTCGGGACCGCGCATGCGCGGTCCCGCCGTTGGCGCTTGCGCCAACGGAATGACGGGCCGCATGCGGCCCGTCACGGGGCCGTACATGTACGGCCCCGCCCAGCGGCGCATGCGCCGCTGGGGTGATAGGGATATGTAGATGGCGGAGAAAGTTCAGATCAGGGAGGTCGGTCCGCGCGACGGCTTTCAGAACGAGCCCGAGACGATCCCGACCGCGCGCAAGGTCGAGCTGATCGACGCGCTCGCGCGCACGGGCCTCAAGCGCCTGGAGGTCACGAGCTTCGTGCGCGCCGACGTGATTCCGCAGCTCGCCGACGCGGCCGAGGTGCTGGCGGGGATCGACGTGCCCGCGGATGTGGCGGTGAGCGTGCTGGTGCCGAACGAGCGCGGGCTGGAGAACGCGCTCGCGTTGCGCGAGGCGGAGCGTGAGCGACGGGGGGAGAGCGTTGATCGCGGTGGGCGTGATGCGTTCGACGAGATCAATGTTTTCCTGTCGGCGTCGGAGACGCACAATCGCAAGAACGTCAACCGCTCGATCGAGGACTCGCTGGCGGGCCTGGAAGTCGTGCTCGCCCGCGCGCGCGCGGCGGGTTTGCGCTGCGAGGCGGTGATCTCGACCTCGTTCGGCTGCCCCTACGAGGGCCACGTCCCGCCCGCGCGTGTGCTCGAGATCGCCACGCGTCTGCACGCCGCCGGCGCGCAGGAGATCGGCTTCGGCGACACCACCGGGATGGCCAACCCGCGCCAGGTGGGAGAGCTCTTCACCGGCTGGAAAGAGGGGCTGGGGGAGGTCGAGCTGACCGCCCATTTCCACAACACCCGCGGCCAGGGCCTCGCGAACGTGCTCGCGGCGCTCGAGGTCGGGGTCGACAGCTTCGAGTCGAGCTTTGGCGAGCTCGGCGGCTGCCCGGTGCCGTCCGGCGCGACCGGCAACATCGCGACCGAGGATCTCGTTTCGATGCTCGACGGGATGGGCATCTCGACCGGCGTCGACCTGCCCGCGCTACTCGCCTGCGCCGGCCGTGTGCGGGAAATCCTCGGCCGTCCGCTGGGCAGCCACACGCTCGTCGCCGGCCCAGTCGACTGGCACTGAGACGACCGTGGACGCGGCGCGCTGCTTTGTCCTCACCGATCGGAGATCGACGGGATCTCCGATCGGCCAGCTCGCGTGCTAGCCGATCTTCGATCGGTACGCCACGCTCCCTGCTGGCCGATCTTTGATCGGCGCATCGCTTGGTCCACGGCCGTCTCAGGGGGCTTGGGGCTAGCGGACGAGGGCTCCCTCGGCCTGGCGCGCGCTCTCGCGCATCGCGGCGACGCAGTACTCCTGCACCGATACCTCCAGCTCCAGGCTCTGGGCGAGCGTGGGGCGGGCGGAGGCGTCCATCACGCGCTTTGCGCGGCCGACCGCCACGTGTGAGTTCGCCAGCAGCTCGTCCACGAGTGTCTGCGCGGCCTGCTCGAGATCCTCGGGTGCGACGACGCGGTTGACGAGGCCGATGCGGTGCGCCTCGGTGGCGTCGATCGTCTGGGCGGTCATGATCAGCTCCTTCGCGCGGCCGAGACCGACGACCGCGGGCAGGCGCGAGGATCCACCGACGTCGGGGATGATCCCGAACTTGACCTCGGGCAGGCCGAGCTGCGCGTCATCGGAGGCGATCCGCAGGTCGCAGCCGAGGGCGATCTCGAGCGCGCCGCCGAAGCAGGCGCGGTGGATCTGGCAGATGACCGGCTTGGGCATCGCTTCGCACAGGTTCGCGCAGTCGAGGAAGACGTTGCGGAAGGGCCGCAGCACGCTCGGGTCGCCGGCGAACGAGGCCAGCTCGCCGAGGTCCACGCCGGCGGAGAACACGGCTCCCTCGCCGCGCAGGACGACGCAGTGCACCGATGCGTCGTTGGTGGCCGCGCGCAGGGCGTCGCCGAACTCGACGAGCAGGGCTTGGCTCATCGCGTTGCGCTTCTCCGGACGGTTTAGCACGACATGGCGGACGGCGCCGCGGTCTTCGGTGATGACGAGGCTCATGATGGCTCCGATCGGCGAGTGTCCTCGATTAGAACGCGGGATTCGGCTGAGGAGCCTCGCCTGAGTAGTCGTAGAAGCCGATTCCCGCCTTGCGCCCGAACCAACCGGCGCTGAGCATCTTGCGCAGTACGGGCGGCTGGGCGAAGCGCCGCTCGCGGAACTCGTCGAACAGCACGTCGCAGATCGAGCCGAGCGTGTCCAGGCCGACGAAGTCGGCCAGCGTCAGCGGACCCATCGGGTGACCGGCGCCCGCCTTCATCGCCTCGTCGATCTCTCCCACCGAGCCGACGCCCTCTTCGTAGGTGCGCATCGCGTCGAGCATGTACGGCACGAGCAGCCGGTTGACGATGAATCCCGCCCGGTCCTTCGTTCCGATCGCCAGCTTGCACTCGGACTTCGCAAACTCCAGCGCCGTCTCGAAGGCCGCGTCCGATGTCGTCACGCAGCGGACGACCTCGACGAGCTTCATCACCTGCGCGGGGTTGAAGTAGTGCAAGCCGACGAACTGCCCCGGCCGACCGGTGGACGCCGCCTGGTCGATCACCGACAGCGAGGACGTGTTCGTCGCGAACACCGCGCCCCCCTTGACGATCCCGTCGACCTCGCGCCACATCTCGAGCTTCAGCGACAGATTCTCGGTGATCGCCTCAATCACGAGGTCGCAGTCGGCCAGCTCGCCGTAGTCGGTCGTGCCGTTGATCCGCCCGCGCACCGCGTCGGCGTCCTCCTGTGAGGACTTCCCCTTCTCGACGGCGCGCGCGAGCTGCTTCTCGATCTTGCCGATGCCCTTCGCCAACGTCGCGTCGTCGACCTCGCGCAGCACCACCCCGTAGCCGGCCTGGGCTGCCACCTGCGCGATGCCGTGGCCCATCAGCCCGGCTCCGAGCACGCCCACCTTCTCGATCTGCTGCTGCGCCATACGTCCTCCGCCTCCCTTTGGGGTCTCCGGTTTGACGGTCAGCCTATTACGCGCCCGTCACCCACGCCGTCGAGTCCAGGTAGCCTGCAAAGAATGTCGACAGATGAGACCTTCGATCTCTCTGCGGCGGGCCTGCGCGCCGACGGCACGGACTTGCGCATCTCGGTCGAGGTGCTGGCCGCGAAGCTCGAGGCAACGCTACCGGGGCGCACCCGTGTGGAGCGCCACGGCGGCGGCCTGCTGGGCCGCGGGGAGAAGCACGTGCGTGAGATCCAGGTCGAGCTCGGCGCGGACAGCGGGGCGGGTGGGGCCATATACAAGCTCACGATCGACGGCGACCGCGTGGAGGCCTTCCGCGAGCGCAAATCTGGGGGCATCGCGATCAAGCGCGAGCCGCTGGACCCCGACCAGTGGGTCGCCGCGCTGACGGACGACCTCAGGTCGGAGGCCGAGCGCAGCGCCGAGGCGCGCCTGGCACTGGAAGGGCTGGTTGGATGAGATGAGCGACGGGAGCCATGCGATGGGCTGGTCGAGTCGGAGTAACGGACGGGACTCGCTGAAAGGGCCGGTGAGATGAGCGAACCGGAGGAGGACCCGGGTCAGGAGCGCGAGCAGGAAGAATCCCTCGCGCGGATCGAAGCGGGCGGCATCCCGCTGTCGGCCGAGCGGCGTCTGAGCGAGCTGGGCGAGCGGGGCGGGGCGTTCACCTCCGACCTTTCGGTCAACGGGTTCGCGCTCTGCCACCAGCTGGGGCTGACGCCGCTGTCGCAGGTGATGGGCAGCTCGATCTACCAGATGGGCTACCAGGCCGCGTGGGGCCAGCCGGGAGGCGGCTATGACCCCTACGGCACGTCGATGTTCGAGCTCGAAACGCTGTCGCAGGCGCTGAATGAGGTTCGCGGGCGGGCGCTGAATCGGCTCGCCGAGGAGGCCCGTCACGTCGGCGCGGATGCGGTCGTCGGCGTGGAAACGCGCGCCGGGGAATCCGAGCTGGGAGGCGCCGGTGGCGGCTCGCTCGCGCTCGAGCACGTGGTGCTCGGCACCGCGGTGCGCCGCGAGAACCGGCCATCCGGCTCCTCCCAGCCGGGCCGGCAGCCGGTGATGACCGAGCTGTCGGTCGCGGACTATGCCCTGCTGTTGCGGGCCGGCATCGAGCCGGCCGGGATCGTCGCCTGGAGCTCGGTGTTCTTCTCAAGCTACGCCTACCGCGGCATGCTCGGCCAGGGGCCGGGATCAATCGGCTCGATGCAGCCCTACGAGCTGGGCGAATTCACCCAGGCCCTGTACAACGCGCGGGAGCGGGCGATGGGCCAGATCAGCGCCCAGGCCGCCGCGCTCGGCGCGGCCGGGATCGTCGGCGTGAGGATCAGCCACACGATCACGCCGCACTCGCTCAGTGGGGGCATGGGTGGGACGATCGGCGGCTTCAGCGGTGGGCGCGAGCTCAGAGGGATGATGGTGACCTTCCACGCGATCGGCACCGCGATCCACCAGCACGGCGACATCTCTGTCCAAGCCCCCAAAGCCGTAGTCGACTTATTCACATGACAAGGAGCACCACATGACCGAGGAGCGCGAGACCCCCTACGACCCATCCTCCCTGGAGGGCGTCCCCGAGGCGGGCCGCGCGCGCCTGGAGCAGAACCGCGCCGGCCTGTTCACATCAGATTTATCCGTCAACGAGTTCCTGCTTGTCAAGCAGGCCGGCTTCGAGCCGCTCGGCCTGGTCGTCGGCAGCTCGATCTACCACATCGGCATCCAGCTCTCGGGCTGGAAGAAAAGCCAGGAGATGACGGTCCTCTCGGAGGCCATGTACGGCGCTCGGCAGCTCGCGATGACGCGGATGGAGGAGGAGGCCGACCAGCTCGGCGCCGACGGCGTCGTCGGCGTGCGCCTGGACATCGGGCGCTACGAGTGGGGCCAGGACATGGCCGAGTTCATCGCGATCGGCACGGCGGTCAAGCACCGCGACGGCGTCCTGCACCGCGCGCCGAGCGGCCGGCCGTTCACGAGCGACCTCTCAGGCCAGGACTTCTGGACGCTGCTGCACACCGGCCACCGGCCGGTCGGCATGGTGATGGGCAGCTGCGTCTACCACGTCGCCCACCGCGGGATGCTCCAGTCGATGGCCCAGACCGGTCGCAACGTCGAGCTGTCGAACTTCACGCAGGCGCTGTACGACGCGCGCGAGCTCGCGATGGAGCGGATGCAGTCAGAGGCCCAGGAAATCGGCGCGGAGGGGATCGTCGGCGTGGATCTGCAGGAGAAGAGCCACGGCTGGGGCAGCCATACGATCGAGTTCTTCGCCGTCGGCACCGCGATCGTCCCGCGCGAGGGACATGATGAATCGATCGAGGCGCCGACGACCGTGTTGGACCTAAGCTGAGCACGGCGTGACCGGGCGCGTGTGAGCGACTAGTCTTCTGGGATGAGCAACGTGCAGAATCTGCGTGTCGCGGACGCCGATCGCGAGCAACTGGTGCAGGAGTTGCATGAGCACGCCGTCGCCGGCAGGCTCACATCGGACGAGCTCGAGGACCGCATCGGCGGGGCCTACGGCGCGTCGACGCGCGCCGACCTCGACGCGCTGCGGGCCGACCTCCCGGTCAGCTCGACCTCGGTGAAGCTCGCGCTCGTCAAACGCAAGGGTCAGCTGCGCCGTCGTCTGCTGCAGGAGGCCGGCGGGTCGGTGGGCGTGTCGCTGCTGGCTGTCGGCATTTGGCTCGCCAGCGGACCTGCGGGGAGCTTCTGGCCGGGCTGGGTGATCGGGATCACGCTGCTGCCGGTCGCGCGTGACGCGTGGCAGCTGCTCGGACCCGGATCGGACCTCGACGTGGTCGAAGCCAGGCTGCAGGCGCGCCACGAACGCCACCTTTCGCGCGGCCGTCGCGGCCGTCATCGGTATCGCGGGCTGCCGCGCCCGTGAATGCCAGCGGGCTGAGCGAGGCCGCCGAGCGCGCGCTCGGCGGCGGTCCCGAGCGCCATCGCGAGAAGGCGCACGAGCAGGGCAAGCTGCCGGTGCGCGAGCGCGTCGCGCTGCTGCTCGACGAGGGCTCCTTCGCCGAGGAGGCGCTGCTGGCCAACTGGGATGCAGACGGGCTCGGCGCCGACGGGGTCGTGACAGGGGTGGGGGAGATCGACGGTCGCCCGGTCGCGTTGATGGCGAACGACCCGACGGTGAAGGCGGGCTCCTGGGGGCCGAAGACGGTCGAGAAGATCCTGCGCATCCAGGAACGCGCGCTCGACCTGCGGATACCGATGGTCTATCTCGTCGACTCCGCCGGCGCCAGGATCACCGAGCAGGTACAGATGTTCCCCGGCCGGCGCGGGGCGGGCAGGATTTTTTACAACGAGGTGCAGATGTCTGGGGTTATTCCCCAAGTTTGCGTGCTGTTTGGCCCCAGCGCGGCGGGCGGGGCGTACATACCGGCTTTCTGCGACGTGGTGATCATGCGCGAGGGCAACGCCTCGATGTATCTGGGGTCGCCGCGGATGGCCGAGATGGTGATCGGCGAGCAGGTCTCACTCGAGGAGATGGGTGGCGCGCGGATGCACACGAGCGTGTCGGGCTGCGCCCACCAGCTCGTCAAGAGCGACCCGGACGGAATCGCGCAGGCGCGGCGCTACCTGTCCTACATGCCGACCTCGTGGGAGCAGGAGCCCCCGCGGGCGACATCCATCCCGCCGGCGCCGGTCGCCGGGAAGGGGGGGACAGGTGCTGCTGCGGAGGATGGCCCCGCAGGCGCCGCCGGGGTCGTGCAGGTGGCCGCGCGTTCGATCGCAGAGCTGATCCCGGCGGACGAGAACAAGCCGTTCGACATGAAGCAGCTGATCGAGGCGCTCATCGACGGCGAGTCGTTCATGGAGATCCATCCGCGCTGGGCGAAGGAGCTCATCGTCGGCTATGCGCGCCTGGAGGGTCGGGTGCTGGGGATCGTCGCCAACCAGCCCAAGCACAAGGGCGGCGTGCTGTTCGGCGACTCGGCCGACAAGGCCGCGCGCTTCATCTGGGCCTGCAACGCGTTCAACGTTCCCCTGCTGTTCCTCGCCGATGTGCCCGGTTTCATGATCGGCACGCAGGTCGAGCGCCAGGGGATCATCCGCCACGGCGCGAAGATGATCAGCGCCGTGAGCGAAGCGACCGTGCCGAAGATCTCGGTGGTCGTGCGCAAGGCCTACGGCGCGGGGCTGTACGCGATGGCCGGACCGGCGTTTGATCCCGACTGCTGCATCGCGCTGCCGAGCGCGTCGATTGCCGTGATGGGCCCGCAGGCCGCGATCAACGCCGTCTACTACAACCAGCTGCAGGCGATCGAGGACGAGACCGAGCGCGCGGCGAAGACGGAGGAGCTGCGCAGGGAATACGGGGAGGACATCGACATCCTGCATTTGGCGTCCGAACTGGTGATCGACGCGGTGATCGAGCCCGAGGACCTGCGCGCCGAGCTGATCCGCCGCTTCGCCCACGCCGCCGGCAAGCGCCGTGACTGGCCGGCCAAGCGCAATCCTGTGACGCCCGTCTAGCCGAGTCGGGAAGCGGACGCGAGCCAGGAAACAGGCTCGCGGGGAATGTGTCGATTTTTTCTTTCGTCTAGATTCCGTGCATGGACGCGACCGACCTCGCCTACGCCGGCATCGCCAAGCAGGCCGAGCTGATCGCCGCGGGCGAGGTCTCCTCGCGCGAGCTGGTCGAGGTGTACCTCGAGCGGATCAAGCGCTTGAACCCGGCGCTCAACGCGTTCAGGGTGGTGTTCGAGGAGCGCGCGCGGATGGAGGCCGATCAGGCCGACGCGCGGCGCGGGGCCGGAGGAGAGCGCCCGCTGCTGGGCGTGCCGATCGCGGTCAAGGACGAATTCGACGTCGCCGGCGAGGTGACCACGTTTGGTACCAACGCTTACGGCGAGCCCGCGCGCGAGGACTCGGAGATCGTCAGGCGCGCGCGCGCGGCGGGGGCGATCGTGATCGGCAAGACGCACATGCCCGAGCTGGGCGCGTTCCCGTGGACCGAGTCGCCGACCTGGGGCGTGACGCGCAACCCGTGGGAGCTTGGGCACAGCCCAGGGGGCTCCAGTGGCGGCAGCGCCGCGGCAGTCGCCGCTGGTCTCGTCGGCGCCGCGTTCGCGGGCGACGGCGGCGGCTCGATCCGCTTTCCGTCGGCCTACTGCGGCCTGTTCGGCCTGAAGACCCAGCGCGGGCGGGTGCCGCTCGCGCCGCACCTCGGCGCGTGGCACGGCCTCGTCGTCAACGGCGTGCTCGCGCGCTCGGTACGCGACACAGCCCTGTTCTACGACGCGATCGCCGACGGCCCGCCCGATGAGATGACATCCCCGCCCACCCCCGGGGTCCCGCCGAGCTCGTTTCTGGACGCGCTCGGGCAGGCCGGCCCGCTGCGGATCGCCGTGTCGAGCAAGCTGCCGCCGTCGCCGCTGACGAAGCTGCACCCCGAGAACAGGCAGGCGCTCGACGAGACGGTCGCGCTGCTGAGAGATCTCGGCCACGAGGTGAACACGTGCGAGCTCGACCACGGCCCGCTCGCGCCCGCGGCCGAGTTCACGGCGATCTACCTGCGCAGCATCCACGAGGAGGCGGCGACGTTCGCCCACCCCGAGCGTCTGGAACGGCGGATCCGTGCGCTCGCGCGCCTCGGGGGCATGCTCCCGGCGGGCGCGGTCGACTGGGCGCTCGGCCGTCGCGCGGCGTACACAGCGCGGATGAACGCGCCGCTGGCCGACCACGACGTGCTGCTGACCCCGGTCACCCCCGGCCGCCCGCCGCGGATCGGCGCGAACGAGGGCAAGGGCTGGCTGGCGACGACGACCGCGGCGTCCGCGATGGTCTCCCACGCGGCCTGCTGGAACTTCACCGGTCAGCCCGCCTGCTCGGTCCCGGCGGGCCGCGACTCCAACGGCCTGCCCCGCGCTGTGCAGCTGATCGCAAGGCCGAACGGCGAGGCGACGCTCGTCGCGCTCGCCGCGCAGATCGAGGCCGAGCGCCCCTGGACGCAGGACCGCCCCCCCGGCTTCGCGTGAGCGGGGACGGCGAGCGCCGAGTCGCGGGAGCAGGCGCGGCGGAGTCGAGTGCCGACGGAGGCGGGGTGGACGCGCAAGATCTGCTTCTCGCGGGAGAGGTGTCAGATACTGCGGGAGAGGTGCCTGGTAAGCAGGAAGAAGAGCTGCTGGCGGTGGCGGCCGAGGCCGCGCGGATGGCGGGTGAGCTGCTGCTGGAGCGCGTCCAGGCCGGCCGCGAGCAGGAGGTGAGCAGCAAGAGCACGCCGACGGATCTGGTCAGCGAGGCGGACCTGGTGTCCGAGCGCGCGATCAGGGAGCTGCTCGCCGCCCGCCGGCCCGACGACGGCTTCGTGGGGGAGGAGGGCGGCTCCGCGGACGGCACGAGCGGCCTCGACTGGGTCGTGGACCCGCTCGACGGGACGGTGAACTTCCTGTTCGGCATCCCGCAATGGTGCGTGAGCGTCGCGGTGCGCGACGCGGCGGGAACGCGGGCGGGCGCAGTGTACGACCCGAACCGCGACGAGCTGTTCACGGCGACGCGTGACGGCGTGGCGAGCATGCGCGGCCCCGAGGGCGTGGTCGAGCTGCGAGGGTCAGGGCGCGCGGAGCTGGCGAGCGCGATGGTCGCGACCGGCTTCGCCTACGACGCGAAAGTGCGCGCGGCCCAGGCGCAGGTGCTCGCCCGCGCGGTGCCGCGAGTGCGCGACATCCGCCGCTTCGGCAGCGCCGCCCTCGACCTCGCATGGACCGCCGCGGGGCGCTACGACGCCTACTTCGAGCGCACCGTCAAGCCCTGGGACATCGCCGCCGGCGCGCTGATCTGCGAACGCGCCGGGCTGCGCGTGCTCGATCTGCCCGAGCACGAGGACCTGCCATACGGCATCCTCGCGGCGCCGGAGGCGTTGGCGGGGCAGTTGCAGGAGTTGGTTGGAGGCCCTGCGTAGGACTTCAAACCGTGCGGATGTCTGCGTTGATACCCGTGACATCGAGCAGGTGCTCGATGTCGTGAGGATCGCTGGTGAGGACGGTGTCCCCGTCTTGAACGAGGAGCGCAAGAGCCGCGTCTGCGATGTCGCTGGTGCGTGCATCGGCGAGCAGCAGACCGCAGCGGCGGGAGCTCAGTGGATCGAGCGGCAGCTCGAGAAAGCCCGCAAGTGCTTTGGCGAGTCGCGCCTGACGGGCTGGATTGCGCCATACCTGGGCGAGACACGCGGATGAGGTGACGGTCTCGGTGTCGTTCCGGGAGGCGGCCGTAACGAGCGCGCCAACAGCGCGGTCGCCGCGGTCGAGCGCGATCAGCGCGCCGGCGTCGAAGACGAGGGCAGCCACGCCTGTGCTTCGCTGAGCTCTTGCTCGGTGTAGGGACCCCCCGTGCTCATGGCGATCTCCTCGCCGACGGCACGCAACGCATTCGCGCGCAAACGTCTGGCCGCGGCGTCGGCGAGCCAGCCGGACACGCCATCGGGGCCGGCGGCGTCACGCACGCGCTGGTACAGGTCATCCTCGAGACTCACGCTGATTTTCGCCATGCACACAGGGTAGCACCATCGGTCCTACTCGTCCAGGGTCGTAGGCGAAGCCATGCGACGGGTGGGAGTCGAACCCACACGCCCTTGCGGACAGAGGCTTTTGAGGCCTCCGCGTCTACCATTCCGCCACCGTCGCAAATGGGTCCGTGGACCCGTGGGTAGGAGGATATCCGGGGTTGCTTAGGCCGGGAACGGCGGGGCGTCCGGGTAAGCGCCGGTGCTGGTGCCGGTGCCTGCGGACGGGTCGCCCCGCTCGACCTCGACGTTCCAGCCCTGATTGAAGCCGCGCATCGCGAATGCCACGAGCAACATCTGGACGGGGATGATCAGCAAGGTGATCACGCCGAGCAGGCCGGCGTTGAGGCCAGGCTGGATGAAGTGGGCCTTGTCGCGAGCGAACCAGCTGGGCGCGGCGACGAGCGCGAAGATGCCGAGCAGCACCGCAAGCGCCGCCGCGAGCGGCAGCACGCCGCGATTCCAGCGTGAGGCGTAGAAGGCCATCAAGAGGTAGACGACGATGAAGCCGATCTGGATCGGCAGCGCGCCCTCCAGCACCTTCCAGCCGCCGACTGTGTTGATCAGCATCAGCGCGACCGTGACGAGCAGCAGCAGAACGACGGTCGCGCGCGTGGCCTGCACGACCGGCTTGTCGCGGTTGGGATGGGTGACGATCACGCCGCGCGCGCGGCGATCGGCAAGCTCGCGGTCACGAATGGTGGAGGACATCGTGGGAAACCATACAATCTGGGGCGGTCCCCGTGTGCGCAAGCGGCGCGCGCGGGCCGCGCGGGCGTGGTGGAATTGGTAGACACGCTGGCCTTAGGAGCCAGTGGGCGCAAGCCCTTGGGGGTTCGAGTCCCTTCGCCCGCACTGTTTGCGCCGGCTTTTGGGCGTAGGGCGCGTGTCCGCGCGCCGCGCTACGGGTTGGACGCCAGCGTCTGGCGCTGGATGTACCAGGCGGCCTGGATCGGGTTGAGGAAGTGCGGCGGCTCCTCGACCTGCAGGCGGTTGTCGTAGTTGGCGTTGTAGGAATACCCGTGTATGACGGTGGTGCCTTCGATGATGCCCGTCAGTCCATTGCTGAAGAGCCCGGCGAGCGCGCCGTAGACGTTCAGGTGTCCCAGTTCGGGTTTGCCGCAATCGAAGTTGTCGACGATCACCGCATGTTTGACCGCAAGCATCGCCGCGTAGATGATCGGTTCTTTGAGGTCTTCCGGTGCGTTGGTGGATTCTGCCGCGCTTCCGACTTTGCATTCTTTGTACTTTTTGCCACGGGTACCCGTCAGCGGATGGTAGATACGCACGAAGTTGTTCGCGATCAAGCCCAGCATGGCGTTGGTCGTGGGGACGCCTGTGGGCGAGTTTTCAGGTTCGGTTGGCGTGGTGATGCTTTTGTTGATGATGACGTTGTTCTGTGCGGCAATCGTCAGCGAGTCTTCGTATTTGCCCTGCACGTAGACATCTCCACATTCGCTGCCTTCGCTGTAGCCGGGAACAGGACCGAACGGCGAGTATATTGGGCAGCTCCCGCTTCCGGTTCCTCCAGAGACGTAGATCACTCCGTTAGGGGGAAATGCGACATTAGGTGTTGTAGCTCCTTTGTTGGTGATCGTCATCGTGGTGCCTGTGAGCACGATTTCAGTCTTGCCGTGGAAATGGTAACTTTCTTCGACGATGTGTTCCAGTTCTTCGTCGCCGGGCGGCGGCTCCAGCGTGGGGACTTCTGTTGGTGGTATGGGCGTGCCCTTGAATTTTGGTTTCGCTGCGCCACATTGACCCTCATTGGAGTAGCCGGTGGTGGCTTCCGACTTCTTTTCGCCGTCGCCAAATTCGATCCGATCGGTCGCGTTGCGACCGAACGTCGGTTCGCCACATACTCCGGCATGGTCCTGGACGTGCACCGGGCCGTTGACTGATTCCCCGGTCCCAAAGAAGTTGTTGAGCGGTTTACACTGTTTTGCTGTCAGCAGTTCTCGCTGTTCATAAAAATTTGTACATTCAGTCCAGTAGTTTGGTTTTCCGGTCGGTGCTTCGCCGTCGACGATGGGGTCGCCGACTTCATACATCGTGTACCAGACGAAGCTGACGAAGTTGGCGTTCTTGAACGTTGCCACGAGCGACCGTTTTTCGTTGCCGGAGAAGCCGGTGGACTCGATCCGGAAGGTTCCCGTGGCGGCGCCCTGCTCTTCGACCATCGTTTCCACGAGATGGTTGGGATCGCACTTGTGGTCGCCGACAAGTTTGTCGCTTTCCGCCGGCAGCAGCTGAATCGCGTACTTCTCTTCGCTGCCTTTACCTTCGAGTTCCGGCACGTTGGCCGTTTTGAGTTCGGAGGCTTTGAGGGGTTCTGTTTCGCTGCCTTCCTTGTAGTACTGGTTCAGCGCCGGGTTGGCCGGTGTGGGCGTCGTGCAGTAGCCCAGGTAGTTGCCGTCCTGGGTGAGATGGTACTCATAATCTTGGAGGCCGGCCTCGGCGGCGTAGTAAGCCTTCTTCTGGCCGGTGTCGGTGGCGGTCAGATGGATCTCGCCGTTCGCCGACGTGAATGCGGCGATCACCAGCAGCGAGGTCACGAGCATCACGCCGAGCAGGATGATCATCGTGACGCCCTCCTGACGGCGGAGCGTCGCCGCGAGGCGACGGGTTGATTGTGTGGGGCGCGCGATCATGTCTTTTCCGAACAGGGCAGGTTGTCGTACGTTTCTGAGGCCGGCGCCAGACGGAGGACCGCCGAATCCGTGAGCGCGACCGGCCGATCGTGGTTGAACGAGACGCTTTCTTTGCCTTCGGGCGCCAGCGTGAAGCTCATCGTCACCTTCGTGATCTTTTCAGCTTCTACTGCCGAGACGGTGCCGGTCATCGGAGTGTTATTTAGTTCGCCATAGGGGAGCGTTGCGTCGCCTTCGGGAATGGTGTCGCCTGCCTTGTAGTAGCGGTAGTACTGGAAGATTGGAGTGGCCGTTTCGCTGCCGTACTGTGTCTGCCTGACGCCCGTGAGCAGCTTCGTCGTGCTGGACGCAGTCGTCGAGAAGGGGTAGATTCCTTCTTTCTCGGAGCCGGTGCTCGGGAAGGTCTGTTCGATCAGGGTGCCTTCGGTCGTGCCGGAGGCCGGGGTATAGGTGATGACATGCTCATTAACGGTCAGAAATGCCGATTCATTTCCACTTTGGCTGGTGAACTTGATGACATTTTCGTTGCTGTTTCCCTGAATCGGGATCACGGGAGTCGTCACGCAGGCGGAGTGCAGCTCCAACATGATCCGCTCGAGCGCCGTGCGCCCCGTCTGATCGACGCCGACTCGCGCGGTGATGTGCGAGACGTCTTCCGTCGTGAATTGGAGGAATGAGAAAGCGGCGAGGGTCAGGACCGTCATCATGACCATGGAGACCAGCAGCTCGATCAGCGTAAAGCCGTGCTCGTCGCGGAGAGGTGCCGATTGGATGTGGAGCGGGCTCATGGACAAGGCGTGGGGCTCGTGGGGCTCGTATGGCTGGGAGTGCCGCTCGGGCTGGTGCCCATGTAGATGATCGCGGCTTTACCAGCAGTGAGGCCGTCTTCGGTCCAGTTTTCGGGAAAGGGGCCGGCCGTGGTGTTGTTGGCGAATTCGTTGCTTTCCCACTTTCGGCCTGCGCTTTCGACACACAGCGTATATTTGCCGAAGGGCAGGTTTGGATGGGGCAGGACGCCGCCTGCTGCGGTTGTAAATGAGCGTGTGGTGCCGCAGCCCTTGTCGGTGATGATGCCGGTGGCGCCTACCACGGGCGTTCCTTTGTTAGCGCCCGCTTCCGTTCCGCTCATCACTTCGATATTGACTGGCGGTAGGCCCACCGTGGGTTTTGCTGTTTCGCCGGGTGATACGCCAATCGCGGTGGGTTCGGCGTTTGCGGAGTTGACGACGTGCGGATTGTCGGCTTCGCAGGTGCCCGCGTATACGCTGTATTTGTTTGACGTAAACGGAAAGATGGTTTTCGGAGATGAGAGTTTTTCTGTATAAGTACCCGTCCAGACTTTTGGGAACGTCCTGGAAGTAGGGCTCATCGCTGTGTTTACAGCCATGAACGAGTCGCCTACCGTGGGAAGTTTTGTGCTTGAGTTTTCGAAGCTGACTTCCAGCGCGCCCGCTTCGGCGAACTCGTAGCCCTTCTTGACGGTTGTCTCGGCGACCACATACAGGGAGCTGGCAGAGAGGGGTGGGTCTTCGTCGGAGTTTTCATACCCGTTTGGATCCACGTAGCGCAACTTGTTGACGTTGAGTTTGTATTCGCCCGGTAGCACCGCGAGGATCGCGCAGCCGTCCGCGGACGTCGTGGTCGAGATGTTCGTGGGTCCGGTGGCGGTCACGTTCATGTTCGGCACCGCTTCGCCGGAGGCGCCGGTGACCTGCACGATCAGGGCGGAGTCGGCGGGCGGGCTGATGATGCTCGTCTCGACCACCGGCTTACCCGTGCCGAGCGAGCCCCAGGTCACTTTGGAGGCCGTCTGGATGTAGTCGGCTTTTTCCGAGGTCGAGGTGCAGCTCGCCGTGGCCGTCGAATCGGCGACGTACTTGGCGGTCGAGCTGATCTTGTATGTGGTGCCGCCGGCATCCACTTCGTGCAGGACGGCTTCGTGCGTTTCGCTCAGTTCGGAGAGCTTGTTGATCGGCTCGCTGCGCAACTGATCCTCGTCCTGCTGGGCCAGCGCGTCGGCCTGCGAGCGGGCCCGGTCGAGCGAGGTGGCGCGGTTGGCGCTGTTCAGGCCCGTGAGCGTGCCGACGACGATCAGCCCCAGCAGCAGGGCGCTGACGACCACCTCGATCAGCGTGTCGCCTGCGTCTGAGGCCAGAGATCGCGCCGAGAACCCGATCGAAGATCGGCTCAGGTTCCGGAGCCTGGCAGAGAAAGTGCGCATCATCACAAGATGGTGTGGAACTACAGACGGTTTCGGCATTCCAGAGCTCCGCCTTTAGCAAAAGATCTGCCGGGCGCATCTATGTCTCAGCGCCGCTGGGCGCCTACTGAGCGCCTACAATCCAGGACCGTCTCTGGGGGACTGGTGTATCGGTAACACGGTGGTCTCCAAAACCGCAACGCCAGGTTCGATTCCTGGGTCCCCCGCTGGCGGCCCCTCCGCCTGCTCAGACGGTGTGCTTGGCGCCCGCGCGGCGCTCCACGCCGTGCTCGCCGGCGATCAAGATCTCGCTCACCAGCTCGGGGGCGAACAGGCCGTGCTCGACCACGCCCGGGGTCGCGCTCAGCCGGGTCGACAGGCTGATTGGGTCTTCGACCGGGCCGAAGTAGTCGGCGATCAGGTTGCCATCCGGGCTCTCCAGCTCACCGCGTAGCCGCGCGTCGCCGACCGCCGCCAGGGTATGTTGGGCGCCGAAACGCAAGATCTCCAGCGGCACGGGCGGGCTGAGGGTTTGCACGGCCTTCTCGATCGAGGCGATCACGACGAATCGCCGCGCTGCGCTCGCGACGATCTTCTCGCGTGTCTGCGCGGCGCCGCCGCCCTTCACCAGCCATCCGCTCGGATCGATCTGGTCGGCTCCATCGATTGCGATGTCCAGCTCGCCCACCCCATCCAGCTCCTCCACCGTCAGGCCCAGCGCGCGCGCTGCGCTCTCGGTTGCGGGTGAGGTGGCGACGCAGCGCACGCCGCGCAGCGCACGCGCGGCGAGTGCCGGCAGCAGGTGGGCGACGGTCGACCCCGTTCCCAACCCAACGCGCATACCGTCTGTCACCAGCGTCGCGGCGGCCTCGGCGGCGGCGCGCTTGTGGCGCTCGATGTCGCTCATGCGAGAGCTCGCTCGTGTCGGTTGCGTGGCACGCATCGGTTGCGCGGCTTACGTTGCTCACGCGGCTCGCGTCGACCGCGCGGCTCACGTCGCGCACGCGGCTTGATGTTGCTCAATGACGGCTGCTGCCGCGCAGTCGCACAATTGGGCGCCATGGTGCGGGCGACTTTATCGTTCCCAGCGGCTCTCTAAGACGCAGCCGCTCCGCCGCGTCGGGTCGATGCAGCAGAAAGCCCTGCCCCACCGAGCAGCTCAGGGCACGGGCGAGTGCGAGCTGGCTGTTGGTCTCGATCCCGACCGCGACCGTTGTCAGGCCCACCTCCTGGGCGAGCGCGAGCATCGCGACGACCACCGCGCGCCTGTCCTTGTGGCGCTCAAAGCCCTGGATCAGGGTGCGGTCGAGCTTGAGCATGCTCAGCGGCAGGCTCCCCGGCAGGCTGAGCGAGGACTGGCCGGAGCCGAAGTTATCGAGTGCCACCGCGACGCCGAGTCGCTGGATGTCTTTCAGCGCCGTCCGCGCGCGCGCCGGATCGCGTAGGACGACATCCTCGCTCACATCCAGGCACAGCGCGTGTGGCGGCAGCCGGAAGTACGCAAGCGCCTCGCGCACCCGCTCGGCGAGATCGGCCTCGGTCAGCTCGCGTGCGGAGACGTTGACCGAAACTGTCAGCCCGAGGCCGTCGCGATGCCAGGCTGCCGCCTGTGCACAGGCGGCATGGAGTACCCAGTCGCCGATCTGCGCGATCAGCTCGCTGTCCTCGGCCAACTGCAGGAAGGTTGCCGGTTGCAGCGGCACGACCTCGGCATGATCGGGGTCATGGGGGCGCCAGCGCACGAGCGCCTCGCAGCCGATCGGCTTGCCGCCGATCAGCCCCAGCAAAGGCTGGTACTCGAGCAGCAGCTCATGGCGGGGTAGAGCGTGACCAAGGCGGGCCTCGAGCTCCAAACGCGCGTTGACTTCCCGGCGCAGATCCTCGTCAAAAAGCTCCAGATTGTGTCCGCCCGCGCCCTTTGCCCGGTACATCGCCACGTCGGCCTCGCGCAGCAGGTCCTCGGGCTTGGCCTCGGGGTCGTGCGAGACCGATACACCCACGCTGGCGAGCATCGACACCTCGGCCGAGCCCACCTGGAACGGCTCCTCGAGCGCGTGCAGCACGCGCTCGGCGACCGCGAGCGCCTCGGCGTCACCGTCGAGGTCCTCGGCCAGGATCACGAACTCGTCGCCCCCCAGCCGTGCGACCGTGTCGCTGTCGCGCAACATCTCCGCCAGCCGTTCGGCGACGGAGATCAGCAGATGGTCGCCGACGGCGTGCCCGAGGTTGTCGTTGATCGCCTTGAACCCGTCGAGGTCGATGAACAGCAGCGCGATCGGCCCGTTGCTGCGGCGCAGACGCGTCAGTGCCTGGTGGGCGCGGTCCATCAGCAGCAGCCGGTTGGGGAGCTTCGTCAGGGGATCGTGCAGGGCCTGGCGCTCGAGCCAGATGCGATCGGTCACGTCCTTCGCGGCCGCGTACCAGACCTCGCCGTCGCAGCGCGCGCTCCACAGCAGCGAGCGCCACGACCCATCCTGGTGGCGGTAGCGGTTGGTGAAGTTCACGAACTGCGCTGCACGGTCCTTGCCCGCAAGCGTCAGCTCCAGCGTCTGCTCGACATCGTCGGGGTGCACGAGCTCCTGCACCGGCAGCGCCATCAGCTCCTCGATCGTCCAGCCCAGCGCCTGCTCCCACGCCGGGTTCAGGAGCGTGAAGCGTCCGTCGAGCGAGATCGTCGCCAGCAGGTCGCTGGTCATCTCGAACAGGCGCCCGATCCGCGCCTCGCTGTCTAGCGTCGAGTCGCTGTTTGTCTCGGGGCGGGTCGTCGTCATATCGGTGCGCATTGCCTTGCTCACCACGTCGGCCCACCGGCCACCTTGCACGGGCCTGCCCGCTATTGCTGGACGGATTGGCTAGCCGGGAGCGACGCTAGCCGGGGGCGACGATGGCGCCCGTGGGCAGCCGCTCGCCGCGTAGATAGCGCCAGATCGACAGGCACATGATCACCGTCATGAGCAGCGCGCTGGCGACGCACCACTCGCAGATTTTTTCGAGCGTGAACAGCTCGCGATAGGTCAGATAAGCACTGAATCCAAAACCACCGATGCTCAGCACCGTCGTCAGGAATCTGGCCTTCTCGTCTTCAGGAGCCAAGAGCGAGGCGAGGATGGCGATGTAGCCGATCAGGCCGATCAGAGCCACGGGTATGCCCACGAACTCCGAGTAGCGCGATTTCTGCACCTGGCTGCAGGGGTTGCCCTTGATCGAGCAGGGCGGTGTGGCGCCGGAGTAGTGGACGTAGGTGAGATAGCCGGCCAGGCAAAGGCCGATCGCCGTCAGGACGATAATCGTCTTCCTGAGGGCGCCAGTACTCACTGGGCGCCTAGCCCTTGAGCTGTTTTTCGATCGCTGCTTCGTACGGCGCAGCTTCGGTGAACGTGCCCGCTTCGAGCTTTTGCAACGTGCCCGACTTGCCGAGTTCAAAGGACGGCGTGCCGGTGAAGCCGGCCTGGTTGGCCGCCTGCGCGTCGGCGGTGACTTCGTTGGCCAGGGCGGGATCGCTGCGCGCGGTGGTCCAGGCGGCGAGGTTCAGGCCGGGCACCTGTGAGGCCAGCCCTTGGAGATAGCTTTCGGTCACATAGCCGGAGCCCTCTTCTCCCTGCTCGTGGTAGAAGAGCTCGAGGAAGTTCCAGGCGCGTTGCTGCTTGCCGGCGGCGAGCGCCGCGACCTGCTGGCTCTTGAAGACTTCCGGTTCCCGCGTGGCCGTCTCCAGCGAGCGGTATTCGATCTTCAGCTTCCCCGTGCGCACGTACTTCGGGATCAGCGCCGGCAGCACGCTGAGCGTGAACTCCTTGCAGATCGGGCACTCCAGGTCGCCGTAGTACTTCAACGTCAGCGGCGCGTTCGGGTTCCCGAGGACATTGCCGCTCTGGGGAATGCCGTTCAGGAGCGTGCTTACTGCCGCCACATTCGCGTTGGCCGTGCTGCTCCCAGGTTTGATCGTCTTCGTCTTGCCGCTGTTCGTCGCGATCGCGATCCCGACGATCACCACCACGACGATCGCGACCACGACCCCGAGTTGCGTCAGGCGTGTGCGCCGCTTCGCGCGCGCGGCTTCGGCCTGCTCCAGCGCCTTGCGCTCGCCGCGCGCCTGCTCGCGGCGCTGCTTGCGCGTCAGATCCTCGCCATCCTCCACTCCCGGGTTGCTCATAGACCACTTTCTACACGTTTTTGCTCAAGCTTGTCTAAGTCCCCTCCGCGCGCGCATGCCTCCGTGGCTCGGCGTGCGACGATTCAGGGGTCTGGGATTTGCCGCCGGTCTGTTGGCCACGTCGTTTGCCGGATCGCTCGCCCCCGTAGCTCAGCTGGATAGAGCAGCGGACTTCTAATCCGCAGGTCGCTGGTTCGAATCCAGCCGGGGGCATGATGTCGCAGAGTCCACGCCACCCGGAGGTCGACGAAATCCTGCTCGGAGACAACCTGGAGCTGTTGCCGGGGTTTGCGGATGGGTCCTTCCAGCTGATCTACATCGACCCGCCCTTCAACACCGGCAAGGCGCAGGCGCGCAAGACGCTGCAGACGGTGCCGGATGAGGACGGCGACCGGACGGGCTTTCAGGGTCGTCGCTATCGGACACGGCTGCTCGCGGAGTCCTCGTATCACGACCTGTTCGACGACTATCTGGCGTTTCTCGCGCCACGCTTGGAACAGGCTCGCAGGCTGCTGGCGCGCGAGGGCACGCTCTACTTCCACATCGACTACCGCGAGGCGCACTACTGCAAGCTGCTGCTCGATGAGATCTTCGGGCGCGAGTGCTTTCTCAACGAGATCGTCTGGGCATACGACTACGGCGCCCGCTCGAAGCGGCGCTGGCCGGCGAAGCACGACACGATCCTCGTGTATGTCAAGGATCCAGCGGCGTACTTCTTCAACTCCGAGGAGGTAGATCGCGAGCCCTACATGGCCCCGGGGCTCGTCACCGCGGAGAAGGTCGCGAAGGGCAAGCTGCCGACGGACGTTTGGTGGCACACGATCGTGCCGACCAATGGTCGGGAGAAGACGGGCTACCCGACGCAGAAGCCCGCGGGCATCGTGCGCCGCATGGTCCAGGCATCCACGCGCCCGGGTGACTGGTGCCTGGACTTCTTCGCCGGCAGCGGCACGCTGGGCGCCGTCGCCGCGCCGCTCGGCCGACGGTATGTGTTGATCGACTCCAACCCGGAGGCTGTGGAGGTCATGCGTGCCCGTCTGGGAACCTATGGCCGATGTACCACCTCGAGCTCAGGCAGTTCCCCCACAACTTCTGCCACTTCAACCTGACCGAGCAAGAGCTGCTCGCGACGGTGGTAGGCCCGTGGGCGCGCGAGCAGTGGATCGAGCTGGGAGAGCGCAAGTGGAGCCCGCATCAGGCCAAACTGACGGTGCTCGAAGGCCCGCGGATACCGATGGAGCAGCTGACGATGGGTCGCGGCTGGCGCAACGCCCAGCGCCAGAGCGAGGACGTGACCGAACGCGTGCTGGCACAGGCGAAGGCGTCCGAAGACGTCAAGGCGAGGGCGGCGGACACCGCGGCCGGACCGCCCGCGCCGCGGGAGGCGCTCGACGGGGTGCTCCTGCCCCTGCTCGGGTCCGATCCCACGGCGCTGCTGCAGGCCTGGCGCCTGGCCGCCGAACGCCGCCCCGAGCTATCCCCGAGCGCGTCGCTCGCGCTGGCCGAACAAACGCTCTCCTCGCTGGACAAAAGTCCTCGCTGACACGACGCTAGACTTCGGGCTCTCTTGGTGGGCGTAGCTCAGCTGGTAGAGCTCCGGATTGTGGTTCCGGCGGTCGCGGGTTCGAGCCCCGTCGCTCACCTTCAGTAGGACTCGAGTGCCTCAGACCCCGAGCGCACGCTTGCGCGGCCATCTGCATCCAGATGCCAACCAGCGACACCGCCTGCCCGGACACGTAGCGCCGGTAGTTGAGGATCGCCAGCGCCGAGAACGTCACCCGCCCGGCGCCGATCAAGCGCGTCATCTTCCCGGCCTCGGGAGATCCTCCGCGAGTGCCTCAAGCACGGGCAAGGCGGCCCACAGGGCTCGCTGCTCTCGCTCGTCGAGCTCCGCCACGTGCGCGCCAAGAGCCTCGGTGCACTCGGGAAACGCGCGAGCGAACCCTCCTCGAGGTCTCAGCGCGTGAGGGGCTCCGCGGGGAAGCGCACGCCGAAGCGCTCGATCAGGCCAGGGACGCTCGAGGGGTCCATCTCGAGTGCGTAGCGCTCGCACAGCTCGCCGAGTGTCGCGGGGTCGGCCTGCGCGACGCCACCGAGGTCGACCAACTCATTGAAGAATCGCTCGAAACCGGCCGGCGCAATGATCTCGAGGATCCGGCACGGGTCATCGCCGGCGTTCCAGAAGGTGTGCCACTCGCCGCGAGGCTTGAGCACGAGGTCGCCGGGGCCTGCCTCGAGCACGTCCTCGCCGAGCAGCGCTCCCATGCGGCCTTCCAGCACGTAGCTGTACTCGTCCTCGCGTGTGTGCCTGTGCAGGGGCGCTGCGAGCGCGCGCGCCGACATGGGGTGTTCTACAAGGGCGAAGCCGCCGTCGCTCGTGTGTCCGTCGAGCATGAAGCGCACCCCGATGCTCCCGAGGAACCCGGCCTTGCCATCTGTTGGCCCTACTACGCGGCGCGAAGCGGTTGGCATTGCTCCCCATTTCATTAGACAGTGATGTCGCTCGAACTATACAGGCGCCGAGGTGCGTGGCAGAATTGAACAGACAGCCATGGCTGACCAACCTCGCCCATATCGCATGAAACGCCGGGCGGAGTCCCAGCAAGAGACCCGCAGGAGGATCACGGAGAGCGCCGTGACGCTGCACGGGACGCTCGGGCCCTCGCGGACATCGATGAGCGCCGTCGCGGCGCACGCGGGAGTTCGTCGCTCGACGCTCTATCGGCATTTTCCCCACGAGGCGGCGCTCTTTGACGCGTGCACCGCTCACTGGGCGGCCGCCAACCCCCCGCCCGATCTGGAGGCCTGGTTGACGGTCGACGACCTCGATCAACGCCTGGTGTTGGGCCTCGGTGAACTCTACGGGTTCTACCGGCGAACCGAGGCCATGCTCGAGAATCTGTTTCGCGACGAGGTCACCGTGCCGATCGTCAAGGAGCGCTTCGCGGCGTTCCGCGACTACTTCGCAGCGGCTCGCGACACGCTCATGGCAGACAAGCAGCTTCGAGGCGCCGCCGAACTCCGCACGCGAGCCGCCGTCGGCCACGCCATCGCTTTCTCCACCTGGAAGTCCCTCGTGCGCGAGCAGGGGCTCGACGACGAGACCGCGGTTGAGCTGATGCGCGCTCTGGTGGCTGGCGTCATCCACCGTTAGGAACGTGTCGGCCAACGCCAAGGTTCGCCGACACGCTCGGCCGATCGCTAGGACTGCAGGTTGTGGACCGGGAACTCCTTCACATCGGGTGGGTTCGGAAAGCCCTTGTCGCCGAGTCCATGAAGCCGCGGCATAAGGCGCTCTTGCACGAACTTGTCGAACGCGTCGCGAGACTCCCAGAAATCGATTACGCCCCAGCCACCATCGACCGGACCTGCCGCGTGGACGATCATTCCCTCGGGGGGATCGGTGTCTATCTCCATCACGGCATGAGCCGCGTCGTAGTTCGCCTGTGTCCCGCCGCTGAACTTCTGTCTGATACCAACAGCCATCTCGGATCCTCTCATCGTTATGTACAGCGAGCCTACTCTCCGCAAGCCCTCTGCCTGAGCGACCGCCGGCCCAACGAATGACCACAACGCCGTGTCAAGTGGCTGGGTTGTCCGCGTTGCGATGTCCCCGGGGTGGAGCTTCGCGGGGCCAGCGCTGTATCTCAGATCGCTGCTTGTCTCCGAGGCCCACACGCCAGATATTCAGAAATAGCTCTATCAAGCCAAAAAGTGCGCCCAAGTGGACTCGAACCACCACGGGGAAATCTCCCCACAAGGCCCTCAATTTTGGACGCCCGCCGTATATGGGTCCGGGAGCGTCAGATGTGTCCAGATTGCGCGGTTTCCCGGACGCTTCGGACGCATCTGACGGGGCGTTTGTTGCCAAAATGTTGCCACGGATCGGGTCCAGATGTGTCCGTATGCGGGGTGTCGTCGGGGCTCAGATCGAGCCGCGGTCGTTGTCGGCGAAGCTTTCTAGGACGGTTGCCAGCCGGTTTCTGGCTCCCATTGACGGTGTGTGATCGTGCCTGCGAGAACCGGGTCGAGGAACGCTGCCGCTGCTTGGTATCCGTGGCTGTTGCACAAAGGGGTGCCGTCCGGTGGGTTTAAGAGGATGCGGGTATGCCCCAGAACTTCATAGCTTGTGACCGTGAGCAGGAGCTGTTGTTGCCGCCGAGTTTGAAGGAGTGGCTGCCGGAGGATCACTTGGCG
>DATCBT010000008.1:0-110700 GCA_036511695.1 Solirubrobacteraceae bacterium | reverse complement strand
GAGCTGGTTGGCAACGCCGATCTGTATTTGATCGCTCCCGCCTCGGCGAACACGCTTGCGAAGCTCGCGCATGGGCTGGCGGACAACCTGCTCAGTAGTTGTGCGCTGGCAGCCACCTGTCCGCTGGTCGTGGCGCCGGCGATGAACAACCACATGTATGAGAACCAGACCACCCAGGCCAACCTCCGACTGCTGAGCGATCGCGGCGTGGAGATCGTCGCGCCGGGCGTCGGACGGCTGGCCGCGAAGGGGGAGCAGGGGGTCGGGCGCCTGGCCGAGCCCGCGGTGCTGCTGGCGGCCTGCGAGACCGTGCTCGCCGGTGGATCTCTCGCCGGTGGATCTCTCGCCGCTGGATCTCTGGGCGGTGGCTCTCCGACTGGTGGCTCTCCGACCGGTGGGTCGGTGGCGGAGAGCTGGCGCGGGTTGAAGGTGCTCGTCACCGCCGGGGGCACGCGCGAGCCGATCGACAGCGTCAGGTTCATCGGCAACAGCTCTTCCGGACGCATGGGCTATGCCCTGGCGCGGGCCGCGCACGCCCGCGGAGCCGAGGTGACGCTGCTGGCGGCCAACGTCTCGCTGCCCCGCCCGCCGGGCGTCTTCTGCCGTGAGGTCGCCACGGCGGCCGAGCTGGAGCAGGCCTGCGCGCAAGAGTTCCCCGCCTGCGATGTGCTGCTGATGACCGCCGCGGTGGCCGACTTCAGGCCGCGCGCACAGGCGGACGGGAAGCTCAAGAAGGCCGGCCGCGCGAGCTTGGAGCTCGAGCTCGAGCCCACGGCGGACGTGCTTACGGGCCTGGCCGAGCGCCGTCATGATGGTCAGACGCTGGTCGGCTTCGCCGCCGAGCATGGCGAGCAGGCCGTCGACTGCGCTCGCGAGAAGCTCGCGCAGAAGGGCCTGGACGCCCTCGTCGTGAACGACATCTCGCGCCCCGACATCGGGTTTGACGTCGACGCAAACGAGGTGACGATCCTGACCGCGGCGGTCGGCGAGCAGCCGGAGATTCTCACGCACGTGCCGCGCGCGCCCAAGACCCAGGTCGCCAAGGAGATCCTCGACGCTGTCGAGCGGTTGCGAGCGGGCGCCTAGGTCGAGCGGTCAGGCGCGACGCCGGGCTGTGCTTTGAGTGCGCTCCAGAGGTGTCCACCAGGCCCTTGCGCACCTGTGGATGGAGACCTACAGTAAAGGGTGATGGAGAGCGTCTACGACCTCTATCAGCGCGGCTGCGAGCTGGTCGAGAACCGTGACTACCAGGCCGCGATCGTGCCGCTGACGCGGGCACGTGATCTGGAGCCCGACAAGGCGTCGATCCGCGAGACGCTGGGACGGGCGCTGTTCCACGCACAGCGCTACGAGAACGCCGCGGCCGAGTTCCAGGTCGTCGCGGCGAAGGCGCCCACCAACGACTATGCGCTCTTCTGCCTCGGTCGCTCGATGCAGATGCTCGGCCGCCATCGGGATGCCTGCCAGCCGCTGGCGCTGGCGTGCTCGCTGCGCCCCGAGCGCAAGGACTATCGGCTGTACCGCGATCGTGCCCGACGCGACGCGGAGCGGGCATGAGTGCGCTATGTGCGGCCGCCCCGATGCTATGCTCGATCGAGAGCTTTCGTTTGCCGATCGGAGATCGGCCAGCAGACGTCGGTAGTAGGACCGAGAGTGGGCGCCCGCCCGCTTTTTTTGCGTAAGGACCCAAATGGGAAAAGGACGATGACCGCGCTACAAACAGATATCGAAAGGCGTCTCGCCCAGAGCGAGCCCGATGTCGAGGTGCTGCTCGCCGAGGTGCTCGGCGGCCGCTGCCTGCGCGTCTTCATCGATCATCCTGACGGCGTGACGCTTGCGCTGTGCGAGCGGGCCACCGCGCTGCTGAGCGAGGAGCGGGAACGTTATTCGCTCGAGGTCTCCTCGCCGGGCAGCGAGCGTCCGCTGACCAAGCCCGCCCACTTCCGCCGCTTTGTCGGCCGCCGCGCCCGGGTACGGACTCGTCATCCGCGCCCGGTCGCCCAGGCCGGCGATCAGCGATCGGCCGGCGTTAGGCCCACGAGAAGCTTCACCGGCGAGCTGGTGGGGGCCTCCGAGGACGAGATCACGCTGGCCGCCGACACGGGGGTCATCGCGATCCCCTACTCGGAGATCCGACGTTCGAACCTGGTCGAGGAGTAGCCATGTCACGCGAAATCCTGGAAGCGATGCACGCGCTGGCGCGCGAGAAGGGGATCGAGCCCGAGAAGCTGATGATCGCGCTCGAGGACGCCCTGCTGTCCGCATACAAGAAGCAGCCCGGCTCGGCCAAGTACGCCCGCGTGGAGATGGACCGCGAGACGGCTGACTTCCGCGTGATCGAACTGATCATCCCCGAACGCCTCGAGGCCCACCTGATCGTCGAGACGATCGACGAGGAAACCACGGTCGATCCCGAGACGGGCGAGATGCGCGAGCCCGAAGAACCGGAAATCGATCCGAAGAAGTTCGAGGAATACCGCGATCAGATCGACGAACGCGACGTCACCCCCGACGACTTCGGCCGGATCGCCGCGCAGACCGCCAAGCAGGTGATCCTCCAGCGCATCCGCGAGGCCGAGCGAGACATGATGTTCGAGGAGTACCGCGACCGCGTGGGCGAGCTGATCACGGGCATCGTCCAGCAGTCCGACTCGCGCTACACGCTCGTGCAGCTGCGCGAACGCGTCGAGGCGCTGCTGCCCAAGTCCGAGCAGGTCGAGGGCGAGCGCTATGACCACTCGCAGCGGATCAAGGCCGTGATCAAGGAGGTCTCCCCGTCGACCAAGGGCCCTTCCATCATCGTCTCGCGTCGCGACCCCGAGCTGATCAAGAAGCTGTTCGAGCTGGAGGTTCCGGAGATCGCCGACGGTCTTGTCGAAATCGCCAACGTGGCCCGCGAGCCCGGTTACCGCTCGAAGATCGCGGTCGTCTCGAACACCGACGGGGTCGATCCGGTCGGCGCCTGCGTCGGCCCGCGCGGCTCGCGCGTGCGGATGGTCGTCTCCGAGCTGCGCGGCGAGAAGATCGACATCATCCCCTTCAACGACGAGCCTGCGCGGTTCGTCGCCAAGGCTCTCTCGCCCGCGCGAGTGCGCGAGGTGCTCGTCGACGACGAGGCCAAGCAGGCGACTGTGATCGTGCCCGACGACCAGCTCTCGCTGGCGATCGGTCGCGAGGGTCAGAACGCGCGGCTGGCGGCACGGTTGACCGGCTGGCGCGTGGACATCCGCTCGGAGAGCGAGTTTGCCGCCGAGGAGGCCGAGCACGGCTATGAGGAGGAGGAGGTCCAGGGCCGCTGCGCCGCGATCCTCTCCAACGGGCGACGCTGCCCGAACGCCTCGCTCCCCGGCTCGCGCTACTGCGGCTTGGACAGCCACCAGGCCCTGGCGAACATCGAGGGCGACCAGGTCGCCGACCTGACCCCCGGTGAGGAGGGCTCCGCCGCGCCCGAGGAACTACCGGTCGAGGTGCCTGCGGCGCAGGTGCTCGCCGACCCGCTCCCCGACGACGTGAGCTCCACGACGCCAGAGGAGCTACCGCCCCCGGCCGAGGCGCCGGCGGCACACGCGGGGACCGAGGAGCAGACGCCATAGGGCCGCACGTGCCCAGCGCCGATGAGCCGATGACGAAGAAGCGCGTACATGAGATCGCAAAGGAGCAGGGTCTGACCAGCAAAGATCTGCTGGAGAGGCTGAAGGCCGCCGGTGTGGAGGCCAAGGCGGCGGCATCCTCGGTCGACGAGGCCGTCGCGCTGAAGGTACTGGGCAATGGCGCCACCACCAGCAACGGTGCGCCCCCGGTTGAGAGCCCGCCGGCAGCTGCAACCCCGCCGGCAGCTGCAACCCCATCGGCAGCTCCAACGAGTCCGCCCGCTCAGCCTGCTGCGGCGCCCGAGGCGCCGAATGCTGCGGCGCCCGAGGCGCAGAATGTGCCCGCGGGGGAGCGCGTGCGGCCCACGCGCGACTCGCGCACGGGCGAGCGGACACCGGGCGGCGTCGGCCCGGGGGGGCGCAGGCGCGTTGTGATCGACTCCCAGGCCTCGCGCCGTCAGCAAGGTGGTCCGGCCAACCAGCCCCAGCGGCGTCCGCGCCGCGGCCGACGCCGACGTGGGACCTATGACGACACGATCGCCCCGATCGACGCGGCCGCGATGGAGGCGACCGACCTGATCCGCGTCAACTCGGGCTCCACGGTGAAGGATGTCGCCGAGTACCTGGGGGTGCCGGTGCCAGAGGTGATCAAGAAGCTGATGATGCTCGGCGAGATGGCGACGCTCACGCAGACGCTGTCCGACGACGCGATTCAGGTGCTCGCCGACGAGTTCGACAAGAAAATCGAGGTCGTGCACGCCGCCGACGATGTCGAGGTCGAGCCGGTGTTCGAGGACGTCGAGGAGGACATGGTCGAGCGTCCCCCGGTGGTCACGATCATGGGTCACGTCGACCACGGCAAGACCTCGCTGCTGGACGCGATCCGCGAGACCGAGGTTGCCGCCGGCGAGGCGGGCGGCATCACCCAGCACATCGGCGCCTACCAGGTCCATCACGGCGGCAAGGTCGTCACCTTCCTGGACACGCCGGGTCACGAGGCGTTCACCGCGATGCGCGCCCGCGGGGCGCGCGTGACCGATGTTGTGGTGATCGTGGTGGCCGCCGACGATGGCGTGAAGCCCCAGACCGAAGAGGCGATCGACCATGCCCGCGCGGCAGAGGTGCCGATTGTGGTGGCGGTCAACAAGATCGACAAGGAGGGCGCCCAGCCCGAGCGCGTGCGCACGGAGATGACTCAGCATGGGCTGCAGCCCGCGGAGTGGGGGGGCGAGATCGAGTTCGTGGATGTCAGCGCGAAGACCCGCGAGGGCCTGGACTCCCTGCTCGACACGATTCAAGTGGTGACCGACCTGGAGGAGCTGAAGGCCAACAGCGATGCCGAGGCCTCGGGCACGGTGATCGAGTCAAAGCTCGACCCCGGGCGGGGGCCTGTGGTGAGCGTCCTGATTCAGCGCGGGACGCTGCGCGTAGGCGATGCGCTTGTCGCCGGCGCGCACTTCGGACGAGTTCGCGCGATGCACGATTTCACCGGTGCGCGCGTGAAGGGAGCCTCGCCCGGCCAGCCGGTGGAGGTGCTCGGCTTCGATGGCGTGCCGGAGGCGGGGGAACTTGTGCGCGTGGTCGAGAACGAGCGCCGCGCGCGCCAGCTCGCCGGCGAGCGCGCGAACCGCCTGAAGACCGAGGCGCTCGCCCGGCGCTCGGGTCGCAAGATGTCGCTGGAGGACGTTTTCAAGCTCGCACAGGAGGGTCAGGTCAAGGAGCTCAGCCTGGTCGTCAAGGCCGACGTGGCCGGCTCGCTGGAGGCGATCGAGGACGAGATCGCAAAGCTTCCACAGGGCGAGGTCAAGGTCAACATCATCCACCGCGGCGTCGGTGGGATCAACGAGTCCGACGCGATGCTCGCCGCCGCCTCCAACGGGGTGATCCTGGCATTCAACGTGCGTCCGGTTGGCGATGCCCGCCAGGTGGCCGATCGTGAGGGAGTCGAGATCCGCTCCTACTCGGTGATCTACAAGGCGATCGAGGAGCTGCGTGCCGCGATGCAGGGCATGCTCGAGCCGGCCGAGGTGGAGAGCGCGCTGGGCCAGGCCGAGGTGCGCCAGCTGTTCCGCGCCTCGAAGATCGGGACGATCGCCGGGTCGCACGTCAGCGAGGGCATGGTCACCCGCGGCGCGAAAGCCCGCGTGGTGCGCGACGGCACGGTGATCTACGACACCACGATCGCCAGCCTGCGCCGCTTCAACGAGGACGCGCGCGAGGTGGCCGCGGGCTTTGAGTGCGGGATCCTGCTGACGAACTTCCAGGACCTGCGCGAGGGCGACATCCTCGAGACATATGAGACGCGCCAAGTGGAGCGCGAACTCGTCAGCTAAGCGGGTCCCGGTAGGATGAGCTCGGGACGTATGCGCCGCGTCGATGAGGCGATTCGCCAGGTGCTTGGCGACGCTGTTGCAGGAGAGTTGAAGGACCCGCGAGTGGGATTTGTGACCGTGACCGATGTCAGGACAAGCGCCGATCTGAGCCATGCTCGCGTGTACGTGAGCGTGCTTGGCGACGCCGAGCAACGCGAGGCCACGATGGCGGGGCTGCGCAGCGCGCATGGCTTTCTACAGGGGAAGGTGGCGAGGGAACTGCATCTGAAGCGCACGCCCACGCTCGAGCTGCACTACGACGACACGACCGACCGCGCGTTGCGCGTTGATGCCTTAATCGACGAGATCGGGCCGGCATGAGCGACGGCGAGAGCACAGAGGTGACACGCGAGCGGGTGCTCGAGCGGATTCGCTCCGACGCCCGCTTCGTGCTCGCCGCGCACGAGAGCCCCGACGGCGATGCGCTGGGGTCACTGGTGGGGATGCAGGGGCTGCTGAGCGCGCTGGGCAAGGACTCCGTGATGTTCATCGCGCCGGACGATCTGCCGCTGCCCTACGAGTACCGCTTCTTCGCGCTCGACGGTCTGATCCAGGCGCCCCCGGCGGATGTCGCCGAGCGCACGGTCGTGTTCCTGGACTGCGGCAACATCGACCGCAACTCGGCGAGCGTGCTGCACGACGGCAAGCACCTGCTGAACATCGATCATCACCACGACAACACCCGCTTTGGCACGCTCGACCACGTCGTGCCCGACGCCTCCTGCACGGCGGAGATCGTCTGGGATCTGATGCAGGGCCTGGGGGTGCGCCCCACGCCGGCCGTGGCCGAGGCGCTGTACGTCGGGCTGATCACCGATACCGGGCGCTTCATGTACGAGAACACCGGGCCGCGGGCACACGAGATGGCCGCCGATCTGATCGCGGCCGGCGTCGACGTGCAGGCCGTGTACAGGAGGCTCTACGAGGAGATGCCGGAGGGCAAGCTGTCGCTGCTCGCGCTGGCGCTCAGCCAGGTGCGCCGGTTTGACGCGGGTGAGCTGAC
Source organism: Solirubrobacteraceae bacterium (assembly GCA_036511695.1). Taxonomy (GTDB): domain Bacteria; phylum Actinomycetota; class Thermoleophilia; order Solirubrobacterales; family Solirubrobacteraceae; genus Palsa-744. Next base: position 103,735 of record DATCBT010000008.1, on the reverse strand, counting down.
GCTCGCCGCGCTGAGCGCCGAGGACTTCAGCAAGGCCGAAGCCGAGGAGAGCTACTCCGAGGGCATCATCGACCATCTGCGGGCGGTGCAGGGCACGAAGGTCGCGGCGCTCGTGCGTGAGCTGTCAAGCGGCGAGCGCAAGGGCCAGCGCAAAGTCTCATTGCGCTCCACCGACGACGATGTCGACGTGTCGGTGATCGCGCGGGCTCAGGGGGGCGGGGGACATCGGCGCGCGGCCGGCTTCTCCACGACGCTCGAGCTGGAGGAGCTGATCGCGTTCCTGCGCGGCGCGCTCGCGGCGCAACTGCACGCGACGCCCGACGGGCACGCCGCCGCGACACTGGCCTGAGGTATACCGACGTTGACCTGAGGCGTACTGCTCGCAGGTATAGAGGCCGCACCTCGCCGACGGCGCCTATGACGGACACCGGACCGCGGCGGGCGCGATGATGGACGGACATGGACGGGATCCTGCTGATCGACAAGCCGGCCGGGATGACTTCGCACGACGTGGTCGCGGCGGTGCGACGCGCGCTGGGCGGGGTGAAGACCGGGCACGCGGGCACGCTCGACCCGTTCGCCACGGGTCTGCTGATCGTGCTCGTCGGCAAGGCGACGAAAGCCCAGCGCCAGATGATGGAGCTGCGCAAGCGTTATGAGACGGTGGCTCGACTGGGTGCGGTGTCGAGTACGGGAGATACCGAGGGGGAGATCACCGAGACGGGGCGCGTGCCCGATGACCGATCGAAGATCGGCCAGCCTCCGCTGCCGACGGGCGAGGTCAGACAGCGCCCGCCGCAATACTCGGCGGTGAAGATCGGCGGCGAGCGCGCGTACAAGCGCGCACGACGCGGCGAGCAGTTCGAGCTGCCCGAGCGGATCGTCAGCGTCTATCGCTTCGAGCAGCTCTGGCGAGAGGATGCGGATCGGGATCGCGCCCACCCCTCACAGCCGCAAGAGCCGGGTCGGCAGCCGCGAGAGCCGGGTCGGGCTGGATACTTGATCGAATGCTCGGCCGGCACCTATGTGCGTTCGCTGATCGCCGACCTGAACGACGCCTACTGCCTGGAGCTCAGACGCACGGCGATCGGTCCCTTCGATGTCAAGGATGCCGTCGCGCCGCCGCGCCGGGGAGAGCCGTGGCTCGATCCGCCGCTGATCGGACTCGAGCGAGCGCTGGCGACGTTGCCCAAATAGGCTTGCAACCCGTGAAGATCACAGATCTGGGAGATGTCGAGGAGCGAAGCGATGGGCGCAGCGTGGCGGTGGGCACCTTCGACGGTGTCCATCTCGGCCACCGCGAGGTGATCTCGGGCTCGAACAGCGTGCTCACGTTCGAGCCCCACCCGGTATCGGTGGTCGCCCCCCAGCACACTCCGAAGCTGCTGACGCCGCTCGCGCGCAAGGCTGAGCTGATCGCGTCGCTTGGCGTGGAGGAGCTGATCGTGATCGGATTCGACCCGGACTTCGCGCTGCGCTCGGCCGCCGAGTTCGTCGATGACGTGCTCGTCGGTGCGCTTGGGGCCACGCAGGTCGCGATCGGTGAGAACTTCCGCTTCGGTCACAAGGCCCAAGGCGACCCGCGGCTGCTCGCCGAGGATGGGCGCTTCGCCACGGTGGTTCACCCGCTCCTTGAGGTGGATGGGGAGATCGTCTCCTCCAGCCACATCCGCGGCCTCGTGCTCGCCGGCGAGATGGCCCCCGCGGCCGAGCTGTTGGGCGCGCCCTTCCGGATGTGCGGTGAGGTGGTCCACGGCGACGAGCGCGGCCGCGAACTCGGCTTTCCGACCGCCAACCTCGTCCCCGAGGAGGCGCTCGCGTGCCCCGGCCATGGCGTCTACGCGTGTCTTGCCGATGGCCGCCCGGCGGCTGTGAGCATCGGCGTGCGCCCCACGTTCAACACCGGCAGGGGGGAGCTGATCGAGGCGTACATCCTCGACTTCGACGGCGAGCTGTACGGGCGCGAGCTGCGCCTGGACTTCCTCGCGCGCCTGCGCGGCGAGCGCCGTTTTGAGACGCCCGAGGCGCTGATCGAGCAGATGCACAGCGACGTCGAGCGCACCCGAGAGATCGCGCGGAGGAGCGCACAGGCGGATTGAGAGAGCGAGCTGTCTGCTACCGTGCCCGCCTATGGCCGCGATAACAACTGAGCGCAAGCGTGAGATCGCCGGGAAGTTCGGCTCCAGCGAGAACGACATGGGCTCCACCAAGGTCCAGGTCGCGCTGCTGACCGAGCGCATCAACCACCTGACCGAGCATCTGCGCGAGCAGTCAAAAGATCATCACTCGCGCCGTGGCCTGCTGATGCTGGTCGGTCGCCGCCGGCGCTTCCTCGATTACCTGCGCCGCCGCGACCTCGAGGGCTACCGCGCTCTCATCAAGGACCTCGGTCTACGCAAGTAGGCTGAGACGGCCGTGGGCACGGCGCTAGCCGATCTCCGATCGGTACGCCACGCTGGGTGGGTGGGCCCTTTCATTCTGCCCCGCTTGGCCCACGACCGTCTCAGCACGCGCACTGGGCGTCCTCGCCCGCCACCTGAGAGATAGCCGCCACGCCTGCCCTGAAGCGACGGCGGCCGTCCGCTAAGCTCCGTCCGTTCGGATACGAGAAAAAGAAAACGGACCGCCAAACCGACGGGCGGGACAGGAAAGGCAGTAAAGATATGAGTAGCGATGCAGCTGTTACACGGGTTTCCGTGGAGATTGCCGGTAGCGAGATTTCGTTTGAGACCGGCAGGATGGCCAAGCAGGCCTCCGGCGCCGTGGTCGTCCGTCAGGGCGACACGATGGTTCTTTGCACCGCCGTCGCGGGCAGCCTCCGCGATGTCGACTTCCTGCCGCTGACGGTGGATGTCGAGGAGCGCATGTATGCCTCCGGCAAAATCCCCGGCTCGTTCTTCAAGCGTGAGGGTCGCCCGGGCGAGAAGGGCACGCTCACCGCACGCATGATCGACCGTCCGATTCGCCCGCTGTTCCCCAAGGAATGGCGCTATGACACGCAGCTGGTGGCGATCCCACTGTCGATCGACCACATCCACCCCTATGACATCCTCGCGATGAACGGCGCCTCCACGGCGCTGATGATCTCCGACATCCCGCTGCCTACGCCAGTCGGCGCAGTGCGGATCGGCAAGATCGACGGCAACTTCGTCGTCAACCCCAACGAGGCCGACATGCTCCCCGACGCGGAGAACCCGTCGGACCTCGACCTGATCGTCGCGGGCACCGAGGAGGCCATCCTGATGGTCGAGGCGGGCGCCAACGAGATCCCCGAGGCGGAGATCCTCGACGCGCTCGACATCGCTCACGCGGAGATCAAGAAGCTCTGCGCGCTGCAGCGCGATCTGGCCGCCAAGGTCGGCAAGCAGAAGAAAGTCTTCGAGACGATTCAGGTCGACCCGGCTCTGCTTGAGGAGATCCGTGCCTCGCACGGCAAGGCACTCGACGACGCGACGCAGGTCGAGGACAAGCTCGAGCGCCAGGACGCGACCAAGGAGGTCGAGGCGGCGATTCTCGAGCACTACGCTCCGGCGGCGCCCGAGGCAGCCTCCGAACACGAACTGCTCGCCGCCAAGGAGCGTCGCGCCGCCGTCCAGATGGCCTTCGACAAGCTCGAGAAGTCGATCATCCGTGAGCGCATCGCCATCCACAAGAAGCGCCCGGACGGCCGTGGCGAGAACGAGATCCGCGACATCTCGATCGAGGTCGGTGTCACGCCGCGCACGCACGGCTCGGCGCTGTTCACGCGCGGGCAGACGCAGGCGCTCAGCGTCGTCGCGATGGGCACGCTCAAGGAGGAGATGCGCCTCGACACGCTCGGCCTGGAGACGAAAAAGTACTACTGGCACCACTACAACTTCCCGCCGTTCTCGGTCGGGGAAGCGGGCCGCATGGGCGGCGTCAAGCGCCGCGACATCGGCCACGGCGCGCTCGCCGAGCGGGCACTGGCGCCGATGGTGCCCTCGATCGAGGAGTTCCCCTACTCGATCCGCGTCGTCTCGGACATCCTCGAGTCAAACGGCTCCTCCTCGATGGCCTCGGTGTGCGGCTCCTCGCTGTCGTTGATGGACGCCGGGGTGCCGATCAAGCGTCCGGTCGCCGGTATCGCGATGGGGCTGATCAAGGAGGGCGATGACTACATCGTCCTGACCGACATCGCCGGCGTCGAGGACCACCTGGGGGACATGGACTTCAAGGTGGCGGGCACCGAGCGCGGCATCACGGCGCTGCAGATGGACATCAAGATCACGGGCGTCACGTTCGACATCCTGCGCGACGCGCTCGCCCAGGCGAAAGAGGCCCGCACGTTCATTCTCGGCAAGATGGCCGATGTCATCAAGACCCCGCGCGAGCAGCTCAGCCAGTTCGCCCCGCGCATCCAGACGATTCAGATCGATCCTTCGCAGATCGGCCTGCTGATCGGCAAGGGCGGCGAAACGATTCGCGGTCTGGCGGATGAGTTCGAATCCCAGATCGACGTCAACGACGACGGCCAGGTGCTGATCTACTCCGCCAACGGCGAGCTCGGCGATGCTCTGCTCGAGCGCGTGCGGATGATGATGAAGGCGGTCGAGGTCGGCGACGAGTACCTGGGCAAGGTCGTCAAGACGACGACCTTCGGCGCGTTCATCGAGCTGGCGAAGGGCACCGACGGGCTGCTGCACATCTCCAACGTCTCGCCGGGCGAGCGTGTCGAGAGCGTCGAGGACGTGCTCAACAAGGGCGATGAGATCAACGTGCGCGTGGTCGAGGTGGACCGTGAGCGGGGCCGCATCGGCCTGCGCCTGTCCGCTGACCCCGACGTCGCCGGCAAGTCTGTGGAGGAGCTCGCAGGCGTCGGCAGCGGTGGCGGCGGTGGCGGAGGACGTCCGCCACGCGACGGCGGCGGACGTAATGGGCGCGATCGTGGCGGTGAGCGCGGCTCGGGCCGCCCGCGTCATGGCGGTAGTGACCGTTCCTGACGCAGCGATAGATCCGTTGGGAGCGTCGGCTGAGGTCGTGGGCGGCGCGCCAACGAGTTCTCTGCAAGGTCAAGAGATAGAGCACCGCATCACCACGCTTGATTCCGGCGTGCGGGTGGTCACCGAGCGCGTGCCGGGCGTGCGCTCGGTGGCGCTCGGCTTCTGGATCGGCACGGGCTCCGCGGCCGAGCAGGAGAGCCAGGCGGGGATCTCGCACCTGCTGGAGCACATGCTGTTCCGTGGCACCGAGCGCTTCGGCTCGGAGGAGATCGACCAGATCTTCGATGCGATGGGCGCGGAGATCAACGCCGGCACGGACAGGGAAACGACCTCGCTCTATACACGCGTGCTCGACCGTCATCTGGAGCGCGCGTTCGATGTGATGAGCGACATGCTCTGGCGCTCGCGCCTGGATGATCTGGACGCCGAGCGGGAGGTCGTGCTGGAGGAGATCGCGATGTACGAGGACGACCCCCAGGACAAGGTCTTCGACGTGCTCGGCGAGGCCGTCTTCGGTGGCCATCCGCTCGGGCGTGCCGTGATCGGCCGGGCGGAGGTCGTGCGCGCGGTCGACTGCGAGCAGCTGCGGGCCTTCCACGCCGAACGCTACGTGCCCGAGAGCGTCGTGATCGGCGCGGCCGGATCCCTCGACCACGACACCCTGGTGCAGATGGCGATCGCCGCTGCGCCGGAGCGTGTTGGACAGCCCCCGCCGGTGCGGTCTGCCGGATCCCACCCGCCCGAGCCGGACTTTCAGCGGCGCGTGCGCTTCTTTGCGAAGGACACCGAGCAGTACCACTTCTGCCTTGGCGGGCCGGGGTTGGCGCGCGATGACGAGCGCCGCTTTGCGCTGCGGGTGCTCGAAGGCGTCCTCGGCGGAACGTCCTCTTCGAGGCTCTTTCAGGAGGTGCGTGAGCGCAGAGGCCTGGCCTATTCGGTGTTCTGCTTCTCGAGCCTGTACGCCCACACGGGTGAGGTGGGGCTGTATGTCGGCACACGGCCGGAGAACCTGGATGAGGCGCTCGCGACGATCGCGACCGAGCTGGAGCGCTTCGTCGAAGACCCCGCCAGCGTGGAGGAGCTTGATCGCTCGCGCGAGAACTTGAAGGGGCGGGTCGTGCTCTCACTGGAGTCCACCGGGGCACGCATGAGTCGCCTGGGGAGCTCGGTGTTGAACGGGTTGCCGATTCTCTCGCTGGACGAGGTGATCGAGCGGATCGACGCGGTGGACGTCGCCGCGCTGCGAGAGCTCGCCGCGGAGCTGTTCGTCGCGGGCGAGCTGTCGGTCGCCTGCGTCGGTCCCGAGGAGGAGGCATTTCGCGCCGGGCTGAGGCCATTGGAGGGAATCGCAGCGTGATCCGGGTGGCAGTAGCCGGTGCGGCCGGGCGGATGGGGGAGGCGGTCTGCGCGGCGGTGGAGCGCGCCGAGGACATGGAGCTCGTCGGGAGAGCCGATCCGGCGCTCGGCAGGACGCTCGAGGACGTGCTCCCCGATGCCGAGGTCCTTGTGGACTTCACCCAACCAGACACCGCGCTCGAGAACGCACTCGCCTGCCTGCAGGCGGGCGTGCATGCGGTGATCGGCACGACCGGCTTCGATCTCGACTTGCTGTGCGAGGCCGTGGCCGCACAGCAACCTCACCCCGCAAACGTACTCGTAGCGCCAAATTTCGCGATCGGGGCGGTGCTGATGATGCGCTTTTCCGTGGAGGCGGCCCGGCACATGGCAAAGGCCGAGATCATCGAGCTCCACCACGACCAGAAGCTCGACGCCCCGAGCGGTACGGCCGCGCGCACGGCCGTGCTAATGGCCGAGGCGAGCGGGGGAGCGCCGCCGCAGATCCACTCGGTGCGCCTGCCGGGCCTGGTGGCCCACCAAGAGGTGATCTTCGGCGACATCGGCCAGACGCTCACGATCCGTCACGACACGATCGGCCGCGAGTCGTTCATGCCCGGCGTGCTGCTCGCGATTCGCAAGGTCGGCGGGCTGCGGGAGCCGCTCGTCATCGGCCTCGAGCACCTGCTGTTCTGAGGAACGGTGAGCGTGCACATGAGATACTCCAGCCGATGACTGCCCTGGGCACAATCCTGACGGCGATCGTCACCCCCTTTGATGAGGAAGGGAAGGTGGACGAGGATTCGTTTGTCGCGCTGATGCGCCATCTGGCGGTGAACGGCTCGGACGGGTTCGTCGTCGCCGGCACGACAGGCGAGGCCTCCACGCTGACCGATGAGGAGCAGCTGGGGCTGATCGACCTGGCGGTGAAAGAGCGCCCGACCCTGTCCTCCGGGCCAGGTGTCCCCGCGACGATCGTCGCGGGCGTCGGCACCAACGACACGCGCGAGGCCGTGTTCCTGACCGAACGCGCGACCGAGCTCGGCGCCGACGCACTGCTGTCGGTGACGCCCTACTACAACAAGCCGAGCCGGCTGGGTCTGAGGCGCCACTACGAGGCGATCGCGAAGGCCACCGACAAACCGATCTTGCTCTACAACATCCCGGGCAGGACAGCGACGAACATGGGAGCGGACCTGCTCGCGGAGCTGGCGCAGATCGAGAACATCGTCGGCGTCAAGCAGGCCAACGCCGAGGAGCTGCAGCCGATCGAGGGCCTCCAGCTGTATGCGGGAGATGACGCGACGTTCGCGCGCACGCTGGACATGGGCGGCGCCGGGGGCATCCTCGTCGCCAGTCATATCGTCGGCAACGAGATGCGCCGGATGGTCGACGAGCCGGAGCGCCGCGCGGAGATCGACGCCTCGCTGCAGGATGTCTATCGGACGCTGTTCCTGACGTCGAACCCGACCTGCACGAAGGCTGCGCTGAACCTGCTCGGCCTGCGCGCCGGCGGCGTGCGCCTGCCGATCGTGGAGGCGACCGACGAGGAGACCGCGGCGGTCAGGGCGATGCTCGAACGTCACGGTCTGATGCCGGCCCAACCCATCGGCACGCACGCGTGAGTTCGACGCTGCGCGTACTCCCCCTGGGCGGGTTGGGGGAGATAGGCAAGAACATGACCGTCGTCGAGCAGGACGGCCGGATCATCGTGGTCGATGTCGGGCTGCGTTTCCCGACGCCGGAGATGATCGGGATCGACCTGGTGCTGCCCGACTTCTCCTACCTGCGCGAGCGCGCAAAGGACATCGAGGCGATCGTCGTGACCCACGGCCACGAGGACCATCTCGGCGCGTTGCCCTGGGTCCTGCGCGAGCTTGGCGCGGCTGGCCACCTGCCACCGGTGTACGGGGGGCCGCTGACGGTCGCGATGGCGCGCTCGAAGCTCGACGAGCACAAGCTGCGCGACGTGTCGTTGAACGAGGTCGCGATCGCCGACACGCTGGAGCTGGGGCCGTTCTCACTGGAGATGGTGCACATGACGCACTCGATCCCCGACTCGAGCGCGGTCGCGCTGGGGACCGAGCTCGGGACGGTGCTGATCACCGGCGACTACAAGTTCGACCAGACGCCCGTCGATGGCGCGCCGGCCGACGTCTCGCGCCTGGCGGAGCTGGGCAGGGAGGGCGTGCTGCTGCTCTGCGGCGACTCCACGAACGTCGACCGCCCGGGCTTCTCGCCCTCTGAGTCGGGCGTGGGGCCGCACCTGGAGGAGGTGTTCGCCCGCTGTGAGGGGCGCATCGTGGTGACGAGCTTCGCCTCGAACATCCACCGCGTGCAGCAGGTCGTCGACGCCGCCGCGGCGCTCGATCGCAAGGTCGTGCTGGTCGGCCGCTCGATGCTCAAGAACGTGAAAATCGGACGCTCACTCGGGCACATCGAGGTTCCCGATGGCATGCTCGTGGGCTCGCGCGAGCTCGAGGACTTCCCCGAGGATCGCATCGTGATCATCTCGACCGGCTCCCAGGGCGAGCCGCTCTCGGCGCTGCGCCGGATGGCCTACCGCGATCACCGCCAGGTACAGCTGAAGGGCGGCGACACCGTCGTCTTCTCGGCCACGCCGATCCCCGGCAACGAGCGCGCGGTGAACGAGACGATCGACCGGCTCTACCACATCGGCTGCGACGTGATCACGACCAGCGACGCGCCGGTGCACGCCTCCGGGCACGGTTACGCCGAGGAGGTCAAGCTGATGCTGAACCTGACCAAGCCGCGCTATGTGATGCCATTTCACGGTGACTTCAAGCGGCTGCGACTGCACGCGCAGCTCGCCGAAGCGGTGGGCGTGCCCCCGGAGGACATCTTCCAGGGCGAGAACGGACTGCCGCTTGAGATCGACGAGCGCGGCGCGCGCTTTGGCAAACGCGAGCAGGCGGGGATGATCTTCGTCGACGGCGTCGAGATCGGCGACATGGCCGACGTGGCGCTGCGCGACCGTAGGATGCTCTCGGCCGACGGGATCTTCATCGTGGTCGTGACGATCGCCGAGCAGGATGGCCGCTCGGTCGTCGACCCGGAGGTGATCTTCCGCGGCGTGCCGTTCCTCGACCAGGCCGACAAGCTCTCAGATGAGATCAAGGCGACCGTCGAGGCAACGCTGAAGCGCGCGGCCAAGGAGGAAATCCGGGAGGTGGATCTCCTGCAGGAGGCGCTGCACGACGATCTGGCGAAGCTGGTCTATGACCGCCTCAAGCGGCGGCCAATGGTGTTGCCGGTCGTAGTGGAGGTCTAGGGCGCCGCTGAGCGGCGCTAGCCGATCTTCCGATCGGTGGCGTCCTCGCTCGCTCGCGTGCTAAGCACGCCACGCTCGCTGCGTCCTTGCATCGCTTGCTCATCGATCGCCCTAGACAAGGTGGTAGCAAGTCCGTCGGCCGCCGGCAGGCGCACGACGAAGCGGGCGCCGTAGGGGGCGCCGTCACGCTCGCCCGTCGGTTCGATCGTGACCGAGCCGCCGTGGGACTCGGCCACGGCGGCGACGATCGCGAGACCTAGGCCGAAGGAGCCGCCGCGGTCGCCGGCGCCACGGACGAAGCGCTCGAACAGGGTGTCGCGCAGGTGCTCGGGCACGCCGGGGCCGTCATCCTCGACGATCAGGATGGCCTGGGTCCCATGCTCGAGGCTGCACGACACGCGGATCTCGGTGCCGGCGGGCGTGTGGCGCAGCGCGTTCTCGAGCAAATTGATCGTGAGGCGGTGGAGTTCGTCGCGGGAGCCCTCGACGAGAACCGATCCCGCCTGCCCGACGTCGAGCGAGATCTCATGTGCGCCACTGACGGGCCCCAGCTCGGAGGCGGCCTCGACGACGATCTGGTCCAGGGCGCACGGCTCGTGGGGGATCACACGCCCGACGTCGGTGCGCGCCAGCAGCAGCAGATCCGCGACCAGCCGGCGCATCCGCTGTGAGGAGCGCAGGGCCGAGCGCGCCGCCTCGCCCTGGTCCCCGTGCAGGGACTCGGCGAGCAGCTCGAGGTTGACGAGCACGCTCGTCAGCGGTGTGCGCAGCTCGTGCGAGGCATCGGCGACGAAGCGCCGCTGGCGAACGAGCATCGCCTCCGTCTCGCCGCGCGCGGCATCGAGCTCGCGCAGCATCCCCTGCAGTGTGCGCGCGAGCTCGGAGACCTCGTCGTCTGCCTCGGACTGGGGCATGACGCGCGAGGGATCGCGGGTGCGCGCGATCTCCTCCGCGCTCGAGGTCAGCCGCGCGATCGGGGCCATCGCGCGGCGCGCGATCGTCATGCCCGCGAGCAGCGCCAGCCCGGTCCCGATCAGCACCCCGAGCACCAGCAGCAGCTCGACCCGCGTGACGGTCGCCTCGGTGTCTGAGACGCTGCGGCCGTACTGGACATACACCTGGCCGATCTGCTCGCCCGTGCCTTGAAAGCTGACGGTGGCGAGGTGGCTGAGCACGCGGTATCCGTTGACGATCCGCGGCTGGAGCGAAGCGCCGCCCAGGGCCGGGGCTTTGCCCGTGGCCGCGATCACGGTGCCGCCGAGCGTGAGGATCCTGATCGTTTCCGTGTGCTGGCTCGAGACGAGATCCTCAAGCGGCGGTTCGATGCCGACGATCTGGAAGGTCACGGGGTTGACTTTGATGCTCAGATGAGACGGCAGCTGCTGGGCGGTGTCGGCCACCTGGCGGTTGAAGTCCGAGCGGATGCGGCGCACCGTGAGCGAGCCCACGGCGACCGCGAAGGCAAACAGGATCACGAACGTGAGCAGCGCCGAGACGCCGGCCAGACGCACGCGGATCGGCAGCCGGTCGAACGTCGCGGTCAGGCGCTCGACGGCGCGCCGGGGGGCGCCTAGAAGCTTGTGCGCCGGGTTCAAGGGCGGCCAGCCGATCTAGGCGCGAAGGACGTAGCCGGCTCCCCTGATGGTGTGAAGCAAGCGTGGCTCGCCGTCGGCCTCGAGCTTGCGGCGCACGTTGGAGACGAACACCTCGATCGTGTTGGTGGTCGAGAACGGGTCATAGCCCCACACCTCGTCGAGCAGGCGCTGGCGGGAGATCACGATCCGCTCGTTGCGCATCAGGTACTCGAGCAGCTCGAACTCGCGCTGGGTGAGCTCGACCGTGCGCTCGCCGCGCGTCACCTCGTGCGTGTCGGCGTTGAGCAGCAGGTCGCCGACGCGCAGGGGGGCCGAGCCGCGCGGCGGGCGCCGGCGTAGCAGGGCACGCATCCGCGCGAGCAGCTCCTGGCGCTCGAACGGCTTGACGAGGTAATCGTCGGCGCCCGCGTCGAGACCCTCGACCCGGGACTCGAGCGCATCGCGCGCGGTGAGGATCAGGATCGGCACGTCGTCATCGGCGCGCAGCGCGCGCGCGACCTCGAGGCCGTCGAGCCCCGGTAGGCCGAGGTCGAGGATCACGAGGTCGGGTGCGAACGAGCGGCCGTGCTCGAGCGCGGCGGGACCGTCGGCGGCGGCGCGCACCTCATAGCCCTCCATGCGCAACGAGCGCTGGAGCGCTTGGGCGATGTCCTCATCGTCCTCGACGACGAGGACGCGGGGTGCACGAGAGAAATCGTTCATGAGCTGGGTCTTTATGTAACAGATGCGCGCTAAAGCAATCGTAAGGGCCGATCGAGATCGGCCGCAGGGAGGGTCTGGCGGAGAGATGTCGAAGTTGCGCGAATGGCGAATACTCGCAAGCGCGCCCCCGCTCGGAAACCGGCTGCCCGTAGGACGACCGCCCGGCGAACGCGTACTACACGCGCACGACCCCGCCGCCGCAGAAGCCGTAGGGGGCGTGGCATCGCGGGTCTCGGTTTCTCGCTGCCTACAGGCCTGCCGCGGCTGCCCGAGCTGGATCAGCGTCAGCGCGACGTGATCGGCCTGGGGCTGGTCGCCGTCGGGATCTTCATGGGCTTTGTGCTGTGGGGGCATTGGAATGGTGGTCGCGCCGGCCACGGGCTCGCGGTGGGGCTTGGCTGGACGGTCGGCAGGGCCAGGGTGCTTGCGCCGATCGCGCTCGTCGGCGGTGGCGGGGCACTGTTGCTGCGCCCTGTCTGGCCTGCGCTGCGCCCGTTGCGTACCGGCGCGGTCTGTCTGTCGGCCTCGATCGTGCTCGCGCTGGCGGCGGGCACGGCCGGCGTGAGCTCGGGGGTGGGGGGGGCCTCATCCAAGGGCGCGTCGTGGACCTCGGCCTTCCTGCAGGCGCACGGCGGCGTCGTGGGCGAGGCGCTCTACCAGGCCTCGCACCGGTTGGTGCAGAGCGTGGGTGTGGACATCCTCGTGGTCTTCCTGTTTTTGGTCGGCGTGATCCTGCTGACGGGGGCGTCGCTGGCGAGCGCGATTCGGGCCACGGGCAGCGGCGTCGCGGATACGACAAGAATGCTGAAAGCCCACCGGCCGCGGACCGCCGTGCGGGAAGCGTCCGAGTCCTTGCATCCCCCCGAGCCCGAGCCGCAGGAGCTGATCGTGAGGGCGACCCATGTGGAGGCCCCATCGCTGGACGAGCCCCCGGCGGCATGGGAATCGGATCCGGTGGACGAAGCGGTGGATCCGATCGAGAACGAGGTTGAGGATCAGGTCGAAGAGGTTGAGCCGGAGGAGTCGATCCCCGGAGTGGCCGTCGCCGATCCAGAGCATCTGACCCCGCAGGGCAGGCTGCGCGAGGCGATTACCGACGACCCGAGCTTCGTGTGGGAGCTGCCGCCGGCCGAGCGCTTGCTGGCGCGCTCGACGGCTGATCAGACACGGCCGGACACGGCAGGACAGGAGCGCACGGCGACGAGCTTGACCGAGGCGCTGGGTCATTTCGGCGTGCAGGCGAAGGTGATCGGGACGGTTGCGGGGCCGCACATCACGCGCTACGAGCTGCGCCTGGCGCCGGGGACGAAGGTCGCGAAGGTCGCCCAGCTGAAGGACGACTTGGCCTATGCCCTGGCGGCGACCGACATCCGCATCCTCGCGCCGATCCCGGGCAAGCAGGCGGTGGGGGTCGAGGTGCCCAACGCCCACCGCCGGATCGTGAAGCTGGGAGATGTGTTCCAGCAGCCGCCGAAGGACTGGTCGCCGCTGACGGTCTGGCTGGGCAAGGACGTGGCGGGCAAGGCGATCGGGGCAGATCTCGCGAAGATGCCACACCTTTTGGTGGCCGGCACGACGGGCGCCGGCAAGTCCGGCGCAATCAACGCGATGCTCTCGAGCGTCCTGTTGCGCGCGACGCCGCACGAGGTGCGCCTGGTGCTGGTCGACCCCAAGCAGGTCGAGCTGAACCACTACGAGTCGATCCCGCACCTGCTGACGCCTGTGATCACGAGCCCACGGATGGCGGCGAACGCGCTGCAGAACCTTGTCAAGGAGATGGAGCAGCGCTACGGGATCATGTCGATGGCGCGCACACGCAGCCTGATCGAACTGAACAAGTCGCGCGCCAAGCGCGGCGAAGCGCCACTGCCCTACATCTTGTGCGTGATCGACGAGCTCGCGGATCTGATGATGGTGGCGCCGGCCGACGTGGAGGACTCGATCATCCGCCTCGCGCAGAAGGCGCGCGCGGTGGGGATCCACCTGGTGCTCGCGACGCAGAGCCCGCGGGTGGACGTGATCACGGGCATGATCAAGGCGAACGTGCCCTCGCGCATCGCCTTCGCGGTCTCGAGCCAGACAGACTCGCGCGTGATCCTCGACCAGAACGGCGCGGAGTCGCTGCTGGGGCAGGGGGACATGCTGTTCAGCCCGGTGGGGACCTCGCGCCTGCAGCGCATCCAGGGCGCGTATATCGACGAGGCGCAGATCGCGAAGCTGACCGACCTGTGGCGCCGCCAGGGAGAGCCGGAGCTGCGCGAGGAGCTGCTCGAGGAGGTCGAGCCGACCGCGCCGGAGGGCCCCCCGGACGAGTTCGACCCCGACGAGGACCCGTTGCTCAGAGACGCGATCACGCTGGTGGCGGAAATGCAGACGGCGTCGACCTCGATGCTGCAGCGCCGCCTGCGACTGGGGTACACGCGCGCCGGGCGCGTGATCGACATGCTCGAGCGGCGCGGGGTGATCTCCGGCTATGAGGGATCGAAGCCCCGTCAGGTGCTGATCACCGAGGCGGACCTGCCACGGGTGCTCGCTGGATTGGAATCCTCGCCCACCCAGCCGGCAGTCGCCATCAGCGACTAGCCTCTTGACGGAGATGCCAGAGATCGGGTCAACGCTGCGCGCCGCGCGGATGAGCGCTCGCATCGACGTGTCGGAGATCGAGGCCGAGACGAAGATCCGCGCGAAGTATCTGCGCGCGCTCGAGAACGAAGAGTGGGACCTGCTTCCAGGGCCCACATTTGTGCGCAGCTTTCTGCGCACGTATGCGCAGGCGCTGGGGTTGGACGGGAAGGCGCTGGTGGAGGAATACCGCCTCAACTACGAGCGCCCGAGCGAGGCGGCGCTGGAGCCGATCATCTCGACCCCGCAGCGCCCGCGAGCGCGCATGCCCGGCGCGCGACCGTCGCGCGGATACCTGGCGATCGTCGCGGTCGTGGTGATCGTGATCGTGCTGCTGGTCGTCGGCCTGCTCAGCAATGGCGGGGGCAGCCCGTCAAAGAACACGAACAGCACGGCGGCGCAGAGCCACGTCAAGCACGCCGGCGCGCACACGCAGACGACCGGACCCCCGTCGCATCCGACGACCGTACAGTCCACGCGCGTAGCCCTGTCGCTGCGCCCGAGCGCGGCGGTGTATGTCTGCTTGATCGACGACGACAACGGGCGCAAGGTGATCCCCGGGCTGGAACTGCAGCCGGGCGCTAGCACTTCGACCTACCACGCGAAACACTTCACGATCACGTTGGGCAACAGCTCGGTGACGATGTTCGTCGACGGGATCCCCCGGACCGTCCCGCCTTCGAGCGCGGCAATCGGCTACTCGATCACGAAGGCCGGCCGCCACCGGCTCGTGGCCGGACAGCTGCCCACCTGTACATGACCCCGCGCGCGGGGATCGTGGTCACGGGCACGGAGGTGCTGACGGGCCGGGTAAGAGACCGCAACGGGCCGTGGCTGGCAGAGCGGCTGTGGGAGCTGGGAGTTGACCTGGCGTACACGACGATCGTGGGCGACCGCCCGGAGGACATGGAGGACGCGCTGTGGTTCATGGCCGCCGAGGGCCTCGACGTGATCCTGACGAGCGGTGGCCTGGGGCCGACCGCGGACGATCTGACAGCCGCGGCGGTGGGAAAGGTTCAGGGTCGCGAGATGGTGCTCGACGAGGCGCTCGAGCAGCGGATCGCGGAGATTCTGAGGCCGTTGGCGAAACGCTGGCCAAACCTCGACATGGACGCGATCAAGCAGGGTAACCGCAAGCAGGCGGTGATCCCGCAGGGCGCGACGGTGCTCGAGCCGATCGGCACCGCCCCCGGGCTGGTGGTGCCGCCACTGGAGACGAGCAGCGGACCGACGGTGGTGGTCCTGCCGGGCCCCCCGCGCGAGCTGCAGCCGATGTGGAGCGCGGCGGTGAAGACCGAGGCGCTGCGCGCGGCGATCGCGGGCGCGACCGAATACCGGCAGCGAATGCTGCGGCTGTTCGGGATCGCGGAGTCGGAGATCGCGGAGACGCTGCGCGCGGCCGAACGCGAGGGTGTCGAGCTGAGCCGGCTGGAGATCACGACGTGCTTGAAACGGGGCGAGGTCGAGGTCGTCACGCGGTACGAGCCGGGCGAGCAGGGGGTGTACGACGCGTTCGAGGCGGTTGTGCGCAACAGGCACGCCGACACGCTGTTCTCCGACGACGGCAGCACGGTCGACGACCAGGTCGCGGCGCTGCTGCGCGGCAAGGACGGAGCCTCGACGCAAACAATCGCGACCGCCGAGTCATGCACCGGCGGCCTGCTCGCGGCCAGGCTGACCGATCCGCCGGGCGCCTCGGACTATGTGAAGGGCGGGATCGTCGTGTACGCCAACGACGCCAAGGTCGCACAGGCGGGTGTGCCTCCTGAGCTGATAGAGCGCCATGGTGCTGTCTCGGCGGAGGTTGCAAGGGCGCTGGCCGAAGGCGCACGCACGAAGCTGAGCGCCGACGTGGGGGTGGGGGTGACCGGTCTGGCGGGCCCGGGCGGCGGCACGGAGGAGAAGCCCGTGGGGCTCGTATGGCTGAGCGTCGCGACGGCCGGTGGCGAGCCTCTGACACGCTCGGTCAACCTCCCAGGCGCGAGAGCCGACATCCGCGAGCGCACGACGACGGTGGCGATGCATCTGATCAGACGCGCGCTGCTGGGCGAGGCGAACGCCTGAGCAAGAGCTTTATCTGATTTATCTGATAGGGTATTTTGCATGATCCGCATGAGCGCAACCGAGGTGGCTCGTAACTTCTCGGCCGTCGTCAACCGCGTCAATGCCGGCGAGGAGATCGAGGTCATGCGCAACGGCACACCCGTCGTCGAGCTGCACCCACCCTCCAAACCACGGAGGCTCAAGGGCGATGCGTGGCGGAGGTTCGTAGCGAACCTGCCCACAGTCGACGAGGACTTTGCCCGTGATGTGGAAGAGGCACGCAGAAAGCTTGGTTATCCCAAGCCCGCATGGCCTTCCTGATCGACACGTCCGTTCTGGTCGACGCGGAGCGGGGAGGAACGGCGCTCGAGCGAGTCCCTGCGGACGAGGAGCACTCGATCAGCGTGATCACGGCCAGCGAGCTACTGCACGGCGTCTACCGCGCCGATGATGGTCCCCGTCGGATGCAGCGTCAAGTGTTCGTGGAGAACGTGCTGGCCGAACTGGAGGCGCTCCCGATCACCAACGAGGCGGCGCAGGGCCACGCGAAGGTCTGGGCGGAACTCGAAGCGGCCGGTGAAATGATCGGTATGCACGACCTCTGGATCGCCGCCACCGCGTTGACTCACGACCTCCAGGTCGCGACGACCAACGCGCGTGAGTTCGAACGCGTGCCCGGCCTCTCCGTGCTCGCACTGTGAGGCCATTCAGGCCGATGCCAGGCTCGTTCGTTCTATGAAAGAACGCCTCGCTTTTGGCTCTGGGGAGGCGGATACACCTGGTTGTGCAGGTGTCTCGCGTGTCCTTTGTGGTTGGGGCTTGACATTTGCTCACGGTGGGGGTACGTTAAATACGCGATGGCATCCCGGGTGGGTTGCCGGGCACGATAGATCAGGTTTGGGTTGGTCTTCTGGATCGATTTCAAGCGCTTTGTAGGGGATGTTGGGGAGAGGGCCGGATCGCATGAAGAGGGGTTGTTTTCGCGTGAGTCCACAGGGGACAGATGTGATGGGGACGGTTGCGGCCCAGGGGCCGCCCGTATGTAGATGCGTCAGCGCTGCTGACACATCTCTCTCTCTCTCTCTCTCTCTCTACTCCGGGTCTAGCAGGCAAAAAGCCTGATTTTGGCGCCCGTCGGGGCGCCTTTGATCACTCTCTAGGTAGTACCCACCGCGTCTTTGGGCGTGGTGTTTGTCGTTCTTGGCTGGCTGGCCGGGGGGCTTGTTCGAGTGCCACCGGTCCCTCTCGGGTGGTGCTCGAAGAGGCTCCGTCGTGTGCTCCCACACGCGACGGTTCCAGTAGCGCTGAGCGCCGTGGCCTTGACCCAGGGCCACGGCGCTCCCCAACCGCTGTCCATACGGCGGCGATCGATGGTCCTTGCTGCTCTGCGCCCTCGCGCGTGTCGTCATTCAATACTCGAGGGGCGCTCCCCTCTTTCCCGGAGGAGACGCCCTGATGAGAAGAGAAGACTCCAACGCCCGCATGCGTCTGTTCCGGTCGGAGAGCTCGGGTTATGCTCGGAGGCGTAGGGCCTGGATGGCGGTCTCCGTCGCGCTCGTTGGCGCTTGTGTGTTCAGCACCCCCGCCCTCGCCGCGCCTGAATGGGGCATCGAAATGACCCACGCCAACGCCTACGGGCTACAGGTCGGCGAATGTCCCGGTGGGGTAGCGAAATACGTGCCCGGTAGCCCAGAAGAAGACTGCGGCGTGGACCCATTCACCGGAAGCGGCAAGACGTTTTCTCAGGAAAGCGGCTTTAACACGTACAAGATCACCGTGAAGAATACGGGTAGCCCGACGCTGGTTGCGGGGGACAAACTGTCTTGTGACGCAGGCCTCTGGATTCGGGACGAATCTACGTTCGAGTACCATTGGCTCCGCGACGGTGCGCAAATCACGGGCGCTGAAGAATCCGAATACACCATTACCTCCCAAGACCCCGGCAATGCGCTCCAGTGCCAGGTTGAGGGCCTGAATGCGTCGTATACGACTAGCGCTACGACCACCGCCGTGATGGTGCCGCCCGAACTGTCGGTATCGTCTCCCGCCCTCAAACCGGAAACGGAAGTAAAGGTCTCCGAAGAATCGGGGACTGTAGCCACCGGCACCCCGCAGACATGCACGCCAGGTGAATGGGCGGGAAGCCCAGTATTGTCCTACCAGTGGCTCCGCAACGGAGCAGATATCCCAGGTGCGACGGGCCCGGTTTACACCCCTGTGGCGGCCGACGAAGGGACCGCTGTACAGTGTCAGGTCACCGCCACGAACGGCGGCGGAACCGTCGTCGCGGTGAACAGGTATCCGCTTGTGGTGGCACCTGCGCCGATTGAAGAAAGCGAATACCCGGCACACCCGGAAGACGGGAGCCCGGCGCTCCCAAGCGGTGCCGCGACTAGCGGTCCCGTGACCATTGCCGCTCGCCTCCCTAACGGAGTAGTCTTGGCGGCCGAAGGTGTCCCCGCCGCTGGTGGGGCCGGTTGGGGCGGCGCGCCTGGAGAAGGAACCTGCACAATCACCAACGGCGCCACCGGCGTCACCTGTAGGACTTCCACCGAACTAGCGCCGGGAGAAAACTACCCTCCAATCACATTGCACGTTCGAGCAGGTTCGGAAACACCCCTCGGCAGCCCGCCAGCCGGCGGCGTGACCAGCACTGCTGTTGTTAGTGGGGGAGGCGCATCCTCAGCGGTGGCAAGCGATCCCACGACGGTCACAGCACGGGTGCCCTTTGGTATCGCACGGTTTGAAACCAGCATCACTGAATCGCTTGGGGCGCCGTTTACTCAAGCCGGCGGGCATCCGTTTGCAGCCAATGCCACGTTCGCATTCAACAACTCGGTCGTGAACGACGGCGAACTACAGACCGCGGGGGGAACGCCGAAGGATGTCGAGACGGAACTGCCCCCCGGATTCGTAGGAAATCCACTGAACGCGCAATATTGCACCACGTCGCAGCTGCAACAGCCCTTGGTTCCTACCGAGTGCCCAGCGGGTTCGGTCGTGGGCTTCGCCACGGTCGTACTTCAAAGCCCGATCACGGGCGGACGCTCCCGGCCATTTGCAAATGCGGCAACCGACACGTACTCGGTGTTTAACCTTGAACCCAGCCCAGGAAACCCGGCGGCGTTCGGCTTCGTCGACAAGGCAGCTTTCGTACTAAATGCGAAGCTGCGTAGTAATGGCGATTACGGCATAACGATTGGTGATACCGAGAGTGGACGGGATCAGACACGGAGCGTGCAGGCTGTCAGCCTGACCCTGTGCAGCTATGGCGTAACCGGACATGCAAACGAAGGCGTCTACGAAAAGGTGCCGGCGACTATTGAGTGCGCAGCGCCGAGCGCGGGCGTAAGGCCATTCCTTACGATGCCGACGGAATGCGCTGGGTCTGCGCCGTCCACGACGCTGCGCGCCAATACCTACCAGGAGCCGGCTGACTACGTCTCAAAGTCGGTCTATAACGGAACGAGCTTGGCTGAGGGCGCTCCGAGTGCGACTGAATCGTTCGTGACGGGCTGTAGTGATCTTCAGTTTCAGGCGAAAGTTGAATTCAAACCGAGCTCGGGCTCAGAAGGTGGAACCTCGCAGGCCGACGAGCCTACTGGTGCGACGTTCGCCCTAAAGGTCCCGCAGACCAACGAAGCGGGCGTGAACGCGACACCGGAGCTGAAGAACGCGACGGTGACGTTGCCGGAAGGCATGACGGTGGACCCGTCGGCCGCGGATGGACTGCAGGCGTGCAGCAACGCGCAGTTCGGGTTGGGTTCGACCGTGGAACCCACGGAACCGGCTGAGTGTCCGTTGGCGTCGCAGATCGGGACGGTAAAGGTCGTCACGCCGCTTTTGGAAAAGCCTCTCGAAGGTAAGGTGTTTCTCGGTGAACCGGAATGCTCGCCGTGCAACAACGGTGATGCTGAAGACGGTCACATCTTTCGGCTCTTCTTGCAGGTCCGCTCGGTCGAACGTGGTGTGATCGTCAAGCTCGCCGGTCACGTGACGGCGAACCCGACGACAGGACGATTGCAGGCGACGTTTAGCGAACAGCCGCAGCTTCCGTTCGGCGAACTGCTGTTGACGTTCAACGGTGGCGCGAGGGCTTCGTTGGCTAACCCGCAGACATGCGGTACGTTCACGACCACGTCCGACCTGACGCCGTGGAGCACGTCCGGCCTGGGTGGCCTGTCGGGTACTGAACCGATCGCGGGCACCCCCGACGCCACCCCGTCATCCTCGTTCAACGTCGATTGGAATGGTGCGGGTGGCGCGTGTCCGGCGACCATGCCGTTCAGTCCGTCTTTCAGCGCTGGTAGCCAGACACCGACGGCGGGCGCGTCGAGCCCGTTCGCGGTGACGATTGGTCGTGAAGATCGCGAACAGGATCTCTCCGATATCACGGTGAGTACCCCGCCTGGCCTGTTGGGCAAGATCGCGGGTATTTCTCAGTGTCCCGAAGCGCAGGCGAACGCGGGGACGTGCGGTCCTGGAAGTCAGATCGGGACGACGACCGTGGGTGCGGGTCCCGGTCCGCACCCGTTCTATCTCGGTGGCAGGGTCTATTTGACAGGCCCGTATAAGGGTCAGCCGTTCGGCCTGTCGATCGTTACGCGTGCGGTGGCGGGACCGTTCAACCTCGGCACGGTGGTCGTGCGGGCGGCGATCGCGGTGAACCCGTCCACGGCGGCGTTGACGATCGTTTCCGACTCGTTGCCGCAGTATGTGGATGGTGTGCAGTTGCGGTTGCGCTCGATTCACGTCGAAGTCAATCGTCCCGGGTTCATGTTGAACCCGACGAGCTGCGCGGGGCAGGGTGTGGGTGCGAGCATCACTGGCGCGCAGGGCGCGAGCGTGAGCGTGTCGAGCCCGTTTGAGGTCGGTGGCTGTCAGAACCTTCCGTTTGGTCCGGGCTTCTCCGCTTCGACGCAGGGCAAGACGAGTAAAGCTGGTGGGGCGAGCTTGACGATCACGGTCAGGCCGGCTGCGGGTGAGGCGAACATCGGCAAAGTCGATGTGCAGTTGCCGAAGGCGTTGCCGGCGCGGTTGATCCCGACGCTTCAGAACGCGTGCACCGAAGCGCAGTTCAACGCCAACCCAGCCGATTGTCCCGCGGACTCGTTCGTGGGGACGGCGACTGCCGTGACGCCTATATTGAACGCGCCGCTCTCAGGCCCGGCGATCCTGGTGTCCCACGGTGGTGCTGCGTTCCCGGATCTCGAGTTCCTGTTGCAGGGCGAAAACGGTGTCGAGATCGTCCTCGACGGTAAGACGGACATCAAGGGCGGGATCACCTACTCCAAGTTCGAATCGGTCCCCGACGCACCGATCTCCAGCTTCGTGACGACGCTGCCGGAGGGTCCGCACTCGATTCTCGCGGCGCCCGGCGGCAACCTGTGCGGTAAGAGTCTCGTTATGCCGACGACGATCACCGCTCAGAACGGCAAGCAGATCATCCAGAAGACCAAGATCACGGTCACAGGGTGCGCCGCTGTGAAGATCAAGCCGTTGACGCGCACACAGAAGCTCAAGCGGGCTCTGCACGCGTGCCGGACGAAGTACAAGGCGAAGGGCAGGAAGGCGAAACGTCTCGCGTGCGAAGTGCAGGCGCGTAGGCGGTACGGGCCGATCAAGAAGACTAAGAAGTCGAACCGGAGGGGCAAATAATGCGCAACCAGAGAACCCATATCCTCCCCCGACTCGTACTCGCTGGACTCACGCTGCTGGCAATGCTCCTCCCGTCGGCACCGTCAGCACTAGCATCCGCCGGAGGCTGTCCCAACGAACCGCTCCGTCAAGGATCAAACATCAACCCAACGACGAGCCAGCCGTACGACATAGGACTGCCTGAATGCCGCGCCTATGAGATGGTCAGTCCGCTGGATAAGCAGCAGCATGACGCGCTCACGATCATTCAACCACCGCGCATATCCGTATCGCCCGAAGGCGACGCGATCGAGTGGGCGAGTCAAGGCGACTACGCCGGCGCGCAGAATTATCAAGTGCACTCTGCTGATCCATCCAATCCGTACGTTGCGAGGCGACTAACCTCGGGCTGGGCAACGAGTTCGGCGTATCCACCGCCGAGTCTCATTGAAGAACCATTCATCGGCTTCACGGCGTCTGGCGTGTTCTCTCCCGACCTCTCAAGCGAGTCAGTCTGCGGCACGGCGCACCTAACAGGCACGGAAGAAGGTCCGACGATCCGCTGCGCACTACGCAATCCAGAAGGCTCTTGGACCGGCACTCCAGAATACACCGACCTTACCGGCGCCAATTTCGCCCACGGCCAAGAGGTGGGGGCATCACGGTCCGTCGGCGACGTCGTGTTCTATAGCGAACGCGGCCACCCGTTTCTTTCACAAGACACGTCGCCGGTGGAAGGGTGCGGCAGCGTCGAAGGTCATTGCGGCGGCATCTACGAGGAGACAGGCACAGGAACCGACTCACCGGGCCTGCAACTCGTAAATGTCGACAGCGGAGGCAACATGATCGGCCCAGAAAACGAAAACGCAATTGGAGCGCTGCCTTCCGAACCCTCTGGCAGCAATTACCAAGCCGTGTCGAGCGATGGCTCGAAGGTTTTCTTCACGGCGATTCCGAGCGGCGGCGTCCCTACGCTTTACGCGCGCGTAAACGGTTCCGAAACAATCGCGATTTCCCAACCCCCTCCCTCGCAATGCACGGGCGCGTGCGCCGGAGCCCCACCAGCGCGGGCTATCTATCAGGGTGCCTCGGCCTCTGGCGCGCGCGTCTTTTTCACGACCACGCAGCCGCTCGTGAACGGCGACACCGATGAAGGCAACGACCTCTACGAATACGACTTCACCGCCGCGGCGGAACACCGGTTAGTGCAGGTGTCGGGCGGCGGGTTGGGCGATCTAACGCCGGGTGCGGGTGCGGAAGTGAGGGGCGTCGTGGCCGTGTCGGAAGACGGCTCCCACATCTACTTCGTGGCTGATGGCGTCCTGACATCTATTCCAAACGCCTTGGGCCAGCAAGCAAGTCTCGGGGCGAATAACCTCTACGGGTACGACGCTGAAACTGGCGAAACGCGATACATCGCGTCGCTATCCGAAGCTGATCGGGAACTGTGGGGGTTCTCCCTGTCGGTGTCCGGAACGAGCGGCCAAGCTGACCTACGGCTTGCGCAATCCACCGCAGACGGGCGATACCTGGTGTTCGACTCATTCGCAAAGCTGATTACCGCGGGGTCCGAAGCCGATACAAGCGGTGCACGGCAGGTTTATCGCTATGACTTCGCGACCGGCGCACTCGTTCGTGTGTCGGTAGGGCACAACGGATTTGCAGACAATGGGAATGTGCCCGGCTTCAACGCGGTAATTGGGCCTGTCCTTGGGTCGGATTCCCAGGAAACGGAAGGCGCTTCGCCTTCGGTCAATGACTCAAACAGGTCGATCAGCGAAAACGGCGACACGATCGCGTTCGTGACCGCCGCTCAGCTTCAGAGCACAGACATCGCGGGTGGAGCGAACAAATCGTGTACGGCGGGCATTATTGATGTTGACGGCGCGGGGTGCGAGGTCTACGCATGGCATGAATGCTCACAAGCGGATTGCGGGAACGGGCAGTCTGGGGAAGTAAGCATGATCTCTGATGGGCAGGACCCTGCTGGCAGCGTGTACGCAGGGATGTCCGCCACCGGCTCAGATATCTTCTTCCAGACTCGCACCCGACTCGTGGCTCAAGACACGGACAGCCTGGGGGACATCTACGACGCGAGGATCGACGGAGGCTTCGCGGCGCCCACGCCCGAACCTTCCTGCTCTGGAGAAGCCTGTCAAGGCACCCAATCGTCATCACCAACATTCGGGACTCCGGGTAGTCAGTCCTTCACCGGCGGAGGCAACCAAACGGCCCCGCCATTCAAGGAAGTCCTCGAACCCGAAACGAAACCGAAGTCAAAGCCGCTGACGAACGCGCAGAGGCTGGCGAAGGCGTTGAAGCAGTGCAGGAGGGATAGGGCCAAGGCCAGGCGGGTGGCGTGCGAAAAGGCCTCTCGGAAGAGATTGGGTCCCAAACCCAAGGCGAAGGGAAAGAAATAGGAGGGAGGGGCTCTTTCGAGGCCTTTGGTCAGGGCGTGATGATCGTGTCTGTATCCAGGTCGAGACGAGGAGCCTTACATCCCGGGGCGGAGCGTCCGCGAGCGGGTATTAGCGGTGTGTCGCATGCGCCGATGAGCGAGTTCCAGCGCGTGCGGCTACTCACAGCCGCTGTGGAGGTCGTCTCCGAGGTGGGCTATCGGGGAATGTCAACGGCGCGGGTCTCCGCTCGCGCGGGTGTCTCGCGTAAGACGTTCTACGACCTGTTCGCTGATCGCGAAGATTGCTTTCTCGCGGTGTTCGATGACGCGGTAGCCCGGATTGTGGCGGTCGCCCGTGCGGCATTTGAGGGTGAGGAGTGTTGGCGGGAGCGGGTCAGGGGCGGCCTGTCGAGCATCCTTGAGTTCATCGGGGATGAGCCACTATTGGGAGCGCTTGTCGTCGTCGACGCGCTCGGTGCCGGTCCCAGGGTCCTTGCACGCCGTGCGCGATGCCTCGAAACCCTTAGCCACATCGTTGATCAAGGACGCTCGGAAGTGAAAGGGGGCAAGGGACCGCCACCGATGACTGCCGAGGGTGTCGTCGGCGGGGTGTTCAATGTTCTGCACGCGCGGATGATCGACCCGGATGGCCGGCCGTTGCCGGAGCTTTTGAACCCGCTGATGGCGATCGTCGTCATGCCCTATCTCGGGCAAGCCGCCGCGGCCAGGGAACTCCAGCGCCCGACGGCGAAAACGCGCCGCGCGCCGCGCCCGCGCGTGCGGTCTGTGCTGGACGAGCTCGATACGCGCATCACCTATCGCACGCTTCGTGTCCTTGCGGCGGTCGCTGCGCTGCCGGGTGGGAGTAACCGTGAGATTGCCGATCATGCGGGGATCTCCGACCCGGCGCAGATCTCAAAGCTCCTCGCGCGCCTGGAGAAGATCGGGTTGCTTCACAACAGCGGCGACGGGCAGGCCAAGGGAGAGCGCAACGCCTGGGGGCTCACCGCCAGAGGGGCGGAGGTCGAGGAGGCGACCAGGGCTCAGGCGGGGCGCTGAGCCGCACCCAGCTTCACGGCGCTCAGTCCTCCCCGAGCCGCCGCAGATCCTCCAGGTCCTGCGGGCGCCCCGCCGCGCGCTTCATCGCGCGCAGGTGGTCGATGGCGCACACGCGTATCTGGGTATCCCTGAACGTCACGGGGAAAGCTTCAGGTGCAAGTTCTGAGTATGCGAGGTCTGTCTCGATTCCCGCCACCCACTGCATGATGTCCATGGGGCCGAGGCTGGTGTTCAGACGGAAGTTGGCGCCTTCGGCGAGCTGGACCGGGTCGGTCGGGTCGTAGGGGAACTCCTCGGGCGAGAAGTCGTCGACGCCGACCTGCTGGGCGCCGATCTCCACGAGCACGCGGGCAAGTCGCTCCAGGTTCTCCGGGGCTGGGTCGGGAACGATGTCGAGGTCTTTGGTGGCGCGTGCGAAGCCGTGCACGCCGACGGCGACTCCCCCGATGACGATGAACTCGACCTGTGCTGCCGTCAGTGTGAGGAGCAGGTCATCGGGCTCGAACATCGCCGGGCGCGCCCTGCTGCAACTCGCTGATGAACCGGCTGAGACGCAACGTCTCCTCCAGACGCTGCGCTGGAGTCTTCTCGCGGTCTTGCGCGGCCCTGATCTGCGCGACCCGCTCCTCGCGCACGATCTCCTCCTGCGTCCACGGCCCTTTCGGCCTGGCCTTTGGCTTGACTTTCGGCTTCTCTGCCATAGCCGGATTGTAGATGCTCGCCAGGCCGCCGGGTGATTTGACCGACGCGTGTCCCGTTTCGAGGCCGCTGTCGGATAAGGGGGTATGGCGCCTCCTACGCTCGAGGAGTTGGTCTACTCCGCGGCCCAGCGCGCGCTCGATCAGCAGAGGACGGCCTTGTCCGATCTGCGGACCCGCACGAGCACGCTGATTGCCGCGGCGACCCTGTCGGCGAGCTTTCTCGGCGCCGCCGCGATCGGGCGAGGCGCGCCGGCGTGGGCGGTGGTGCTCGCGATGGCCGCGTTTCTGTCGACCGGCGTGTTTGCGGGGTGGGTACTGTGGCCCGCCCGAGTCTTGTTCGCGGTTGACGCTGATCGCGTGGAGGAGGAACTTCTACCGTACCGCGAGGACCCAGCGGCCTATCTACTCGAAGCCGCGCATGGCTTGCACGGCGCGTATCGCGAAAACCAGGAAGTCATCGAGCGGCGCGAGATCGTCTTCAGGTTCGCTCTGAGCGCGCTGGGCGCGGAGACGGTGCTATGGGCGTTGGCGCTGGCGCTAACATAACTACGATGGCTGATCAGCTTGACTCTGCCCCCGATTCCACCGCGGCGCCACGCCGGGGGAAGGGGATGTCGCTCGATGTGTTCATGCCTGAGAATGAACTGTCGCGTAAGCGCGCCGAAGCGCGTAAGCGTGCCGTCAAGCGCTGGTTCAATCGGCTCCTGAAGCGCTCGCCCGAGCCGAATTAGCCAAACCGGCCGGCGCCACGCCGGGTTGTCCAGCGCCTCAGTGCATCGGGGATGACCCCGTGTCGAAAGCGCTCGCGCTCGCCACCCAGTCCTGACCGGGCTGTTCGCTCTTTCGACGCCGAGCCTTTGGGCTCGTCACCTCTCCCACGACCCGCGGAAACGATACGAACACGCGTTCCGTCCGAAGCGCCCTCTAACTTGGTCAATCCATCTCGAACCGGAGGAGTCAGACCATGCCCGTGACCGACCAGGAGAAGGCAGCCAAGGCGCGCGACGCCGCCCTTCAGGGAGCCCTCACGCAGATCGAGCGCGAGTTCGGCAAGGGCACGGTCATGCGCATGGGCGACGAGGGCGCGCAGGTGCGCTGCGACGCGATCCCCACGGGCGCGCTCTCGCTCGACCTCGCGCTCGGCATCGGGGGAGTGCCCCGCGGGCGCATCGTCGAGGTCTTCGGCCCCGAGTCCTCCGGTAAGACGACCCTGATCTACCACGTGCTCGCCGAGGCACAGAAGCTCGGCGGCGTGTGCGCGTTCATCGACGCCGAGCACGCGATGGATCCGCTCTACGCCAAGGAGATCGGCGTCGACATCGACGAGCTGCTCGTCTCTCAGCCCGATTACGGCGAGCAGGCGCTCGAGATCGCCGACATGCTCGTGCGCTCCGGCGCGGTCGACGTGGTCGCGATCGACTCCGTCGCCGCGCTCACCCCGCGCGTCGAGCTCGAGGGGCAGATGGGCGACCAGACCGTCGGCGCGCAGGCGCGCATGATGTCCCAGGCGATGCGCAAGCTCGCGGGGAACCTCAACCGCACGCAGACGCTCTGCATCCTCACCAACCAAATCAGGGAAAAGGTCGGCGTCATGTTCGGCTCGCCCGAGACTCAGCCGGGTGGGCGGGCGCTGAAGTTCTACGCCTCCCAGCGCCTCGACATCCGCCGCATCGAGACGCTCAAGGACGGCACCGAGGCGGTCGGCAACCGCGTGCGCGTGAAGGTCGTCAAGAACAAGGTCGCCGCGCCCTTCCGCCAAGCCGAGTTCGACATCGAGTACGGCAAAGGCATCTCGACCGCCGGCTGCCTGATCGACCTCGGATTGGAGCACAACATCGTCTCCAAGTCCGGCTCGTTCTTCTCCTACAAGGACGAGCGCCTCGGCCAGGGCCGCAACAACGCCAAGATCTACCTACAGGAGCACCCAGCGATGGCCAAGGAGATCGAGGACAAGATCTACGCCGTGCTCGGCCTCGGCAAGGACCTCGTCACGCCGATTGAGCGCGACAAGGACACCGCAACAGCAGTCCCAGTGCCCCTAGCCAGCGAACCCGCCGTGGCAGCAGCCTGACATCCCGCCGCGCCGGTTAACCTGTCAGGAGGCATGAAGCGCTACCACCTCACGACGTTCGGCTGTCAGATGAACGAGCACGACTCCGAGCGGATGAAGGGGATGCTCGAGTCGCTCGGCTACTGCGAGGCGCCCGCGCGCGGCGAGGCCGATCTGATCCTCTTCAACACCTGCTCGATCCGCGAGACGGCCGACAGCCGCTTCCTCGCACACCTGGGTGAGGCCAAACGCCTCAAGCGCGAACGGCCAGAGCGGATCGTCGGCGTCGGCGGCTGCTGGGCGCAATCGGTCAAGGAGGAGGTGTTCGAGCGCTTTCCCTTCGTCGACGTCGCCTTCGGCCCCGGGCAGGTGCACAAGCTCGCCGAGTTCCTCACCAGCGACTCGCTCACCGCCCAGGGCTACTTCGAGTTCGAGGGCTTCACCGGCCATCTCCCCGCGCGCCGCTCTCGCCCCTTCCAGGGGTGGCTGCAGATTTCGGTCGGCTGCAACTGCGCCTGCGCGTACTGCATCGTTCCCTCCACACGCGGGCGCGAGGTCAGCCGACCGGCCGCTGAGCTCGTCGCGGAGGTGCAGGCGATGGCCGCCGACGGCGTGCGCGAGGTCACCCTGCTCGGCCAGAACGTCAACTCCTATGGACGTGATCTGCGGGCAAACGGGCACGGGGTGGGTGGGCGTCCATCATTCGCGGGGTTGCTCGCGGCCGTCGACGAGATCGATGGCATCGATCGCATCCGCTACACGAGCCCGCACCCCAAGGACATGCGCGAGGACGTCATCCGTGCTCACGCCGAGCTCCCCAGCCTGTGCGAGCACATCCACCTGCCGCTCCAGTCGGGCTCCTCGCGGATCCTCAAGGCGATGCGCCGCACATATGGCCGCGAGCGCTACCTCGACCGCGTAGCCCTGATCCGCGAGCACGTCCCCGACGCATCGCTCACGACCGACATCATCGTCGGCTTCCCCGGGGAGACCGAGGCGGACTTCACGGAGACGCTCGAAGTGGCAGAGCAGGTCGGCTACGACAGCGCCTTCACGTTCATCTTCTCTCCCCGCCGTGGCACCGACGCCGCGGAGCTGACCGATGGGCTCGTTCCCCATCCTGTCAAGGTCGAGCGCATGGAGCGCCTGCTCGAGGTCGTCCAGCGTCGCGCCCGCGAGCGCGCCCAGCGGTTTGTCGGGCGCACGGTCGAGGTGCTGGTCGAAGGCGCCTCGCGCACCGACCCCGAGCGCCTGCGCGGCCGCACCCGTCACAACAAGGCCGTCAACTTCACCGGTCTTGCCGCCCCCGGCGAACTCACCGAGGTGGAGATCACCGCCGCCACCAGCCAGACGCTCTCCGGGGAGGAACGCCTGCTGGTACGGGCGGGCGGTTGAGAAGGATCTTCCGCGCCGCGCGAGCCTTCCCCGCGGCGCGACCTGAGCCTCCATCGGCTACCGGCTGGTTTACTTGACTACTGAGCGGTCACCCCGGCGGCGCTGCCCGCGTAGCTCGCGCCCGCGTTAGGCCCTGATTCCGAGCCTGAGCCCGAGCTTCCGCTGGGGCCGGAGCCCATGTTCGGGCACGAATGTTTCCCCGTCGAGCCTCCTTTCGGCGGGGCCGTTTTCGATCCCGGGGCCGGAGTCGAGGGGTTGGGAGTCGTGGGCGTGGTCGTCGTCGGCGTGGTGGATTGCGTCGTCGAGGCCGCGGTGCTCGTTGAGCTGGGCGCGGCGGCCGCGCCGGCGATGCCGGAGACGGCGCCGCCGACGGCAAGCGCGCCGGCCACCATCGTTGCGCCAAGCAGCTTGGATGTATTCATGCGATCGAACCTCCTGTTGGGTAGTTCGGGTGGTTGTGTCGATCGATCGTCCATCACGCCGCTAAGGCGACCCCAAGGCCCGTGTAAGGACCGGCATAGATGTTTGTAGGGGCTGTGTAAGAGCCGGCGCCTCGGTCGAGGCGTCGTCGCTACCTACTTGCCCAGGAGCGCGCGTGAGGATGGGTCCTACAGATCGCCCTTACGCCCGCCGGTAGCGGGCTCGGCCCAGCCCCGCTCAGCGCTTGTCGCGCTGGCCGGCGTGCATCGCCTGGGCGATGTCCTCCGCGCCGAGCTTGCGGGCAACCCTGGCCGAGAGCTCCGGGGCGAGACCGGCGAAGGCCGCGCCCACGCGCACCGGCAGTGGAGCGACGTCGATCTCGGCGCGATTGTGCTCGATCGCCTGGACGGTGGCACGGGCGACATCCTCGGGGCTGGCCGTGCCCACGCCCGCCGGAAGCTCGACGCCCGCGTCGGCGAACATGCCCGCATCGCGGATGAAACCGGGGAAGACGGCGGAGACACCCACGCCGCTCGCGCGCAGGTCGGCGCGCAGGGCTGAGGCGAAGCCGCGCAGCCCGAACTTGGTCGCGTTGTAGATCGCGGTGCCCGGGGTGGCCGACTTGCCAGACAGCGAAGACATGAACAGCAGGTGCCCGCTGCCCCGCTCGACCATCGCCGGGGCGAGCGCGTGCGCGAGCGCGATCGGCGCGCGCAGGTTCACGTCGAGCGCGCGGTCGACCTCGGCCATCGTGAAAGACTCCAGGCGCCCGGCCGCCGGTAGCGCGGCGTTGGCGACGAGGATGTCCACCTCGCCGGCCTCCGCCACGAGGCGGTCGACCTCGGCTGGGTCGCTCAAGTCGACCGCGAGCGCGCGGGCGTCGAGCTCGGCGGCGAGCGGCTCGAGCACGTCGGTGCGCCGCCCCGTGAGGATCAGCTTGCCGCCACGCTGGTGCAGCGTGCGGGCGATCGCATGGCCAATGCCGCCGGTGGCGCCGGTGAGCAGGATGGTGGAGCCGGAGATTCGCATTAGGTGCGAGCCTACGACAATGCAGATCATCGCGCTGTTCGGCCCGACCGGCGTGGGCAAGACGGGCATCGCCGTCGCGCTGGCCGCGCAGCTGACCGCGCGGGGCGAGGAGAGCCCGGTGGCGGTGTCGGCCGACGCGCTGCAGGTGTACGAAGGATTGGAGATCCTCACCGGCGTGGCCGCGCCGTCCGAGCGCGCCTCGCTGGAGCACCGCCTGGTGTCGTGCGTGCCATTGGATGCGACGTTCAGCGCCGGGCAGTATGCGAAGCTGGCGCACGCGGAGATCGACGGGCTGCTGGCGGCCGGCCGGCGGCCGATCGTGGTGGGCGGGACCGGGCTGTACCTGCGTGCGGCGCTCGGCGAACTGGACTTCGAACGGCCGCCGCCGGGAGCTCCGTCGCAGCTGTGGAGCGAGGACATGCGCCGCCCGACGCTGCTGGCGGGGCTGACGATGGAGCGCGAGGCGCTGTATGCGCGCATCGACGCGCGCGTCGATGCGATGCTCGCCGCCGGCGCCCGTGAGGAGGTGCGCCGCGCGCACGCGGCCGGAGCCTCGCAGACGGCGCGCAAGGCGCTCGGCTTCGAGGAGCTGCTGGCGGGCGACGTGGAGGCGATGAAGCGCCACACGCGCAACTACGCGCGCCGTCAGCTGACGTGGATGCGCAAGCTCGCGCGGGTGCGCACGATCGACGTGACCGGTCGTGACCCGGACGCCGTGGCCGGCGAGATTCTAGACTCCGCCGCCTGATGAGATTCGAGAAGTGGCAGGCACTGGGGAACGACTACCTGATCGTCGAGGCCGACGAGCTGCCGTTCGCGCTCACGCCAGGGCGAGTGCGGCGCCTGTGTAAAGGGCACTTCGGCGTGTTCGCCGACGGCATCCTCGAGCTCTCCCGCCCAAAGGACCCTGCACATGTGGCAGACCTGCGGATCTACAACCCCGACGGCTCGGAGGCGGAGCTGTCGGGCAATGGCGCGCGCGAGGCGATCCTGTACCTGCGCCGGCGCGGCTGGACGGAGGATGACGAGTTCTCGATCGAGACCGCCGCGGGCCCAATCCGTCCGCAGATCACCGGGCTGGACACATGCCGCGTGGATATGGGTCGAGCGAGCCTCACCTCCAAGGACTTTCCCGGCGGGCCGCCCGACGGTCGCGGGGAGCTGTCCGTCGCGGGCCCTGAGGTCCACAGCTTTCGCTTCCAGCACGTCTCGATCGGCAACCCTCAATGCGCGATCCGGGTCGAGAGCGAGGCCGCGCTCATGGCCCTCGACCTTGAGATCCTGGGTCCGCCGATCGAAGCTCATCCAGATTTTCCGAATCGCACGAACGTGTCGTGGTACAGCGAGATCGACGCGCCGGCATCGACCACCGCCCCGACATCGACCCCTGATCACACTCGCATCAGAGCACGGATCTTCGAGCGTGGGGTGGGGGAGACGCTGTCTTCGGGAACGGGCGCGACGGGTGCCGCGGTCGCTCATCTGCTCGACTCCGATGGAGTTGCCGGCGGCGGTCACGGCGGTCGGGGCGTGACGGTCGTGCTCGACGGCGGCGAGCTGGAGGTCGAGGTGGGGGGGGATCTGCAGGTAAATCTGACAGGCTGGGCGAGACCTGTATTCGAGGGCCGCCTGAGTGACGACTTCGTGAAGGAGCTGAATGAGACCGAGTAAGCGCTTGGAGCGCATCCCGCCGTACGCGTTCGCCGAGCTGGAGCGCAAGATCGCAGCCAAGCGCGAGGCCGGGGTGGACGTGATCAGCCTCGGCATCGGCGACCCCGACCGGCCGACCTCGCCCCTGATCGTGGAGGCGATGCAGGAGGCGGTGACCGAGCCGGAGACGCATCGCTACCCGTCAAACCGCGGGCGCGCGGACTTCCGTGAAGCGGTGAGCGACTTTTACGAGCGGCGCTTCGACGTCGAGCTCGACCCCGAGCGCGAGATCATCCCGGCGATCGGCGCGAAGGAGGCGATCTTCAACCTGAACCTCGCGTTCCTCGACCCCGGCGATTACGCGCTCGCCGCCGACCCGGGCTATCCGGTCTACACCGCCGGACCGTGGCTGGCGGGGGCGGAGCCGGTGCTGATGGCGCTCGAGCCCGAGCTGGGCTTCGTCCCCGACCTGGACGCGATCGACGCGCAGACGGCGAGCCGGGCGAAGCTGATGTACCTGAACTACCCGAACAATCCGACCGGTGCGGTCGCGCCGGAGGGCTTCTTCGAGCGGGTCGTCGAGTTCGCGCGCGAGCACGAGATCCTGGTGGTGCACGACAACGCGTATTCGGAGATCTCCTTCGACGGTTACCGCGCGCCCTCGTTCCTGGCCACGCCGGGGGCGAAGGAGGTCGGGATCGAGGTCTTTTCGCTGTCGAAGGGCTACAACATGACCGGCTGGCGTTGCGCGGTCGTGGTCGGCAACGGCGAGGCGATCGAGACCTACTGGCGGTTGAAGACGAACATCGACTCGGGCCTGTTCGAGGCCGTGCAGCTCGCCGGTGTGGCGGCGCTCTCGCCCG
The DNA here is from genome assembly GCA_036511695.1 of Solirubrobacteraceae bacterium. Lineage (GTDB taxonomy): Bacteria > Actinomycetota > Thermoleophilia > Solirubrobacterales > Solirubrobacteraceae > Palsa-744. Next base: position 69,983 of record DATCBT010000008.1, on the reverse strand, counting down.
CTGCGGACGCGGAGGTGGCCTCGATGAACGAGCTCTACCGACGCCGGCGCGATCTCGTCTGCGAGGCGCTGCGTGGGATCGGCGTGGATGTGCGCCCGCCGCGCAGCACGATCTACGTGTGGGCGCCCGTCCCCGCGGGCCACGCAAGCTCGGAGGCCTACTGCGAGCACGTGCTCGAGCAGGCGGCCGTCGTGCTCTCGCCCGGCGCGATCTACGGGCCCGCGGGGGAGGGCTGGTTCCGAATCTCGCTGACGACACCGGACGAGCGTTTGCTGGAGGCGGTCGGGCGGTTGGGGGCGCTCGGGAGCTGAGCGGAAAAGATTTTTGGGAGGCCAGGACGCGCGAGGATCCGCAGGACGGCCGCTGCGACCGGCCCCCTCGCGGTGCGCCGCCAGAAGCCTTAACAGCGACTCCGGAGTGGTCCTAGACTGTGAGGTGAATGCATCGAAGCCGAAACGGCCGCACAGGAGCCACCCCGAAACCGTCGCTGGCCGCGACGAACGGCTCTGAGCCCGCGCAGCGCGCGCGCCAGCGCGCGTTCTGTATCGCGGCGCTGGCGGAGGGCGATGACCTGGGTGAGCTGGGCGAGCTGCTGAGGACGGCGGGGGTCGCGGTGGTGGGGGAGATGGTCCAGCGGCGCGAGCAGCCGCACCCGAACACCTATCTGGGCCCGGGCAAGGTCGCGGAAGCGAAGGCGGCCGCGGGGGCATGCGACGCGAACCTGATCGCCTGCGACGACGAGCTGACCCCACGCCAGGAGCGCAATTTGGAGGAGGCGGTGGGCCTGCCGGTGGTCGACCGCACGACGGTGATCCTCGACATCTTCGCCGCGCACGCGGGCAGCGCGGAGGGCAAGCTCCAGGTCGAGCTGGCCCAGCTGGAATACAACCTCGCGCGCATGCGCGGATTGTGGACCCACCTCGAGCGACTCGGCGGCGGGATCGGCACGCGGGGACCGGGGGAGAGCCAGATCGAGACCGATCGCCGCCTGGCACGCGACCGGATCTCGGCCTTGCGCCGCCGGCTGGAGCACGTGAAGGGCACGCGCGCGGTGATGCGCGCCGAGCGCGAGCGCGCCGCCCTGCCGACGATCGCGCTCGTCGGCTACACGAACGCCGGTAAGTCGACGCTGCTCAACGCGCTCACCGGCGCCGAGGTGGGGGTGCGCGACCGGCTGTTTCATACGCTCGACCCGACGACCCGCACGCTGCGCCTCTCGGGCCGGCCGTATCTGCTGACCGACACGGTCGGCTTCATCAGCAAGCTGCCCCACCAGTTGGTCGACGCCTTCGGCGCCACGCTGGAGGAGACCCGCCGGGCCGAGCTGCTGGTGCACGTGCTCGACGCCTCCGCGCCCGCGGCCCAGGAGGAGACGATGAAGCGCGCGGTCGAGCAGACGCTGGAGGAGATCGGCGCCGGCGAGCGCCCGCGGCTGCTGGTGCTGAACAAGGTCGATCTGCTCGACCTGGACGCGCGCGAGGAGCTGCGCCTGCGCCATCCCGACGCGGTGCTCGTGAGCGGCGTCACGGGCGAGGGCTTACAGGAGCTGGGTGAGAAGGTCGAGCGCGAGCTGTCACACACGCTGCGCCCGGTCGAGCTGCTCGTGCCCTATGCAAACGGTGGCAGCCTGGCCGAGCTGCACGAGCTGGCCGGAGACGTCACGCGGCAGGACACCCCGGAGGGCGTGCGCGTACACGTGATGCTGCCCGCGAGGTTGGCCGAGCGTTTCGCGCGTTTCGCGGTGGCTTCTTAGCGCTCGTCGCCGTCGCCCGAGAGCACACCGCGCTGCTGGCGGGAGAGCAGCTTCTCGAGGTTCGTCTGGGCGATCTGGTCGAGGTCGAGCTCCAGCTCGCTGGCGAGCTGGGCGACATACCAGAGCACATCCCCGAGCTCCTTGGCCATCGCGGCGCGACGCTCCTCGGTGACCTGGCCACCGTCGTCGCGGATCGCCTTCTTGGCGTGCTCGGCGACCTCACCGGCCTCGCCCGCAAGCCCGAGCGCCGGGTAGGCAAGCCAAGCCTCGCGCGGATACTCGGCGGTGCGGCGAGAGAGCTTTTGATACTCGGCGAGATCCATGGTCATAAAACGACTCGACCCGCCGGAGCGGGTCGGGTACGGGTAAAGGAGGAGCTACCTCCAAACGACTGTCAACCGTTGCAAAAGAGTAGCAAGCCCGACCGGACGACCAAGGCGGGGGCGACCCGCGAACGGTTCGCTCGATCACACGCCCGCGGCACGACGAGCACTGAGGTGCGCCTCGCGCTCGAAGGCGTCATCGAGCGGCGTCAGCTCCGACGGGTCGAGGCGCAGCGCGGTGGCGATCAGCCAGTCGGCGAACCATGTGTTCTTGGGTAGGAGAGGACCGTGGAGGTAGGTGCCGATCGTGTTGCCGTTGCGGGCACCCTCGAGCCCACTGCGTCCGTCGTTGCCGTGGCCCTTGAGGACACGACCGAGGGCGTGCGCGCTCGGGCCGAGGTATGTCCGCCCGCCGTGGTTCTCGAACCCGGCGAGGATTCGATCGTCGGGACGCGCCGCGCGGGTGGCTGGGTCGGCGGCGGTACTCGCGTCACCTAGCGAGACCTCAATCGCGACATTGCCGATCAGGCGCGGGCCGGGATCGCGGACGGTGCTCACGTCGAGCAGTCCGACGCCGGTGATCTCCTCCTCGTCGAGCGCATAGGAGTGCCCGAGCAGCTGATAGCCGCCACAGACACCGAGAATGACGGCGTCGCGTGCGGCGGCGGCGTGGAGCGCCTCGCGCTTGGTCTCGATCAGATCCTCGGCGCAGAGGCGCTGGTCGCGATCCTGGCCGCCGCCGAGGTAGAAGAGATCATGGGCATCCGGGTCAAGCCCCTCGCCGAGCCCGCTGGATATCAGCTCGAAGTCGATCCCGCGCCACGCAGAGCGGTGTTCGAGCACGAGCAGGTTGCCGCGGTCGGCGTAGATGTTCATCAGGTCCGGGTAGAGCGCGCAGACGCGCAGGACACGACGCGCAGATGAGAGAGGGGACGACAGGGCAGCGCCGGTGGGCTCAGGCACGGAGCATCACCACGGTGCTGGCGACGTGCTCGTCGGTGGGTGCGATCTCGCGAACGGGCTCGGGGTGCAACCCCGCTTGGGAGCCCTCGTGTTCCAGTTCGGCAGCGCTGAGGAGAGCCAGCTCGATCAGATTGCGCTCGCTCCCCGGCTCACCGGCAGGGCATCTCTCGCTTGACTCGCCGACGCCAGACGGGACGATCCGCCGCTCGCGTTCGATCACGACGCGCGCTGGGAGCACGCGCACACATGTGGCCTGACTGACGTAGAGGGTCTCGCCGACATACGCGGTCTCGGGCGATGGGCCGGGTGAGCCGTCGGCGACGTCGAACGGCTCGAGCTCGGTGACGATCGCGCATGCGAGCAGCCCACCGGGTCGCAGGTGGGCGCGCGCACAGCGCAGGAACGCGGCTCGTTTGGCGGCATCGCCGAGCAGCTGGATGGTCTGCATCGGCACGAGACACAGGGCAAAGTCGCGCTGGTCCAAGTCAAACGAGCACGCGTCGGCGCATACCGTCTCCACCGGCAGGCCGCCGGTCCGGTCATTCAGCGCGCCGAGCAGGTCAGGATCGAGATCGAGCGCGGTCACGCGCTCCCCTGCATGGGCGAGATCGAGCGTCACCCGGCCGGTTCCGGCGCCAACATCGAGAACCGAGCCGTCCTGTGCTCGCGCGAGCTCTCGCCAGAGCGGAAGGTCGGCGCGGTAGGAGCCGCACTCGAGGTCGTGCCAGACGACCTCCGTGGGAAGAACGTGCGCCGATTGACCCATTGTCTCACCGCCGCGAAGCGGCGTCCCGGGCGAGCGAGAGTCACGGGCGGCGCTCATGACCATGCGCTTTGGGCCTCGCCGCGCGCGACGAGCAGCTCGCGCAGCGCGAGCATCGCGGTGTAGGTGGGCAGCGCGTAGAGCGGCGCAGGAGATCCAGACCCCACCGGCCCATCGGCGGCGGCTTCGCGCAGGGCGCGCGCGAGGTCGGCCTGGACGCGGATGCGCGCGGGATCGATGCCCGCGTACTTCAGGCGCAGGGCGAGCTCGGGCGCACGGGTGCCGCTGCAGGTGGCCAGCCGTATGCGCCCGGCGAGCAGCTCGAAGTCAGCGTCCCAGATCCAGGAGACGTCGCGCCCGTCGGCGATCTTGTCGTTGAGGATCCCGAGCAGGTCGTGCTCGCCCGGCTCGAGCGCGAGCGTGCGCAGCACCTCGTTCGCGCCGGCGGGGTTCTTGACGAGCAGGATTTGGAGCTCGCGTTGTGATTTGGCGGGCGGCTGTTTGGCGGGCGGTTGCGCAGCCGTGCCGGCGGCGTCCCGCGCGGGCTCTGGCTCCAGGTCAAGCGTGACCGTCTCGGCTCGCCCGAACGCGGCCTTCGTGCCCTTGAGGCCGGCGACGATCTCGGGCAGGCCGACCTCCAGCGCCGTCGCCAGCGCCGCGGCGGCGAGGGCGTTGTAGACGTTGTAGAGACCTGGCAGTGACAGCTCGACCTCCGCTTCGCCGGCCGGAGTCTGGAGGGTGAAGCGGGCCGCGTGGACGCCCTGGAGGGTGACGCGCGTGGCGATCACGCTGGGCAGGGGGCGGGTCTGGCCACAGCTCGGGCAGTGGTAGTGGCCGAGGTGGCCGAGGTAGACGGCCTCGAACACGTACGGCGCGCCGCAGCGGCGGCAGTGCTTCGCGTCGGCGGCATGGGCCATCCCGGGTAGGGCGAGCGTGTCGTCCTCGACGCCGAAATAGAGGACCGGCGCGTCGCGTCCACGACCGAGGTCGGCGATTGCGGGGTCGTCGGCGTTGAGCACCAGGAGCGACTCGCGCGCCGGTCCGGTGTGGACGGCGGCATCCCAGCGAGCGGCGATCGTCTCGAGCTCGCCGTAGCGGTCGAGCTGGTCGCGGAAGAGGTTGCTCAGGAGGACAGTGCGAGGATGCAGCTGGGCGGCAAGCGCGTCGAGCCACAGCTCGTCCACCTCGAACAGGCCCAGCTCGCCCGCGATGCGCCCGCCGGGGCGCGCCGCCGCGAGCAGCGTCGATGCGATCCCGCCGGCCATGTTCGCCCCCGTCCGGTTGTGCACGAGCGCCACGCCAGCGCGTTCGAAGATCTCGGTGAGGATTGCGGTCGTCGTGGTCTTGCCGTTCGTCGCCGAGACGAGCGCGCTGCCGCGCGGCAGGCGCGCGCCGAGCGCCTCGATCGCCCGGGGGTCGAGGCGCATGAGGACCTTGCCCGGCGCGCTCGAGCCGCCGCCGCCGCGCAGGCGCGAAACCGCGCCAACGGCTCGCGCGAGGGCGAGCTTGGGTGCGAGCGGCCCCACCATCAGCGGGGTGTCGGGCGCTCGGTGGACCCGGTGGCCGGAGCGGCACCATCCGCGGCCGGGGGCTGGGTGGCGGCGGCTGCGACTGGCGCAGAGGAGAGGAAGGGGGTAGATGAGAACGCGGAGTCGATCCCGGTGGTGTCGGCGGGGACGAGCACCGATACCGCGCCGTGCACGGCGCGCACCCGCACGGGCAGATCGCCGATCGGGTCGCCGTCGGCGTACATCGCGAAGGGGCGGTCAGCGGAGATCTCGACCTCGGCGGCGCGGAACACGTGCACGGAGGGCAGCTGCACGTGGGTGCCCTTGAATACTCGCGGCAGGATCGTCGTCAGAAACCTGAGCTTGCCGATGCGCTCGAGCACGACCACCTCGAGCAGGCCATCGTCGAGCATCGCGTCCGGCGCCGCGCGCATCCCGCCGCCGTAGCTCTTCGAGTTAGCGGCCCCGACCGTGTAGGCCGTGAAGCTGAGGCGCTCGCCGGGAGGGTCGAGCTCGATCTGAAAGCGCGCCGGACGCCAGTCCGCAAGCGCCCGCAGCGCGCCGTAGGCGTACACGAGACCGCCGAGCCAGTCGGGCGCTTGATTGGCGATGCGATTGGCTTCGCTGTCGAAGCCGACGGAGGCGATGCCGACGAATGCCTGCCCGGCGATGCCCGTGCGCCCTTCGACCTCGGCTCCTCCGCCGGCTGCAGCCTGCGCGACCTCGCCGACATCCATCGCGCGCGAAACGCCGCCGGCGATCACGGCGCACGCCGCTAAGGGATCCTCGGGGATGCCGAGCACCCGCGCAAGGTCGTTGCCCCGGCCGCCCGGAAGGACGCCCAGCACCGCGCCGGGAAATCGCCGCAGGGTGTCGGCGATCACGCCGATCATGCCGTCGCCGCTGAGTGCCACGACCGTCTCACCGGCGCGCACGCCCTCGTCCGCGAGCAGGCGCGCATGGTCGAGGTCGCGCGTGTCGACGCGGCGCACCTGTAGCCCCAGCTCACCGAGCCTGCGCTCCACCTCGGGCGCGATCCGTGCCGCCTTGCCGCCGCCGGCGGAGGGGTTGACGATCAAACAGACAGGGGCGGGCACCGGGTCATCGTATTGAGGCTCACGGCCTGCCACCGATCGCTCGATCTTGGATGCCCCACCGATCGAAGCTCGGCCGATCGCGGCGCACGCCAGTGCAGGCTCTCACCGCGTCCACTCCTGCTCGCGCATGAACGCGATCACCTCGTCCGGTCGGTCGGTGACGACGTAGGCGTCGATAATCGCGCCGTCGACGTTGATCGTGATCGAGAGCCCCGAGTCGACCTGACGGACCTTCGAGATCGGCGCGACTGGGCGCCCTGAGCCCATGCGCGGCTTGACACGTCCGGTGGCGACGCTGTGCACCGTCTCGTGATCGGCCAGGCGGTCGAGCAGGCGGCGGTAGTCCTTGCGCGAGGAGTGCTTGTGGTGCGTGCGTTTCCCCATCGGAAACATCTTGGCGCACCCGCGCGCGAGTCCCCGATCGGTTGGGCTCGTGACCAGCTCGAGTTAGAACTCGCGCTTGGCCCGAGACGGCCCGCGCGTAGCTCGCGCCAGGGCCCGTGCCTAGCTCGCCGCGGCCTTTTGCGCCCGGTCGCGGCGGCGTTTGCCGACGGCTGCGACCACGGCGAGGACGGCGATCACGAGGAACAGGCCGAGCAACACACCCGGCGCGATCCCGAGCCCACCGAAGGGCAGCGAGATCAGCTCGACGATTCCCAGGCCGAGCGCGAGCAGCACGATGACAAGCGCGATGATCAGCAGGATGCCGCGCACGCGCGCGAGGATTCCCGCGGAGGCGGGGGGGACGAGCAGGCCCATCGCGCGGAGCGCGAACATCTGACGGCCGCTGGGTGGAGTCTGGCCGAGCCGCTCGACGGCGTCCTTCAGATCTCCCGCGCGGCGTTCGGCGAGCGCGAGCGAGGCGTCGGCCATGCGCCGGATCTGCATCCGCTCCTGCGGGCGGGCGGCCGCGATCGCGCGCTGAAAGTAACCACGCGCGCTCTCCGCATCAAAGCGCTCGGAAGCGCGCGCACCGAGGATCGCCAGCGCGGCAGACTTGTATTTGGTCTCGCCCTCGAGCTCCTCGTCCGAGCGCTGCTCGAGTGCCTGGATCTGATCGAAGGCGCCACGCTGCTCCATCCTGACCTGGCGTTGCTTGGGTGGCATCGGTCGCCCATTCTACGGTCTTCTCAGGCGCGTGCCAGGCGGTATGCTCGCCGCGTGTCGAGTCGACGTCTCGCCTCACTGTGTCTCTGCGCCATCCTGGCGCTGGCGGCCGCCATGCCGGCCACGACGTTTGCCGCCCTCGGCGGCTCGAGCGCGTTCAGCGAATTGACCGAAGGGCAGACCGAAACAACCCCGACGCAGACGACCGCAACCACCGCCTCGATGGAAACCACGTCCAACTCGAGAAACCTGATCGTGCTCGCGAGCGGAGCGGCGGTGTTGCTGCTGGCCGGGATCGCCTTCCTGATCGTCCGTGACGCGCGCAGCGTGGCGCCGGCGGGCGATGGCCTGCTGGGTAAGGGTGGCTCAGGCCATGACACGGCCACGATGATGCGCAAGCGGCGGGCAAAAGCCAAGGCCGCGCGGCGACAGCGCAAGCAGAACGTCAAACGCGGCAGGTAGCGCGTCCTACCGGAAGGTCTGCTTGCTTCTCGCGCGGACCGGCGCACGCACGCGGGCTGGTGCCGGGAGCGCCGGGGAGCCATGCGGGTCGCGGCGCGGGAGGCGGGGAAGGGGCATGCGTGGGTGTGGATCACGCGGTCCCGCGGGCAGCGCGCGGCTGCCTCCGTCCTCTTCGGAGGAGTCCGGGGCATCTGTGGCCTCGGGCGCGCGCATCGCCTCGTCGTTGCGAAACGGCATCCACAACATCAGGGCGAGGAATGGGAGCTTGAGCAGCCCCAGCAGTACGAGCAGCATCCACAGCGACATTGCCCAACCGATGCTACTACTGCCCTGTGGACTCGCGTCGAGGCAGGGAATTGCAGGCACTGGCCGAGGAGATCGGCGGCTGCCGGCGCTGCCCGCGCCTGGTTCAGTGGCGCGAGCAGGTCGCGCACGAGCGCCGCGCCGCGTTCGCGCAGGAGGAGTACTGGGGACGGCCGCTACCGGGCTTCGGTGACCCGGCGGCGCGCATGCTCGTCCTGGGGCTTGCCCCGGCTGCCCACGGCGCCAATCGCACCGGGCGCATGTTCACGGGTGACCGTTCGGGTGATTTCCTGTTCGCGGCGCTGTGGCGCACCGGCTTTGCCAACCAGCCCAGCTCGACCCGGCGCGAGGATGGCCTGCGACTGCGAGACGCTTGGATCACCGCGGCCGTGCGCTGCGCGCCGCCGCTCAACCGTCCAACGCCGGCCGAGCGCGACGAATGCCTGCCGTGGAGCGTGCGAGAGCTGCGGCTGCTGGCGAACGTGCAGGTGATCCTCTGTTTGGGTGCCTTCGCCTGGGATGGGGCCCTGCGCCTGAGCGGCGCGCTCGCCGATCTGCCCGCGCCACTACCGCGACCGCGACCGCGGTTCGGCCACGGCGCCGAGTTTCAGGGCAAGCGGTACACGTTGCTCGGCTGCTACCACCCGAGCCAGCAGAACACCTTCACGGGCAGGCTCACAGAGCCGATGATCGACGCGGTGCTGGGGCGGGCACGAGAGCTGGCCGAGGGCGACCCGTCTGAGCGCTAGCCTTGGAGATGTGCACAGGCACCCGGCAGGTCCGACGAGGGTCCTCATTCCGGCGACGGCAGTCACCGTGGTCGCGCTGATCGCGGCGGGCATGCTGGGCGTCGCCTCGGCAGAAGCTCCGACGACGGCCTCGCCGCCACTCACCGTCAGCGTGCAGGGCGTCGCGATCGAGCCGATCGAACCGAGCGCGAGCTCCGCGACGGCGACCACGGTCTACCGACAGGGGATGGCCGCCGCGGTCACCGACGGCCAGGCCAAGGCGCAGTTCTTGGCGAGCTCGGCCGGTGTAACGCTGGGGGCGGTCCAGAGCATCGTCGAAAACGGCGGCTACATCGGTTGCACGGGCAACGAAGTCGAATATCTGGGCGAACAGCCCGATTTCGGCTCGCCGGGCGTCGGGGTCTCGCCGGGCGCGGTCGGCGTGCCGCGCGTCGCCGGTGCGGCAGTCCCCGTCACGAACAAGCCGGCGAGGAAACACGCGAAGAAGAAAAAACGTAAGGCTCCCGTCGCGAAACGTGCGAGCGCCGCCGGCTGCACGCTCACCGCGCAGGTATCGCTCACTTACGCGATCAGTTGATCTCGCTCATGTCAAGAGCGATCGAGCAGTAGAAGGGCTGATCCCTGCTCAGGTTTACATAACATACATTATCGAGCATTGCAAGGATCAGCGCTGCGCGCCTCGCGTCGTGCGATCGTCGTCAGGGCCTCGATGTCCTCAATGTCGCTTGGTCTTCCGAGCGTCTGCTTCATTCGAATGAGGTCGTCTACACCGACGATATGCATGGTGATCCCGTCGAGGTCGGTCGTCAGCGCACGTGTGCGCATCCCGGCGTACGCAGTGGCACCGGGGACTTCGTTCAAGATATGCAGCTCCCCATGTCGAGTGCTCAGAGGCGGCACGACCGGGGCGACACGGAGCTGCTCTGCGGTGGGTGTCGGGGCGCTCGACCCGAGTGCGACCGGGTGGGCGTCGAGAGCCACGAGCGCGGCTGCCAGTCGCTTGAAGTTCTCTGGGTCCGGTGCGGGCGTGACGTCGAGATCCATGGTTGTTCGCCGACGTCCATGCACCTGCGCGGCAACCCCGCCGATTACCAGATAGTCCACGCCGTGTTCGGCGAGCACCCGAAACATCTCTCGGAGGTCCAGCGGGCGCTCAGGAGCGTCGCTCACGATCGTATGTAGCGCGTCGCTGGATGGCCGGCCTTCCGTGCTTGTGCGCCCGCAATCTCCAGTTTGGTCGCAACCAGGTTCCACGATGCCGCCTCGCGCAGTCGCTCGCGTGCGGTAAGCCGCGCAACATCACCCTCCGCCTGCTCAAGTGGCACGGCGTTGAACTGGAGGCCTTCACCAAGCATCATCAGCAGGTGAATAAGCCGCTCAAGCGTCGGCGACTCAACACCACGCTCGATGCGGCTGATCGCGTCCTGACTGGTCCTCGCGCGCAGCGCCAGCCGTCGCTGGCTGATGCCATGCCGTGTTCTCGCTTCGCGCAGCAATATCGACGCGCTTGTACTACACCGCATACGGTGTCAGGATAGCAGCGCGCGGGGTACTCCGCCGAGGCCGATCATGCCTGGGCCCGCGTAGGTGCCGCCAACCGGCCCGACTTCGGAGACGAAGATCGGCTCTGAGCCGTAGATCTCCCGCCCGCGCTCGATCAGGCGCTGGGCCTGCTCATGCGCCTGGATGTGCTGGACGATCCAGCCGTCGGATCCGTTGTCCTGCAGCTCGTGCATGTACTTGACCATGCGCTCGAAGGCGCGCCCGGCGGTGCGCACGCGCTCGACGGGCGTGACCTCGTATTCGAGTGAGAGGATCGGCTTAATCCTGAGCGTGCCGCCGATCCACGCCTGCGCGCTACCGATGCGCCCGCCGCGGCGCAGGTACTCGAGCGTGTCGAGACAGAACCAGATTTTCAGCCCGGCACGCGCCTCGCGCACGCGGGCAACGACCGCGTCCCGGTCGGCCCCGCCGTTCGCGGCCGCGGCCGCGGCGAGCGCGAGCAGGCCCATGCCGCCGGCGATCGTCTCGCTGTCGATCACCGCGACGCGATCGCCGAGGCCGCGCTCGGCGAGCAAGGCCTGTGCCTGGCGAGCGGCCTCGCAGGTACCGGAGATGCCGCTGGACAGGTGGATGGAGACTATCTCCTGCCCGGCCTCTATCAGCGGCTCCCAGACAGCGAGGAAGTCGCCGATCGAGGGCTGTGAGGTGCTTGGCAGTTCGGAGTCGCTGCCGAGACGCTCATAGAAACGATCAAAGCCATCCATCTGCAGCTCGCGCTCGGATTCGCCCTTCCAGCCGACATACAGGCTGACCTGATGAATGTTGCGACTATCCGCCAGCTGGCGCGGGAGGTAGTGCGTGGTGTCGGTGACAACCGCGACGGAGCCCATGCCGCGACGCTACACCAACAACGGGCATGCGTGTCTTCCGTGTCCCTCCCCCCAACGACGGGCCTGCGTGTCTTCTGTGTCTCTGACGGGGAAATGCCGCCAGAATCCCGCAAATTGTGTATTTCCACCCAGGCCTCGACCGCCGGCAACGCGGCGGCTCAACCAGGCAGTCGCGGCGATCAGCCAAGCAGGCGCACGATCGCGGTGAGACCGACCACAACGATCAGCCCTCGCAGTGCTGCGGGCGGCAGCCGCCGTCCATAGTGCGCTCCGAGCTGGGCTCCGAGGATCGATGTGCAGGCGATGATCCCGGCGGGCGCCCAGGCGACGTGCGCGGCGAGGATGAAGTACAGGCCGGCCACGCCGTTGGTCAAACCGGCGAGGACGTTCTTCAGCGCGTTGGTGCGGTGCAGGGTCTGCGACAGCGCGACGCCGAGAATCCCGAGCAACAGGATCCCTTGGGCAGCGCCAAAGTAACCGCCGTACACCCCGGTCAGGTAGACGGCGAGCAGGGTGAGCATGCCGCCCTCGCGCTGCGGGTCGATCTCGCGCTTGGCCAGCCGCAGCTTCAGGCGCGGTTGCAGGACGACGAGGACGAGCGCGATCGCGATGAAGACCGGCACGATCGCCTTGAATGCCGACGCGGGCAGGACCAGGAGCAGAACCGCCCCGGTGGCGCCGCCCAACACCGATGCCGTGCCCAGCCGCATCATGCGCCGGCGCTGGCCTGCCAGCTCGCGCCGGTAGCCCACTGCGCCCGAGAGCGACCCCGGAACCAGGCCGATGGTGTTGGAGACGTTCGCCGTCACCGGGGCGTAACCGAACGCAAGCAGCACCGGAAAGGTGATCAGCGTCCCACTGCCCACCATCGTGTTGATCATCCCCGCCGCGAGCCCGGCGCAGGCGATGGCGATGATCTCGCCGATGCTCATCTACAGCGCGCTATGTCTCAGAACCGGTGGACGTGTCCCGGCAAGGTCGCGAACGCACGCAGCACGACGATTGCAGTTGTCTGGATTGAATGTCTCATCTGCGGATATATCGATTGCCGCTCTGCTTCGTTCGGGGGAGATGCTACGCAATAAAGTCCTGTCCGTGAGCTCCACCCCAGCTTCCGCAACTACCTCTGCACGTCCAGCCACGGGAATCCAGATCCAAGGGCTGACGAAGTCCTTCCACAGCCCGCAGGGTGTCGTGCGCGCGGTGCGTGGCATCGACGTGTGGACGATCATCCTCGCCCGGCTTGCCGCGTACGCCTACCGGCGCGACACCGGCCGCGTGTAGGAACCTGTTTCAAAAAGATCGGCACGCCCGGATGCGTCCCTGTACGCGGCGCTGGATCACCACGTGCTGGCTTGGCCGTGCTACCAGCACGGCCTTCACCTGCCCGCGTCGCCCAGCTTGGTCCATGAACGCCCCGACCGCACCGCCTATTTTGAAACAGGTTCTAAGAGCTCGCCCGCCTTGAGTTGTGTCTCATAAGTGCATCCCGACAGCGCGTCCAAGGGCGATGGCGCCGAGGCCGACCACGAGGCTGAGCAGAATATTGATCGCCGCAACGGCGATCTGACCATCCTCGGCGAGACGCTGTGTCTCGAGCATCCAGGTCGAGAAGGTCGTGTAGGAACCGAGGGTGGCAGTGCCCAGCAGGACAAGCGCGTCGCCTTCGACCGCGAGCCCGGCGAGCAGTCCGAGCAGCAGGGCGCCTGTCATGTTGACAGCGAACGTACCGAGCGGGAACGCTCCCGGGAACCCTGTCACGACACGTGAGCTGATCAGCGCGACGAGCACGAACCGTCCGATCGCGGCGATCCCGCTGCACAGCGCGACGCCAATCCAAACCCAGGCGCTCATGCGATCTCACACCCGCCTTGCATGACCCAGACACTCATGCGGTCGCACGCTCGCGTCGCACGAGTCCCGTCCCGATCCAGATCGCCAGGTATCCGGCGAGGATGCTGGAGAGCGCGTATCCGGCGGCGAGTGCGTAGCGGTCGTGGTTGAGCAGCACGAGCATCTCCAACTGCATCGTGGAGAACGTGGTGTAGGTGCCGCAGAAGCCGGCAGTCCACAGCGGATGATGAAATGTCGATTCCGGCGGGCGCTCTCTCAGCCAGGTAACCAGGCAGCCGAGCGCAAACGAGCCGGTGACGTTGATCGCGAAAATGGCCCAGGGCCAGTCCGTCGGGCCGCTTGCGAAAGACCGGCTCAGCCAAACCCGCAGCAACCCGCCTGCGACCCCACCGAGGAAGATCGCCCCCAACTCACGTCTGTCCAGATCCGGTAAAGCCCTTGTGGCCAGCGCAACTCTTGCGGGCATAGTCTCTTGCTCCTCTCGCGTGGCTTCGGTTTCGCGAAAGGAGCCATCAGCCCTTCAAAGTGGGCGGTTCGGAAGGCATGCCTCCCACCAGGGACCCATCTGGCGCTCAGCAAGATATCGCATCACGGCGCTGTCAAGCCACTGCGGTGCTGTCAAAGCCGCGCCGGCGCTGCTCGCCTCAGCGACAGAGACCGAGCGGTTGGATGATTGTGCTCGTGTCGGCGAGGAACTGTGAATAACCTAGTGGTCATGACCTACACCACCGCACAAGCCAGAGGACAGCTGCTCGACACCGTCGCACAGGCAACCGAGGAGCTCGGGATCGCGCTTGCGTCGCTGGGCGAAGCCTATGAGCAACTCGATGAGGCCAACGCGGAGCGGCTCGAGCAAGAGATATTTCGCCCGACGCAGATGGCCTATGGCCGCGCGCAGCGCACCTACATGGAGTTCGCCGACCGCCATGACCTACCTGGCCGCGCGTTCGAGCCGGCATCTCCGGGGGCTCCGTCACAAGGTCCGAAGGGTTTCCTCGATAACGCGGTGGAGGCGATCGGCAAGGCAGACAGCGCGCTCGCGACGCTGCAAGATTCGATGTTGCCGATCGAGGTCGGCGATGCGGAGCTGCGAGCGGGTCTCGAGCAGGTGCGCAAGCTGCTCGGCGATCTGCGCGGGCGAGTCCATCAGCTCGAGCGCACGCTGGGACGTTAGACACTGCCCGCTTGCCTGCTTGCCTGCTTGCCTGCTTGCCTGCTCGCCTGCTGCCCGCCGGCCGCCGCGGTCGAGGCTCTCGATCCGCGGACGGTAGCTAGATTGGGCGGATGGTCCGCGAGATCCCGATCCGAGGCGAGATGATCAGGCTCGGCCAGCTGCTGAAGCTCGCCGGCATCGTCGACAGCGGCAGCGAGGTCAAGGCGTTGATCGCGGCGGAGTCGGTATCGATCAACGGACAGCTGGAGGGGCGCCGTGGTCGACAGCTGCATCCCGGCGACGCCGTTCGCGTCGGCGAGCACGACCTGCGTGTGACCACGCTCGGCCTCACTCTGCGCCTCAAGGACGCGATAGACGGACCGGTCTCCGCAGCCGACGATAAAACCTCGCGTTAGCGGGTAAAGCCTCTGTAGATCCCCGCTGCTCCGGTGCCGTGGCCCGCGCGTCGAGCACTGTGCCGGCGAGGATGGTCTGGACAGAGCTTTTTGGGCGGTTCACGGGTTGTGCTCTAAAGGGCAGGTGGCTTCGTACACAGTGTCGAACGAGAGTCTGTTGAAGGCTCGCCCAGCCGCGCTTAGAAAAATCATTGACAACGCAACTATCGAGGAATATAATTCCGACTCCAAGCATCGGATTAGAAGGACAGTCATGCCAGATCCCCGCATAGCCCCCATCACCCCACTCGACTCGATCGCCGCCGGTGAGCGCGCCGCAGGCGAGCAGCCGCCCCGTGCGGAGGAGGAGCCTCGCGCGAAGCCCGAGCGCCTCGACAACCCCGCTCCCGAGCGGATCGAGTTCGGACCGGCAGACAGCTTCATTCCCGAGGCGGTCGACCAGCTGCTCGCGCATTCGCGCCGCTATCCGCTGCTCGCTCCCGCGCAGGAGATCGATCTGGCGCAGCGCATCGAGCGCGGCGACCTGCATGCGAAGGAACTGCTCGTCAACTCCAACCTGCGACTCGTCGCCTCCAACGCGAGGCGCTACCAGAACCAGGGCCTGCCGCTCGCCGACCTCGTCCAGGAGGGCCTGCTCGGCCTGATCCGGGCGAGCGAGAAGTTCGACTGGCGCAAGGGCTTTCGCTTCTCCACCTACGCCACCCTCTGGATTCGCCAGGCGATCCAGCGCGGCCTGGAGAACTCAGGGCGCACGATCCGTCTGCCCGTTCACGTCGCCCAGCGCTCGCGCAAGGTGGGGCGTGTCGAGCGCGAGCTGTCGGTGCGCCTCGGACGCGAGCCCACGGTCGAGGAGCTGGCGCGGGAGACCGGCCTGGAGATCGAGCAGGTCGAGGAGGTGCGCCACCAGCGCGCCGCCTTGGTCAGTCTCGATCAGCAGATCGGTGAGGATGGCGACACTGCGCTCGGCGACCTGCTGCCTTCCGACCAGGAGGCCCCCGAGGACACGGCCTGGGACAACGAGCGCGAGCGCATCGTGCACGACGCAATCGCCCAGCTGCCCGAAACCGAGCGGACCGTGCTGACGCTGCGCTTCGGCACCGGGCGTGAGGAGCCCCAGACGCTGACCGCGATCGGCAAACGGCTCGGGTTCTCCGCGGAGCGGGCTTCGCAGCTCGAGCAGCGCGCCTTGAAGAAGCTTGCTGAGCTGCCCGAGCTGCTCGCGCTGCGCGAGGCCGCCTAGATCACAGAAGGACTCGGTCGGGCACGGTGGAGGTCGCGGATCCCGCGAGACCTCCACTGAGGTCAGTGCGGGCGGAGCCTGCTTACCTTCAGATGTTCGAGACGCTGAGTCCGGTGCCTTCGAGCAGGGAATTTGCCTGCGCGTTCAAGGTCGTGAACTCGCCGGTCAGGATCAGCACGCCGAGGCCGATCATCACCACTCCACCGATACCGATGATCACCGGGAAATGGCGCTTGACGACCGTAAGCGCGTTCGTCATGCGCTCGAACGCGAGCGCGATCAACAGAAAGGGGATCGCGAGCCCCGCGGAATAGAAGGCGAGTAACAGGGCTCCGTGGGCCGCCGAGCCGGAGATCGCGGCCTGCGTGAGGATCGCGCTGAGGGTGATGCTGGTGCAGGGCGTCCAGGCGATCGCAAACGCGGCGCCGGCCACCACCGGACCGCCGCGACCGGCGAGGCGCAGCAGCGACTCGGAATGCCACTCGCGGTTGAACATCGCGATGAACGGCGTCGCAAGAAATACGAGACCCATCAGGATGATGACGATGCCGCCGACCTGCTCGAGCTCTTCTTTGTGTGTGGCGAGCGCCGACCCGATCACCGTCGCGCTCATCCCCAGCAGGATGAAGATCGCCGAGAAGCTGCCGATGAACAGCAAGCTCGGGACGAGCACCCGGCGGGCGCTGACGCCCTCCTTCATGTCCACGGGCGTGACCCCGACGACGGTCGACAGGTAGCCGGGCACGAGCGGCAGCACGCACGGTGATAGGAACGACACGAATCCCGCGGCAAGCGCCAGCGGGATGCCGACACCGGTCGCCGCATCGGATGAGGCGGCGAGGATCAGGTGGGCGTGGCTCACGGCTGTACGGTCGCGCGGAGCTCGGCTACCGCACGCTCCAATCTGGCGACGCGCTCCTCGAGGCCATCGACCGGGGTCAGCACAACCGGGATGATCGGCGGCGGCTCCTGTGGAACCAGGACGTCCTCTTCGAGCAATTGGGTGTAACGGTCCTCCTTCTGCCCCGGCCGGCGCTCCATGCACGCTGCCAGCCCGCGCTCGATCAGCCGCCCAAGTATCTCGTGCACCGCGGACAGGTCGGCGAAGGTGTGCATGCGCTCGGCCCGCTGCTTCAGCTCTCCGGGCGTCTGCGGGCCGCGCAGCATCAGCACGCACACGATCGCCTGTTCGTCCTCGGCCATCGGCAGTGCCTCCGCGAGCAGATGCCGGTACTTCGGCGCGCGGCGACCGCTTGCCAGGCGCGTGAAACCGCGGCGCTCGAGGTGATGCAGCGCATCACGGAGGATCGCGTCGTCGTACTCGACGACCGGGTCGCGGTTGGTCGACTGGTTACAGGCCAGACGCAGTGCGTTGAGCGAAAGGGGGTACATGTCTGGAGTCGTGCGCTGCTTTTCCAGCAGGCAACCCAGCACGCGCGTCTCCGAGGCCGAGAGGTTCACGCCTTAACCCTACGACTTCGGGCTCTGACCCTACGACGGTACAGTCAGATCGTGAGCAGCCAGCCCTTTGGTGGAGGACAATCACGCGAAGGACGCCACGGCCAGGCAGCCGAGCTAAGGCCGGAGGACATCCCCGCGACGCCCGTGTCGTTGCGGCGGATCGGTGCGCTGTTCACGCCGTACAGGAGGCGGTTGAGCGGGCTGCTCGCGTTGATCTGCCTGGCAGCGGGCCTTGGGGTGATCAGCCCGTTCCTGCTGCGCGGGGTGCTGGACACGGCGATCCCGCAGAAGAACACCCAACTGCTGACCCTGCTCGTCGGCGGGATGATCGCGCTGTCGATCATCGGCGGCGTGATCGGGGTGGCGCAGACGTGGATCTCAAATCAGGTCGGCCAACGCGTGATGCATGACCTGCGCGCCGCCGTATACGCGCACCTACAGCGCATGTCTCTGGCGTTCTTCACACGCACACGCACGGGCGAGGTCCAGTCGCGGATCGCCAACGACATCGGTGGGATCGACAGTGTCGTGACAAGCACCGCGACCTCGATCGTGCAGAACGTGACCACCGTCGTGGCGGTGATCGTGGCAATGGTCCTGCTCGACTGGCAACTGGCGGCGTTCTCGCTGGTCCTGCTGCCGTTCTTCGTGTGGCTGACCCGCCGCGTGGGTAACGAGCGCCGGCGCATCCAATCGGTGCGTCAGGGTCGTCTGGCGGACATGTCGACGCTCGTCGAGGAGTCGCTGTCGGTATCGGGGATCCTGCTCGGCAAGACGATGGGCCGCTCACCGGAGCTGGTAAGGCGCTTCGGAGAGGAGTCTGGGGAACTCGCCGACTTGGAGGTGCGCGCGCGGATGGCGGGACGCTGGCGGATGGCCTCGGTGCAGATGAGCTTTGCGATCATGCCCGCCGCGGTGTACTGGTTCGCGGGCGAGAGCATCGCCTCCGGCAGTCAGGCGATCACGATCGGCACGCTGGTTGCTTTCACGACGCTCCAGACCCGGCTGCTGTTCCCGATCCAGTCGCTGCTGTCGGTGGGCTTGGAAGTGCAGACTTCGCTGGCCTTGTTCGGACGGATCTTCGAGTATCTCGACCTGCCCGTGGACATCGTCGAGCGGCCCGAGGCTCGTGCGCTGAGCGGCGTGCGCGGCGATGTGCGCCTTGATGAAGTGTGGTTTCGCTACGCGCCGGAGGCGCCCTGGACGTTGGAGGAGATCGCAGCCGAGATCCCGGCGGGAACGCGTACCGCATTGGTCGGTGAGACTGGCTCGGGCAAGACGACGCTTGCGTATCTCGTGGCGCGGTTGTACGAGCCACAGCAGGGCTGCGTGAGCATCGACGGCGTGGACATTCGCGACATGACGTTGCAGTCCCTGGCCGGGACCGTCGGGCTGGTCTCGCAGGAGACCTATCTGTTCCACGCGTCGATCCGCGAGAACCTGCGCTTCGCCTGCCCTGAGGCGAGCGACGAGGAGATCGAAGACGCCGCCCGCGCCGCGCAGATCCACGGGCTGATCGCCTCCCTGCCGGAGGGCTATGACACCGAGGTGGGCGAGCGCGGCTATCGGTTCTCAGGCGGCGAGAAGCAGCGAATCGCGATCGCTCGAACGGTGCTGCGCAA
Source organism: Solirubrobacteraceae bacterium (assembly GCA_036511695.1). Classification (GTDB taxonomy): domain Bacteria; phylum Actinomycetota; class Thermoleophilia; order Solirubrobacterales; family Solirubrobacteraceae; genus Palsa-744. The sequence continues at coordinate 50,816 of DATCBT010000008.1, read as the reverse complement.
TCCACCGGTGCTCGTCCTCGACGAGGCAACCAGCGCGCTCGATACCGAGACCGAGCGCGCCGTGCAGCTGGCGCTCGACGATCTTTCGCGAGGCCGTACGACGATCGCGATCGCCCACCGGCTCTCGACGATCAGGGACGCCGATCAGATCCTCGTGCTCGACGCCGGGCGGATCGTCGAGCGTGGTACCCACGAAGAGCTGCTCGAGTTGGGCGGGCGCTACTCGATGCTGCTGAGCGGTGCGGCTGTCGCCGAGGATCGACCTGTGTCCGATGCCGGCTCTTCCGCGGCGCTTGCCTGAGGTCGATTTACGCGAGCACGATGAACCTCGCGGGCCTTACGCCGTTGCGTCAATGTTCAGGCGCACATAGTCGACCATCATCGCGGATTCCCCCACCCCGTCCAACACGGCGTCGAGAAACGGGTCCCGCAGGTCCTCGGGTAGCTGCTGGACGTGAGGGCCGAGGATCACCTTGGCGAGGAACTCACGCGGCTGCTCGGGATATTGCGGCGCCGGTGCCAGCCAGCACTCCGCGGCGATGAAGCCGGCTGAGGACAGGCGTTCGCGGGTGGGCTCGGGGGCGGCGTAATACCAGGGCGTCTGCCAGTCGCGGAAATGTTGTGCGTATGGCTCGCGCTCCAGTACGCCTTTGGCGACGCCGCGCAGGACATCGATGTTGCCCTCTCCCCCACATTGGGCCACGAGCTGACCGCCGGGACGCAGCGCTCTGTGCAGGCAACGAAATAGCGCGTCGTGGTCCAGCACCCAGTGGAAGGTGGCCGTCGAGAGGATGGCGTCCACCGGCTCGGACAGCTCGAGCTCGAGGAGGTTCATCTGGTGGATCTCCACCCTGTCGCCGAGGCGTTGGTGAGCCTGCTCCACCATCGATGGAGAGGCGTCCACGGCGATCACCCGCCCGCGCGGCAGGCGCTCGAGCAGCGCTTCGGTGACGCGCCCGGACCCGCAACCGGCATCCAGGACCGTCTCATCTCCGCGCAACCGCATCCGCGCGAGCACCGCTCGGCCCAGCGCCTCCTGTGGCGCGGAGATGCGGTCATAGCTGGCTCCATCCCAATCACGTGCTGGCATACGAACGTACGTTATCACGTATGACCGTTGTGATCGCGTGGACCGTCGTTGGCCGGCTACAGGCGAGCGAGAGGATCGGCGCGACGTGACTGTCTAGGCGGCGTTGGTCGCCAGCTCGGCGAGCACCTTCGAGAGCTGGCCTCCCTGCCAGGCGATCGGGGATCGCGCCGGCGAGGCGGGCGGGCTTGACTCCTCGACCACGAACTCTGCGTACGGGATCGTTTGCGCATAGCGTTCACCCAACGCGAGCGGATGATCCGGGTCGGCCTCGTCGCGGCTGGCCACCACGACCGTCGGCGCCTCGATGCCCGCAAGCTCGGCCATCTGCTCGAACGGTCGCGAGCGCGGCACTACTTCAAGCGCATCGGCCACCGCCCCCGGGTGCTCGTGCGCGGCGAGCCGCTGGCGTACCACCTTCTCGACGGTACCCCGCCACTCGACAGGCACCGCGGAGAAGTCGTAGGCGTCCACGAACCCCTCCACTCCACCCTCCCGTAGCCCCCGCGCCAGCGCATCCCAACCGGCGAGGGCTGTGGGAGTGACGCGCAGGCCGGGATCGAAGGCCGGCGTGATCAGCCCGAGCCCCGCCACACGCTCGGGATGGCGGATGGCAAAGCGCACGGCGGTGTGCGCGCCCATCGAGGCGCCGGCCAGGACGGCCCGCTCCAGACCGAGCGTGTCGAGCACCTCCTCAAGGTCGCGTGCGAGGCGCTCATAGCCATAAGCATTCGGATCTGCTGCCGCGGTCGAGTGTCCGTGCCCACGCGCGTCGTAGGCAATCGTCCGGTATCCCCCGCGCTCAAGCGTCCGTGAACCCATCACCACATAACGCCGTGTCGCCGTCAGCCCATGTAGGAGCACGATCGCCGGACCGCTCCCACGCCGCTCACCGGAGAGCTCGACCCCATCGTCCGTGCGGATGATCAACTCTTCGGTCGCGGAACTGGCGGCCATCTCGGTTATACGGGCAGCGCCAGCTGGTCCGCGGGCTCCGGCGATCCACCCGTCGGAGCTGGAGCGGTCGCCGACCCGGACGCCAGCCCGGCCACACGCACGCCCAGCAGCCGCACTGCCCGCGCGGGCGCGTACTCCTGAAGCAGCCGCAGCGCCACGGCCTTCACGAGCTCACCGTCGCAGGTGGGCTCGGCCACGGTATGCGCCCGGGTGACCGTCGTGAAGTCATCGAGGCGGATCTTGATCCCGATCGTGCGGCCGCGGCGCCCGTTGGCGGCGAGGCTCCCGCACAGCTCCCCGGACATCCGTTCCAGCGCTTCGCGCAGCGCCGCCGGGTCGCGGACGTCCTCGTCGAAGGTCCGCTCGCGCGACTCCGAGACGACCTTGCGCGCAGCACCAACGACGCCATCGTGTTCGAAGCGCGCGCGGCGTCCCAGTTCGACCCCGAGATTCGGGCCGAAGCGCTCGACGAGCACGTGCTCGGGCGCGGCACCGACGGCGGCGAGCGTGGTCAACCCCAGCCCAGCTAGGCGTGCCGCCGTCTTAGGCCCGATTCCCGGGATCAGGCCGGGGGGAGCCTGCGCGAAACGTGAGCAGGCCTGCTCACGCGTGAGCACGACGAAGCCAGCCGGCTTCTCCGCATCGGAGGCGACCTTCGCGACGAGCTTGTTCGGCCCGATGCCTACCGAGCAGACAAGCTGTGTAGCAGCGCTTATCTCAGTGATCAGCCGCCGCATCGCCGCCCGCGGTGAATACAGCCCGCTCAGGTCCAGATAGGCCTCGTCCAGTCCGACCACCTCGACGCGCTCGACGTGTGCACGCACGAGCTCCATCACCTGCCGTGAGACCTCCCTGTAGGTGGGAAAGTCCGGCGGCAGCACGACCGCCTGCGGGCACAATCGCCTGGCTCTGGCCGCCGGCATCGCCGAGCCGATCCCGTAGCGCCGCGCCTCGTAGCTGGCGGTGGTGACCACTGCGCGCGGGCCGCTACCCGCGACGATTACGGGCTGACCGCGCAACTCCGGATGGCGGCACAGCTCGATCGAGACGTAGAAGGCGTCGGCGTCAAGATGCGCGACGCTGAACTGGGTGTGCTCGACGGACACTGACATCGAATCTAGCGAGGGGTCCGGCGGGCCAATCAGGGCATGTCGGTTGCTGGTGATCAGCCGCTCGGTGTAGCCGCGATGCGATGCGGGATCGCCGAGCGCACTATCTAGGTCGCTTATCCGAGCGCCGAAGCCGCGACTTTGCCGGCGAGGATCGCCGCGAGCTGCGCGCGGTGGCGCTTTGCGCTGCCGAGCAGCGCGGCGTCGAGCTGGGCGCGCTTGTAGAGCCAGTGCACGTCGGCCTCCCAGGTAAAGCCGATCCCGCCGTGCATCTGGATCGCGCCGGCCGTCACTTCGCGACCGGCGTCGGATGCGGCGATCTTGGCCATCGCGGCGGCCTCGGCGAGGCGCTCCGGATCGGCGTCGGCCGTCCACGCGGCGAACGCCGCCGTCGCGCGCGCCTTCTCGGTGTCCAAGAGCATCTGCGCGCAGCGGTGCGAGACGGCCTGGTAGGCGCCGACCGGGACGCCGAACTGCTTGCGGTCCTTGACGTAGGCGACGGTCATCTCCAGTGCGCGCTCGCACACCCCGACGAGCTCGGAGCTGACTGAGATCAGTGAACGTCCGAGACCGACGCAGACATCGCCGAGCGAGTCGCCGGCGCCGTCGGGCACGCTCACGCGCGCGGCCGAGCGCGTCGGGTCGATCGCCTCAAGCGGCGCGAGCGCGGCGTCCTCGGCGGCGATCACGAGGCCCGTGCCGTCTTCTTGCACGAGCACGAGCACCTGCGCATGCGCCCCGCCGATCACGAGCTCAGCAACGCCGGCGGAGACGGCTCCGAGAGCGCCGATCGTCTCGCCGGAGGCGAGGCCGGGAAGCCAGCGCTCACACTGCTCCTGCACGCCGGCCTGCTCGATCACCGTCGCCGCCAATGCGCTCGGCAGGAACGGCACGGGCGCGAGCGAGCGGCCGAGCTCCTCGCAGAGGATCGACAGCTCGATCTGGCCGAGCCCCTGGCCGCCATATTCCTCAGATACGGCGATCCCCGGCCAGCCGAGCCCTGACAGCTCGCGCCACAGCTCCATGTCGACCGTGCGTGCCTCGGCGTGCTCGCGCACCCGCGCGGGCGTCGCGCGTTCGCTCAAGAGCTCACGCGCCGTGCGCTGGATGTCGCGCTGGTCGTCTGTCAGGCCGAAGTCCATGAGCTACGCACGCCTCCCCGCGGAGCCCGCGAGGGCGGAGCTCATAAAAAACATACGCCTGCATGGACACGCAGGGCAAGCCGGGCAAGTATGGAAAGGCCCACCCACCCCGCGTGGCGTGCTACGCACGCGTGCTGGCCGATCTCGGACGATCGGTGAGGACGCCGATCCGGCGCTGGCCGGTTCGGGGATGCGAGCGGAGCGAGTGTCTCCCGGTTCGGCGTGCGTGTTCATGCGGCCACCTTCAGGCGGGGGAGGCCGAGCACGCGCTCGGCGACGATGTTCTTCAGCACCTCCGTCGTGCCTCCCTCGATCGTGTTGCCACGCGCGCGCAGCAGCTCATAGCTCCAGCTCTCGCCGCTCGTCAGGGCGTCGGGACCGACGATGTCGACGGCGAGCTGCGTCAGGCGCTGGTTGGTGTCCGACCACAGCCACTTCACGAGCGAGCCCTCGGGACCCGGCTGGCCGTAGCGCTCGACGTCGGTCAGGCCCTTCCACGCGAGCAGGCGGATCGACTCGCAGCGTACGTGCAGCTCGGCAAGCGAATCCGCGTTTTCCTCGTATGTGCCGCGCTCGGCCGCCTTGACGAGCAGGTCATCGAGCAGCTGGCGCAGGCGGATCTGCAGGGCGAAGCCGAGACCGGCGCGCTCGTTCATGAGCGTTGTCAGCGCCACCTTCCAGCCATTGCCGACGCCGCCCACCACGTTGGCGTCGGGGATCCGCGCCTGCTCGATGAACAGCTCGTTGAACTCAGCCTCACCGGTGATCTGGCGCAGCGGGCGCACCTGCACCGCCTCCTGCTCCATGTCCATCAGGAAGTAGGTCAGGCCTTTGTGCTTGGCCACCTCCGAGTCGGTGCGCGCCACCAGCATGCACCACTTCGAGTACTGCGCTCCGCTCGTCCACACCTTCTGCCCGGTCACGACCCACTCCTCGCCGTCTTTGACCGCGCGCGTCTTCAGGGCGGCGAGGTCTGAGCCGGCATCGGGCTCGGAGAACCCCTGACACCAGATCTCCTCGGCCGAGAGAATCGGCGCCAGGTAGCGCTCCTTCTGCTCCTGCGTGCCCCACACCATCAGCGTCGGTCCGCCCAGCAGGAGGCCGAGGACGTTGGCCGCCAGCGGGACCCGAGCCCGGCCGAGCTCTTCGAAGTAGATCGCGGACTCGGTCAGCGACGCGCCGCGGCCGCCGTACTCCGTCGGCCACGATGGCGCCGCCCAACCGGCGTCATACAGGCGCCTCTGCCAGTCGCGTCGCCATGCGTAGTGCGCGTCCTCGCCGCCATCGCTCGGCTCGGGCGCGGGCGGGTTCTCGGCAAGCCAGCCGTGAAGCTCCTCCCGAAAGGCGGTCTCCCGCTCGTTGAACGTCAGGTCCATCGGGCTCCCTCCGCTGCGGGCATGGAGCGACGATAGCTCGCAACGCGCCAGCTTGCGCTGTAGGGGATGATGGACATATGCCGACTCCCCCCTCCGTGCGCAGCGTCAAGATTGGTTCCGAGGAGCGCGGAGGATGGACAACCGAACGCCCCCGCCGCGAGGGTGACGCCCCGCCCCGCCCGGTTGACGTCTCGGCGCGCTGTCGTGTCCTCGCTCCAGCGGATCGACTGCGCTACTCCCCCGGCAGCCTGCTGCTGATCGCAGCCGCCGATCCGTCGCAGTCCGCGCGCTTTGCCGAACGCGTTGTCGAGGAGCGCGGCGTGGTGCTCTCACTCGCGAAAGTTCGCGTCCTGCTCACCGGGCGTGTCGCCGCCGAGGAGCTCGAGGAGCGAGCCCGCGCGCTGCTTGACGGTGCCGTTCGCAAGCGCTTGGACGAGAGCCACACGATCGTTGTCGTACTAGAGGGTCTCGACGCCGGGGAACGTGAGCGTTACGTGCGACTCGCCCACGGCTTACGACGTCCGCGACACTTCATCCTGCTCGAGACCCCGCGTGAGCAGGTCCCCGAGGAGGAGCGCGTCACGCTCAATGAGCTGCGCCGCGCGCTCGACGCCGGGGATCTTGGGCTCGAGGGTTTTCAGACCGCCCTACGGCTTGGCGGCAGCGCGATCGCCGAGCTGAAGCGGGTCGTATTCCAGCCGCCACCGCGCGAGGACTGACCCGAAGCCCGCCATTGGCTCGAAGCCGGCCACTGGCTTGGAGCCGGCCGGTATCCCGAAGCCGGTCGGTATTCCAAATCGGCCGGTATCGCTCGCGGCTGACGTATCCCAGCGCAGCGAGTAGATCAGTCTTGTAGGGCGAGCGCCGCGGGCACCTTGGCGGCGAAATAGCCGGGCGCCGCGACCATCACGACGGCTGCGGCGGTGACGAGCGCGAGGCTGATGATCGCGTCGAAGATGCCAAGCGAGCTCACCACGGGATAGTTGATTACGGTGCTCAGGGCATGGTCCAGGAGCTGCTGTCCGAGCAGCCCGAAGAGCGCACCGGTGGTGCACCCGACGCCCACCAGCAGGAAGCTCTCCAGCACGATCGTCTGCCACAGTTCGGTGCGCGCGAAGCCCTCGAGCTTGAGCTTGGCCAGCCGCGGGCGGCGCTGCCAGATCAACGCGCCCATCGCGGCGGCCATCGCGAGGATCGCGGCGATCAGAATGAGCGTGGCGATCTGCGATAGACGGGTGAGACCCTGGCGGGTGATCGCGACCAGCTTGCCTTCGTGCTGTTCGGAGGTTTGCGCCGCGAGCCCCGTGTTTGGCCCCAGCGCGGTCTGGATCTCAGCACGGATCTGGCGGGGAGTGCTGCCGGGCTTTGCGCGCACGCTGAAGGCGCTCACATCGTTGCTTTCCGAGGCCCGCGCGTAGTCGTCGGCGCTGATGATGATCGCTCCCGGCGCCCAGCCGATATTCGTGCTGACCGCCGCAAGGCGCATCGTCGTGGGATGCGGGGCGTGCAGCGTGAAGGGTCGGCCGATGTGCAGGTTGCGTTCTTCGACAATCGCCTGGGACACCACGGCCCAGCCGCCCTGGCGCAGCCGCGCGTCGGCCTGGGCGAGGTTGCCTTCGATCAGCTGCGTGGGCGGTATCAGCGGCGAGGAGCCGCTGGGAGGCGCGATCACCCAGATACGGCGGTCCCCTTCGTCGAGCAACCCCCCGCGGTAGAGGCCGACCGACTGTACGCCGGGGAGCTTTTCCAGCTTGCCCTGGGCCGTGGGGCGAAAGGGCGTGGTCATCAGCAGGTTGGAGCTCCCCGCCGCCGAGACCCACACGTCGGTGGAGGCGTTGGTGTCCCGGGCGGCGTTCTCCAGGCCCTTCAGGAGGTCGCCGTGGGCCCCTTGGATGGAGACCGCGCCGAACACGGCGATCGCGCCGGTGGCCGCGATCGCGACGGCCCGCGATTGCCCGGAGCGCAGCTCCATGACGGCAATGTGTGGGACGACGCTCGTCACCGCAGGAGCGGTGCGCTTGACGAGCATCAGGGTCGCATTCAGCGGCAGCGCCAGCAACAGCAGCAGCGCGGCGATCAGGCTGACCATCCCGACGATCGCCGCTTCGGGGGCGAGCAGCAGGATGCCGAGGGTCAGCGCGAGGGCGGCGAGGCCGCCGAAGAGCAACCATCTGCTCTGCGAGCCGCCAGCGCTCTCCTTGAGGGTCGTCGCGGCCAGCGGATCGCGCGAGAGGATGTCGCGCAGGGGGCTGAGCACCGCGACGCAGGCGGCGACCATCCCCCCGCCCGCGGCGATCGCGATGCTCTGCCCGCTCACGACACGCTCCGAGCCGAGTGCAAAGGCCGATGATAAGTAGCCGGGGTTGGAGTGGAAAAGATGGATCGAGAGCTCATCGCCGAGCAGGAGTCCGAGCGCCGTGGCGATCACCCCGAGCACGATCGCGTCCAGCAGCAGCACCGAGATCACGGCCCCGGGCGTGTATCCGTCGCGGCGCAGATCGACGATCAGCCGGCGACGCTGAGGTACCGTGAGCAGCATCGCGTTGAACGCGAACAGGAACCCGACGAGGGCGCTGATGACGGCGAACAGAGCGGTCGACTGGTTGGACGCCGCGGCCGCTTTGGCGAACAGCTTTTCGTCGTGGTTTGAGGACTCGACATCCAGCTGATCGCCGGCGAGCCGCTTGAGACCTGTAAGCACCTGGGCTTCCTGGCCGGGCGCGGGCTCCACGAGGATGCGGTTCAGGCGACCCTTCAGGCTGGCGAGTTCCTGTGAGTATTCAAGTGGCGCGAGCGCGATCGGGCTGTTGATCAGCGCCCCGATCTGCTTTTCGTGGAGCTGTGCGTAGAGCGCGGCTTCGGAGTTCGCGCCGGCGACCTGGAAGGTGACGTTCTTGCCGAAGGCGGTCACGCCGATGGTTTTCGCGACCGGCGCCGGCAGCACCACGGCGCCGAGGCCGGCGAAGGGTGTCAGGGAGGCGCGCTTGACCAGCGCGCCTCCGAGTTCGGTGAGGCTCGAATCGGCGCCCACGAGCTGTACCGACTCGCTGCCCTTGGGCCCGACGGCGTTCGCGCTAGCTTCGATCAGCCCGGCCGCGAGGCGCACCCCCTGGAGGTGGCGCACCTGCGTGAGCACCCGCGCGTCGAAGCCGTGGGGATCACGCGCGGTGATCTGCAGGCTGGCCTTGCCGACGATGCCACTATTGAGCTTGCCCACCGAGCTCGACAGGCTGGAGCTGGCGATCTGCGAGGCGAACAGTAGCCCGACGCCGGCCGCGATGCCCACGATCGCGAAGATCTCCTGTAGGGCGCGAGCACGCAGGCGCACGCGGTATAGGTGTATGACGTTCGAGAATCTCATGCCAGCGGGCGGGTGGGGGCGGGTGGGGGCCCGATCTCCTTCAGGGAGTGCCGGCCGGCGCGAAGCCCTGCTCGGGGTCGTAGCTCGAGATCTTGCCGTCACGCAGCGCGAGCACCCGGTCGGCATAGGCGGCGGCCTGGGGGTCGTGGCTGACGAGCACCACAGCCACCTCCCGCTCGCGGCAGAGCTCGCGCAGCAGCTCGAGCACTTCGCGGCTGCGCTGTGAGTCAAGGCTCCCGGTGGGCTCGTCGGCGAGCAACAGCTTGGGCTCGCTGGAGAGCGCGCGGGCGATCATCACGCGCTGGCGCTCACCCATCGAGAGCGTCTCGGCGTGGTGCTCCAGACGCTCACCCAGGCCGAGGCGCTCGAGCAGCGGCTTGATGCGGCTGTGGGCCTCCCGCCAGCGGGTGTGCTTCAGCAGCTTGAGCACCGCGTTGTCGATCGCGGTGACCCCGGGCAGCAGGTCGAAGTTCTGGCGCACGAAGCCCATTTCGGAGAGCCTGAAGTTGGAGGCCTCACGCTCGGACAGGGAGGAGATGTCGCGGCCGTTGACCAGCACAGACCCGCTGGTCGGCTCGAGCAGTGCCGCGACCATCAACAGCAGCGTGGTCTTGCCCGAGCCGCTCGGCCCGTAGAGGACGACCATCTCACCCGGCGCCACCGACAGCGAGACGCCGTCGACGGCGCGCACAGACTCCCCCCCAACCGCGGGATAGTGCTTCACGAGATCGCGCAGCTCCAGCACCTACACCCCAATCCCTCTCTTACGCCAACGAGACTCAAACACGTCAACTATCACTCCAAAGCGAGCACTGGAGGACCCGCTTGCACCCTATCTCAAACCAGCCGGGTGTCGTCGGCGCCGCGTGCCAGGCGCCAGAGCTTGAAGACCAGCAGCGTGGGGCTCGCGAGGTATCCGATCTCCTCCCGGACACTTTGCGAGACGGCCTCGACGCCAGGTGCGTGCGCCTCGGGGCTTGACAGGTAGTTGCCGGCCATCGCGGCGAGGATCAGCGCGTGGCGGCGTCCCCGCGGCAGCGCGCGAGCGCTGCGCATGGCCCGTACGGTGAGCATCCGCATGCGGGTCGCGGCCTCCGCGGGTGAGGCGTAATACCCGACCAGGCTGCCTTGGTGGGTCCTGGCGTCCTCCTGCCGGTCGACGATGTTGTCGAGCAGCGAGTGCAGGGCTCCGATCCAGGGGAAATAGGCGTCGTCGATCGCGGCGAGATCGACCTGCCGGACGCAGGGATCGGCCGCGGCCGCGATCAGCACGTGGACGCCGAGCGAGGAGCCTGCCGCAGCGGCCGTCTCCCACCACCGTAGCTCGGTGCCCGCCGGTGTTTGCGCGCCGGCCCACCGTGCGAGGGCCTCGTGGTCGCCATGCGGCAGGCCGACGTTGAGGCTCTGGAAGGTCACGATACGAGCGGCGGCTCTCTGCGCCGACTGCGCGACCGCGGCGTAGGAGGGCAGGGTGCGCAGCGCGGCGCGACAGGTATCGATGAGCTCCTCGAGGTATCCACCGTCATCGCGCTGCGGGTTGTGGGCGTAGTAATCGAGCTGGGGAGCTGAGGGATCGAGCGCCACGAGCAGCGCTTCATGGAGCCGGCGCCCGTTGGCGATCGCCTCCACGTGTGGCTGCTCGGAGAGCATGTCGGCGTAGCTGTAGGCGGCCTGGAAGGCCGCCAGCGCGCGCACCACGGCGGCGCGATGTGCGCGCGGCACGAACGCCGCGAAGGCGACGGCGCCCTCGATGTTCCCATGCTTGTGCAGCGCGTCGAAGGCTATCCGCCGAAGCACCGGATCGGGGATCCTTCCGGCCCGCTCACGCCAGTAGCCAAGCCAGCGGCTGACACGCGGAAAAACCGTCAACCAGTAGCGCAGCGCCGCATCGACGAACGCGGCGTTCAGCGCGGCGCGTTCACGGGCTAGCGACGACACTTGCCCGATCGTAAACAGGATGTCCACGACCACGCCATCGCTGGGAACCAGCCGTGCACCATGGCGTTTGGCGAGGAGCCCTTATCGCCGTGACGGGCAGGGCACGACGCTCCTCGCCACGGTGCTGGTGCCGTCCAAGAAGCTGAAGTTCGCCGAGAACGGGAAGCCCCCACGCGGGCATCTCAGTGGGACCGAGACGCCGCGCGGGTGAAAGGCCACCCGTTTGCCATGGACATGCTTGTAGTAGATCAGGTGGCTGGGCCCGATCGTCGATTCGACGCTGAGGATCGAGACAGGCGGGCCATTGGTCACGCTGGGTATCAGCGGTATCGTGGCGTCCAGGTCCCCCCCGAAGGCGGTTGAGCCGGCAACGAGTTCACCCTGGAAGACGATTTGGGCGTAGACCGGTTCCTGCCCGTTTGCGTAGAACAGCACGACGATGTTGCCGTTGTGCGAGGGACCCATCAGCGCCTGGATGTCGGGTATCTCATGTCCCGACCCTGTGCCGAAGGGCACTTCCACCAGCGCGCTCCCGAACCCGAGGCGCGAGTTCGGCGAACAGCCGCTCAAGCCACGTTCGAGCAGACTCGCGGGCTGGCAGATCGAGAGTCCCAGCGTCGTCGTGATGTAGTCGATCCCAGGGGGAAGATGCAGGCTGAGACCGGTCAGCGGCGAGGGCAGGCCTCCGCTGGTGCTGGCGATCTGAAAGCCGAACCCGACCGTCGTGCTCTGGCCGAGCTTGTCGGGCGAGAACGACGTGTGGAGCGTGACCGTCTGCGCAGCGCCGGCCGTCGCCGGCAGACAGCAGCAGACCAACAGCGCGGCCGTAATGGCCCTGATCTTCGACATGGGGCTCATACCCCGCTCAGGTGGACATGCTGCCGCTCAGGTGCACGGTGACAGCGCCGCTCAGACGCTGGATCGTGCCGCTGAAGCTCAAGCCTGACCCATGCGCGCCGTTGTAGCTGCCGGTCCCACGCTTGATCGACATCTTGCCGGAGAAGCTGGCCGTGCCGCCATTGACTTGATAGTTGGCCGACCCCGATCCCGTTAGAGAGCCACCGTTCGGATAGATGTTGACTTCGGCTGTCACGCGATTGGGTGATACGACGTCCAGATGGATGTAGATCTTGCCCTTGATCGTCCCCGAGGCCGAGCCCTGCTCGTTGAGCTTGAGCCCAGAGCTGCTGGTGCGATGCAGGCTCCCGGCCTCATGCAGCGTGATCGTCCTCGCCGCGACGGCCCTTGGGCCCGCGGCGCTCGACGTGCCGGCACCGAGCACGGCGATGCCGGTAAGGACACCGACGGACATCGCGCCGGCCATCAGCAAGTTGCGCGCCCGCGCACGCACTCCGAACCGACCAGCCCGCTTCAGCTTTCCCCGAACCTCGTAGCTACAGGTTTCGCGCACCATCTGATGACCCCTCTCCTTATGCTCCCACATCGACCCATGACAAATCATTGAGACCCTGGACACATACTAGTTTATGAGAACCCCGCGCGCGGCAATTAGATGCGGTAGAAGCCGCGGAGATTCTCACCCTGCAGCTGACAACCTGTGCCCCGCGAACACGAGCATGCTCGACAGATGGGCTTGGAGCGTTTCCAGGTTGTGTTCGCCGGGATAGATCGCGCTTTTGGCATCCGCTCCGGCGGCCCGCAGCGCGGCGGCGAACGGTGCATCCTCCTCCGGATCGGCGATGCGATCGGATTCGCCGCCATAGAGGAACGCGTGCAGGCCGAGCCGCGCGAGGACCGGCCGGTCGGCGCGCAAAGCCCCCCCGAGTCCGTTGAAGAAGCTGAGCCAGCTCTCCACAACGCCGAAGCGGTAAGGGTCGGCGAGGGCGATGTTCATGGCGCCATAGCCGCCCATTGAGTCGCCCATGACCGCACGAGCGGCGCGCGCGGGCACGGTGGGCAGCGTGCGGTCGATCAGTTCCTGCACTTCCAGGATGTAGCTTTCGTAGTGCTGTGTCCCCCGGTTGCGCCAGTTGTTCGATCCAGGTCCGCCTTGGATCATCACGGCGATCACGGGTGCGATCGCGTGTCGCGCGATCAACCGGTCGAGCTCAGCCTGCAGTCCGATCTGCAGGAACGCCGTGTTCTGCTGGTCGTTGCCCGTCAGCAGATAGAGCACCGGGTAGTGGCGGCTCGTCTTGGCATAGCCGGCGGGCAGGTAGGCAAGGAACGAGCCCTGTCCGTGCAGCGCCAGCGAGGGATAGCTTGCCCTGTCGATCGAGCTTCCGGCCGCGTCGTGGCTGAGCATCCTGAGCGTGGGCAGCGGTTGTGCCGAGGCGGCGGTCGAGCTGATTGCCGGGAGGATCTCCTCGGTCGACCGCGCGGTGCGAGCTCCGACGAGGCGCTCCAGGCCGATCGGGCCGTTGAGCGCCAGCATCGCGCAGATCGCCGCCAGGGCGCTCAGGAGCGCGCCCGTGCCGAACCTGATCGCTCGCGGCGACTGCCACGGCTCGGGTGCGGCCGCCGCCGGAGCGATTGACTCCAGACGGGGTGGAAACACGGGTACCCAGGACGGGGGCAGCGCTTCCACCGCTTCCGCGCCCCGGCCCGGCCAGCTCCATTCGCCCAGGTTCTCGAGCCACATCTGTGTGCGCGACGTCTTCATTGCAGCGGACATTCCGCAGATTCAAGGAGGCAGGACGCCGAAAGCCAACCCTTGCATGAACGTGCCCATGCACCGCCGTGTCCTCAGGACGTGCTCCACACCTCGCCGAGGTCGCCGAACCCGAGCGCCTGCTTGGTCGCTTGCGTCAGGTCGAATTCGCGCCCGGCCACATATGGCCCGCGATCGATAACCGGCACCCGCACCGTATGCCCGTCGTAGCGGAGCGTCACCAACGTGCCGCAGGGAAGCGTCTTGTTCGCCACACCCATGGTCGTGCTCGTCAGCTCGCCACCGCAAGCCAGCTGGCCACCACCGCCATACCATGACGCCTGCGCCAGGCGGTAGACGTTCAAACGGCCCAGTCTGCGCTGCGAGCCGATGTCCTGGTTGTCGCCCGCGAAGCGCAGCCGCACCCGCTCGCTCGCTGTCTGGCGCGGCACATAGCGCAAGCGATAGCGACCCTGGAGGCCGGTCAGGGTATGGGCCAGTGTCCTCCAGCCGTGGTCGACGAGTACCTGCAGCCTCACGACCCGTCCTGACAGTCCCACCGGCCGATCTTTGTCCGATCGTGGACCGGGGGCACCGCCGCGGAGCGTGCTGGTCAGCTCGCCGGTGACGCTCGTGCTGTGGCCCTCGAGCACGTTCATCTCCGTGCGGTACGCGCTCAGCACGGTGTGCGCCGGCCCCGCAAACGGTGGTGTCGTGCTCGCCGGGATCACGATCGGAGCAAGGGGCGTAACAGCGGGCGGCGCGAGCGTCGTGGGAACGTACAATTGAGAACCTCCTTGGTGTCCGCCTACGGGGTTAGCTGTCGGGCTCACGAGCCGGTAGGACACGCAAGCGAAACGCGCGCCAACCGGGCGTTACGGCCACAACAGCGGCCGATTCGCCCCATCCAGATCGCCTACAACAACGAACTGGCAGTGGGTCCCCCGCTCGTCTCCATCCGGGAGACGACTCGGCGGGTCGAACAATTGTTCGTATCCTAGGCGGCCCTTACGGACGTGATGTGTGATGGACATCACACTTGCCTTCCTTGCCTGCGCGAGCCATCACACCCCTTCCGCGCGAAGCAACGCCGCAAACACACAGAAGCACCCAACGTTGACGTGCGGCAGCGAAGCCGCGACAATCGATGCCCGATGGCCAACCCCGATCGCCTTTCCGCCCTGGACTCTGCCTTCCTGCACCTCGAGGACGACTCCACGGCGCACATGCATGTCGCCTCGGTGATGGTCTTCGAGGGCAAGGCGCCCACCCCGCAGGAGCTGATCGACCATGTCCTCAGCCGCCTGCATCTGGTGCCGCGCTATCGCCAACGGCTCGCGTATGTCCCGCTCGGACAGGGCAGGCCAATATGGGCCGACGATCCGCACTTCAATCCGCGCTACCACATCCGCCATACGGCCCTGCCGCGACCGGCTGACGAGGCCGCGCTCAAGCAGCTCGCCGGTCGGCTCTTCTCCCAGCGCCTGGATCGCTCCAAGCCGCTCTGGGAGATCTGGCTTGTGCAGCGCATGGCCGGCGGGCGCTTCGCGCTGATCGCAAAGACCCACCACGCGCTCGTCGACGGGATCTCCGGCGTGGACATCACCACCGTCTTGTTCGATGCCGCTGCCGAGCCGGTCGCTACTGCGCGCCCACCGGCGCCCTGGACCGCCCGGCCGCTGCCGGGAGCGGCCAAGCTGCTCGGCGAGGCTCTGCTCGAGCGCACGACCGTTCCCGCCGAGATGACCCGCGGCGCCCGCGCTTTGCTGCGCGCTCCGCGCAGGGCGGCCTCGCAGCTGAAGGACAGCCTCGCGAGCATCGGCGCCACCACGATCGCCGGCGTCAGCGCGCCCGCGCCTTCGAGCCCGTTCAACGTCGATATCGGCCCGCACCGGCGCTACACCTTCCTCGACGGCGACCTCGCCCAGTTCAAGACGATCAAGGACTCGCTCGGCGGCACGCTCAACGACGTCGTGCTGGCATCGGTCAGCATCGCGCTTGGTCGCTATCTACGCGCCCAGGGCCACGACACCGAGGGTCTGACCCTGAAGGCGATGGTGCCCGTCTCGGTGCGCGCCGACGTGGATCGGAGATCCAACCCACCCGCGCTCGGCAATCACGTTGCCGCGATGTGGGCCCCCCTGCCCGTTGGCGAGGAGGACCCCGTGGCCTGCCTGCGACAGATCACGCGGGCGATGCACGACCTCAAGCAGTCCGGTCAGGCCGTGGGCGCTCAGGTGCTGATCGATCTGGCCGGGTTCGCGCCGCCCACGATCCTCAGCCAGGCCGCGCGTCTGCAGGCCCGCCAGCGCTTCTTCAACCTGGTGGTCACCAACGTCCCCGGACCGCAGTTTCCGCTCTACCTGCTCGGCCGTCGCCTGCAGGTGCTCTACCCGGTCGTGCCGCTCGCGCGCCGCCAGGCGCTGGGCATCGCCGTCATGAGCTACGACGGTCATCTCGGCTTCGGCCTGCTCGCCGACTACGACGCCCTACCGGAGATCGAGGGGCTCGCCCGCGATCTGCGCTGGGCGGTCGCCGCGCTGGCTCGTGCGGCGGGGCTCTCGACGCGAGCCCGCGTGCAGCCGCGCGGCGCAGGTGCCGACCCAAGCCGAGCCAACGGCACCAGCCCGCAGCCCGATGCCGGCCGAAGCCCACAGCGCAAGTCCGTCCAGGGCCGACAGCGCAAGGCCGTCCAGAGCCCACAGCCCAGGGCCGTTCGGAGCCCTCGGCCCAAGGCCGTTCGGAGCGCCGACGCTCGCCGAGCCTCGGTCGGTAAGCCTCCCGCCGTGCAGAGCTGACGGGATAGGCTCGCTCCGCAGTGCGCCTGGCTCTCTGCCAGATGAATGCCACGGTGGGCGACATCGCCGGGAACGCCGCGCGGATTCGCGCGGGCCTCGACGGCGCCCGTGAAGCCGGAGCGGAGCTCGTGCTGTTCCCCGAGCTCGCCCTCACCGGCTACCCCCCGGAGGACCTGCTGCTGCGCGAGCACTTCCTGCTCGACGTACAGGCCGCCCTGGGAGAGCTGGCGGCCGACACGCACGGCGTGGTCGCGATCGTCGGCTTCCCCGAGCGGGCCGAGCACGTCTGCAACGCCGCCGCGGTGCTCGCCGATGGAGCAGTGCATGCGATCTACCGCAAGGTCCACCTGCCCAACTACGGAGTGTTCGACGAGCGGCGCTACTTCCGGGCCGGCGCCGGCGGGGCCGTGATCGACCTCGGCGCCCACCGCATCGGGCTGACGGTCTGCGAGGACATCTGGGAGCCCGGCCCGCCGGCCTCTGAGGAGGCCCTGGCGGGCGCGACGCTGATCGTCAACATATCCGCCTCTCCCTACCACGCGGGCAAGGGCTCCGAGCGCGAGCTGATGCTCGCCCAGCGGGCCCGTGAGGATCGCGCCTGCGTCGCCTTCTGCGCGCTCGTCGGCGGCCAGGACGAGCTGCTCTTCGACGGGCATTCCTGCGTCATCGGCCACACCGGTGAGACGCTCGCGCGCGCCGCCCAGTTCGCGGAGGATCTGCTCATATGCGATCTCGACCTCGACGCCGTCGCGACGGCCAGGCAGCGTTCAGGCAGCGAGCAGCCGGTCGCGCAGAGCTCGCCGGCGCGGGTGACGGTGCTGCCACGATTGCCCTCCTCCTCCGCGCCGGCCCGCGGCAGTGGTAGTGACAGCGGCAGCAGTAGCGGCAGCGGTGGCTCTCAGCTATGCGCAACCGCGCCGGCGCCCGCTCCCCCTCTGGCGAAACCGATCGAGCCCTCGCAGGCCGAGGTCTATGCGGCGCTGGTGCTCGGTCTGCACGACTACGTCGATAAGAACGGCTTCGCGCGCGTCGTCCTCGGCCTCTCCGGGGGGGTCGACTCCGCCCTCGTGGCCTGTCTCGCCGCGGACGCCCTCGGCGCCGAGCGGGTGAGCACGGTGATCATGCCCTCCCCCTACTCCTCGGCCGCGACACAGGACGACGCGCGCGCCCTCGCCGCCAGGCTCGGTCTGCGCACGCACGAGCTGGAGATCGAGGCGATCATGGATGCCTACGCCGGGACGCTCCGTGACGAGTTCGCCGGGCTCCAGGCCGACCTGACGGAGGAGAACCTGCAGGCTCGTATCCGCGGCAACCTGCTGATGGCTCTCTCGAACAAGTTCGGTTGGCTCGTGCTCACGACCGGCAACAAGTCGGAGATGTCCGTCGGCTACACAACGCTCTACGGCGATCTCGCCGGCGGCTTCGCCGTGATCAAGGATGTGCCCAAGACGCTCGTCTACGGTCTGTGCGAGTGGCGCAACGCTCCTGCCGGGGCCGGCGAGGGACGTGCGCATGCCCCGATTCCAGCCTCGATCATCGAGCGTGCCCCTTCGGCTGAGCTACGCCGCGACCAGCGCGACGAGGACTCACTGCCCCCCTATCCCTTGCTCGACCGCATTCTCTACGGCTATATCGAGCGCGGCCAGGGGCGCGAGGAACTGGTCGCCGAGGGCCTGCCCGAGCCAGATGTAGACCGCACGATCCAGCTTGTCGACCGCGCCGAGTACAAGCGCCGCCAGGCGCCGCCCGGGATCAAGATCACCACGCGCGCCTTCGGCCGCGATAGGCGCATGCCGATCACCAATCGCTATCGAGGCTAGTCCGGCCGCTACGCTGCCGGTCGTGCGTCTCAGCCCCCGACCGCTCGCAGTGCTGGTCGCGCTCTGCGCGGTCGCGCTCGCGGGCTGCGGCGACACGCTCCAAGACCAGCCGATCTCCCATAGCGTGCTCGAGAGCCTGCTCCTCCCCGCCTACCCCGTCTACTGGCTGGGTGGCTCCTTTCAGGGCAAGGCGATCACCGAAGCCGGCCAGGATCCGAGCGGCGCCTTCTCTGTCCAGTACGGCGACTGCACCGAAGGCGGCGAGAGCACCTGCGTGCCGCCGCTGCGAATCGTCACCTCCCCCGACAACAGCTTCGTTGCCGTCGGCTCGATGCCACATCGAACGGTCAAGATCAGAGGGCTTGCCGGCGTTCTCGCCCAGGCGGGTGACACGATCGAGCTCGCGACCGGGGCTGTGGTGGTGGGCATCTACGCCGAGGACCCCCGCTTGGCGCGCGCCGCCGCCGCGACGATCGTGCCGATCAACGATCTCGGCATGCCCGGTGCGCCGCTGCCCTCGCCCTTGCCTGACACGGGCTTTGCCGCGCAGCCGCTTCCCGGCCAGACGCCGGTTCCGTTGCGCGCGTTCCGCTAGCCCGTCCACCCCAGCCGCACCGTCCACGAGCGCCTCAACTCACGGTCGCCTCAGCTCACGGGCACCTCCGCTCACAGGCATCTCAGCTCAAGGGCGCCTCAACTCACGGTCGCCGTCGGCGCTGGGCGCACGGCGATCGTCATCCGCGTCACGGCACAGATCCGGCCGGCGTCGTCGCTGAACTGAACGTCCCACACCCAGGTGGTGCGGCCGCGATGCAGTCGTCTTGCATGGCCGTGCACGGCGGCGCCCTCGGTGAGCGGCCGCAGAAAGCTTGTGCTGTTCGACAACCCCACCGCGATCTCGCCGCTGTCGAGCACCGCCAGGGCCGTCGCCAGCGAAGCCATCGACTCGGCGATCGACGCGTACACACCTCCGTGCAAGAGGCCCATGGGCTGCTTCAGCTCGTCGCGCAGCCGCACCCGCGCGCGCACCTCGGTGTCCGAGAGCTCCACCAGCTCCAGGCCATACAGGCGGTCGAACCCGACCATCAGCTCGTTCAGCTGCTCTGCGCTCGGCGTGGGCATCCCGGCGCCACGATAGCCTACGACCCTCATCGCATGAGCCGACTCGACGACCTCCCACCCGATCAACGCGCGGTGCTGCTGCTGCTGGTACAGCAGGGCAAGAGCCATGCCGAGATCGCGGACATGCTCGGCATCTCCCGGAATGCCGTCCGCGATCGCGCCCGCGCAGCGCTCGAGGCCCTTGCGGGCGGGCCCGGCGAGAGCCCCGTGCCCGCCCCCCAGCCGGTGCCCGACGACCGTGGACGTGCACGGACCTCAGGCGCGCGGACGCCAGGACCTCCATCGCCTACGCCGCCTCCGCCTCCAGGTGTCCCCGAGGGGACGCGAGAGGCCGATTCCTCCAGTTCGCTGCCCAGCTCCAGGCGCGGTGGCGCGCTGCTGCTCGCATTGCTCGTCGTCGTGGTGGTGGTCGTGGTCATCCTGGTAACGAGTGGCGGCGGCTCCCACAAAGCCGCGAGCACCGCGGCCGGCACAACCACCGCTGGAACCACCACCCCCGGGACGACGACGAGCTCGAGCGGCTCGACCACCTCGGGGACCTCCAAAAAAGCCGCCAGCCCCACCGTCGACAAGCAGATCCCGCTCACCTCGCCCGAACCCAACAGCAAGGCCGTCGGCCTGGCCGAGGTCTTCTCCGAAGGCAGCAAGCGCGCCTTCTACATCGCGGCCGAACACCTGCCGCCTTCGACCGGCTTCTTTTACGCCGTCTGGCTCTACAACTCCCCGACGAGCGCCCTGGCGCTGAGTAAGAGTCCCGCGGTCGCCGCCAACGGCCGTCTGCAGGGTGGCGCGCTGCTGCCCGCCACCGCCGGCAACTACCGCGAGATGCTGCTCACGCGCGAGACGAGCAGCCGGCCGACCCACCCCGGTCCGGTCGTTCTCAGGGGCGCATTCAGCCTCGGCTGAGGCTCCCGACCAGCTTTCCCGGGTTCATGATCCCGGCGGGGTCAAGCTCGGACTTCAGCGCACGCAGCGCCGCCACGCCCTCGCTGCCGATCTCCTCCTCCAGCCAGGGCGCGTGATCGCGCCCGACCGCGTGGTGGTGGGTGATCGTCCCGCCGCCGTCCACGATCGCGCGGCTCGCCGCCCGCTTGACCGTCTGCCATTGCTCGAGCTCCTCGCCCTGCCGCTGGCGGGCCAGAAAGGTGAAGTACAGCGACGCGCCAGTCTCATACAGGTGCGACACGTGGCACATCACCAACCCGGGCGTCCCCCCGGCGCTCAGCGCCGCGGCGATCGCCGCGCCGACAGCGCGGTGAAGCCTCTGCACGTTCGACCACTGCGTCGCCGTCTCCAGCGTCTCCACCATCACTCCCTGGGTCAGCAGCTCGTCGCGCAGATACGGAGCGGAGAACCGCGACGCGAGCCACGCCTCCCCCGGCGAACGCCCCACCGTCAGGCCACCGTCGCGGCGCACCAGCGCAAGCGCACGCTTGCGGCGGGCAGCCACCGCCTCCGTCTCCCCCTCAAAGCCTAGGATCGCCAGACACCCCTCGCGGTACCCACGCAAGCCGAGATATGCCTTGCCGAGTCGCCCCTTCAACCCGCCGCTGCCGGCGAGCGCGAGCGACATGCGCGTCTCGGCCTCGTCGGACAGCCGCGCCACGTCGGGCGCCGCGCGCTGCTGGGCGAGCCCCCGCAGAGCCTGAACGCCGGCGGCGAAATCCGCGAAGAACACGCCCTCATATGAGCGCTCTCGCGGCGCTGGGCGCACACGCAGCGCCAGCTCGCTGATCACCCCCAGCGTCCCCTCCGAGCCGACCAGCAGCTGGCGCAGCCCCGGGCCCGCGGCACTGGCCGGGACCGCCGCCAGGTCGATGTCTCCCGCGGGCGCGAGCAAGCGCAGGCCGAGCACCATCTGCTCGAACCGCCCGTAGCCGCCCGAGGCCTGCCCCGCCGAGCGCGTCGCCGCGCAACCCCCCAGCGAGACGTACTCGAACGACTGGGGAAAGTGGCCGAGCGTCAGCCCGTGCGGCGCCAGGTAGCGCTCCAGCGCCGCGGCGCGCATGCCGGCCTGCACGGTGACCGTCCGCGACTCGCGATCCAGCTCCAACACCGCTCCCATCCGGCCCATGTCGAGCGCCACCACGGCGGCGTGCTCTCCGCGCAGCGGGGCGACGCCGCCGACCACGCTCGTGCCGCCGCCCCAGGGCACCACCGCCACCGAAGATCGCGCGCACTGCGCGAGCACCGCGCGCACCTGATCGCGCCCGGCCGGCTGGAGCACCGCGTCGGGCGCTCCCTCGGGCTGCCCGGCACGCTGGCGCACCAGGTCGGGATAGCCCTTGCCGGCGGCATGCACGACCCGTTCGCCGTGCTGATCGCCCATGCCCTCCGCGCCGACGATCCCACGTAGCGCCGCCGCCGTCCGCTCCGACAGCGTCGACGGGGCGAGCTGCACACGTTCAAGCGCCACCGGTGGGCGCGGCCGTTCAGCGATTCCCACCGTTTCGCGCAGGAACTCCAGCGCGTGCGTGGGCAGCGTCGATCGGTGCGCCGGATCGCCCCACCCCCACCAGCGCATCGCGGGTGGGCCAAGCTGGGGCCCACTCGACGGACGGACGGGCGCGGTAGCCGTGTCAGCCACCGATCCGCTCCAGGCCGTCGAGCGCCTCGTCGAGCGTGGCGCGCGCCGCGCGCCGCACCATAAAGCCACCGAAGCGTGGGGACATGCCGTTGAGCGCCTGGCGCAATTCGATCGTCACCTTCGTTGCCTGCGCGGTGTCCGCCTCCAGTCGCACCTCCGTCTCCGCCGAGCGCAGCAGCCGCGCGAACGGGGTTCCCTCGACCCGCTGCGCCCAGGTCAGCGAGTGCTCGGCGTCATCGCGGGCAACCACGTTGAAGTCGGCGCGCACGAGTTTGCCCTTGCGCGTCTTCATCACCTCCGTGAACGCGGTCTCCTCGACGTCCTCCACGCGCGTCACCCGTGGCCACCAGCGCGGCAGATGATGAGGGTCGCGGATCACTTCCCACAACTCCTGCGCGGGCGCGGCGATCGTGCGGCTGCGGCTTACGTCGGGCATCGCGATTCAGCGCACACGAGACAACCACTGCCCACTGACGCACGAGGACCAAGCAGGTCAAGACAACCACTGCCCACTGACGCACGAGGACCAAGCAGGTCAAGGACGCAGTGAGCGAAGCGTGCTGTGCACACGAGCGAGCGAGGACGCAGAGATGCGCAGGTCATCGAACGTCAGCGGGCGATCTTGCGCAGATCGCGGATCAACAGCAGATGCTTCAGATGGGTCGCCACCGCCGCGAGATTCTCCAACGCCTCCAGCGCCTCTTTGCGCCGCTGCGGGTTGCGCGAGCGTAGCGCCGGGGCGAGAATCTGCTGGAGCAGGTTCGCCTCGCGGTCGGCCGAGGAGCGAAAGACCCGCAGGTTGCGACCACCCACGCCATAGCGCGCGAGCTCGGCCACCGCGCCGATGATCTCCCGCTCGGTCTCATCGAAGTAGCGCACCCCGCCCCGCTGCTCGCCCTTGACCACGCCGTACTCTTCGAGCTCGCGCACCAGCTTCGCGTCGGCCTTCGTCTCCTCGAGCACGTCTTCGATCGAGTACAGCGCGCCGGTCGCCTCGCGCACGCTGACGCTCGTGCGCCATGGCCGCATCCCGTCGCGGGACGAGCGGGGGCGGGCGGGATCCGGATTCTGCTCAAGGGTGCTCTCCCCCGCGCGTCCAGCCGCGAGCTCCTGGCGGATCACGCGCAGCGGCAGGAACTCGTCGCGTTGCATCCGCAGGATCGTGCGCAAGCGCGCGACGTCCCCCTGCGTGTAGAGCCGATAGCCACCGGGGGTGCGCCGCGGGGTCAGCAGTTTCTGGTCCTCCAGGTAGCGGATCTTTGAGATCGAGATGTCTGGGAACTCCTGCACGAGCGCCTTGCAGACGGCGCCGATCGTGATCGACTTTTGCCGCTGGCCGATCTGCGATCGGTCGCCCGCCACGCCGGTCCCGGCGGTGGCGTCGGTGAGCGCCAGCTCGTCCTCGAGCTGGGTGGGTGGGATCTCTTCCATCTGGGGAGCCTGGGGTGCCATCAGCGGGCGTGGAAAGTCAGCTTGTACTTGCCGATCTGCACCTCATCGCCCTCCTCCAGGCGCTGAGACTCGATCCGCGAGCGGTTCACATAAGTTCCGTTCAACGAGCCGCAGTCGTCGAGGTGCCATTGCTCGCCACGGCGAATCAACAGCGCGTGGTCGCGCGAGACGGTCACGTCGTCGAGAAACACCTCGGCATCCGGCCGACGGCCGATGCTCGTGCGCTCGCGGTCGACGGCGAAGCTCTCGCCCACCCGTCCGCCGCCGGCGCGGATCACCAGCGCCGGCCCGTGCGCCGTGACCTCGTCGAGCTCGACCGGCACGAGCTCGCCCGCCTCGTCGATTCGGTAGGTGGCTGTAACCGGATCCCCAGCGGCCCCCTCCCCGCGCGGGAGCAGGGCGCCACAACGCTGGCAGTAATTGGCTCCCTCCTCGTTGACGAAGCCGCACTCGGTGCAGTGCAGGGCCATGTCGCTCGAACCCTGCTCTAGGAAACCCGCGGCCGGGCGCCGCGAGCCTGCTTGCATCCAGCGCAGATCACGACATGCCGTCCTGCGTCGGGGCCGCCGGCTGGCGCTGGGCGAGGATGTCGGTCAGCCGCTGGACGTCGTCGCCGGTGATCATCACCTCGCCACCATCGTGCTTCTTGCGCAGACGGTTGACCAGCTCGGCGCGCAGGATGTCGATCTTGCCGTGCAGAATGCGCCGCTTGTAGGAGATCTCGGTCTCCTCCGCGGTCAACTGCTGGATGAGGTCTTTCAGCTCGAGATCCGACAGCGAGCCAAGGTCGGGGAACGTCTCCATCGCGGGCTTCTCCTCTCGCGGACTTGCGCCGGCCTAAGCCGAGCGCGCCAGGCCGGCGCCACTGGCCGGGCTTGTGAGTATAGACCAAAAGGTAAGGCTGAGCTTGAGAGTCTTGCGGGAGGCCGGCGGCCTGCCGTCACTCCAATTCGAGCGCGCGCAGCCCTCTCCTGCCATCCCGCAGATACAGCCCGGTCGCGACCAGCGCGAGCGCCAGACCGATGTACAGCAGAACCTCGCCGACCGTCCTCAAGCCAACCAGCGCGAAGAAGAACGATGCCATCACCGGCGCGACCGCCAAACGTCCCGGCCAGTTGATGCGCAGCTCGACCCCGCGCGCGAGCCCGTAGCGCCCGAGCGCGAGCATCGCCAGCTCGCGCAGCGCCAGCAGCGCGATCGCCCAGCGCGGCAGCAGCTGAAAGTGCCAGCAGACGACGACGCCCGAGACGACCAGCAGGCGGTCGGTCACGGGATCCAGCAGGGTCCCCAGCCGACTGTACTGACCACTTGCGCGCGCGGCAATCCCGTCCGCGTAGTCCCCCCAGGCGATCAGCGCGAACAGGATCGCTCCCAGCGCCTGCGTGCCGTCGCTGCTTGCGAGCTCCACGACGAGGAACACCGGGATCAAGGCCAGCCGCGTGAAGCCGATCGCGTTGGGCAGCGTCCACGGCCGCAGCGGCTGACCGGCCAGCGTCTGCGGCGGCGGCGGCCCGGAGCGGTCCAGGCCGAGCAGGCGGCGAACGCTCAACCGCTGTTTCGTGCTCGCATCCGTTTCAGCGCCCTCTAGGGGAGGCTCCGCCACAGCTCGTCCACCGCCCGAATCAGCTCCGCGGGCTGAGCATTCAGCGCAAGCGGAGCCGCGGACTGGCGTCCACGGCGGACCTGCACCTCGATCTCGCCGTCCTGTAAGGACTTGCGTCCGACCGTCAGGCGCAGTGGGCAGCCGAGCAACTCGGCGTCGGCAAACTTCTCTCCCGGTCCTCGATCGCGGTCGTCGTAGAGAACGTCCAGCCCGCCCGCGAGCAGCGTCGCATACACGAGATCGGCGGCCTCGCGCTCGGGTGTGCCCCCCTTGCCGAGGCTGACGAGGTGGACGGCGAACGGGGCGAGCGCTTTCGGCCAGGAGATGCCGTGCTCGTCTGAGAACTGCTCCACGGCGGCGGCGACGATCCGCGCCGGGCCGATCCCAAAGCAGGCCATCCACACCGGTTCCTCGGCGCCCGCCTGATCGAGGTAGCTCGCGCCGAGCGCCAGCGAGTAGCGCGTGCCGAGCTTGAAGATGTTGGCGATCTCGATCGCCGGCTCGACCGTCAGCTGCTCGCCCGCCCTGAAGTAGGTGTCCCCGACCCGCTCTACATCCGGGCTGTTGCGCGCGAGGTCCATGTTCGCCGCGTATCGATCCCCATCCGCCCCCCCGAGCACCACCTCGTCCTCGCCGGCGGCGCAGGGCGCCATGTACTCGTGCGCGCCGAGACCGCCCATCATCCCGACGTCGCCCTGCACCCGATAGAAGCGCAGGCCGGTGCGCGTCATCATGCGGTCGTAGGCGCGGACGTGCAGCGCGTAGCTCTCCTCCATGCCGGCCTGGTCGCGGTCGAAGCTGTAGGCGTCCTTCATCACGAACTCGCGCGTGCGCAGCACTCCCGCGCGCGGGCGCGGCTCGTCGCGCTCCTTGACCTGGAAGTGGTAGAGGATCAGCGGCAGGTCGCGGTAGGAGCGGACGATCTGGGCGACGTGGGTGGTGACCGCCTCCTCGTGGGTCATCGCGAGCACCAGCTCCGAGCCCTTGCGGTCGGTCAGCTTGAACAGCTCCTCGATCTCGATCCTGCCGGTCTTGCGCCACGGCTCGGCGGGCTGCAGCACGGGCATCAGCATCTCCTGGGCGCCGATCGCGTCCATCTCCTCGCGGATGATCTGAACGACGCGCTGGTGCACGCGCCAGCCGGCCGGCAGCCACGTCCACATGCCTGCGCCCAGCTGGCGGACGAGCCCGGCGCGCACCATCAGCTTGTGCGAGAGCGCCTCCGCGTCGGCGGGCGGCTGCTTCTCGGTCGGCAGTAGGTATTCGGACAGACGAGTCATCGCGCAGAGCCTAGAGGGTGGCGCAGCCGGGCCCCTCTGTCTTCGGTCGATCGTCCCTTTGATAGAACAGCTGTCACCGACCAATCTTCGACGAAGACCCGATAAGGAGCTCCAATGGCCTATTCCGTTCCGCCGCTTCCCTACGCCTACGACGCGCTCGAGCCGCACATCGACAAGCTGACGATGGAAATCCACCACGACAAGCACCATCAGGCGTACGTGGACAAGGCAAACGCCGCTTTGGAGGGCACCGAGTGGGCCGAGACGCCGGTCGAGGAGGTCTTGAAGAACCTCTCCAGTCTCGGCGAGAAGAAGGGGCCCGTCAAAAACAACGGCGGCGGCCACTACAACCACTCGCTGTTCTGGGAGAGCATGAGTCCAGACGGTGGCGGCGAGCCACAGGGCGAGCTGGCCCAGGCCATCGACGCCGCGTTTGGCTCCTTCGCGGATTTCAAGGCGAAGGTCAAGGAGACCGGCGTCGGCCAGTTCGGCTCCGGCTGGTCGTGGCTCGTGCGCGACGGCTCGGGTCTGGCCGTGCTTGGCAGCGCCAACCAGGACAACCCGATCTCCGACTCAAAGACGCCGCTGCTCGGCGTCGACGTGTGGGAGCACGCCTACTACCTGAAGTACCAGAACAAGCGCCCCGACTACATCGACGCGTTCTGGAACGTCGTCAACTGGTCAAAGGTCGCCGAGCGCTTCGCCGCCGCGGGCTGATCCTCCGATCCTCCTTTAGACCCCCCTCGCACATGTGCGAGGGGGCGGAGGGGCGCATGCGCCCCTCCGTGGGAACGCCGCATGCGGCGTTCCCGAGCAGGCCACATGTGGCCTGCTCACATACTGATCAGTTGCGAGAGAAGCGCCGGCCGGCGACCGGCGAGACGGCCTCGTCGAGCGCGACAGCCGGCTCGAGCATCGACTCCAGCACCGTGTCCGCCTCCGCGGCGGCGGCGGCCTCCATCGCGGCTACCCGCTCGGGGGTCATCTGCGTGTCGTCCTCGTTCGCGGCCAGCCACGCGCGCGCCTCGGCGGCCGCCGTCTCGTCGCGCTGGACGGTC
Source organism: Solirubrobacteraceae bacterium (assembly GCA_036511695.1). Lineage (GTDB taxonomy): Bacteria > Actinomycetota > Thermoleophilia > Solirubrobacterales > Solirubrobacteraceae > Palsa-744. The sequence continues at coordinate 23,515 of DATCBT010000008.1, read as the reverse complement.
TTGCCGGCGGCGTAGTAACGGTCGATCTCCTTGAACAGCTCGTCGACGAGCTGCTCGGTCGGCACCTTCTTTAGCGGCTCGCCCTTGGAGTAGATCATGCCCATGTCTTTCGCGCCGGTGATGCCGAAGTCCGCGTGGCGCGCCTCGCCGATGCCGTTGACCGCGCAGCCGAGCACCGAGACCTCGATCGGGTCCTCGTACGCTTCCAGGCGCCGCTCGACCTCGACGACGACGCTGTCCATGTCGAACTGCAACCGCCCGCAGGTCGGGCAGGCAATCAGGTCGGGGCCGCGCTCGCGCAGCTTCAGCGCCTTGAGGATCTCCCAGGCGACCTTCACCTCCTCCTCGGCGTGGAAGGTGGAGAGCGAGATCCTGATCGTGTCGCCGATCCCATCCGCCAGCAGCGTGCCCAGGCCGACCGCGCTCTTGAGCGAGCCCGACCACTTCGTGCCGGCCTCCGTCACGCCGAGGTGTAATGGATAGGGAATCCGCTCTGCCAGCATCCGGTTGGAGGCGATCGTGTTCGGCACCGAGGTCGACTTCATCGAGACCTTGAAGTTCTCGAAGTCCAGGCGCTCCATCAGCTGCACGGTCTCGATCGCCGCCGTCACGAGCGCCTCGACCGGGTTCTCATACTCGAGCTCGCGCAGGTGCTTGGGCAGCGAGCCCGAGTTGACGCCGACGCGCAGCGGGGTGCCATGGAGCTTGGCCAGCGCGATCACCTCGGCGACCTTCTCCGGCCCGCCGATGTTCCCCGGGTTCAAGCGCACGCAGTGGGCGCCCGCCTCGATCGCCTTGAGCGCGAGCGTGTGGTTGAAGTGGATGTCGGCGATCACCGGGATCGGCGACTGCGCGACGATGCTCTTCAGCGCCTCGGCGTCCTGCTCGCGCGGCACCGCCACGCGCACGATGTCCGCGCCGGCGTCGGCGACCGTGCGGATCTGGTCCATCGTCGCCGCGAGGTTCGCCGTCTCAGTCTTGGTCATCGTCTGCACCGCGACCGGCGCGCCGCCGCCGATCGCGACCGCGCCGACGTGGATCTGCCGCTTGGAAGCCATAGGCTGATTCTACGATGCCCGACGTCTACTCCACCGCGCGTGGGCCGCTGGCGCGCCTCGCCTCGCCGTTTGCCGCCCGCGCCCGCGCCCGGCGCCACGCCCATTTCTTCGCGCTCACGCGCCTGCCGGTCGGAGCGCGCGTGCTGGATGTGGGCTGCGGGCGGATCGGCCTGCGCGCGCTGGAGCCGGAGCTGGACATCACGGGCGTGGACCTCGCCGCGCGCCCTGATTACCCAGGCCCGTTCGTGCAGGCCGATGCATCAGCGGGGCTGCCGTTCGCCGACGGGGAGTTCGACCTCGTCTACTGCTCGAGCGTGATCGAGCACGTCCCGCCGGCGCGGCGGGCGGCGTTCGCCGCCGAGGTCCGCCGCGTGGGTCGCGGCTGGTTCGTGCAGACCCCCGCCTTCTCCTTCCCGCTCGAGCCCCACGCGCTGCTGCCCGGCGCGCACTGGCTGCCGGCGGCGCTACGTCGCCCCTATTGGAAGCTGGGGGCGACCGGCGGGTGGGAAGACATCTCGCTGCTGCGGCGCCCCGAGCTGGAGGCTCTGTTCGGCCCGGCTCAAGCCGAGCGGGTGGGACCGCTTGTGAAGAGCTGGGTGTGTATACGCGCGCCGCAGGACACTCGAGGAGCGGATCGTGGCGAGGTCAGCTACACAGACGGCTGACGTCGTTGCTGTCGTTCAGCCTCCCAGCCGACCGATGTCGTTGCCGACACCGTTGACCACGAGGAACAGCAGCAGCACGATCCCGACGGAGCTGAACCGCCACATGGCGATCAGCGAAACCGGCTTACGGCGGACCTTCTCGACCACGGCCCAGAGGATATGACCGCCGTCGAGCGGTAGGAACGGGAAGAGGTTGATCACAGCCAGGATCAGCGAAAGGAAGGCGAGGAACACCAGCGCAAAGCCGAGACCGGCGACGACCGTTTCGTGCGCGTCCTGGGTGATCCCGACGATGCTCGAGACCTGGTGGCGAACTTTCGCGCTGGTGAGCGCGCGGCCGAAGCCCGTCAGCGTCTGCGTCGTCACGTGCCACATCTCGCTCAGCGCAGCTCCGGCGGCCCCGACAGCACCGAACGGTTTGGAGGTCGCTGCGAAGTTGAAGCCAAGCAGCATCCTGCCGGCTTCCTTGCTGTAGCGGGGGTAGATCGACAGCGTCACGTCTCTCCCCGCGTGGCGCACGGTCAGCGTCACGGGCGTTCGGGCGCGGCAGCCCTCGGTGAGGGCGCCCGCGCAGCGATCGGCCGCAATCGCCTGCTGGGCGGAGGCGACGGTCACTGCTCGTCCCTGCACCGCGACGATCCGATCGCCGGGACGCAACACGCCGGCGGCCGGCTCGCCCCGCTGCGTTGCGAGGACAGAGGTGGTCGGTAAGACCGTCTGCACCGACGGGTCGAGATTGCCGAGCGCCACCTCGCCGTTGAAGTTGCCCGAGACGAGCAGCACCCAGAACAGCAGGAATGCGATCACGATGTTCACCCCCGGCCCCGCGAGAATGACAACGATGCGCTTCCACGGCGCCTGCGCGTAGTAGGCGCGACGCGCCACCTCGGGGTGGAGATCCTTGATCTCTTCCGGGTTCATCCCCGTGATCTTCACGTAGCCCCCCGCGGGGATCGCGCCGATCGCGTACTCGGTCTCGCCCCGACGCACCTTGAAGATCGTCGGCGGGAAGAACAGCGAGAAGCGCTCCACGCGCATCCCCACGGCCTTCGCCGCGGCGAAGTGCCCCAGCTCGTGCAGCACGATCAGCACGACGATGCCGAGAATTGTCAGAAACCAGCTCACGCGCCTAGTTTGGCAGGCGGGGCTCCAAAGCCCGCAGGTCTAGTCAGAGCGGCTGTTGGACACCCGGCAATAGGTCCAAACGATGGTGATCGAGATCCTCCGGATTTACGGTCTAGGTAAGCGCCCCACGGCTTCCCCCGCCACCGTCCTGGCCTGCCGGTCGGCCTCGTAGAGCGACTCGAACGCGCGCACGGGCGCGCCGGGCAGCTCGGAGAGCGTGCGTTCGATCACCTCGGAAATCCCGTTGAAGCGCAGGTGGCCCTCGAGGAACGCGTGGACGGCGATCTCGTTGGCGGCGTTGAGCACGCACGGCGCCGTCCCTCCCGCCAGCGCCGCCTCGCGCGCCAGGCGGAGGCAGGGAAACGCGTCGAGGTCGACCGGTTCGAAGCTGAGCTCGCCGACCTGCGCCAGATCGAGCGGCGCGACCGCCCGCGGACCGGCCAGTAAATCCACGCTCTCCCCGCCGTGCAGCGCGTAGGAGATCGCGATCCGCATGTCCGGCGGGCCGAGATGCGCGAGCATCGCGCCGTCGGCCAGCTGGATCAGCCCGTGGACGAGCGACTGGGGGTGGACGACGACGTCGATCCGGTCATAGGGCGTGCCGAACAGGTGGTGGGCCTCCATCAGCTCGAGGCCCTTGTTCATAAGCGTCGCCGAGTCGATCGTGATCTTGCCGCCCATCGCCCAGGTCGGGTGGGCGAGCGCCTGCTCGACGGTCACGTGCTCGAGCTCCGCGCGGGCCCGACCTCGGAAGGGACCGCCGCTGGCGGTGATCGTCAGGCGCTCCACCGCCCCCGGCGGCTGCTCGGCGAGCAGCTGGTGCAGCGCCGTGTGCTCGGAGTCGACCGGCACGATCTGCGCGCCGGTCGCCTCGGCGAGCGCAACCACCAGCTCGCCCCCGACGACCAGCGACTCCTTGTTGGCGAGCGCCAGGTCGATGCCCTCGCCGAGCGTCGCCACCGTCGGCCCCAGGCCGGCCGAGCCGACGAGCGCGTTGAGCACGAGCTCCGCGCCGGACTCGACCACGAGCCGCACGAGCCCCTCCGGCCCGCTGAGCACCTCCCCCTCGGTCCACGCCGCCGCGGCGCGCGCCGCGGCGCGCTCGTCGACGAGCGCGATCCGCTTCACCCCGTGGGTGCGCGCCTGCTCGACAAGCGCCTCCCACGAGCGCTCGGCGGAGAGGCCGATGAGTTCCAGCTCGTCGCTGCGCTCCAGGACGTCAAGCGCCTGAGTGCCGATCGAGCCGGTCGAGCCGAGGATCAAGAGACGCTTAGACATAGAAGTCCTTACACATACGCGCTCCAGATGTAAAAGCCGACCACGGCGGCGAACAGCACAGCGTCGAGCCGATCGAGCGCGCCGCCGTGCGCGCCGAAGATGGCGCCGGAGTCCTTCGTTCCGGACTCGCGCTTGATGAACGACTCGAACAGGTCGCCCACGGGCGCGGCCAGCGCCACGCCGAGGCCGAGCACGAGCGCGTGGGAGCCCGGCAGCCAGTCCTGGTAGCGCCCGGCGAACCACACGCCGAGGACGGCGCAGACCATGCCGATGAGCAGGCCCTCGACCGTCTTGTTGGGCGAGATGCTCGGCGCGAGCGGCCGCTGCCCGAACAGGCGGCCACCGAAGTAGGCGCCCGTGTCACCGAGGAACGTGCCGACGAGCACGTCGATCACGATGCCCTGTCCGTGGGGCAGCCCGCGCAGGAGCACCGCGCAGGCGAGGGCGAGCCCGATCCAGTAGATCCCGAGCAGCGTCAGCGCCATCCCACCGACGCTCGGATGGCGTTGGAGCAACGTCAGCCCGAACAGCAGCGGCAGGGCCGCGAGGGCGGCGAGCAGGACCTGGGGCTGGCCGCCGTAGAGGCCCGCCACCAGCAGGCCGGCGAGCGCGAGAAAGCCGGCCAGGCGTACCGGCTGCGCGCGCTCGTACATCTCATACAGCTCGTGCATGCAGATGCAGCCGAGCGCAAACAGCCCGAGCGCGAACACCGGGCCGCCCTCGATCACGAGGAACAGCGCGAGGGCGATCGCGGGCACGGCGACGAGCAGCCGCGCGTTCAGCTCCGAGCGCGGCCTGCGCGGCGCCCGCCGAGCTGCGCCGGCGCGCCGCGAGGCGGAGCTCCGCGTGGAGGAGCCTCGCCCCGAGCGCCGGGAGGCGGTACTACGCGAGTAGCCACCCGATCTGCGTGGGCCGATCTCTGATCGGTCGCCGGCCATCGTGCCCGCTCAGCGCCCGCCGAAGCGCCGGCGGCGCTCTGAGAACTCGGCCAGCGACTGCTCGAGCGCCGCGCGCGTGAAGTCCGGCCACAGCTCGTCGCGGAAGATCAGCTCCGAGTAGGCCGATTGCCAGAGCAGGTAGTTGGACAGCCGCCGCTCGCCGCTGGTCCGGATGATCAGGTCCGGATCGTGCATCTCGGGGGCGTACAGACATTGGCGGAACTCCTCTTCGGTGCTCCCTTGAAAGCGCCGCGCGGCGTCGAGGATCTCGGCCCGCCCGCCGTAGTTGAAGGCCACGAACAGCGTGATCCGCCGGTTATCCGCGGTCAGCTCCTCCGCCCAGCGCATCTGCTCCACGAGCTCCGCGCTGAGGCCCTCGCGACGCCCGATGAAGCGCATCCGCACGCCCTCCTCGTGCAGCTCAGGGGTCTCATTGGCGATCCGTCGTAGGAACATTGCCATCAACCCCCCCACCTCCGCGGCGGGCCGCGACCAGTTCTCGGTCGAGAAGGAGTAGACGGTCAGCTCCTTGATGCCGAGCTCCGCGGCGTCGCGCAGGCGCGCCTTGACCGTGTCGGCGCCCGCGCTGTGACCCTCGTTGACGGGCACGCCACGAGCGCGCGCCCAGCGGCCGTTCCCGTCGGTGATGATGGCGACGTAGCGGGGATGGGAGCCCTCGCTCCCAGGACCGTCCTCCTCCCGTTCCGCGGTGGGCCCCATCAGACCTCGAGGATCTCCTCTTCCTTGGTCTTGAGCACGCCGTCGAGCTCGCCGACCCTGGCGTCGGTGAGCTTCTGCAGCTCCACCTCGGCGCGATGCTCGTCGTCGGAGCTCGCTTCTCCGGCGGCCTTCAGCTCGCGCAGGTGCTGCATCGTGTCGCGGCGGACGTTGCGGATCGCCACGCGTCCTTCCTCGGCGAGGTTGCGCACCACCTTGACCAGCTCGTGCCTGCGCTCCTCGGTCGGCTCGGGCACCGCCAGGCGCACGAGGTTCCCGTCGTTGGAGGGGTTCAGACCGACATCGGACTCGTTGATCGCTTTCTCGATCTCCTTGATTGACGACTTGTCATACGGCTGCACCGTTAGCAGGCGAGCCTCCGGCGCGGAGATCGTCGCCATCTGGTTGAGCGGAGTCATCGCGCCGTAGTAGTCGACGACGATCCGGTCGAGCAACGCCGGGCTGGCCCGCCCTGTGCGCACGGTGGTGAACTCCTGGTGGGCGGACTCCAGCGACTTGGACATCCGCTCGCGCGCGCCCGCGAGCAGCTCGTCGATCACGTTCTCAGTTGCGGCCATCGCTGTCTCCTTCGGATGTCGATACCAGGGTTCCCACGCGTTCACCTGAGATTATCCGGGGGATGCTCGTGGCATCGTCCATATTGAACACGTTCAGCGGCATCCCGTTCTCCATGCATAGCGCCAGAGCGGTTGAGTCCATCACCCGAAGACGACGCTCGATCGCCTCCATGTGGGTGATCTCCGGGATGAACTTCGCGCTCGCGTCCACCGCCGGGTCGGCTGTGTAGACGCCCTGCACGCCGTTCTTGGCCATCAGGATGATCTCCGCGTGGATCTCGGCCGCGCGCAGCGCGGCGGCGGTGTCGGTCGTGAAGAACGGGTTGCCGGTGCCGGCCGCGAAGATCACCACGCGCCCCTTCTCGAGGTGGCGCATCGCGCGACGGCGGATGTAGGGCTCGGCCACCTCGGAGATCCCGAGCGCGGACTGCACGCGCGTGGGGCTGCCCTGCTTCTCCAAGGCGTCCTGCAGGGGCAGCGCGTTGAGCACGGTCGCGACCATCCCCATGTAGTCGGCGGTCGCGCGGTCCATCCCCGCGGCGGCGCCCGCCATGCCGCGGTAGATGTTGCCCGCGCCGACCACGATCGCGACCTCCACCCCACGGTCGCGCACGTCGCTCACCTGCCGCGCGACGGCGAGCACGCACTCGGGGTCGGTGCCGTACTGAAGCTCGCCCATCAGCGCCTCGCCGGAGAGCTTCAAGAGGATGCGTTTGAACGCGGGGTCGGGCATATGCCCGGAGCCTACTGGCCTACTGCAAAGCGTGTGAAGCGGCGGATCACGACGTTCTCGCCGGTGGTGGCGGTCAGCTCGTCGCGCAGCTGCTGAACGGTCTTACCGTCGAACTTGGGGTTGTGCATCTCCTGCTCGAGCAGCACGATCGTTGAAAGCCACGAGTCCAGCTTGCCGGAGACGATCCGCTCGCGCACGTTCTCGGGCTTGTCCGCCGCCTCCTGCTCGTAGATCCGCGCCTCGGCCTCGCGCTGCTCGGCGGGAACGTCCTCGCGGCTGACGTAGGAGACCGTTGGCGTGGCGGCAATCTGCATGGCGATCTCGCGGGCGAAGCGCACGAAATCCTCGTTGGTTGCAACGAAGTCGGTGTTGCAGTCGACCTCGATCAGCACCCCCACCTTGGCGCCCGCGTGCACATAGGCCTGGACGGTGCCCTCGGTGGCCACGCGCTCGCCGAGATCCTGAACTTTCTTACCCTGCTTGACGCGCAGGATCTCGATTGCCCGCTCGATGTCGCCGGCCGCCTCGGTGAGCGCCTTCTTGCAGTCCATCATGCCCGCGCCGGTGCGCTCGCGCAGGGCCTTCACATCCTGTGCGCTGATCTCGACGGTGCTCATGCGCTCGGCGCCCCCTCCACAACCGGCGTCGCAGCCGGAGCGGGCTCGACAGGGGACTCAGCAGCCGGAGCCTCGGCGGGCGTGCTCGGCGTCGCCGCCACAGACTCGGCCGCCGCAGGCGGTACGGGCGCGCCGGCAGGGGCCGCCGCAGGCGGAGTTGGTGGCGGTTTTGTCTCAGGGGCCGCCGCAGGCGGTGCCGCGGCCGCGGCCTGAGCGGCAGCTGCTGCCGCGCGCTCTGCCTGCTCCCGCTTGGCCTGCTCTTCCGCCTCGCGCTTGGCCTGTTCCTCGGCCTCGCGCTTGGCGCGGGCCTCGGCCTCGATGCGGGCCTTCTCCTCGGCCTCCAGGCGCGCGCGCTCCTCCTCGGCACGGAACACGGAGTGCCCCTCGGCGACCACCTGGCCGATCGCCTGGGTGATCAGCGCACAGGAGCGGATCGCGTCGTCGTTGCCGGGGATCACGAAGTCGATCCCGTCCGGGTCGCAGTTGGTGTCGACCAGGCCGATGATCGGGATGCGCAGGCGCTGGGCCTCTTTGACCGCGATCTCCTCGGTTTTGAGGTCGATCACGAACATCGCGTCGGGCACACGCTGCATGTTCTTGACGCCGCCGAGGTTGGCGCGCAGCTTGGCGAGGTCGGCCTGCGCGGCCATCCGCTCGCGCGTCGGGAGCAGCGCGAGCTGCCCGTCGGCCTCGTAGCGTTCGAGGTCGTGCAGCCGGCGGATGCGCTGGCTGATCGTCTGGAAGTTGGTCAGCAGCCCGCCCAACCAGCGATGGTTGACGAACGGCATGCCGGAGGCTTCGGCGACGTCCTTGACCGTGTCGCGGGCCTGCTTCTTGGTGCCGACGAACAGCACCGTCCCGCCGCGGTGGGCGAGTGTGCCGGCGAACTCCTGCGCCTGGTTGAGCGCGGTGGAGGTCTTGAGCAGATCGATGATGTAGATGCCGCCACGCTCACCATGGATGAAGCGGCGCATCTTGGGGTTCCAGCGACGCGTCTGGTGACCGAAATGGACGCCGGCCTCCAGCAGCTCGACTATGCCTACTTGAGCCACGAGTACTCCCTTATTTATGCGATTGGATGCCGTGCGGGTGGAGCGGACCCGGAGGTCGCGACGGAAAGTCGCTATCCGGGCAGGGCCGCGATCCGTTGCCGCACGGGTCGAAGAGTCTGATTAACGGCTCAGGATAGCTCTTCAGCCCGCTCGAGTGCGCCCTGCAGGTCCGCGGGCAGCGGCGAGAGCACCTCGACGGGCACGCCCGTGAAGGGGTGCTCGAAGGCCAGGCGGGTGGCGTGCAGGAACTGGCGCTCCAGCCCGAGCAGGCCGGGGGTGCCGTACTCGGGGTCACCGCAGACGGGGTGACCGATCGCCTGCAGGTGGACGCGGATCTGGTGGGTGCGCCCCGTCTCCAGGCGCAGCCGCAACAGCGCTGTGCCTCCGAGCAGGCGCTCGAGCGTGAAGTGGGTGCGCGCCTCGCGCGGGCCGGCGCCGCCGACGGCCATCCGCGTGCGCACGCGCGGATCGCGCCCGATCGGGGCCTCGATCGTGCCGCTGCGGGCCGGCGGGCGCCCCTCGACCAGCGCGATGTATTCGCGCTCCAGCCGCCGCTCCGCCAGCGCCGCCTGCAGCAGCCGATGGGCCTCCTCCGAGCGCGCGATGACGAGCAGCCCGGAGGTGTCGCGGTCCAGTCGGTGCACGATCCCCGCCCTGCCCTCTTCGCCGCCGGCCGGATTGAGGCCCGCCCGCCCGAGCAGCTGTGCGAGCGTTCCCTCACGGTGCCCGCGCGCGGGGTGAACGACCAGGCCGGGCGCCTTGTCGACGACCAGCAGGTGATCGTCCTCGTAGGCGATCGTGAATAGCGGGGAGTCGGTCAAGAGGAATCCTTGGTGGGGGCCTCGAGCACGAACAGCAGGAGCAGCACACCGATGGTGATCGAGGCGTCGGCGAGGTTGAAGGGCGGCCAGCCGAGCGGCAGCTTGATGAAGTCGGTCACCGACCCGTCGCTCAGGCGATCGAGGATGTTGCCGAGGGCGCCGCCGATCAGCAGGCCGGTGGGCAGCCAGATCAAGGGCCGCCCGGCGTGGCGCGCGAAGTAGACGAGCAGCGCGAGCAGGGCGAGCGCGATCAGGAGCGTGACGCCGATGCGGCTCCCCGGCAGCAGGCCGAAGGCGACGCCGCGGTTGTGGGTGTTCACGAGCGCGAGGCCGGGCAGGACCTTGTGTTCTTCGCCGGGGACGATCCCGTGGCGGATCGCGTGCTTGGAGAGCTGGTCGACCGCGACCACGATGACCACGACGAGCCCGGCGCGGACCCAGGCGCTGACGGCGCTCATGTGGAGCTCACCCGGCGCGCATCCGGGCTCAGCCGTGGATCAGGCCCTGGATGATGAGGCTGTTGAAGATCTCCAGGGTGATGATGGCGAGGATCGGGCTGAGGTCGAGGCCCCCGAAGGAGGGGAGCAGGCGGCGAAAGACGCGCAGGAACGGTTCGCAGACGTCGCGTAGAAAACCCAGCACGATGTCGGTCGCGCGCCAGTAGGGCGGACGCAGGCCGACCGAGAAGAGCAGCTGAATGACGATGTAGAGAATGATCAGGAGCGTGTAGACGTAGACGAGCGTCGACAGGTAGTCGGCGATCTGCGTGCGCGCGCTGGCGAGGATCAGGAAGGTGCTCATCGGGCGCCGGCTCCGAGAACGGCGTCGAGGGCGTCGCTGAAGGCCGCGCGCAGGCCGCCGCGCTCGAGCGCGTCGAGGCCGCGCGCGGTGAGCCCTCCGGGTGAGCTCACCTCGCGTCGCACGGCGACCGTGTCGTACTCGCGCCGGCGCAGCAGCTCCGCGGTGCCGGCGAGCGTCTGCACGACCAGCGCCGCGCCCTGGGCCGCGGGAATGCCATGACGGACGCCCGCGTCGATCTGCGCCTCGGCGACGAGCGCGACATAGGCCGGCGCGCACGACATCAGGCCCATCGCCACGTCGACGAGCGCGTCGGGGAGGACGACGAGCGTGCCGAGTTCGGCGAACAGCTCGCTGACCGCCGCGTCGAGCGCGTCCTCGCGCTCGGGGGCGGCCTGGACGACGGCGCCCTGGCGCACCTCGACCGGGAGCGAGGGGATGAAGCGGTAGACCGGCCGCTCGGGGTAGGCGTCATGCAGCGCCGACAGCGAGGTGGCGGCGAGGATCGAGGCGATCGCCTTGGCGGCGGGAGCGACTTCGCGTGCGACGTTCTCGAGTTGGGCCGGCTTGTGGCAGAGCACCACCAGATCGGCGCGTTCGGCCACGGCGGCATTGGTGGCGAGCGCCTCGCCCCCGACCTCGGCGACCAGAGCCTGGGCGCGCTCGCCGACGGGGTCGGCCACGAGCACCGGACGATTCCACCCACGCGCGAGCGCACGTGCCATGTTCCCTGCGCCTATGAGACCTATATCCATGAGCAGATCAGGCTATCGATCGTTATCACCAGTACGCGTTCCTGAGGTGCGAGAGCCAAGACTCGCAAGGACGCAGTGAGCGTGGCGTGCTGTGCACGCGAGCGATCGAGGACGCCGCGAGACGCCGGCTATCGCGCCTCAGGACTGGTTGAAGAAACCCTTCTCGATTAGCCTTGCCCGCTCCTCGGCCGAGATCTCGACATTGCGCGGTGTGAGCATGAAGACCTTGTCGGCGATCCGCTGCATGCCGCCGTCGAGCGCGTAGGTAAGGCCCGAGGCGAAGTCGATCAGGCGCTTTGAAAGGTCGGTGTCGGAACTCTGCAGGTTGAGGATCACCGGGATCGAATCCTTGAACTTGTCGGCGATCTGCTGGGCGTCGTTGAAGGACTTGGGCACGACCAGGTGCACGCGGACATCGCCGTTGCCGCTGCCACGGCCGCCGACGGGACGCAGCGCGGTGGTGGGGCGCCCGCGGGGCTCGTCCTCGGCGAAGATGTCGTCGAACTCGTCGCGCCGACGGCGCAGACGGCGGACGTTCGGTCGCTCGCGGTAGCGATCCTCCAGCTCAGCTTCGTGACCCGCCCCCCCCGGCTCGTCGTCGTAGCCGTCGTCGTGATACTCCTCGGCTAGGCCGAAGTAGACGAGCGCGCGGTGCCAGGAGTCACGGAAGGCCATAGTTAGTGTTTGAGTGTTCGCCCGGCAAGCCGGTTTCCCTGCTCATGCTAGCCATCCCGTGGCGTCAGACGCCACCCGCAATGCTCGCCGTGCCACCAGCACGTCTGCGCTTGCGTGCGTCGTCTGCCATCCACGGGACCCGACCACAAACTGTTCTGCATGTCCACTAATCGTACAGTCTCGTGCCGATCCTCACGATTGTCGCGCCCTCTTCGACTGCCACGCGGTAGTCCTGCGAGGTGCCCATCGAGAGCCGCTTCAAGCCGCGCTCGGCGGCGAGCGTGCGCAGCGCCGCGAACCAGCGACGGCTTTCCTCCGGGTCGACGGCGTATGGCGGCATCGTCATCAGGCCCGTCACGGGCACGGGTGAGAGCTCGATCAGGGCGTCGATCTGCTCGGGCGCGACGCCCGCCTTGCCGGGCTCGCGCGCGATGTTCACCTCGATCAGGATCTCCAGTCCGGGCTTGGCCTGAGGTTGATGTCGGGTGAGCTCGTGCAGCGCGGACTCGGTCGCGACCGAGTGGATCAGCCGCACATGGGGCACGATCGCGCGGACCTTGCGACTCTGGAGCCGGCCGATGAAGTCCCACGCGAACAGCTCGCCGTGAGCCGCGACCTTCGCGGCAAGATCCTGCGCGCGGTTCTCGCCGACCAGCTCGATCCCGGCCTGCGCGAGGATCGGCAGGTTTCCTGCGGACACGTACTTGGTCGCGGCGAGCACCTGCACCTCGCTGCCGTCTCGCCCCGCGGCGCCCGCCGCCGCCGCGATCTCATCACGTACGCGTGCGAGGTTCGCCCGAATCGTGTCCGCGCGCAGGTGGGTGATCAGCTCAACCATGCGACTCCCCCCTGGCGGCCGGCGCGCGCGCCTTCGCGACGGTAGGAGAAGAAGCGCTCGTCGCAGATCGTGCACATGGCGATGTCCTGAACCTTGGTCACCCCGACCGCGAGCAGCTTGTCGCGGGCGATCGCCTTCAGGTCGATGTTCCCGGTATGCGGACCCTGAGCTCTGTGAGCCCCACCGAACGCGGCGTGGACCTCCTCGCCGACCTCGTAGCAGCACGGCCCCGCGCCGGGGCCGATGATCGCGACGATGTCATCCTCGCCGCCCAGCTCCCGGACCGCGCGAACGCCCTCTTCGAGGACTCCCGCCGCGAGGCCGCGCCAGCCGGCGTGCACCATCGCCACGGCGCCAGTGGCGCCCAGCGCGACGGGCAGACAGTCGGCAGTCAGCACCATCGCGCCCAGATTGCTCAGCGCGGTCGCCTGCCCATCGGCCTCGATCTTGGGCTGGGACTCGCTGTCCATCGTCCCGGCACCCGCTCCGCGGCCCTCTCGCACCCTCTGCACCGTCGTGCCGTGGACCTGATAGCCGCGCAGCATACGTCTCACCCCCAGCTGCGCGCGCAGCTCTTCGCGTGACTCCAAGCCCTGCTCGGCACCGTCGCCGCCGACGCTCGACAGGTTGCCGTGCGTACGTGTGGTGAACAGCGCGTGGCCGCCGCCGGGAAAGTCGAATGACAGCTCAACCTCGCCCATCTTCAGCCTCCAGCGCGGTATCACCCAGCGCCGCCTTCAGCTCCGCCTCGCGCCCGCCGGCCAGCTCGCCGTCGAGGCGCAACCTCAGGACGGCCTCCAAGCGTTGCCCGATCTCCGGCCCCTCGGGAATGCCCGCCGCGATCAGGTCTGAGCCGTCGATCTGGAGGCGGACATGGCGGACATCCTCCAGCCAGCTGCGCGCCGCCTCGGCGCTGCCATGCGCACCGGCCAACGCGACTCCCTCTACAGGAGCGCTGCCGACGATCGCGCCCAACTTAGAAGGGCTCTCCGCCATGCCGAGATCGTGCAGCAGACGCACCACCGCTTGGGCGGCGCCGAGAACACGATCACGGTCACCCGCAGCGAACTCCCACTTGTTCAGCAAGGCGCTCAGTTCGACATCCGGATCGCCGTCGGCCCGAAGAACCAAGGGCAGCGCGAGCGCGGCCATCAGCAGAAGATCGGGGCGGCCGTCCGCGGGGAGCAGCGCGAGCGCCTCGCGGGCCAGGAGCGGGTCGAAGCGGAGCCTTGGGTGCAGCGCCTCGAGCACCCCCAGGTCGCGCAGCGCCGCCAGCGCGCCAAGCGCGTCCGGCTCGCTCAGCGCGAGCCTCAGCTCGGCGCCGATCCGCGCGCCCGACACCGTGTCCAGCGCTCGCGCGGCAAGCGCCTGGGCGGCCAATGCGGCGGTGCTCTGCTGCGGCTCGAAGCCAAGCCGCGCCGCATAGCGCGCGAGGCGCAGTAGACGCGTCGGATCATCGCTGAAGCTCTGCTCGTGCAGGACACGCAACACACCACGCGCTATATCCACCTCGGCGTGCGGCGCCGCACGCATCCGGGCATCGGTCAGCGACAGAGCAATTGCGTTGACCGTGAAGTCACGTCGCAGCAGATCCTCCTCGACCGAGGCAGGCTCGACCAGCGGCAGCGCACCTGGGTGCGGGTAGCGCTCGCGGCGGGCGCGGGCGACGTCGATGCGGGCATCGCCCAGCCGGACGCTGGCCGTCTCAAAGCGGTCGTGCTTGACCGTCTCGCCGCCCAACTCGCGCAGTAGCGGCTCGATCGGCCCCTCGACGAGGACATCGAGCTCGCGCGGACGCTCAGCGCGCAACAGGTCGCGCACGGCGCCGCCTACGAGATGGACGCCTTCGTACGCGACACCAAGCAGCGCCTCTCCCCCGGGCTGCTCGCGGACCCGGTCAAGCAGCGCGCACTGCAATGCCGGTCTCCGCCAGGTACGCCTTCGCCGCTGGGATCGTGTGCCGCCCGTAGTGGAAGATCGACGCGCACAGCGCCGCGTCGGCCCCCGCGCGCAGCGCTTGCGCCAGGTGCTCAAGCTCGCCCGCGCCGCCCGAGGCGATCACCGGGACCTCGACCGCCGCGCTCACGGCCCCTGTCAGCGCGAGGTCATAGCCGTCGTTCGTGCCGTCGCGGTCCATGCTCGTCAACAGGATCTCCCCCGCCCCCCGCTCGGTCGCCTCGCGCGCCCACTCAACGACGTCGCGCCCGGTCGGGGTGCGCCCGCCGGCGAGGTACGCCTCCCAGCCCGCCGGCCCCAGGCCGTTCGGATCGCCCCCTGCGACTTTCGGATCGCCCCCCGCGACATGCGGATCGCTCCCCGCGACCTGCGGAGGGGAATCCCGTGGTGTGGACTGCGGGCGACGACCCTTCGCGTCGATCGCCAGGACCACGCACTGGGCGCCGAACCGCATCGCCAGCTCGTCGATCAGCTCCGGCCGCTGCAGCGCCGCGGAGTTGATCGAGACCTTGTCGGCGCCCGCGTCGAGCACCGCCTGGGCGTCCTCGACCGAGCGGATCCCGCCACCGATCGTGAACGGCACGAACACCTCATCCGCCGTCCGCCGCGCGAGCGCCACGATCGTGTCGCGCTTCTCGTGTGTGGCGGTGATGTCCAGGAACACCAGCTCGTCCGCCCCTTCGCGGTCGTAGTGGGCGGCCAGCTCAACCGGGTCGCCGGCGTCGCGGATGTCGAGGAATTCGACGCCCTTCACGACGCGGCCGGCGTCAACGTCGAGGCAGGGAATCACGCGCTTGAGATGCACAGGCTCAGCCTAGATGGTCGGAAAGGCATTGCCGCATACTCCTCGGAAAGCTTTATGGGTGACGTTGCCGCATGCGGCAACGTCGGTGGGGCCACATGTGGCCCCACCACGGGCCTGCACATGTGCAGGCCCGCCGGGCGGCGCATGCGCCGCCCGGAACAGCAACGGCTCAGTCCTTTAGGACCGCGAGCGCCTGGGCGACCGTGAAGCGGCGCTCGTAGAGCGCCTTGCCGACGATCACGCCCTCGAGGCTCGCCTCCCCCAGCTCCACCAGCCCCTGCAGGTCGGAGAGCTGCCCGATCCCGCCCGAGTAGATCAGGCTGCCCTGCGCCGCCTCGGCCACGCGGCGCACTTCCTCCAGGTCCGGCCCCTCGAGCATCCCGTCGCGATCGACGTTCGTGAACACCAGCTCGCGCGCCCCGCGCGCGGCCAGGCTGTCGATCACTGCCGCGGTCGTGATCGCCGTCGTCTCCGTCCAGCCGGCCGTGGTCACGTGTCCGCCGCGCACGTCCACCGACACCAGCACCCGCTCGGGCCCGTGCTCGGCCAGCACCTGCTCGAGCAGGCCTGTCCGGGTGAACGCCGCGGTGCCGAGGATCACGCGCGCGGCCCCCGCCCGCAGCGCGTCGCTCACGGCCCGCGCCGAGCGCAGCCCGCCGCCGTACTGTACCGGCACGCCCAGCACATCCACGATCCGCTCCAGGTGATCCAGGTTCACCGGCGCGCCGGTCTTCGCGCCGTCGAGATCGACGACATGCAGATAGCTCGCGCCCGCCTCGGTCCAGCCGCGCGCGGCCGCCAGTGGATCCTCGTCGTAGATCTTCTTCGCGTCGAAGTCGCCCTTCACCAGCCGCACCGCGCTGCCGTCCAGGATGTCGATCGCCGGGTACAGGATCATGCCGAGAACCCGCTCCCGGAAAGGGGTTGCGTGGTCACACCAAGAGCCTCGATCGCCGGCCGCAAGCTCACGCCGGCACCGCCGCGCGGCCGCATAGGCGGGTGAAGTTCGCCAGCAGCGCAAGCCCATGCGCGGAGGACTTCTCAGGGTGCGACTGGGTGCCGAACACGTTCCCTCGGCCGACGATCGCGGCGAACGACTCGCCGTAATCGGCGGTGGCCAGCACGACGTCCTCCTCGGCGGGCTGCGGCGCGAAGCTGTGCACGTGGTACAGATACGCCGGGTCCGGCAAGCCCTCGCTCAGCGGCGTCGCGCGCAGCCAGTGCAGCTCGCTCCAGCCGATGTGCGGCAGCTTCAGCTTCAGCCCGGACACCGATTGGGAATCGACCGGCAAACGCCGCACCGTTCCGGACAGAAACCCCAGGCCCGTCGCTCCGTCGTGCTCCTCAGAGCGCTCGAACAGCAGCTGCATCCCCAAACACAGCCCCAATAGCGGCACGCCCGCGTCCACGCGCTCCGCCAGCAGCTCGTCCAGCCCAGCCGCGCGAATCGCCGCCATCGCGGCGGGAAACGCGCCGACCCCGGGGAGCACCAGCCCGTCCATCGCCCGCAGCCGCTCCGGATCGCCGCTCACCTCGACGCGCGCGCCCACGTGCTCGAGCGCCTTCTCGGCCGAGCGGCGGTTACCCATGCCGTAATCGACCACCCCAATCTGAGGGGTCATCCCGTCAGCGTGCCCTTGGTGCTTGGCACTCCCGTCTCGGTCGGGTCGATGCTCACCGCTTCACGCAGCGCTCGCGCGAAGGCCTTGAACGCCGCCTCGATCATGTGGTGCGCGTTGCTCCCCGCTTCCACCCGCAGATGCAGCGTCAGCTTCGCCGCGTTCGCCAGCGCGCGGAAGAACTCCTCGGTCAGCTCGTGCTCGAAGCCCCCCGTGGAGCCCGCCGGCAACCGCGCTTCAAACAGCGTGAACGGGCGCCCGGAGATGTCGATCTCACAGCTCGCTCGCGCCTCGTCCATCGGCACCGTCGCCGCGCCGTAGCGCGTGATGCCCACGCGCTCGCCCAGCGCCTCGTCCAGCGCCTGGCCGAGCACGATCGCCGTGTCCTCGGCGGTGTGATGCGCGCCGGTCTCCAGATCGCCGCTGACCTTCAGCTCGAGGTCCAGCCGCCCGTGCCGGGCGAGCAGGTTGAGCATGTGGTCGAGAAAGCCGACGCCCGTATCGCGCGTGCCCTTGCCGCTGCCGTCCAGCCCCAGGGTCAAGCGCACATCCGTCTCCCCGGTCTTGCGCTCGATCGTGGCTGTGCGACTCATCGCTCGGGATTCTCGCGCATGCGCGCCTCGATCGACTCCGCGTGCACCTCGAACCCCTCCGCGCGCGCGATCGGCGCGCCCGCGGCGGCCAGCCTGCTCACCGCGTCCTCGCCGATCCTCACCTCCTGCATCCGCCGGCGGAAGTGCCGGGGCGAGAGCGCCGAGGCAAAGCGCGCCGCGCCGCCGGTCGGCAGCACGTGGTTGGAGCCCGCCACGTAGTCGCCGAACGCAGTGGCGCTCGCCGCGCCCACGAACAGACAGCCGGCCGAGCGCACGATCGGGGCGAGCGCCTCCACGTCAGCGCCGATCAGCTCCAGATGCTCGGGCGCGAACTCGTTCGCCAGCTCCACCGCCGCGCGCGTATCTGCAACTTCGACGATCGCGCAGGCCGCGTCGCCCACCGTCGGGCGTGTCACGACCAGGCGCTCGAGCGTCTGGGCCAGCGCGTCGAGCGTCTCGGGGTTCGGGCTGATCGCCACCACCAGGCTGCCCGCTCCGTGCTCCGCCTGCGCGAGCATGTCGAGCGCGACCAGCCCCACCTCCCGCTCGCCCGCCTCCTCGCCGAGGATCGCCACGAGGTCGCTCGGCCCCGCGAACCCGTCGATGCCGACCGTCGCCGCCAGCTGCCGCTTGGCCTCCTGCACGTACAGATTGCCGGGGCCGACCACCACGTCCACGGGGCTCACGGTCTCGGTGCCGTAAGCCAGCGCGGCGATCGCCTGCGCTCCGCCGATCCTGTACACGCTCTCCACGCCGCACAGCCGGCAGGTGCCGAGGATCGTCCGGTCGATCTGCCCGTCCGCGCCCGGCGGAGAGCACACGACGACATCGAGCACGCCCGCCGCCCGCGCCGTCACGACGCCCATCACGACCGTGCTCGGGTACGGCGCGCGGCCCCCGGGCACGTACACGGCCGCCGTCCGCACCGGCACCTCGCGCAGGGTCACGCGCTGGCCCTGTGGCAGCTGCACCGTCTTGCCCTCGTCCACGCCCGCCTGCGCGACCGTCGCGACGTTCGCGATCGCCACCTGCAGCCCAGCGATCAGCTCCAGCGGCAGCTCCTTGATCGCCGCGTCCAGCTCCTCCGCCGCGACAATCAGGTCCCTGGGATCGTTGCCGGCGGTGTCGAACCGGCGTGTGTAGTCGAGCACCGCTTCGTCGCCCTCCGCATACACGCGTGCCAAGATCTCGCGCACGTCCTCCTCCACCGAGGCTCCGCCCGGGACCAGCGCGCGCAGGTGCTCGGCCACGTCGATCAGGTCGCCCAGGCGCGCCACGTCGCTGGTGCCCAGACGCTCGACCCGCATCTCAGCCGGCGTCTCCCACAGGGAGGCCGCGCAGCCGCTCCAGCAGCTCATCGATCCGCGCCGCCTTCAACTTGTGCGACACCGGGTTGGCGATCAGCCGGGCCGTGCACACCATCAGCTCCTCGCGGACGACCAGGTTGTTCTCGCGCAGCGTCGTCCCGGTAGCAGTCAGATCGACGATCGCCTCCACCATCCCGGTCAGCGGCGCGAGCTCGACCGAGCCTTTCACCTCCACGATCTCCGCCTGCCGGCCCGTCTCCTCCAGATGGCGCGCGGCGATCCGCGGATACTTTGTCGCCACCCGCATCACCCCCAACCGCCGCAGCGCCTCCACCGCCGGGTCGGGACCCTGCTCGCTCGCCAGCACCATCGTGCAGCGCCCGTAGCCCAGGTCGAGCAGCTCGTACACCTCGCGGCCGCTATCGCGGCGGGCGGGATCTTCGGATCCGTGCGAGGCCTGCTCGAGCAGCACGTCCTTGCCCGTGATCCCAACGTCGGCCGCTCCGGCCTCCACGTACGTGGGCACATCTGAGGGGCGCATCGTGATCACGCCGATCTCCTCGAACAGCAGCTTGCGGTCGTTCCCTCGCAGCTCCTCCGTGTCCATCCCGAGCCCGGCCAGCAGGTCGACCGTGTCCTTGAACAGCGCGCCGCGCGGCACCGCGATCGTCAGACCTTGCGCTTTGCTCATCTTGGCCTCGCCGAGGCTTCGGCAGCGCATTGTGGGCGCCTGGCACCCGTCAGGCCGCTCGCGGAGCTCATGCCGAGGGCTCCCGCACGGGCTGGCCGCCACCGTCGCGATTCGCCTGCGCCAGCAGGGCACCCGTCCCTCGCTCCTCGCCCGCCAGGGCGATATGCAGGCGGTCGATTCCCAATGCAAACCCAACCGCGGGCAACGCCCGCCCGAAACGGCCGAGCAGCTCGTCGTACCGCCCGCCGCCGCCGATCGGGGCGCCCAGCGCGGGGTCGTACACCTCGAACACGGCGCCCGTGTAGTAGCCGATGCTTCGCACCAGGCCGAGGTCGAAGATCACCCGCTCAGCCACCCCCGGCTCCAGCAGATCCCTCACCTGCCGCATCCCCGTGACGGCCTCCTCCACCTGCGGGTTCGCTCCCGCCAGCACCTCCGGGCCACCTCGGCGCTGGGAAAGGCCCAGCAGCAGCTCCGCCGCCTCGCCCGACAGCCCGGCAGCCGCGAGCCTGTGCCCTAACTCGACAAAATCCCTGCGCGCGAGGGCCTCCAGCAGACCTGGCCGGTGCTCCTCCGGCACGCCCATTGCGACCATCAATGCCGGAAACAGCGAAGCGTCGCCGAGACCCACCCGATAGTCCTTCAAGCCCGTCGCGTCGAGCGCGTGGCATAAGACTCTCAATGCCTCCGCGGTTCCCGTCGGAGCCGCGGCGCCGACCAGCTCGATCCCCGCCTGCAACAGCTCCCGCGGCTGGCCACGCTGGGGGCGCACGCCCCGGTAGCAGTGAGCGAAGTAGCAAAAGCGCAGCGGCGGCTCAGCCGTCGGATAACGGGTCGCCACCATGCGCGCGATCGGCACCGTCATATCCGAGCGCAGCACCAACGCGGCGCCGCTCTCATCGAACACCCTGTAGGCCGGCTGCGCCTCGGCCATGTCCCCACGCGCGAGCACCGTTTCGTACTCCAGCGCCGGCGTATACACCTCGCCGTACCCGTTCTTCTCGAACACGCCCCTCAGCGTGTCGGTGATCGCGCGCACCTCGCGCGTCTCGTCGGGCAGCACGTCGCGCGTACCGCTGGGAATCGAATAGATCATCAGACCGAGACTACGCGTGCACGGGCTCGATCGCCACGCGCTCGATGCGCGCGCCCAGCTCGCGCAACCGCTCGTCGATCCGCTCGTAACCGCGATCGATCTGGCGGATGTTGCCGATCTCGCTGCTTCCCTCCGCGCACAGCGCCGCGAGCAGCATCGCCATCCCCGCGCGGATGTCCGGCGACTCGACGCGCTCGCCCCGCAGCCGCCGCGGGCCGGTCACGATCGCGCGGTGTGGGTCGCACATCACGATGTCCGCGCCCATCAAAATCAGCTTGTCGGTGAAGATCAAGCGGTTCTCGAACATCCACTCGTGCACGAGGATCGACCCCTCCGCCTGCGTCGCCAGCGCCACTGCGATCGAGGTCAGATCGGCCGGGAAGGCCGGCCACGGGCCATCTTGGATCTTGCTCTTGTACTCCCCCACGTCCGCCTGCACCACCAGCTTCTGTTCCCCCGGCACGAGCACGTCGTTACCGTCCAGCTCAGTGCGCAGCCCGAGGCGCTCGAACACCAGCCGGATCATGCGCAGATCCCCCGGCACCGTGTCCTTGATCCGCAGCTCGCCCCCCGTCACGCCGGCAAGCGCGATGAAGCTGCCGATCTCGATGTGGTCGGGCGCGACCTCGTGCTCACAGCCGTGCAACTCCGCGGCGCCGTTTACCGTGATCAGGTTCGAGCCGATCCCCTGGATATCGGCGCCCATCTTCACGAGCATCCGTGCCAGGTCCTGCACGTGCGGCTCGCACGCCGCGTTGCCGATCACGGTCGTCCCTGGCGTCAAGGCAGCGGCCATCAGCGCGTTCTCGCTCGCCATCACCGACGGCTCGTCCATGAAGACGTCCGTCGGGCGCAGGCCGTTCGGCGCGCTCAAGACGATCTCGCGTCCGCACTCCGCGCTGGCGCCCATCGCGCGGAACGCGTCCAGATGCGGGTCCAGCCGGCGTCTACCGATCACGTCGCCGCCGGGCGGCGGCATCACCGCGCGACGGAATCTCGCAAGCAGCGGACCAGCGAGCAGGAAAGAGGCCCTGATCAACTCGGCCAAGTCGCGCTCGATCTCGACCTGGTGCACATCCGCGGCGCATAGCAGCACCTCGTTCGCCCCGCGCCAGCTCACCCGCACCCCGATCGCGCTCAAGATGCTCAGCATCGCGTCCACGTCTCGAATCCGCGGCACGTTTCCCACCACGACCTCGTCCTCCGTCAGGAGTGCACTGGCCAGGATCGGCAGCGCCCCGTTCTTGTTCCCGGCCGGGCTCATCGTGCCGGAAAGCGGGACCCCGCCCTCGATTACGAACTTCTCCATGTGTGGTGTGCGCGGGCCGGGGCCCCTGGTGGGGACGTTCGCGTGGCGCTCTGCAAGCGTAACAGCCATCTCCCTCCTCCAGTTCGCGCCCATCCCGCCCTACCCTGCCTGGCCGGCTGGTCGCTTGCCCGGCCGGGCCCGGCCGGTCCTCGTAACGTGAGCAATTGCAGCAGGGAGACTTAAATCTGCACGTCAATCTGCAACTTCCGTTGCAGTTATCCGGGCCAATCTTGGCTCTGGAAAGCCGTTTTCCAGCACAATACCCGACACGTACACATGTTCGTGTCCTTTCCGTCCGTCGCTCTGCCTATCTTACGAACAGATGTTCCCTTCATCGAGAACCTCAACCCTCGCGCGGCGTACGCTCGATGCGCTCCGTCTCACCCGCTCGTTCCTCTTGCTCGAGGACGACTACGCCGTCGACTGGGAGGTCGACCGGAACGAGCCCCCTGGTGAGACCCACCCGCATCGAGCGCCGCTGCGCGCGGGGGTCGTTCCGCGGCGGCCCGGACAGCCGGCCCCGACCCGGCACCTGTGCCTGTCACCCGTCACCCAGTCTCCGAGGATCTCTGGCGGCGGTCTGCGTCCTCTCCCTGGCATGCTGTCCAGGTCGAGAGTCGCACAGCAGCTCTAGACGTCAAAGGGCCGCGCGGGGGGTCAAAGATGGATCCACTTCGTGCAGCGTGCAGCGTGCAGCGCGTCGGCAGACGAAGCATGGGTCAACGACCACGGGCCGCCCTGGGGCGGCCCGCTGTACTTCAGAAAAAACCGGCGGCGTCCTACTCTCCCAGGCCCTTGCGAGCCAAGTACCATCGGCGCTGAGGGGCTTAACTGCTCTGTTCGGAATGGGAAGAGGTGTTTCCCCCTCGCTAAAGCCACCGGAAAAAGGTGAAAGACCACGCCCTCCAGGTCCTTCAAAACTGCACAGTTGCCACAACGAGTACCACTCCTCTTTACGAGGATCAAAAAAATCCGTCAAGCCCTCGACCGATTAGTACCGGTCTCCTTCGAACGTTACCGTCCTTCCAGATCCGGCCTATCAACCTGGTGGTCTACCAGGGGTCTTACTCCCTCTAGGGGATGGGAGAACTCATCTTGAGGCCGGCTTCCCGCTTAGATGCCTTCAGCGGTTATCCGATCCACACGTAGCTAGCCTGCTATGCCCTTGGCAGGACAACAGATACACCAGAGGTGCGTTCATCCCGGTCCTCTCGTACTAGGGACAAATCCTCTCAATTCTCCAACGCCCACGGCAGATAGGGACCGAACTGTCTCACGACGTTCTGAACCCAGCTCGCGTACCGCTTTAATGGGCGAACAGCCCAACCCTTGGGAGCAACTCCACCCCCAGGATGCGACGAGCCGACATCGAGGTGCCAAACCGGGCCGTCGATGTGGACTCTTGGGCCCGATAAGCCTGTTATCCCCGGAGTACCTTTTATCCGTTGAGCGACGGCACTTCCACTTGCTACCGCCGGATCACTAAGACCT
>DATCBT010000007.1:0-80533 GCA_036511695.1 Solirubrobacteraceae bacterium | reverse complement strand
CGGCCTTGCGCTCGAACTCGGTGAACTCCTCGCGCCACTGGCGTGCGTCCTCGGCGAAGTCGAGCTCCATCGCGCTCCAGTTGCCGCGCTCCCAGCGCGCATAGAGATCCTCGTAGGTGATCGAGTCGGTCGGCAGGTGGGCGTCCGCGGACAGGGACGGGTCTGGCGCCGAGCCAGAGGGAAGTGTTGTAGCGCTCGCCATCGGTAGCTCCTCTATATGCGGTCGACTTTGGCCAGGTAGCCAGGACGTACGCTATCGAATTCCCGGGTCTACTCGGCCACGACGCAAAGACAGGCGTAGTGCACGGTGAACAGGCGCCGGGCCACAGACGGCGCGAGGCGGTGAAGACCGCTGCGGAGGGCCCACTTGGCGCCGGCCGCGGCCTGCGCGGAGGAGCCGGCGGCGAAGAAGCGGTGGGCGGCAAGCGGCAGGGGGTCCTCCAGCTCGCGGACGATGCGCAAGCCGGCGCGCGCGACGACCAGGCGGGCGCCGTCGCGGGAGAGCCGCTGGAGGTGGCCGACCTCCTCGGCGTGCTCGCGCTTGGAGGCGCGCCTGGCCGAGATGTTCTCCTCGAGCGGTACCTCGACCAAGACGGCCCGGCAGGCACGCGCGACCTCGGCAAGCAGGGCCGGCGGGTCGGGGACGTGCTCGAGCACGTGGGAGAGGATGCCGAGGTCATAGGCGCCGTCGGGAGCGGGCAGGTGCAGGCCGTCGTAGAGCTCGACCGAATCGAGCTCGCTCCGCGCGCCGGCGATCGCGACGGCCGCCGCGGTGATCTCCACTCCCGCAAGGCGCCCGCCGAAGCCGCGGCGGTGAAGCTCGCAGAGCAGCGCGCCGTCGCCACAACCGACCTCGAGCGTATTGATGGGATGCCCGCCCGCCCACAGGCCGGCGCGCGAGCAGAGCGCGAGTACGTGGTCGGCCTTGCCGACGGCGCCGAGCGCGCGCCAGCGCGCGTACAGGCTCGCCCGGTCGGGGGTCTGGGAGTAGGCGTCGTCGTAGAAGCGGACGAGCTCGGCGGGATCCTCCACATCGAGGATTATTGTGGTCGCGATGACGACGAAGCTCACCGCATCGCTGCGCGAGGCCCCCGCGACGGTCCCGGCGCTGGCGGCATTGGTGTTGTTCGTCGTATGGGCCACCGACCAGGCGGGCTATCCGCTCACCCACTGGGCGCCGGGCGGATTGATCGTGCTGGCGCTGCTCGGGCTGACGCTGGGCGTCGTGGGCCTGCGGGCGCAGGACGTGCCGACGCCGGTGAAGATCGCGCTGGGGTGCCTGGCCGGGTACACGGCGCTCAGCTTTGCATCGATCCTGTGGGCGGCGGTGCCGGGGGACGCTTGGGAAGGGGCGAACCGGACGCTGCTGTACCTGCTCGTGTTCGCGCTGTTTGCGCTGTGGCCCCAGCGGGGGCGCAGCGCGGCGCTACTGCTGGGGGCATGGGTGCTGGCGATGATCGGCCTGGCGGCCTTCGTCGCGCTGCACGTGAACGCCGCCGCTCACAGTCCCGCCCGTCTGGCGATCCTGCTCCCCGGCGGGCGTCTGGTCTACCCGTCGGGCTACGCCAACGCGAACGCGGCCCAGTGGCTGATGGCGTTCTGGCCGGCGCTGCTGCTGGCGCGCGAGGCGCGACTGCACTGGAGCGCGCGCGGGCTGCTCGCGGGCGGCGCGGTGCTGCTGGCCGGGGTCGCGCTGCTGAGCGTGAGCCGCGGCTCGCTGTACGCGACCCCGGTGATGCTCGTGCTCGTGTTCGCGCTGCTGCCAGGGCGCGTGCGCACGTTCGTGCTGCTCGTGCCGGTCGCGGCCGGTATCGCCGCCTTCACGCCATCGGTGCTGCGCGTGGGGGAACGCCTCGAACATGGCCAAGACGCCACGGCAGCCGTGCATGCGGCGATCACGGCGACGTTGCTCGCGGCGCTGGCGGTGGGGCTGGTGGTCGCCCTGGGAGCGGCGATCGAGAGCAGGCGCACGTTCTCGGAGATCTCGGCAGGGCGAGTACGCAGGAGCGTCGGGATAGTCGCGATCGTCACGCTCGTGGCTTTGCTTGTGGGTGGCTGGGCTGTGGCTGGGAACCCGGTCGCCCGCGTGAGGCACGGCTGGGACACTTTCAAGAGCGGGAGCGGGTACGCGGCCAACGGCGGTGGCAACCGTCTCACGAGTGGCCTGGGAAGCCAGCGCTACGACTTCTACCGCGTGGCGCTCGATGAATTTCTCCATCATCCACTGGTCGGGATCGGCGCGGACAACTTCCAGCAGCAGTATCTCGCCCACGGGCGCAGCGAAGAGACGCCCCACTACCCCCACAGCGTCGAGCTGCGTACGCTCTCACAGACCGGCGTGATCGGGGCGTTGTTGGCGCTGGTGGGCCTGGTGGCCGCTCTGGTGGCGGCCGCGCGCGGTCTCCGTGGGGGTGACCCGCTCGCGCGCGCGGTGGTCGCGGCGGCGTTGGGGGGTTTCGCCTACTGGGCGGTGCATGGCTCGTTCGACTGGTTCTGGGAGTTCGCCGGGCTGGGGGCGCCGGCGTTTGCGCTGCTGGGCCTGGCCTGCGCGCTTACACCGCGAGCGCCCGCAGCGCCGGCCCGATCCACGCACGTTGCTCAACCTGTTAGGGAGATGTCGGCCCCTACAGGAGCGTCGCCCACATCCGGTGAGGTGTCCGGGCGGCGCCGGGCGGCGGCTTTTCGCGGACTGGGTATCGGCCTGGGCGTCTTGTTGGCAGTGGCGGCGGTGCTGTCACTGGCGGCGACGTGGCTGAGCCAGCTGCAGGTCCAGAGCGCGGCGCGCGTGTGGACAAAAGCGCCGCAGACGGCGTACGCCCGCCTGAACGACGCGGCGCGTTTGAATCCCCTGAGCGACGAGGCGTATCTCGTGGCCGGGAGCATCGCGCTGCGCTTCGGTGACCTGGCGCGCGCGGACCACGAGTTCGCGCTGGCGCTCGGGCGCACGCCCGGCGACGCCTATGCCACGCTGGAGCGCGGTGCGATCGCCTCGAGCGAGAACGACCGCCGCGGCGCGCTCGCGTTGCTCGAAAGCGCCGCGCGGTTAAATCCTCGGGATCCGCTGACCAAGCAGGCTCTGCGGCTCGCACGGGAAGGCAGGCGCGTGAATGTCGAGGAACTGAACCGCTCAATCCTCCTCAAAGCTCAGCAATTCGCATGAAACCGCCGTGCTACTTGGCCGAATGACGATTTCTACTCGACAGGGCGGCAGACCTTCGGTAACTTATAGGGGATCCAGGTCGATTCGCTGACCTTGACCCCTGTGAGAGCGGGTGTCAGAAGCAGGAGGAGGGCGATGACGGCACAAGGCACGGAGAGTGGACACGGTGTTGCTCGGGCCAGGAAGGAACCCCAAGGTAGGGACGTATGACAAGCCATCGCACGATTTCATTGACACTAACGCTCTTGGCGGTCCTGATGACCGGCGGTCCGTCTTCCGCACAAGCCAGCTCGCTGCTCAGCGGCTATGGCGGTCCTGGTGAGGGCAACCAGATGATTCTCGGCTCCGCGCTGGTGGGCGGAGGTGGTGATGGCGGCTCCTCGAGCGGCGCCTCGGGGTCGGCAGGGTCTGCGGCCCCCGGCACGGGGAATGTCGGGACGCGGGCCGGCCGGGGGAACGTCGCGCCCGGCGGTTCGAGCGGACGGGGTTCCACGCCTGGTGGAGGAGCTGGACGGGCTGCCGGTGGGGCAGCCGGCTCGCGGGGCGGTAAGGGAGAGGCAGCCGACGGCGCCGTTCGCGCGTATCCCGTCGTGTCTGGGGAGGCGCAGCCGACTACTGGACCGACGGAGACGCTGGGCCTGTCCGATGGGGATCTCGGATATGCCCTCCTGGCGCTTGGGGCGCTGGTTTTCATCGGTGTGCTCACGAGGCGGCTGGCACGGGCGTCGTCGAGCCGGGTGGAAGGCGCGAATAGCTCAAGGAATGCGATGCAGGACCCGAATAACTGAGTAAGGGATAGCGAAGCCCTCAAGACCAATGGACCAAACGCGCGTCACCCAGCAGACATCGACCACGCTTCCGCTTAGCGGTGCGCATCCCGCGACGCGGGATGCGCCACAGCCGCATGCACTGCAGAGCGGCGCCTTCAGCGGGCCTTTGCAGTGGCTGCTCGACGGTCCCGGCTGGAGCGTGCTGCGCCCGGCGGTCGACTTCGTGCTGCTGTGCCTGGCGGTGATGCTCGCCCTGGGTGGCGTGAATGGCGTGTTGGATGTTTCCGCTGTTCGTGCACCACTGCTGGCCATGCCACCGCTGGTCATGCTCTTGCTCTATCTGCGCGGGCTCTACCGCACGCGCTTGCGTGCGCTGCTGCTCGATGGGGTGGTCCCGATTGTGAGTGCCGTGTCAGTCGCCGCGATGACGGTCGCGATGCTCGGCCTGTTCGTTAACGGCCACGCTCCGAGGCTGGTGGGCTCATGGCTGTTGGCGCTGCTGGCGATCGGCGCGGGACGCATGGCTCTGTCCTTTGCTCAGCGCGTGGCGAGGAGCCGGCGCCTGGTCGGCAAGCCGGTGCTGATCATGGGCGCGGGCATAGTAGGCGCGCAGGTGGCCCGCCGGCTGGAGAATCACCCCGAGTACGGGCTGGTGCCGGTTGGTTTTCTGGACGACGACCCGCGCTCGATCACGGAGGTCGGTGGCCGCGAGATGCCGGTGCTGGGGACGGTCGAGGATCTCGATGAGACCGTCGAGCAGACGGGCGTGAAGAACTTGATCGTGGCGTTCTCGTCGGTCGCCGACGCGCGCGTCAGCCGCCTGATCCAGCGCTGTCAGGAGCTCGGCATCGAGGTCTCGGTCGTGCCGAGGATGTTCGACACGATCAACAACCGCGTGGGCTATGACACCGTCGGCGGGCTGCCGCTGATGTCGTTCACGACAGTCAATCCGAGGGGGCTGCAGTTCGCCCTCAAGCACGGGTTTGACCGTGTCTTCGCGCTGGCGCTGCTCGTGGTTTTATCGCCAGTAATCCTGTGCACAGGACTTGCCGTGCGCCTGGGCTCGTCTGGGCCTGTGCTGTTCCGCCAGCGTCGCATCGGCCGCGACGGGACGGTCTTCGATCTTTACAAGTTTCGCTCTATGCGCCTGGATTCTCCGCAGGGCGGCAACGAGGCGAACATGCTGGAGTCGCTGCTCGGTGGCGATACCGCACCGGGGGGAATCGAGGGCGACGATCGCCGCACCCCGATCGGGCGCTTCCTGCGACGCTTCTCCTTGGACGAGCTGCCCCAGCTGCTGAACGTCCTGCGGGGCGAGATGAGCCTGATCGGCCCCCGCCCCGAGCGCCCCGAGTTCGTGGAGCTGTTCAACCAGGACATCAACCGCTACGACGATCGCCACCGGGTCAAGTCGGGGATCACCGGCTGGGCGCAGGTGCACGGGCTGCGCGGTCAGACCTCGCTCGCCGAGCGGGTCGAGTGGGACAACTACTACATCGCCCACTGGTCGCTCGGCCTCGACCTGAAGATCCTTGCCCTCACCTTCATCGCGTTGCTCCGCAAGGCCGAATGATCAGACGCTCTTCTGGGCGGCCCTCCCCAGGCCCGCCCAGTACTGATAGACGCGCACCCGCAGGCCGCGGGTGCCGAGCACCGCTGGCAGCACGATCGAATAGCGGTTGAAGCGGTTGAGCGTGAACAGCGCTCGGTAGCGCAAGACGCTCCCTTGGAAGGCTTCCAGCTCCATGTAGTCCCCGACAGGTCCCGACCCGCTCGCGACCAGCCTGCCACCGCGTCGGCTCAGGGTCAGGGTCACCGAGCTGACGGGGCCTGAAGGTGAGGAGAGCACTCGGGCAAGCGCCGCAAACGCCGGCTTAAGCGCACCGTTGGGGGACAGGACGCCGAATTCTTCCTGCGGAGAGCTCTGCAGCTTGTAGGCGAGCACGGCGGCGATGTAGGTGGTGTGGGCAACGGAGCGGAACGTGTCGGCAAGGTCGGTTGCCTGAGTCTGTGCGGTGACGCACGCCTGTTCCTGTTGAGTCCTGTACCGCGGGTAGCAACTGCTCCAGCCAAACTCGTCCAGCCACAGAGGCTTTGTGTCGCCGTTGGCAAGCTGCACTTCGTGGATCGAGCGCAGCGAGGCGAGCGTCAAGGTGTAGAAGTGCACGGCGAGGCCGTCGTAGTAGCCCTTGATGCCGGCGGCATAGAGGGCACGTAGGAAGACCCCGTTTGAGCCGACGAGCGAGCCGGCGAGCACGGGCACGTTTGGGTTGGCTTGCTTGATCGCGGGGTAGGCGGCTCTTAGGAGGGCGGCGTAACGCTGGGGCTTGTTCGGTCCTGCGAAGTAGAGCTGGTTGGCTTGGTCCGGCTCGTTCCAGACTTCGATTGCCGCCAGATGCGTGCCATAGCGACCGGCAAGGTAGCTCGCGATCGCCGCGTAGTCGGCCGGATTGCTCGGGGGCCAGGCGTTGGCCTTGCTAGACGTCCCTGGTATGCAGGCACGCAACAGCGACGTCGGCGACGAGGACGCCCAGCACGGCGTACGATCCACCGTCATGATCACCCGGATGCCATCGGCTGTTGCGTCGCCAGCCAGCCGGTCCGTGAAGGCCAGCGCACCCGGGGCGATCAGATTTGCTCCATGCGGCTCCAGTACCGCCCAGGGCACCTCTACCCGCACCACCTGGGCATGCAGAGCTCGTGCCTCGGCCATCGACTGATCGGCTTGAGCTGGAGTGGATTCGTATGTGAGACCCCCGATATTCAGGCCGCCCAGCGGGTGGGAGGAGGGCACTTGCGCGGTTATGGCGCGCGCCGCTCCACCGGCCGGCGCGAACCAGACGAGTCCGACCAGACAGAGCGTCAGTAAGGCGGCCACCAAATCGACGCGCTTGCGAAAGCGAGCATCCATGCTCAGCTGATGATAGATGGAATGTAAGCTGTCATGCTCATGTCACCGACCTGGATCTGGACGCAGGTTGCGATCGTCGTGGTCGTGGCGATTGGCATGGTCATAGCGATCACGAAGCTCATGTGAGCCAACCTCGTCGCGACTGTATGTCAGGTCGCCGTGGTTACTGAAGCCTAGCGACGGCGCTCGTGGGCGCAGGTATGATCGCTCCTGCTTGGCTAGGGCGTTTGGTCTCGACACAGATAAGGGAGGATCATGTTTAAATCGATCGTGGTGGGGACGGATGGCTCCGACACGGCCACCCAGGCCGTGCGCCAGGCGGTTGACCTAGCGCGCGCCGTGGGAGCGAAGCTCGAGCTGGTGAGCGCCTATGAGCCGGTGCCGGCGCAGCGACTGCAGGGGGAACGGCGCGATGCCCCGGAGGATCTGCAGTGGGCAATCAATCCGCGGGAGGATGTCGACGTGACGCTGGAGGCCGCCGCCGCGGTGGCCCGCGAAGCGGGGGTTGCCGTCAACGTGTACCCGCGTCAGGGCGATCCCGCCGATGCGATCCTCGATGTCGCGGAGGAGCAGGAGGCCGATCTGGTTGTCGTGGGCAACAAGGGGATGACGGGTGCCAAGCGCTTTCTGCTGGGCTCGGTGCCCAACAAGGTTTCACATCACGCGCCCTGCTCGGTACTGATCATTCGCACGACCTGAGCGCCCTTTGCGCTGGGAGTTCGCCTCGCGTCAGTGACGTGCGACCTCGGCCTTTGCCAGCTCGGCGGCAAGCTCGGGATCCGTCCGAGCGTCGAGACCGGGGACCTCGGGTCGCAGCACTCCCGGCAGCAGACGGCGAACGAGCCTGGCACGCCCCCCGAAGGCAACTACGGCATGGATGGTCCTGATCTGCATCTCGATGTCCAGTGCCCGCATCGTCTGGAACGCTCGCAGGTGGCTCACGTTCTGCGTCGGAACTCCTGGGCGCTCATTGACGACGGCCCCATGTGAGTGGCCGCCGTCGGATATGAGCACAACCTCGATTCCGCCCGCACGCAGCTTCTCCAGCCAGCGAGCGGCCGCCTCCGCGGCATGGCCGCGGGCGGCGAGGGCGAGCACCTTCGGGGGTCCGGCCGGTCTGCGCCCAAAATGCTTGCCGCTCGGGGCGGATCCGGATTGAGCGCCAGGGGCTTCCCCGCCGCGCAGTAAACGGAGGAGCACGAATGTCCACACGAGCGCATCGGAGCTCGCGTCGAGCAGGATCTTGAACCAGCCCCGCCAGCCGTCGCGCCAGCCGCCGTCGACGATCCCCCGGTATGCCACCTTCGCGACCGGCCGCAGGAGGATGCCCATTAGGTAGGGACGGGCATCCCGGGAAAGCGGGAGGTGCTCGCTCTCCAGCCGTGCGTAGCGCCACGCGTCGACCAGGGCTTCACGCGTAGTGGAGGCAAGCTTGTGCTCGAGGTCGCCCTCGAGCACAAGCGGGCGCTCACGAGGCTCGATGCCCTCGTGGACGGCCCGGCCTTCGTCGTGACGGTAGCTTTCGCGTCTGAACAGGCGTGAGCGGTATGCCGGATACTTGGCCGAGGGTCCGAGCACCCCGCCAAGGAAGCCGTTGCGCAGCGGGCATACAGCGATATTCGCATCGGGGCGCTCACCGGTCAGCAGATGCTGGATGCTCCCCCGCAACCGGGGAGACACTCGCTCGTCGGCGTCGATCTCGAGCACCCACTCGCTGGTCGCCGCGTCGAGTGCGACGTTGCGCTGGGCCGAGAACCCGGGCCACGGGTTCTCGATCACCTTTGCACCCGCCGCACGCGCGATTTCGACCGTATCGTCGGTCGAACCTCCGTCCACCACCACGATCTCGTCGCAGAACGCAACACTGGCTAGCGCCTTGGGAAGACGCTCCCGCTCGTTCTGTACGATCAGGCAGGCCGTGACGCGATCGGTGGGCATCGCTGGATACTAGGCTGCGCACCCGCACGTCACTCATGGCATCCTATCCGCGATGCGTCGCACGACATCAGCGGTTGCCTGGCTTGCCTGCTTGGCCCTCGCCGCCTGCGGTTCGGCCGCGAGCCCGGGAGCTCCGCTTGCGTTGCCGAGCTCTCCCGCGCAGGTCTCGCGTTCGCGGCAGTCGCACTTCGTGGTGATCGTCCTGGAGAATCGCGAGCTTGGGGAAGTCATCGGTAGCTCCTCCGCGCCCTACATCAACTCCCTCGCTCGAAAGGGCGCGCTCGCCACTGACTACCACGCTATCGCGCATCCATCGCTGCCGAACTACATCTCTCTGCTGGCAGGCGATCCGCTGGGGATCACCTCAGACTGCACCGAATGCCAGGTAATCGGCGCAGCCCTGCCCGAACAGCTCGAAGCGGCACACCAAGGCTGGCGCGCCTATATGGAGGGAATGCCGCAGCCCTGCTACACGGGGGCTTCTTCTTCCGGGGGCTATGCAAAGAAGCACGATCCATTTATGTATTTCCACCAAATCGTCGGCAATCCATCTCGTTGCCAAAAAGTCGTGCCCTACACCCAGCTGGCTGGTGATCTGCGTGGGAAACGATTGCCCGCATTTACCTGGATCAGCCCCAACCTCTGCGACGACGGTCACGATTGCGGTGAGGAATTCACCGATCGCTTCCTGGCGCATCTGGTACCCGACCTGGTTGCCGGCCTCGGTCCCCACGGTGTGCTCGCCCTCGTCTGGGACGAGGGCTCCAGCAACAGCGGCTGCTGCGGCCAGGCGGCCGGCGGCCGCGTTCCCTTGCTCCTCGTGGGTCCCTCGGTACACGCCGGCTATCGGATCACCACCCCAGCCGATCACTACTCATTGCTGGCTCTCGTGGAGGATGAGTTTGGCCTGCGCCGGCTGCGGGGCGCCGCCTGTCGGTGCACTCCATCGCTTGGGAGCGCCTTCGCCGGCGGTATGCCGCCGCGGCTGAATGGCCGGTAGTACGATCTTCCTCCGCATGCTCCAGCCAGTCACTGTCAAACGGCGTCTCGGCCGAGTCTCAGACGATCGGGGACGTCGCCTATGAGCTTCAAACCCCCCTTGCGCTACCGGATCACCGGCGCGTTGAATGTGGTGATCTGGCGACTGCCTCTACCGCGAAGAATCATCGCGCGATTGAGCACGACCGTTTATCGCAACCCCCCAATTCCGGGAGAGCTCGTGATGAGAGTCCTCGAGACTCTGGGTGACGCAGGAGTGTCGTGTTGGATTCGCGGTGGATGGGGCACAGACGCTCTGGTGGGACGCCAAACTCGCGCACATCACGATCTCGATCTCGTGGTGGACTCTCAAATGACCGATCACGCTGCCGAGGCTTTGGAGAAGCTTGGCTTTCGCGAGTGGTACCGAGTGGACTCGGATACGCCCCTGTTCTCGCGCGTGGTCATGCGCGATCACGAGCTTGCCGGTAGAGCAGTGGACCTGCAGCCGTTCGATGTCTCCTCGGATCACGTGCGCTTCGCGACCGGCGTCATCGACGGGCACACCGTGCCATGCCTGGCTGTCGAATCCCAACTTGCGCTCCACTCGGACTACCGTATGCGTCGCTGCGATCGTCACGACGTCGCGCTCCTTGAGTCGTTGACCGCCGAGCGATCGGCCGAATCGGAGCCGGCGGATGCAAGCTCGGGCCACCACGGCGAAGCTATCGTGGTGAGTGAGCGTGTCGTGCAAGCATCCGATTCGGCCATCGACGCCCCTCCCATTGCGCGACGGATCATGCGTCGTCTGATCCGGGGATCCTCGACGGTATTGATCGTGCCCGTCAACCAGATCGACGATCTGCGCCATGCCAACGCTTTGGAAGCAGGGATGCCGGCCCACGTGACGGTTCTCTATCGCTTCGTCAGGGCTCGCGAAGTCGACCGTCACGCCAAGGAGATGCTCGGCGCGGCGCTCGGTGAGATCCCCGCGTTCGACTTCACGTTGAGCGAGATCCGAAGGTTTCCAAATGTCGTCTATCTGGCCCCCGATCCACCGGAGCCCTTCGTGGCGCTTACCCACGCCGTATTGAGGCACTGGCCCGACCAGCAGCCCTACGACGGAGCATTCGATGAGATCGTTCCTCATGTCACGGTGGCATATGGCGAGAGCACACCGAGCGGGGTCGTGGAGCACCTGCCCATCACCGCCCGTGCCCAGGAGGTGTGGCTGATGACCAGGCGGGGGAACCGATGGGTGTTGCGCGAGCGCTTCGAGCTGGGTGCCCCCTCCGGGCCTCCGAAACTCTGAACTGCACATGCCCGAGCAGGACTCACAAGAGCTCGATCGCGCGCAGCTCGGTCGCATCGTCTCGATACAGACCACCTCTGAGCGTGGTGGTGCGGAGTACGCCCACGTCGATCTCCTGAACGCGCTCGTGGCGCGGGGCCACGACGTGGTGCTCGCGACGAACGCCGCCGATCTCGCCGTCGGCACGAGCGTCCGTGTGCGCGAGTTGGATCTAGGTACCAAGCTCTCGCGGCGCACGGCGCTGAGAATGGTGTTGCAGGCGCCCTCGATCCTCTTGCGATTGGCCCGCGCGCTGCGTGCCGAGCGTCCCGTCGGGGTCGTGCTGGTGCACTTCAAGAAGGAGCAGCTGTTGTGCTCGCTGCTGCCCCGGAGGCTGGCCCCGGTGATCGTCTGGATCGAGTGGGGGCCCGTGCCGGCGCAGATGCGCCGCGGTCCGGCCCGTGTGATCTATGCGTTGGCGGCGAGGCGGGCGAGCCTGATTCTCGCCGTATCGGAGGGCACCGGGCGCACGGTGCGGGAGACGGGGGTACCAAGCGAGAAGGTGGTTGTGATGCCCGACCTCGTGAACCTTCACAGGGTCCAGTTCTACGCCGTCGGTCGCGTGGAGACTCGGCGAGCTTGGAAAGTCGATGAGCGCACGCTGGTTATCGGCTGTATCGCGCGCTTTCAGAAGCGCAAGCGAAGCGACGTGTTGATCGACGCGATGGCCCATCTGGACGGAGATGTGCTCCTGGTCCTGGCGGGAGAGGGCGAGGAGGAGCAGGCGCTACGCGCACGGGCCGCGCCCTACCGCGAGCGCGTCCGCTTCGTTCCCAACGTGCGCGGCCACGTCGAGGAGTTCCTCTCGGCATGCGACCTGCTTGCGTTTGCTCCCAGTCCCACCGAGGCCGACCGGCCGCGTGTGATCGTGATGGCTCAGCTGATCGGTCTCCCCATCGTGGCAACCCATCCGGAGGGCGCCGAGGCCGTGCGAACATCCGGTGGGGGAACGGTCGTCGCGCCCCACCACGACGCACGTGCCCTCGCAGACGTCCTTCGCGCCTACCGCGACGATCCGCTGCGCCGGCAACGCGAGGGTGCGATGGGCCATGAGTCGATCCTCGAGAGCTACGACACCGACAAGACCCTACGAGCCGTCGAAAGCTTGCTCCAGGCAGCTCTCTGAAGCTCTATGGCGCGATGACGTCGGTGCACGCCCGGCGTTCTCTGTAGTAGCTACTCCTATGGTGCTCGTGAGTACTGCGAGACGGTGCCAGAGCCGAAGTTCGTGGCATAGACACTCATGCCGTCAGGGCTCACCGTGATCCCTTCCGGTTCGGTTTCCGCCGCCACGGTCGGATTCGGGACCAGCGTGGTGAGTTCGCCAGTCGAGCTGTTGCGCGAATACTGCGAGATGCTCTTCGACTGAAAATTCGTGGCGTATACGCTCGCGCCGTCGGGGCTCACGGCCACGCATTCGGTGTATTCGCCGGCCGCCACGGTAGCTTTGCGCATCGCGACGAGCGCCCCTGTGCTCGTGCTACGGCTCAGCTGTGAGATGCCCCCCGATTGGGCGCTATCCGCCACATATACGCTTGTGCCGTCGGGATTTATGGCGAGATCGTGTGGGTTGACGCCGGCTTTTACCGTGGCGGGACTCAGATCGGCAAGCTCACCTCCGCTTGCGCGCGAATACTGTGAGACCGTTCCCGAGCCGTAGTTCGTGACATACACGTCGTTGCCGTCGGGGCTCACGATGACCCCGTGGGTGTTATTGCCCGCCGGGATCGACGCGGTGGGCAGCGCGCTGAGCTGCCCGGTGTTCGCGTTACGCGAGAACTCAAACACCGCTTCGCCGTCCGCATCTCCTGAGTACACGTTGCTGCCGTCGGGGCTGATGGCCAGACCGATGGGATCGTCACCCGCCGGTACCGTCTCTGGCGAGAGCGGCGCCAGCGCGCCCGTGCTTGGGTTCCGTTCATATTGCGAGATGTCATCGGAATGTCCGTTTGCTACATATACGTATTTTCCATCTGGACTGATGACGATGCTCTCCGGCGATTCCTGCGCCGCCACGGTCGCCGGCGAGAGCGGCTGGAGCTTGCCCGTTTGCAGGTTACGCGAGTACTGAGAGATAATCGTCGCACGCCGGTCTGTGGCATATACGTTCTTGCCGTCGGGCGTGACGAGAATGTGTGATGCGCCTGGGGCGGATTCGACGGAGGGCGGCGAGAGCGCGGTGAGCACGCCACTCACGTTTACAGTCTGCGTCAGGACCGAAGAGGTCGAGCCCGGGTACGCGCTGTCACCCAGATAGCGGGCGGTAATCGAATGACTGCCAGGCACGCCGTAGGTCACCGAGCAGCTCGCACGGAATGGGCTGGCGCCCGAGAGCGATTGTTCGGTGCAGTTCGCGATCGGGCTTTCGCCATCGAGGAACTCAACATCGCCGGTTGGCGTGCCTGCCGGTTCGACGCTCACCGTCGCGCTGTAGGTGACCTGCCCTTCGGCAATCGAGGGATTTGTGGAGGAACTGACTGTGGTGCTCGAGCTGCCGAGCGACACGCTCGGTGTAAATCCTGTGCCGGCCGTCCACGTCCTGTAATGGGCGACGATCTTGTAAGTATACCTCCCCGCGGGCGGTGAGTCCGTGCAGGAGAAGCTCCCGAAGGCGTTCGGGGTTCCGGCGCTGGAGGGAACCGGGCCGCAGGACGCCGACCCCAGATCGGTGCCGCCCGCCGTGTAACGCTCGACGGTGTAGCTGTTCGCGGCCACGCTCCCACTGATCGTCGAGGCGGCCCAAGTCACTGTGACGGTGCTCGCGCCGGCGCTGGCGAGAGGGCTGGCCGGTACGGTCAGGCTGATCACGTTGCCGGTGAACGAGCCAGTCCCTCGCGAGGAGAAGTAGGCGGTCGCGTTGCTCGCGAGCATGCCGAACGTGAGCATCGCGAGCAGGACGATCAGGCCGCGGCGGCGGGAGTTTGAAATCATCGAGCGGCCCGATGTCGTGTCGCGGTGGTGTGGTAGTCGAACTTGAGTATCGCGCCCATGCAGCCGTTCTGGTTTACCGGTCGATCGAGCATCGACACCGTCGGCCAGCGGCTGCGCAGAACATGGTCGTGGGCGAGGTTGCTCAGTCCCGCGGGCGCGGTGAAGCCGCGCCCGCGGTAGCCGCGTACGGCGAAATCCGCCTTGGTGCAAGGCAGGAATGGCGTCGCGTGTGGGGCGCTCACCGACCGCAGTCCCACCGTCAGGCTGCTTATGGCGAGACGATATTTGTGCGGGTTGCTCAGCGACACGTCGATGCCCGCGGGCGCATCCCCTGGGTAGAGGCTCGAGCCGACATCGCCCCTCACCCTCAGGTTGCTGGACTTGTTTGTCACCGCACGCCCCTTGCCCGTCGAGCGACCATGCGAGCGTATCGTCGCGCCCGCGATCCTTTGGCTTGTGCGAGCCCGTGCCGGGGTTCTCGGGGTCACGAGCCTACTCACCGCCAGAGCCCCCGCGATGAACACTCCAGCGAGGGCAAGCACGCCGAGCGGGGTCACGAGTCTCGTGACCCCGCCGAGTGCCCTGAACCTGTTGCGCCCGCTGCTCATTTGACGCCCTGATGATTCGGGCGTCGTGACCGGAGCCGGATGGCCGAGATCGGAGGACTCGTGCGCATTGCGCTACTCCAAGGCGCGCCCGCTAGTTGCTCGTGAAGTTCAGCGTCAACGTCGCTCCCTGGCAGCCGTCCTGCGACACCCCGGTGTCCTTCATCTGAAGAGACCCGCTCGCTTTGACTTCTTCGCCACTTTTGAGCGTCTTTTCAATCGATACGGCCGTCATCGTAAACACGGGTTCAGAGCTGTGGCTTGTTTCGCATGAGCTGTGTCCTGAATCAGCCGCAACCCCTGTGAGGCTCACCGATCCGACGTGCGCCGATTGGGTACCCGTGTTCTTGACCATGATTTCCACAGGTGAGCTGGCGCTGGGGAATAGCGCTCCGCTGGTGGATCCTTTGATCACGATGGTCGAGGCGCTGCTCCCGACGGTCGCCGTCCCCGTCCCCGAGCCGGCTGTCGTGAAGTACGCAAATGCTCCGGTAGTGAGTGCCAGGGCACTCACTACACCTATGGATACGGTCAATCGCTTTGTCATCGGCCTGCTCATGGAATGCACCCTCCTTGGTCGGATCTTGGCTTCGCGAGCTATCGCCCGTCATGGGTCCTTGCTCACGCCGTTGTAATAGTCGTTGTGGCCGCTGCAACTAGATTCTCGCCTAGCCGAGGCGATCTGTCGAGCCCTCGAGAGGTGATCTTCGGGTGAGGACAGGGGGGATCTAGGGGGGAGGCTCGTCTAATCCATATCGTCTAACGTGTTGATAGACAGAACAACCCGAGACCCCCCCCGTAGGTCAATCCGTGCCCGAGCCAACACCCATCAATGTGGCCATCGCCCGTTTTGAGGATCTCGTGGGACGCGGCCTGCGTGCCGTGATCGAGGGCGACCCAGGCGTTCAGCTCGTGGGTTGTGACATTGAGCACAAAAGACTTGGGGCGGCTCTGCGGGCCAACAGACCACAGGTGGCGATCCTCAACTTCGGCTCGCTCAGGAGTCCCGCTGAGGTGCGCGAGCTGCGTCTTCGCCATCCGGAGACGCGCCTGGTACTGCTGGCCAACCATCCCTCGAACGCCGAGTGTGTGCAGATGCTGGCATTCGGCGCCAACGCCTGCTTGGGCAAGGACACTCAAGCGCGCGATATCGTCAATGCCGTCCACCTTGCGTCGCGGGGCCTACAGGTTGTTCCCCACGCCGACGGCGGCAGGGAGCAAGCTCAGCCGCGGACGTGGGAATCGGAGTTGCTCACACGACGTGAGGCAGAGGTGCTCGTGATGCTGCGCGAGGCTCTTCCAAACGCGCAGATAGCGGCCGCGCTATTCGTCTCGGTCGAGACGGTTCGCACCCATGCCCGCAACATCTATCGCAAGCTCGGCGTGTCCTCGCGACGCGAGCTGCTTGCCCCGGCGGCTCCGCTTCGTCCGATCGAGCTCGCGCCTACCACGGCGTCGAGCGACCGTTGCCTGCCTCGACGGGGTGCGCGCCGCCCCAGCCACAATTGACGCCTGGGCTCGGTGCCAGAGTTCTGATGCCTATGCCCACAGCCTGCGGATGCGCGCACGGCGTCGTGCACGTGACCAGTCGAACATGCTGTCGTTGAGTTCGTAGTCCCCGCGTTGGGCGTTGGGAATGTCTCCGGCCTCTATTCGCTCGATCAAGCCCGGTAGCGCTCGGTGGAACGCCTCAGAGCGCAGCGGCGGGTGCAGCGACCACATCCCGGGAGACGCGCCGAGGAAGTCTACACGCGACAGACCCGCCGCCGCCATCGCCTCACTGACCGCGATCTCGACAGCTGCATAAGGCGGATTGCCGTGTAGCCGTGCCTTCACGCGGCTGATCAGCCGCGCCGGGCCGGCCAGTTGTAGGGGAAGGATCCTCTCGCGCAGGCGCTGACGGTCGATCATGAACAGGCGTGTGCTGAGCGTGGGGAAGCGAAATGCCAATGAGCGATCCTGAAAGGGCGTGGCGCTCTGCGAGCTCAGCCGACCGTCGGCGCGCGGCGGCCCCGGGAGCGGGCTCACGGCGAGCACATCGGGATGCTCGGCAAGCAGCTCGCTGCCCTCAACCACCCATGTCTGGCTCGAGCCACCGAACATGAGGTCGGAGTCGAGATGAAGCACCAGATCGTGGCTCGCCGCCCAGAGGCCGTGGAAATACGGGTAGATCGGGGCGCCCTTCGTGTCCTTGGCGGGTACCGGCGAGCCGCCGGTGAATACGAGCGCTATCTCACGAGCGGTCATCTCCCCGTAGTCCACAGGCACCACTCGCGCGTTGGGATACTGCCCGCAGAGTTCGTCCAGGAGTTCCTGCATCGGTCCCCTGCGCTCCTCCCAGCCCTCGGCAAAGCGTCCGCCACGCTCGGTCCGGTGCAGGTCGAAGCTGAAGATGACCTCCTGCACCTGTCCTGCCCACTGGCGCAGTTGGTGGGGGAGGGTCTCCCTGGCGTGGAGAAAGTCGGTTGGGGCTACATTGATTTGGAGAGTCACACCATCCGCCTGGTTCATCGTGGGCGACCCTAGCAGCGGGCCCGCTCCCCTCGTCACCGGCCATCCATGGCGCGTTGTACAGTTGACTCGAATTTGGCACCAGCAGTCGCTCCGGTCGGCCTCTGGCATGCCCCTGGCTTGAAAGGCGCTCCTTGCATCTCTTCGCGATAGCCGTGGATATACCCAGCCTCCCGGCCGATCGACTGGCGGTCGCGGTTGCAAAAGCGGGACGCCAGTTCGAGCTCGATCCACACAGCGCATGGCAGGCCAGCTCGAGCAACACGGTAGTCGCCGCGGCTGGGATGCACCACGGCGAGGCTGCCGCTCCGCGTCGCTATCTAGCGCGCGAGGGCATGCGGATCACGCTGTTCGACGGGCTGCCGGTGGACCCGCATGGACGCCATGCGGCCTACGACGCCAACGACCTCGCGCGAGGCTGGGACAGTTGGTCGCAGGATCTCGAGGGTCAGTTCTGCGCCGCGAGGATCGACCTGGAGAGCGCGCGCGTCGAGGTGCTGCTCGACAACTTCGGACTCATGCCTGTGTACGTTGCTCACCACGAGCAAGGGGTCCTGGCCAGCAACAGCGTCGGCGTGATCCGATCGCTGCTGAGTTCGAGCGCCCCCGATCCGCTGGGTGTGAGCACTATGCTGGGCCTTGGCTGGGCCTCCCGCCGCCATACGCTCCTGCGAGACGTCACGGCATTGAGTGGAGGGGCCCGCCACCAGATACAAGAAGGTCGTGTGGCGAGTCGGGCTCACTTCGGCCCCGAGGTGTTCGATCGCGCCTCGGGCGCCAGCAGGAGCCTAGAGGAGCTCGCCACCTACATGACCACGATGACCGCGAGCGCCGTCCGCGGCATCTCGCCGGTGCGCTGCGCGGTGACCGCCGGGCGCGACAGCCGGCTCGTGCTCGCAATGGTGCGCGCCCGCGATATCGTCGCCGAGTTCT
This sequence comes from Solirubrobacteraceae bacterium, assembly GCA_036511695.1. Taxonomy (GTDB): domain Bacteria; phylum Actinomycetota; class Thermoleophilia; order Solirubrobacterales; family Solirubrobacteraceae; genus Palsa-744. The sequence goes on along the minus strand of DATCBT010000007.1, from coordinate 62,445 downwards.
ACACGATCGGTCGTCCGAGTCATGTCGATGTCATCTGGGGGCAGAAGCTGGCGCAGAGCTTCGACCTTGCCCATCAGGTCGTGGTGCCCGACGAAAACCTCAGCCGCGACTGGGTGGGTATCGCCTCGCGACTGATCGCTCAAACCGACGGCCTGTCCGACCTCGGGCAGATGGTCGACCTTCTACAGCCCCATCGATCGCAGCGCCTCGGCCTGAAGCTCTCCGGTATCGGTGGGGAGCTCGGGCGCGGTATCGGCGATAACACGATCGCCGCCGCCAACGTGCCGCTGATCGGACATCTGGCACCCCTCCAGCGACGGGTGCTGACGATGAAGGCCAACTCCCAGAGGGCGGTCATGACGAGAGAGGCTCAGGAGATGGTCGATCGTCACACGCGCGGCTTCTTCGATGATCGGCTCGCCGAGGGCTGGCACGTGAACGAGGTCGCCGAGTTGTTCTTCGCCTTCGAACGCGTGGGTGGCCACGGTTCGACGGCGCCACGCCGCGCGGCCGTCGCCGACGATCTGTTCAGCCCCTATTGCAGCCGGGGCTACGCCGAATACTGCCTGGCCATGTCACCGGCTCAGCGCTACGTCGAGCTCCCATATCAACAGCTGCTCTCGCGGATCTCGCCTGAGCTGTTCAACTACCCCTTCAAGAATCCCATGCCAAGCGCAAAGGCTCGCCGCGCGGGACTGCGTGCGGTACGAGACCTCGCTGACATCGTCACCGCAAGAGCCAAAGTCGGGCGGGCGCCGGCGCCCGTGACCAACGGCAGGGGCGCCTTCATGTTCAGGTGGGTCGAGCAAAATCTCGAGTTGATGCGTGAGTTGTTCGCGCACGACGACTCGCCCCTGTGGGAGTTCGTGGCACGAGATCGAATTCAGGCGCTGTTGGATGGCGGTCCCGACCAGCGACAGGCTCACCTGGAGGGACTATTGCGCTCCGCCACGATCTTCTGGTACATCCACGGCCACTCTGCAAGTTGAGCTAAACGGGTCTACCAGATGTCAGCTCGCACCGGCTCTTACCGCAAGCCGAGCTCAGCCTCGCTGTGCCCTCAGCGCACGCAACTCCCGGATGTCGACGGTTCGGGTGACGAGCAGGCCGGCGGCGTAGAACAGAACGCCGATCACCCCGGCCGGGACCAAGCCGAGCGGTCTTGCCAGCACCATCACGCCGGTCATGGCAACTGCCATGCTGAGGGCGCCCAGCAGCTTCCAGGCGGACGGTCGCAGTTTCAGCTTGTATAGACAGGTACTCAGCATAAGCACCATCGTCAGGATCTCGGTGACGACCGTAGCCCACGCCGAGCCGTGTGCTCCGAAGGAGGGAATCAAGAGCAGGTTCAGCACGACGTTTGCGGCGGCGCCGATTCCCGAGTACACGGCGAGCCGCCATTGCAGGTTCAGGACGGGCGCCAACAGCCCGGCGACCATTCCAAAGCAGATCGACACAAACGCGATCATCAGTATCTCCAGCACGCTGCTCGAGCCCGCGAACTTCGTGCCGTACAGGAGATGAATGATCTGGCTCGACAGGGCGATCGTCCCAGCGAGTATCGGAAAGCCGATCACTCCCATCGTGTCGAGGCATATCTGGACCAGCCGACGCACCCGTGCGGGATCGCTCCGTTGGACCGCGGAGAGCACCGGAAAGAAGGAGGACATCACGGCGGCCGGCAGGAATATGAGCGGCCCGAGGAATCCGTAGGCCGCACCGTAGATACCGGCTTCTCGTTCTCCCGCGATCTGCAGTAGCAGAACGGAGTCCACCTGGTAGTAGACGATAATGAATACGTTTGCGATTCCAAGTGGGATCGCGACCCGTGCCAACGGTCTCCACAAGCTCAGCCCGGCGCGCCAGGCCACGTGAGCGAGTTTGCGGGTCGCCTGGATCTGGAGGAGCGCCATGAGTCCGATCACCGTGGCGTTGGCGATCGCAAATGCCGCCACCGAGGCTTTGCTGCTTGCCAGGACGATCACCGCGCCAAGCCAGAGAACGGCCTGCAGCACGGTGAATGTCAGCATCATCCCCGCCCGCAGCCGTGACTGGAACACCGTGGTCAACGCGCTTGCTCCACCCCAGAAGATCGTGGTTGTCAGGATTAGGCCCACCGTCTGGCGGTCGCCTGTGCTGCTCAACAGGATCGGTACGGACGCTGCGCACACCACCATCACCACCAGGGACATCGCGGCGCGCGCGCCGGCCAGCGCCCCGAGCCACTCCGCCTCACGCTCGGGGTGAGCTGCCATTCTCTGCATCGCGGCGGTGGTGAAGCCGAGGTCGGTCAGCACGCCGAACAGGCCGACATAGCTGGAAACTCCGCTCCACACCCCATATCCGTCCGGACTGAGCGTGCGAGCCGTAAGCGATACGGTGACCACGCCGATCGCCATCGTGATGAGGCGTGCGGTGAGTTGAATTGCGACGTTGGAGGCAATGTGACGTCCGCCGGCCAAGCCAGCATCGCCGGCCGCCCCACCGTGGAACAAACGGCGTCTCAGAGACATCACTTTGGTCGACATGCGCCATACTCTTGCAGTCTTGCGTGTCTTGGTCGTGTTGCCCTTTCCACCCGTGCCCGAGGGTGGCGCCGCAAGCAGGTGCGCTCTGGGACTGCTGCGCGGGCTCGAGGCTCGCGGGACGAGCTTTCGCGTGCTAGCGGCCGACATGGGCTCCGCCTCTCCGGAAGCCCCTCCGAGCGATTTACCGGTGGAGGTAATGGGCATCCAATGGCCCTCGCGGGGGCAGGCGCGAGCGGAAAGGGTGCTGAGTCCCAACAGTCTGCTCTCCCGCGGTCCCTTCGCCGAGCGGGTGAAGCAGCTGGCGGCCGAGGCGGATGTGGTGCATCTCGTGGACTCTCGAACAGCTGGTGTGGCTGGGCAGATCGATCGTCCCGCCGTGGTGCAGCTCGACTGTGTGACGCTTCGCGACAGAAAGCTCGAAGCGCCGTGGCATGAGGAGGGCAGAATCACGATCGAGCTGCTGCGCAGCGAGCGGCGGGCCTGCAAAAGCGCGCGCTGGCTGCTGGCGAACTCGCCGGAGGTGCAGCGACCGCTGGCGGTCTCCTGGCCACATGCACACGTGGCGGTGGCGCCCCTGGCGCTCGACCTGGCCAATTATCGGCCGGCGGCCTCGCTACAAAACTCGGCCGCCGGTCTGATCGGGAATGCCAACTGGCCGCCGACGAGGAAAGCCGTGGAGCGCCTGCTCACCGGCGTGTGGCCGCTGGTGAGCGAGCAGCGACCGGAGGCCAGGCTGCTGCTGGCGGGTACCGACATGGAGCGGGCCACATTCGCTCATCTGCCCGATAGTCCCGGTATCGAGTGGCACGGTCGCGTGCCGGCAGCAGCGGACTTCCTACGCGAGCTCGGCTTTCTTCTATACCCCCTCACCGCCGGCAGCGGCGCTAAGGTGAAGGTGCTGGAGGCGCTTGCCCTGGGATTGCCGGTGGTGAGCACGCCCGAGGGGGCTGAGGGTCTCGGTGCCCTCGGCGGGGTGGATGTCGAGACCGAGGACCGGCTGCTCGCAGCCGCGGCGGTGCGGCTGCACGACGACATGCAGGCGCGACGTCACGCAGGGGAACAGGCTCGTCAAACGTTCGTCGAGCACCACACCCCGATGGCGGCTGCCGGCCCCGTGCTCGATCTATACGAGCGCATGAGAACCACCGCTCGCTCCTATAGGAACTAACTACATGAGGGTCTTGACGATTGGACTGCTCTACCCGCCACAGTACCTTGGCGGCTACGAGCTGATGTGCGAGGGGGTGATGCGCGAGGCCGAGGCGCGCGGCCACGAGATTCGGGTGCTGGTCTCCGACTACCGTGCCGGTGGCGCCAGCGAGACAGCCCCATTCGAGGTCGAGCGCAGTCTGCGCTCGTATCTGGACGACACGGCGCAGCGCGTCGTCCGGGTTGGTCCGCTCGGCAGTTTGAGGATCGAGCGTCACAATGCCGCGATCCTCGAACGACACCTGCGTGAGTTCGCCCCCGACGTGGTGAGCTGGTGGGGCATGGGGGGCATGTCGCTATCCCTGATAGAGAGGGTGCGGCGCGCCAGAATACCGTCCGTGCTGGCGGTTCACGACCACTGGCTCTCCTACGGTCCGCAGGTAGACGCCTGGTCGCGGATGGTCCGGCGGTTTCGACTGCGCCCCCTCGCGCCGCTACTTGAGCCGCTGTCCGGGATTCCGGTCGCATTCAAAGTGACGGAGGCGGGGCGATGCGTGTTCAACTCGCGCTACACGCTCGAGCGGGCTCTCGCTGCCGGCATCGAGCCAACCGATTACATCGTGATCACAGCGGGTATCCACGCCCGCTACCAGGCGGCCGAGCCCCGTTCACGATGGGAGGGACGCCTCCTATGCGCGGGAAGGCTCGACCCAGACAAGGCAATCGATGTGGTGGTGGCGGCGCTCGCAGAGCTTCCAAACGACACCACGCTGCAGATCGTCGGCGCCGGCAAGGAGGCCTACGAGGATCAACTTCATCGCCAGGCCCACGCTCTCGGTGTCCAGGATCGGGTCGAGTTCTCAGGGCCGGCGCCCAGCAATGCGATGCCGGGGGTCTTTGCGAGCGCCGATGCAGTCGTCTTCGCCGTGCGCTGGGATGAGCCGTGGGGCCTGGTGCCACTCGAGGCCATGGCGGTGGGGCGCCCGGTCATAGCCACCGCCCGAGGCGGGGCCGCCACATACCTACGCGATGGCGAGAACGCGCTGGTCATACCAGCCGACGATCCCCGGGCCCTTGCCGGCGCGGTCCGCAGGTTGGCCGAGTCCCAAGATCTCCGGGCGAGCTTGCGCGAGGGCGGATTTCGGACAGCCGCCGAGCACGGCGCGGCTCGACACGATCAGCTGATGGTGGACGAGTTGGAACGGGCCGCCGCGCGGACCCAGTAGCCTCCTACTTCGGTGCGGCCAGGAAGTTCCAGATCGGCTCTGTAAAAGTCGCCTCGAAGCGCTCTCGCGAGTACGGGCCACTACCCTCAAGATCGAATATCCGCAATCCGATGCCATCGAGCAAGTCGAAGACGTCGTTTGGGCCGGTGTCATAAAGGTCGGCTCCGCCGGTGCCGTGCTCGAACAGGACGAATGGACGATGACGCTCGAGGGTGTCGTGGGCACCTTGGAGGACCTGAAGCTCCGCGCCCTCCACGTCGATCTTGATGAGCGAAGGCACGTGCTCGCGATCGGCGAGCACGTCGTCCAGGCGCTCGGTTTTGACTTCGATGCGCTCGACCTCCGTGGCATCGGCAGGCAGATCTCCTCGCCGGCGCAGCCCGCTATAAGCCGGCGCGTCGAGCACGTGGGAGAACTCTCTCTCTCCGGCCTCGTCCGACAGCGCGGCGCGACGAACTTCAACCGTTGGAAATCGCTTGGCAAGGCGTTCCTGCATGTAGGGGATCGGCTCGAACGCCATGTGGGTGCCGCCAGGCGCCAAGCGCACGATCGACTCGAGTACCGCCCCGTAGTTCGCGCCCACGTCGATGGCGTTTGAGTCTGCTCGCAGTATCGCGATCAACGCAACCCGCATTGCATACTCGTCGCGCAACTCCCTGCGCCACATGGGGTTGAAGGCCGAGCGCGCCTCCCGGAAGTGCCCCAGGATCTCACGGGTTTGCTCCTCCTTGCCCAGGCGCATGATCGCGGAACGGGTGCGGCGCCTGAGCGCGCTAGTGCCTGCTCGAAGATGCAAACTCATTCTCGCCGGATGCTACACTGGCGCATGAGCAGCGTGTTCGGGCCAGCCAGCGGCCTGTCGCGAGGAGAGTACGGGTTGGCCTCGAACTAGCAAAGGTGCGATCGAGCATAGATCATTCCGTGGCGCTTAGAGCGGCTCAACGGATCTGTCGCAATAGTAAAGCATGGCTGCGTGCCCGACGATGAGAGGCCAATGGTGAGGATTCTTACTGCCATAAGCGTCAGGCTCACGGCTTGGAGGCGGACTGTATGAGCGCCTCCGAGCGCGTCCGTGAAAACGAGGGACTCGTGAGCACGATAAGCATCGCGAGGCGTCGTTGGCTGCTCATCGTGGGAATCGTGACCGTGTGCATCCTAGTAGCGGTGGTAAGCCACGAGCGGGCGGGCAAGTCTTATGAGGCCACAGCCAGCGTCGCCTTTCAGAGCAGCACGCTGCCAGACTCCGCTCTACAGGTGAACGCTCCCAGCAGCGGCGAACCACTGCGCGAAGCGGCGACCCAGGTGTTGATCGCGCACTCCTCTGAAGTCGCGCAGGGCGTGCGCAAGCAGCTCCCGATCTCTGTCGAATCCAACGAGCTGTTGAATCAGGTGAGCGTTGAAGCCGCACCGAACGCCGATGTCCTACGCTTTACGGCCACGACTGGAGTTCCAGGCTATTCAGCGCGGTTGGCGAACGCGTTCGCCAACCAGTACATCGCCTTCAAGGCGGCCTCCCAGATCGCCAGCATCGAAGCGGCTCAGCGGCAACTTCAGCGGCAGATAGCAGCTCTGCCTGCCGGATCGCCTGCACGCGCAGGGCTGGAACAATCCCAGCAGCGCATTGGCGGTCTCAGGGCGGCCGCCGGGGGATCGGCGAACATAATCGGACTGGCGACTGTGCCAACGGCGCCGGCCGGGACCAGCCTGAAAACGACGGCTGTGATCGGTCTGCTGATCGGCCTCGCGGTGGCATTCTCGGTGATCTTCCTGCTGGAGTCGCTGGATAGACGGATCAAGACGATCGAGGAGTTCGAGCACGCTTATGGTATTCCCGCGCTCACCGGCGTTCCCCAAGCGGCCTTTGGCTCGACCAGCGCGCGAGGACGGGAGGGGTCACTCGAGCCCTATCGCATCCTGCGCAGCGCGCTCGACTTCGTGGCGGTCGCCAGACAGCTCGACACGCTGCTCGTGACCAGCGCTGTACCCAGCGAGGGCAAGACGACGGTCGCGGTCGACCTCGCGCACGCCGTTGCGCTGGCGGGCCGCAGCACCGTGGTGATCGAGCTCGACCTGCGCCGCCCGACGTTTGCATCGCACTTCGGCTTGAGTTCTCGCGACGGCCTGACCTCGGCGATAGTCCGAGGTGTGAGTGTGGTCGATCTGCTTGTGTATCCGTTCGACGAGCTTCCGGGTCTGGCCGTGCTGCCGGCCGGGCGTCTGCCACCGAATCCTTCCGAGCTGCTTGGTTCGACGAGAATGGCCGAGATCCTCGGCAGCCTCACCGGCGGGGGGGGGCTGGTAGTCATCGACGCTCCGCCGCTCAACCCGGTTGCAGATGCTCAGATCCTACTCAACAATCCGGCGATCCACGCCGCTCTCGTGGTTGCCCGCGTCGATCACACGACGCGCGAGGAGGTTCGCCGCGCGCGGGCTATTCTCGATCGGCATGTGGTCGAGCCGGTGGGACTTGTCGTCACGGGCCTGCGAGACGCGGGGCGCTACGGCTATAAGGCGTATGAGGCGAGCGGTTCCGTCGCGCTTGAGAATCATCTCGAGACGCCTTTGCGCCCGCAACGCAGTTCCGCGCCTCGGCATCAGGCGGGCTGAGACGGTCGCAGCTATATGTCCGCGCGACGCCTTCGTCTCCGTGGGCTCGATATAGGCGAGCTGCGTGTCGCCGCCGTGGCGAGCTGCGCCACGGCGCTGGTCGCGCTGCTGGCTGTCTACAAGGATGGAATGGCTGGCCTGCTCGTGCCGCTGGCCCTCGCGACCGTACTCATCCTGCTGTACCGGCCGCTCGCGCTTGCCGTCATGGTGGTTGGGCTGACGATTCTGTGTGAGGGCCCGACATTCGGTTTTCTGCACTTCACGTCGAAGCTGTACATCCAGATCTATAAGGGTCTCACCCCGCTCGACATCCTCGTGGTTCTGGTGGTGCTCGCTGTCGGCATCGATGCGATTCGGCGCCGTCGCCCGGTGAGGGTGCCGCGGGCGCTGATCCCGGGTGTTGTGATGCTCCTGCTTGCGATGCTTGTGGGCATCATCACCGGCCACGCCGCAGGCGTAAGCCTGCGTACGGTGGTGCTCTCGGAGAACGTGCTCGTCTACGTCCTGCTGCTTCCTGTCGTGCTTGCGAACCTGAACGTCGATCGTCGCCAGGTGACGATCCTGCTTGGCGGCGCCATGGCGCTGGCGATCCTCAAGGCGACTCTGGGCCTGGTCGAGGTCCTCGGCCATTACGGGGACAGATTCGAAGGCATGAGCACGTTGACCTACTACGAACCTACAGCCAACTGGCTGATCATGATCGCGTTGCTCTGGGCATTCGCAACCATTCTGGCTCGTGCGCGCCCGCCGCGGTGGGCGCTGCTCGCGAGCCCGCTGCTGATCGCCTCGCTGGCGCTCTCTTACCGGCGCTCGTTCTGGATCGCAGCCGTGCTCGGACTGCTGCTCGTGCTTCTGCTCGGCACCTCGCCGGTCGGCCGCCGTATGCTCCTACCAACGGGTCTGATGCTTGCCTTGGCGATCGTGCTGCTTGGTTCAATCCACTTCCAGAACCAGATTCCCGCGGTCAAGCGTGTTGAATCGCTCGCTCCTTCGAAGTTAGCGACGAATGTCGAAGACCGTTATCGCCTCGACGAGCGCGCCAATGTGCTCGGCGAGATTCGCAGGGACCCTATCACTGGCCTGGGGATGAGCGTACCCTGGCAGGCAACCGTGCAGCCGCTGTCGGCTGAACACGAAAACGGGCGCGAATACGTGCATTTCGCGGCATTGTGGTTCTGGCTGAAGCTCGGCGTCCTGGGCCTGGTCGCCTACTTCGCGATCCTGGCGGGCGCCGCTGTGCTCGCCTGGCGGGCTTGGCGACGCAGCGCAGAGCGCCTGCTGCGGGCATTCGGGCTGGCTTCGCTGTGCGGGCTTGCGGGGCTGGTCGTGATTGAGACGACAGCCACTTTTACCGGGGTCGATCCGCGCTTCACGGTTCTGCTCTGCGCTCAGATCGGGCTGCTTGCTTTGCTCGACGGTGTGCCTCCGGCTCGTGCCGGCGTGCCCGCCTGACCGCCAGTGGCTATCGGGCTTGATGTTGGCTCGGCGAGTCGAATGCGTGGCTGCGCCTGCCTTATGAGCGCCGCAGCCGACTAACCGGGCCCCTCCCGCTACGGATTGGCCGTCAGCAGCGATTCGACCTCGGTGGTGTAGGCGCCCTTGCGCGCTCCGTTGTACTGAAGCACTCCGAAGTGTTCCTCGCGATCGGTCGAGGTGCCCGACGACGCCAGGTCCTGGGCCTGGTAGAGGTAGAGGGCGCGCAGGCGGCTGCCGAAGCGTTCGCGCATCGCCGCGACGGTCGAGGCGAGGTCGGCGCCGGCTTCTTCATAGGTCATGCAGGGGTTCCAGCCGTAGTTATCGCTGAGGCAGCGTCCGTTGGCGGTGGACAGGCCCCACTCGGTGACATAGATCGGGATTGTGCTGGGTGCGCCGTCGGCCTGTGTCTGGGTGACGACTTCGTCGATCCTGCGCAGCGATTCGGTTCCATATGGATGGACGGTCCAGCCAGCCACCAGCTGGGCCAGGTTGGGGACCGCCTTGAACATGTTGTCAACCCAGGTCGAGCCGTTGTTCTCGCCGCTGTCACCCTGTGCCAGCAGCCCCACGTCGGGATTGGCCGCGTGGATCCCTTCCTCGGCTTCCTTGAAGCGCAGCGCGTAGGTCTGCGCGCGATTGGCGACCGCTTCTTTTGAGTTATCGCTGAACTGATAAGTGTAGCTGGTCTCGTTGCCGAACTCGACGTTCGTCATGGCGGTTCCGGCGGGGAACGACTTACCCTGCCAGAAGGTGCCGCCGGGTCCGAACTCGGCTGCCCAGCTCGCCAGGTTCTTCGCCTGGGCGCTCGTCGGCAGGGTTCCTTCGAAGCCGGCCAATGGCATGATCCGGATGCCGACTTTTGCGTATTCTTCGACGATCGGTGCGAGCGTCGACGGCGAGGCGCCAACTTCGAATTCCATCCGCACCGAGTGGGCGCCGAGCTGACTGATTATGCCTGGCTCGGTGCGCGCCAACGATCCGGGCACAAGAGCCATTTCGAACGGACCGGTCGAGCTTGTCGACACCGGTGGGGTGGCGGGGTTTTCGGATACGGGCGGCGGGTTGGTCGGGTTTTTCGATACGGGTGGCGAGCTAGTGGGGCTTTCGGATACGGGCGGCGAGCTGGTGGGCGGTGTCGGCGTGGCCGTTGGGAAGGTGATCGACACTTCAGGCGCCCAGGCGCTGCCGTCGACAGCGGTCCGGATGCTGTAGTAGACGGTTGCGCCGGGCACTGGCGTAGGCGTGAACGAGGCCCCGCCGACGGCCGAGTACTGATCGGCTTGGCCCGGTGCCCGCTGCATAAGCACGTAGGTGCTCACACCACCCACCTGGTTCCAGGTGAGAGTCTGACCGGAGACCGTGAGAGCCGGTGCGGCCTGATCGTCGACCGTTTCAGTCGGCGGCGGGTATGCAATCGACCTTTCCGCGGACCAGGTCGACCCGTTGACGGCCGTGCGAACGCTGTAGCCGACGGTTGCGCCGGGCACGGGCGGCGGCGTCACGGAGGTGCCGTTGATCACCGAGTACTGAACTGCCTGACCGGGCACTTTGCGTTCGAGCGCATAGCTGCGGACATGAGCGATCCGCGTCCAGGTAAGCGTCTGATCGGAGACGGTGAGCTGAGGAGCGTGCAGCGCGGAGGCGCGCCTGGAGCCGTGTGCCCTGTCCCTAGAGCCGCGTCTCCTGCCGGTCGAACGAGCGGCCTTGGCGAGTCGCTGCTCCGCGAGTGCAAGTTTGCTGCCGGCCTGCTGGAGGGCGCGGCGCTCGGCCTGGCATGTATTGGGGTGCTTGGGATGCTGGCTCAGGCACTGCTTCAACGTCTTGGCCTTGGCGACAAGGGTCCGGTCTGCCTTGGTGCTGCCGCTGGCAGCGAGGCGCAGAGAGCGCGGTATGGCTCCGGCCGCTGTAGCGGTGTGGTGGGAGGAGCCGGTGTTCGCGTTGGCGGTGAGGGGCTGTGCCGCCCCCAAGGCGGTTACCAGCAGGGCTAGACACGCTACTGCGAGCGAACGCCGCGCCCGGGGCGGGCAAGAGGGGTAGGTCAACATGCTTCTCATCTCCTTCGGTGGCTGGGCGGCCTGCTGGAGACCCCTGGCTTTGCGAGCCCGCCTCGCGGCGGGGGTGCCTTTATCGGGATGCGACGAGAACGCGACCTGAGCTGCAGATCGGCGCTATCGCTTCCTCGCTCTTGATATCTGCACGGATCTGTCGGACCGAGTCCCGGCGTGTGTGAGTGTCCAGGAAGGTCCTGGACAGATGTACATCGGTCGCGATAGTCCCCCACACGGATATCGCCACCCTCTCGCTCGGCTTCAGGAGCTCATCGTTCGGTCGCGTCCCCCGAGCCGACGAGTTGATGCGGGCCGTGGCCCTTGCTCGGGGCCTGTGGGTCGTCCGCTACTCGCGTACCGCGAGCAGCTCGCTGAGCGCCTCGATCGAGTAGCGCTCGGCGACGAGCGCGCGACCGCAACGGCCAAGGTCCTCTGCGCCGTCCCGCAGGATGCGGATGAGCGCCTGCGCGAACTGCTCACCGTGCTCGGCTATCAGGCAGTCCCGCCCATCGCTCACCGCGAGCCCGGCGGCGGCGCGTGGGGTGGCGACGACGGGCAGGCCGTAGGCGAGCGCCTCGATGAACTTCAGCGGAGTGCCTCCTCCTTGAAGTAGAGGGACGACGGCGCAAGAGGCGCTCGCGTAGGCCGCGCCGAGATCCTCGACGAAGCCCAATGCCTCGACGCGCGGGTTCGCGTCGCCCAGCTCCGGAAGGCCGGCGCCGACGAGCGTCAGTCGCGCGTCGGGCAACTCGGCCCAGACTCTTGGGAAAACCTCATCGAGCAGGAAGCGCAGACCGTTGCGGTTGGGCGTGTAGAAGAAGCTCGCGACGAAGATCACGCGCTGCTCTCGCTGCGGCAGGGAGACGGGAATGATCCTCGCCAGATCCACCACGTTGGGCACGTAGCGCAAGCGCGCGGTGGGGCACAGTTCGCGTGCGCCGGCGATATCGGCCTCGCTGACCATCCACGACTCGGATACGCGCGCAAGCAGCCTCCGCTCGAATCTGCGCAAACCCTGCAGGCGGCCGAGCGGGCGTCGGTCGAGCTGATGACGGAAGCCGGACTCGAGGTTGTGGGCGTTATAGACGATCGGACGGTGGCCCATCACCCGCGTGAGCGTGGCGGCGGCAACCGGTCCGTCGGCGATAACGCGCCCGCATCCTGGTCTTTCAGCCAGTCGCAAGGCTGCGTTCGCCAGCTCGCTGGAAACCCCGCGCGCGAGCGCGTGGGGTGCACCGGCGAGTCGTGCGCCTGCGTAGGAGAGCAGGCGCCTGGCTCCGCGTGAGGGCGTGACACCATGCAGCTCTATCCCGGGGATCGCCTGGAAGGCGCTGTCGGGTTCCGGTGCGTCGAAGTTGACGTAGAGCAGCGTCAGGCCGTCCTGTGCGGCAAGCGCGCGGGCGATGCCATACGTGCGCATGACGTGACCGGAGCGCAGCACCGGGGTGTGAACGGTGACGAGCAGGTCCTTCACAGATCTTCGATCGCGACGGCGATCTCCTCCAGGCGTCGGTCCCACGAATGGGAGGCGGCGGCGCGCGAGCGCTCGGCGCGGCGCTCGGGATTGTCCGCTGCCAGGGCCTCCTCGAGCAACGCCGCGATGCCCTGTGCATCGGGCGCGGTGGCGACTTCGGCGACGTCAGCGAGCGCTGGAAGCGGCGTCGCGATCACCGGCAGGCCGGTAGCCAAATACTCGTAGACCTTCATTGGGAAGATGCTCTCGGTCAGCGTGTTGCGCGCGTAAGGAATCAGCCCCGCGTCGGCTGCCCGCAGAACCTCCGGAAGCTCACTGTAGGAGCGTGGTCCGAGAAGATGGATGTTCGGCTCGGCGATCAACGCCGCTACGTCGGTGTTTGGTTCGCCCGGACCGATTGGGCCGACCAGTGCGAACGACCACGTCCGCCGCAGACGCGCTAGCTCGACTAGCAGAGGGAGGTCAATCTTCATGGCCACGATTGCACCGGTGAACACAATCCGCGGCGTGGGCAGCGCGGCCATCTCGGGATCCAGCGGCCCGAGCTCGAGCGCGGTGGAGAACAACTCGGTGTCGGCGACGTTTGGCGCATCCATCACATTGCTCGAGATCGTCCTTAGACGCTCCCCGAGCGCCGGTGCGCTTGCCAGCACGAGGTCGGCCCACGCGGCGAAGCGATCCTCGGCCGCGCGGAAGCTCGCGGTGTCGATTCGCTCTTGGGCGGCGATGTCGTCGACGCAGTGGTAGACGACCAGCTCGGGGTCGAGCGCGTCGATCAGGACCTCGGCCTGGGGTACATAGGCCCACAGGATCGGTCGCTCAAAGCCGAGTCGCCGCGTCGCGCGGCGTACGAGCACGGGCAGCAGGCGGCGGTTGAGGTCGCGCACGATCCGATAGCGGTGGAAGGGTAGGACCAGCGGTGAGAGCACGTGCAATCCGTCGACGGGGCGCGGAGGGGCAAGTCCACGGCGCAGGCGCCGCACGATTCGCTTGATGTCGCGCCCGGCGAGTTGGGGTCGGCGCAGGCCGAGCGACTCGACGAACAGCACCCTGTTATCGCGTGCCAGCCGCGACATCAGGTGGTGCTGGTTAGTCCAAAGCTCGGTGTCCCAGTCGGCAAATCCCACACATACGATGTCGCGCCCGTGCAGGCGGGGAGGGTCGGACATAGGCGCATGATCCCAGGTTGGCGGGGTATGAACGGCTTGCTGCGCCGCTGGAGAGCAGTTGTCCGCAGAGGTTGGCGTCAGGCGGGTGCAACAGCCGACCGGCCCGGACCTACCGCTACCCTCGCGCTGTGCGTTCAGTCATGAGAGCCGTTCCACCGCCTCCGGTGCGCGTGGGCGAGCAGTTGATCTACAAGTTCGGCCGTCGCTACTGCGAGCGGACGTTGGCGGACCGGCAGCTAGCCGGTTGGGTCGTCGGCGGCGATGCCGACACGACTGCGCCGCGCATACTCGTCCGAGTGGACGAGTTTCCCCACTATCAGGCGTGGGACAAGCCCGATCGTTTTGGGGTCTCGCGCTTTGAGCGCTTCCACGAGATCATGACCGGCGCGAGTGTGCCCTATCTGCTTGCGGTACCGCCGCGGGTCAGTCGCGAGCCGCTATCGCCAACAGGCACCGACTCTAGACCACTCGACGGCAAGGAGGTTGCGGTACTGCGGCGGCTTGCCGGCGAACGTGTGTGCCTTGCGTTGCACGGTCACGACCATCGCACCCGCTTCGCGTCTCCCCGGCGTCATTCCGAGCTGTGCGGCCTCGATCGCGCCCAGACCGAGAGTCTAATCGACGAAGCGCTTGCCGATCTGGTGCCGTACGGCATCAAGCCCAACGTCTTCGTACCGCCGTTTAATCGCTTTGATGCTCGACAATTCGGGTGGCTCGCAGAGCGTTTTGCGGTCGTCTGTGGAGGCCCCGAGTCGATCGGGCTGATGGGATTTCAACGCACGCCCCAGTGGCGCGAGGAAGCCGTGTATCTGCCCTCCTATGCACCCTTCTACGGCCGTGCTGCCGAGATACTGAGGGCGCTGCCAAGGGCGATTGAGCGGACGGGCGGACTGTGGATGCCGATCGTCCTGCACTGGGGTTGGGAGGCCGACGCCGGCTGGGGCGACCTGGAGCGTCTGGCTCGCCTCATCGCACCGTATGCGAGCCAATGGGAGGACTTCCTTGCGGCGGTTGAGCTTGGCCGGGGCACGCCTTCGGCATCGGTGGTAAGTGAGGTAGCGCGATGACTGTCCTTGAGCGGCTGCGCGAGCGATTCCCGCGCGTGGCGGTGGTCCACGAGTGGCTCACGATTCCCGGTGGCTCGGAGCAGGTGGTGCTGGAGTTACTCGAGATGTTTCCGCAGGCGGAGTTGTTCACCTCCATCTACGACCCTTCGCCATGGCCCCAGTCCCTTACCGAGCGGCCCGTTCACGTCTCCTTCCTCAACCGCATTCCGGGCGCGAGACGCCACTATCCGAAGCTGCTGCCCTTGATGAACCGAGCATTCCGGTCTTTCGATCTTTCGGGCTTCGACCTGGTGCTCTCCAGTAATCACGCCTGTGCAAAGAACGTGCGCACCCCGCCCGGGGCTCTCCATGTTTGCTACTGCCACACGCCGATGCGCTACGCGTGGGAGGAGGGCTTCCTGGATGGTGAGGAAGTCGGGCGCGCGACGCGGATGCTGTTGCCCGTCTTACTGCGAAGGCTGCGGCGTCAGGACCTGGCGGGATCTGCCGGCCCGGACGTATTTGTGGCCAACTCGCGCCACGTGGCGAATCGGATCGAGCGCTACTATGGGCGCTCGGCCGTGGTCGTCCACCCGCCGGTGGATGTAGATCACTTCCTGGCGCTGCCGCATGAGATGGAGGACTTCTACCTTGCCTTCGGACGGGTCGTTCCGTACAAGCGAGTCGACCTGGCGGTGGCCGCATGTGCCCGGCTGGGGCGCCGAATCAAGGTCGCGGGTGACGGGCGTGCGATGCAGGCCGTCCACATGGAGGCGAAAGGGCACGATCAGATCGAGCTGCTCGGCCGCGTGACGGACACCGAGCGGGACCGGCTGCTCAGTGGTGCGCGAGCGCTCTTGTTTCCCGGGGAGGAGGACTTTGGGATCGTGCCGGTCGAGGCCCAGGCCGCCGGAGTCCCGGTGATCGCCTACGGTAGGGGGGGCGTGGTCGAGTCTGTGCTCGATGGACGTACGGGGGTGCTGTTTGAGGAGCAGAGCGCCGCTGGGCTGGCGGCGGCGATTGAGCGCTTCGAGCAGCTGCAGCTGAGCGACGATCAGGTACGCGAGAACGCCAAGCGGTTCGGTCAGGGTCGCTTCCGTGCGGAGATGGCGGCTGTCATCGACCGGGCGGGTTCACGAGCGCAACTGCTGGCCGGTCAGTCCCCGACGCTCAGCGCGCCGAGGCAGCTCGGGGAGGGCTAGCCAAACGCCTTGAAACGGACGTACTGCTTGATCCCGGAGGTGCCTGACGGTGTGATCGGCGTGGCGGCCAGACGATAGTCGCCTGCGGAGAGATGCCCGAGGTTGAGCGTGAGCACGTTGACCCCAGCGTGTCCCGTCACCCTGAGCTTGATCTTTGTGGGCACCCAGCGAACACACGTGTTGGCGCCGCGCTGGCAGCGATGGCTGACGACGCGACGGTAGATCACGATGTCGACCTTGGCCGCCGCCGAGAGTGTGTAGCTGACAACGACCTTGCGTCGACGTGAACTGAGCATGGATGCTGCGGTGCGTAGCTTTAGTTTCGTGAGAGTCGGCGGTGATTCGGTTGTTACCGTCACGGGGCCGGCAGGTGGAGTGACGAGGCTGGCGGTGGTCACGATCCCACCGGTCCCCGGAGATTCAGATTTTCCTTTGGCTTCGCGTTCAGCCTTTTCTTTGGCTTCTTGTTCAGCTTTTTCTTTTGCTTCTTGTTCGGCTTTTTCTCTTGCTTCACGTTCTGTTTTTTCTTTCGCTTCTTGTTCCGCTTTTTCCCGAGCTTTGCGTTCTTCTTCGGATTCCGGATGGGCGAACCCATATATGTCGCCTTCGCGGTTGCCGACATAGATGTGGCCGTTGCTCGCGTCGGGCCGGGAGAACTTGGATGCCTGGCCGATCGGCGCTTCCCACAGCACCTGTGGCACGCCTCCGACCGGCACCGGGTTGTAGGCACGCAGTTTGGCTTCTTTGCAGTTGCTGAACTGATTGGAGCACCATGGAATCCACAGGATCCCCGTGCCGCTGGTGGCGCCATTGGATGTGACGATCGGCGCGCCCGACCCGAACGCGAAGTTGTCCGAGCTAGTCGCCGCGAGCGACAGAGCGGGTTCCCGTGCTCCGTTGACTTCGTACTTGAAGTAGCGCAGGTTGTCTTCGAGAAGTTCGACCGAAGGTATGTAGACATAGCCTCCGTCGCCCGGCCACACCGCCGAGCCGTCCCACACGCCGCCGTAGGGGCCGAGCCTCTGGAGGATCTTGTCATGGCCTCCTTCTCCCTGGCCCATGCCCCCGAGGTTGTCGCGGTTCAAGAGGTATACGTAGCCCCTCTTGCCCGACTGGACGAGCAGGTGGGGGATTTTTTCCGTGCCGAAGTACGGCGAGGGGAGCGCGATCGGTGCCGAGGCGCCCAGGTCGAGGTCTTCTTTGTCTTCGGCGAGGTTTTCGAACGGAGAGAAGAAGTCGGTGGGCTTCACGACGCCTCCCGATTTCACTTCGACCCGAACCACCGACTGCCCGAGGCCCGAGGCCGGTGTGCTCGCGCCCCCGGCGCCGGCTGGAGGATCGTCTTCGGCAATGCCACTGTTGCCGTTGCCGGTGCTGAAGAGGATCTGGCCCGGAGCGTCTGAGATCAGCCCGCCTCCCGCCTGCCAGATCGATCCACCCTCGTTCGAAGTCGCCCACATCGTCTGGAGCTGCCCCGAGGTAGTCACCCCCACCAGCCAGCCCTCGTAGGGAAAGTTGTCGCAGTGACTTCCGAACCCGGCGTAGACGACGCCGTTCATCATTAAGAGCGCCGGACGCTGGAGCTGCTGGACCGGTTCGAACGTCTCGTTTGGGAGGTTCTGCCCTTTGCCTTTGATTTCGACCGGGAAACCCGCGACCTCGTTGCCGGTGGCGAGCGAGACCGCATGCATGAACCAGGCGATCGAGCCGGAGCTCCCGGAGACGTACTGATTGGCGACGAAGTAGGCGATGCCGCGTTCGGTGTCGATCACCGGCGTGCCAGTGATTCCGACGCGCGGCTGGAGATCGGTGCATTGGATCGTAGGTTCTTCTTTGGGGTTTTTTTCCCCCGCTGTAACTGACGTGCCGAACTGCTTTTTCCAGCGCACTTCCCCGGTGTTCGGGTCGAGGCCGTAGACCCAGTTTTCCTCGGTCGCCACCAACAGCATTCCGTTCGCGGTCAAGGGCTGGGCGTAGATCTGCCCCTGAAGCTGGGTCTTGAAGACTTCTTTGAAGGTGCCGCCTTTGAGTAGCGACTGCGTTAGACCCGGCTCGTCGGGGTACCAGCCCGTGCGCAGATTGTCCGCGGCACCCGTCACTTCGGCGAACGCCGAGCCGGCACCCGCCAGGATGAATATCGCCACGGCGATCAAGCCGAGTAGCCACTGTAGCCGGCGACCAGACCGAACTGCAGACCTCCCCCGACTCACCGCACTCGCCGATCGCGGCAACAGTATCGAAGACATTGAACGTTGAAGGCTACCTGAGCGAGATTGAAAATGAGGCACAAGTCAGTGCGCTCGTGCAGACAGTCCAAAGCCCGCTCGGCCTCATCCTCGTGACGCTGGGATGTCTGCTTGGCGCATGTGAGCACGACATCGAGATGCTCGCCCGCCCCAGGATGCGCCGCGGCGCTCGTCGCCGCGCTGCAGGCGCTCGGCGACGATGAGCTCTTCGGATCGATGCCTTCATCGTGATGTGTTCTTGGACTAAGCTCTCTGATGGGTCCGAGACATTGTCCCGAGTCGACAGTCGTCTTCAGGGCCTGCATATGCCAACAATATGTCGTTTGAAGTCCCGGGCTCAGTTCAGAAGAAGCACCGCCACAGAAAAAACTGAAGGATCGTATGAGTCCGTCGTACGCGGCGTAACGTGCTACTTCAACACGAACAGCGGATTTGTCTTTGAAGGGCCGTCCAGTTCGGCACGTTCCTCCCCGGAAAGCTCTATCACGTACTGACTGGTCCGCGGCACGACACATCATTTCGCCGCTCCCCGCTCCATCCCTCCCGATAGTCCGCAAGATTTGCGGACGCGTCTACTAGTTACTGGACGAATTGCAGGGGTTGGGGTTTCCAGAAGTGGGCGTGGGAAATACGGGGCACCGAGCACTTGGTCGACTGCGCGGCGGAAGAAGGTATAGAAGGCTCGCTATATATCAACGGAGGCCATGTTCAATGGATCGGGGCTTTATCTATAGCCAGGTAAAGAACCGAAAGTGGCGTTGATCGCTGTTGGACATAGCGGTGAAACTCCAGAACAGGTTGTGATGGAGGGGTTTCGGTCATCCTATAAAGCTGGTAAAGTCGTGTCGCTTAACCTTGAGTATGCGGTAAAAACTGCCGATTCTCGGGACTTGTCAATCACGCTCCTGCGGAAGCGGCTATCAAACTACCGAGGTCGATACCGGAAGGATTGGATCTCAATCTACTTTGCTGTGGCGGCACAACCACCAAGCCGATTCGTCGCGGGCCGACAAATGGAGAAGAAGGATTCTTTGGGCACGCGGCTGTCAAACAGCCTGCAAAACCCGAAGCGACTGTGGCGGCGCTGCTCAAAGTCCTCGAAGAACTCGGACTCGTTGCATAACTGCAATAGTCGTACAGCTCGCGCGCGCCCTCCACGCACAGGCGCGCCTTGAGCGAGCCGGGCGTGTAGTAGACGCCCGGCTCGAATCACGTCCGAGTTGTGACCGGTCTGATGGGTTCCCACCGAGGCCTCGCGCTCGAGCAGGCAGACAGATGCCCGTGGATGACGGCTGATCAGCTCGCGCGCCACCGCCAACCCCACGATCCCGCGCCCGACGATCGCAAAGTCGCACGACGACGAGAGGTGGCGCCAACGAGTGTAGCCCCTGCGGGAGATGGCCAGATCTTCTGCCGACCGGGAGCGGCTTCAAACCGGTGCAGAAGCAAGTGTCTCGTAACAGATCTGCACAAACCTGCTTATCATGTGTGGCGGCGGAACCGCGACGCGAACCAAAATATGGGTGTCGGCACGGTAAAAGCACGGCATGGAGGACAGCATGGCTGCGAGCAGTGCCCAATGAGTACGGTGCAGAGAGCGCTCGTGAGTGCGGTCCTTGTCGTGCTCACAACGCTCGTCGCGGTCGCCGTCGGGTCGGTGGGTATCGCCATGGCAGAACCGCCCACCGTCACGATTGAAAGTCCGCTCCCAGGGAGCTCGACCAACAACCCGATGCCCTCGTTCAGCGGAACCACGAGCGACATCTTCGATCAGGTCACGCTCGACATCTACGCGGGAGAAGTCGTCGGAGGCACGCCGGTTGCGCTGGTTGCGCTGCCTCCCCTGTTGGAAGGCAAATGGAGTCTGACCCCGACCTCGCCCCTCGCCGGCGGGACGTACACCGCCGTCGCCACGCAAACCCTTGTTGCAGAAACAGGCTTCAGCGAACCGCCGGTGACGTTCACGGTCGAAGCGGCCCCGGTGATTACGACTAACCCGACTGGGCAGACAGTGCTGGCGGGTGAAGGTGCGACGTTTGTGGCGGTGGCGTCGGGTGTTCCGACGCCGGAAGTGCAGTGGCAGGTTTCGACGGACGGTGGTTTGACGTTTAGCGATGACACAACGGATACGGGGAATATGACGGGGACGTTGACAGTCGCGAGCGCGTCGGTTGCCGAAAGTGGCCAGGAGTATCGCGCGGTGTTCACGAACACTGCTGGTCCCCAAGCGACGAGCGCGCCGGCGACATTGACCGTCGATGCGGCTCCGGTGGTTACGACTGATCCGGCTGGGCAGACGGTGCTGGCTGGTGAAGATGCGGTCTTCACGGCGGCGGCGTCGGGTGCGCCGACACCGACGGTGCAGTGGCAGCTTTCGACGAACGGCGGTTCGACGTGGATAGATGACACGACGGATGCTGGGAACACGACGGGTACGTTGACGGTCGCGGGCGCTGTGGTTGGGGAAAATGGCTATGAGTACCGGGCGATATTCACGAACGGGGTTGGCCTTCCAGCGACGAGCGCGCCGGCAACATTGACTGTCCATGCCGCTCCGGTGGTTACGGCTAATCCGGTTGGGCAGACGATACTGGCGGGTGAAGATGCGGTCTTCACGGCAGCGGCCTCGGGTGCTCCGGCACCGACGGTGCAGTGGCAGGTCTCGAAGAACGGTGGTTCGACATTTAGCAATGATACGACGGATGCGGGCAATACGACGGACACGTTGACCGTCGCCAGCGCCGTGATTGGGGAGAGTGGCTATGAGTACCGCGCGGTGTTCACGAACGGGGTTGGCTCCCCAGTGACAAGCGCGCCGGCGATGCTGACGGTCGAGGCTGCTCCGGTGGTTACCACTAACCCGGCAAGCAAAGGCGTCTTGGTGGGTGAAGGTGCGATGTTTACGGCGTCAGCCTCGGGTGCGCCGACGCCGACGGTGCAGTGGCAGGTATCGACAAGTTTTGGTTCGACATGGATTGATGACACGACGGATGTGGGTAATACGACGGGTACGTTGACGGTCGCGAGCGCTGTGGTTGGGGAGAGTGGCTATGAGTACCGCGCGGTGTTCAGAAACGGGGTTGGCTCCCCAGTGACGAGCGCGCCGGCGACGTTGACGGTCGATGCGGCTCCGGTGGTTACGATCGACCCGACCAGCAAGAGCGTGGTGGCGGGTGAAGGTGCGACGTTCGTAGTCGCGGCGTCGGGTGCTCCGACGCCGACAGTGCAGTGGCAGGTCTCAAAGAACGGTGGTTCGACATTTAGCAATGACACGACGGATGCGGGTAATACGACGGATACGTTGACGGTCGCAAGCGCCGCGATTGGGGAGAATGGCTATGAATACCGCGCGGTGTTCACGAACGTGGTGTTCGGGACCCTGACGCGGACGGCGACGAGCGCGCCGGCGACGTTGACGGTCGCAAAAAAAACAGTAGCCCCGGTGGTTACGACCAACCCGGTCAGTAAAAGCGTCGTGGCGGGCAAAGATGCCGTCTTTACGGCGGCTGCGTCGGGTGTTCCGACGCCAACGGTGCAGTGGCAGGTATCGACAGATTTTGGCTCGACGTGGATAGACACGACGGATACGGGGAATGCCACGGATACGTTGACGGTCGCTGGTGCTCTAGCTGCTGAGAGTGGCTATGAGTACCGGGCGGTGTTCACAAACGCGGCCGGCCCTCCGGTGACGACCGCGCCGGCGAGCTTGACGGTTGACGTGGCTCCGGTAATCGTGATCAATCCGGTCAGCGAGAGCGTGGTGGCAGGCGAAACGGCGACGTTCACGGCGGCGGCTTCG
Organism: Solirubrobacteraceae bacterium; assembly: GCA_036511695.1. Classification (GTDB taxonomy): domain Bacteria; phylum Actinomycetota; class Thermoleophilia; order Solirubrobacterales; family Solirubrobacteraceae; genus Palsa-744. The sequence goes on along the minus strand of DATCBT010000007.1, from coordinate 40,475 downwards.
GGTACGCCGACGCCGACCTTGCAGTGGCAGGAATCGACAAACGGTGGCGCAGCATGGATCGCGATGCCGGGGGCAACCGCGGATACGTTGACGGTCGCGAATACAACTCTGGCTGAGAGCGGTCAAGAGTATCGTGCGGTGTTCACGAATACGGTGAAGACTGCGACGACTCTGGTCGCGACGTTGACGGTCTCCGCGCCCGCGCCCGCGCCCGAGCTAGCGCCGACGATCACCCCAAGGGCGCCGTCTCCTCCGGTGGCGTCGTTCGCGTGGTTTCCGACCGCTCCACACACCGGCGAACCTGTGTCGCTGGTGTCGAGCTCGACGGATGTCTCCAGCCCAATCACGTCTTTCGCGTGGGACACGGCGGGCAACGGCACCTTCCAAGCGGGAAAACCGGTGATCAGCACTTCGTTCTCGACTCCCGGGAGCCATGTGGTGCGGCTGCGTGTGACCGACGCAAACGGTCTTTCGAGCATTGTCGCCGAGACGGTCGTGGTGATCCCGCCACCTCTGACGCTGATGCAGCCCTTCCCGATCGTGCGAATCGCGGGCTCCGATTCATCCTCTGGCGTGAAGCTCAGCCTGCTGACGGTGCAGGCGCCACTGGGGGCTCGAGTGACGGCGCAGTGTCGGGGCCGCGGTTGTCCGGTCAAGTCTGAAAGCCGGCTGGCGAGGTCGAGTAAGAACAAGGCGGGGACGGTCCTGGTCGTATTTCGCCGGTTCGAGCGCTCGCTACGGGCCGGGGTGATCCTGTCGATCCGAGTATCCAGCCTGGGAGAGATCGGCAAGTACACGAGCTTTACGATTCGTCGTAACAAGCCGCCCGTGCGTGTCGATGCGTGCATCGGCCCGACCAATCCCAAGCCGATCCCGTGCCCGGCGTCATGAACACGATGCGCTTTGAGATGCGCGCGATCCGCGCACGCAGAGCAACCGCTCGCATCGACCCTCGCTTGCCCATGCTCGTGGCCGCCATGCTCATGGTGTTCGCCTGCTTCTTCGCGATCGGGCGCGCGACCGGTGCGGGAAATGCTTCTCGAGCCGAAGCGCCGTCGAGTCTTCCGACTGCACCCCAGAGCGCCGCAATCCCGACTCGCCTTAGTAGCGCTCCCCCGATCGAGATCTCCTCGGCGGCGAGCGCGCAGGATCACGCGAGCGGGAGGAGCAGGCCAATCTCAATCCCGGCTGCTTCGGTGCCCGCGCCGGTGTTTTCGCATGAAGTTCCTCGAGTTCCTCTGCACTCCTCCCAGTCGGAGCAACCAGTCTCACCCCCGCCTGAAATAGCACCACCATCCCCTGTGAGGGTGTCCCCACCGTCTCCCAGCGGATCCTCAGGGAGCGGAGGTGGCCATTCAACGCATTCCGCAAGCGGTGGTGGCTCGTTCGATAGCTCGGGCTGAAGGCGAAATGCACGCCTTCGACCACAGGTTACCCACCGCCACCGCGATGATGCCCGTCCTCGCGGTGGTAGCGATCCTCGGCTTCGTGGCCGGGCATGATCGCTCGCACGCGGCGTCTGGAGAAAAGAGCCGCAGGATCTTAGGCGGGAGCGTCCTGCTTGAGTACCCCTCGGACTGGGAACCGGTTGCCTCAGCTTCAGGAATCCCCGGCCTCTCGATTGCCCATCCGGTGGTGCTGGCCCCAGGTGGTGATGCCGCTAACGCGGGACTCATCACCGGACAACTCGCTGGGGGCGAACCGAGCCCGCTCCCCGAGCGGTTTATGACACGCGTGCGCAAGCCACCGGACGCCGAGGTGGTGGATCTCCCAGAAACCCAGGCGTACAGGTATGCGCGGCTGAGTATCCAGGGGTTCGATCAGATGCTCAGCATCTATGCGATCCCAAACCCCGGGGGCAACCCGACGATCCTGGCCTGCTACGCCTCGGTGGCGTTGTCGGCATACATGCGGACATGCGAACAGATCGTGGCCACGCTCACACTGGTGGGACAGCAGCCCAGCTATGACCTGGCGCCGGAACCCGGTTACGCCCGCAGGCTCAGCGCCTCGATCGGAGCGTTGGACGCCCAACGTGATGCGTTGAGGCGTGAGATGCGCCAAGGAGCGTCGCTTTTCACGGTGCAGAGGGGCGCTGCTCGTCTCGCCGCCGGCTTTGCCAACGCGGCTGCATCGCTTTCGCTGCTCGAACCATCCTTGTTTGCCACAGCTCAGGCCCAGGCCGCGCTCTCCCGGTCGATCCTGCGTGCGCGCGACGCATACACCGCGCTGGCCGCTGCGGCCACTGCCGAAAGCCCCTCCCGCTTCGCGGTCGCACGAAGACAGGTCTACGAAGCCGAGACGAGCATCAACGCGGCGCTCGAGAGCTTCGCCCTGCTTGGGTACAGGACGTAGCGCGCCCGGCGGGGATTTGGGCAGCTTGCGTTTAGCTGAGTAGTAGGGGTGGGTCGCCGCGGGCGTGGGCGAGGGCGTGCGCGGTCAGATCTTCATCGTCGGCGTCGCGGCGATGGCGCTCGCCTACTCGACGCGGCGGGTCACGAAGGACATCGACGCGGTGTTCGAGCCGAAGAGCGCGATCAGTCTCCCCGATCCGGCGCCGGCAGTCGCATGATTCCCGTCACGGTGTCGAACCCGCGGTCGAAGCTGAGGATCTTCGTGATCTGGTGGTGGCGCATTACCGCGACGTGTACGGCGTCGCGTGAAGAGAGCTCGGGGTGCGCATGGACGAGGTCCTTGGCAGCGAGGATGTCGGCCTCTTCGACGGGGAATACCTGGTCAACGATTGCTCGCAAAGTGTCGAATACAGGCTCGATCGCCTCGCGGCGTCCGCTGGAGACGTAACGATGCAGCAGCTCTTGCAGAACCTCACTGCTGGTCACCAGCGGGCGGCGATCGCCGGTCAACCGCTCGAGTGCCCGCTGCGCATCAATTTTGAGGCGCTCGTCGCTCCCGGTCAGGTACATCGGGATGTTCGAGTCGACGAAGATCAAACCTCGTCAGCGCCCGGCATTCCCGCCTCGATCTCGGCCAGACGGCTCGCCTCCATCTCGGCCAGCAACGTGTCGATATCCGGCTCTACGGGAAAGTTGTAGCTGGCCGCCTTGCGTATAGCCGCGAGCTTGGCCTCCACGTTGCCGCTTGAGCGTTCACGATCGGCAACCCGCAACGCCTGGCGCACCCATTCGGAGATATTGACCCCCTGCGCCTGGGCCGTGCTCCGATAGCGCTCGAAATCCGCATCCGCGATGACAACCTGCAGTCGTTTACTCATGGCAGTAGTATGACATACTCATCGGGGAGTACGCCCTTGCGCGTTGGCCCTCGAGTCTTCAGCGTCCGCATGCCGCAGCGTCCGCATGCCGCAGCATGCGCATGCCGCAGCATCCGCATGCCTGGGTCACTCGCGCGCGACGCGCGCGCGTTGGATTTCGCGTCTGCGGCGTCTGCGTGCGAGGCCTCGTCCGAGGCTCTCCTTACCCGACCGCCCCCGGCCCCCCGGGCGCGGTGGCGGCCGCCGCGTTGACCAGCCCCGCGCCATACAGGCGCGAGTCCGCGGGGTCGCCGAGCGGTCGCGCGGTGGCGCGTAGCCGCGCGGCGACCTGCAGGGCAGACGGATGGCGCCCGAGCACACCGCTTGCGATGATCAAAGCGGCGGTCGCGGCGACGTGGGGCGAGGCCATCGAGGTGCCTTCGTAGCCGGAGGGGAACCCGAAGCGGCGGGGGGAGGCCCCGGTGAAGGTCATCTGGTAGACGTCCTGGCCGGAGGGCAGTTCGGGGTGGCAGTTGGGGTCGCCGGGGAGGTCGGCGTCGGCGCCGCCGCCGGGGGCGACGAGCGTGAGGCCGGAGCCGTCGTTTGAGTAGTTGGCCAGACAGCCGTGTTCGGTGGTGGCGCCGACGGCGATCACGTCGGGCGCGCGCGCCGGGTAGGCGATCGCGGCGTGGCCCTCGTTGCCGGCGGCGGCGACGACGACGACTCCACGCCGGCGGGCGAAGCGCAGCGCTTCGATCAGCTCGGGGATGTCGGAGGCGGTGACTTCGCTTGAGAACTCGAGGCTGAGGTTGATCACCTGGGCGCCGTGGCTGACGGCGAAGCGCACGCCTTCGGCGATCGTCGAAGCGTCCCCTTCGCCCTGGCTGTTGAGCACGCGCACGGGCATCAGGCGCGCGCCGTAGGCGAGGCCGGTGAGGCCGTAGTGGTTGTTGGTGGCCTCGGCGATCGTCCCGGCGACGAACGTGCCGTGGCCGTTGCGGTCGTTGGGGAAGGGGTTGTGGTCGACGAAGTCATAGCCGCGGACGAACTCGTAGCGGCTGAAGTCGGGCGAGCGGCGAAAGTGCCCGCGATTGGCGTAGGCGACGCCGGTGTCGAGCACCGCGACGATCACGCCGCGCCCGCCGGGGGCGCCGTCGGCGGCGACGTTGGCCCAGGCTTCCGGGGCGTTCACGCCGAACGCGCCGACGAAGTTCCACTGCAGCTGCTCCCAGTCGGTGGGCGCACCGCCGAGCCCGGGATCGTTGGGGACGAACGCGCCGGTCGCATGGGCGCGGTAGTCGGGCACCGCCCACACCACGTCGTGTCGACGGCGCAGGCGGCGCAGGGCGGTCCAGACGCTGACACCGTCGGCGAGGCGCAGGAGCCGCGTGTGCGGAGCGCGAGTGACGGGAGATCCACCGACCCCGACCGCGCGAGCGGCATGTGCGCTCGCGGCGTGGGAAGGGGATGGGGTGGGGGTGGCGTACCTGACGAGGACCTCCTCGGGGGCGTAGGAGCCAGAGGCGGTGTTGGGGGTGGCGCCTCCAGCTGCGAGCGCGTTTTTGGCGGGCGAGGTGTGGGGGAGGGCGATTTTTTTTGAATATGGATGGGCGTTCGGGCTGGTTGAGGCATGGGCCGTGTCAAGAACCGGCGGCGCCGCGACCAGGCCGAGCGCGAGCGCGGCGCATAGCCCGGCGATCGTGAGCGGTCGGCGGGCGAGGGTGGCGAGGGGGCGGTGGTCGGCGTGGGGGAGCATGGGCTTTGAGTAATGATGATGCGCGGGAGGATGCGGAGCGCTGTGCACTGTCGCAGAGCGCGGAGTGGACACGATCAGATATCGACAATCCCTAAACCCGGGGGCGAGCGCAGAGGTGCTGTTGTGAGTGAGCGGTTCGCAAAAGACGACGAGTACTTCATGCGGCTGGCCCTGGGCGAGGCCGCGCGTGCTGGGGACGAGGGGGACGTGCCGATCGGCGCCGTGGTCGCGCGCGCGGGCGAGGTGATCGCGGTGGGGCGAAACGAGCGCGAGCTACGCGAGGATCCGACCGCGCACGCCGAGATCCTCGCCCTGCGCGAGGCGGCGAGGGCGGTGGGCAGCTGGCGGGTGCTGGAGGCGACGCTGTACGTGACGCTCGAGCCCTGCGCGATGTGCGCGGGGGCGATCGTGCTGGCGCGCGTGCCACGGGTCGTGTACGGCGCTAGCGATCCGAAGGCGGGCGCGGCGGGCAGCGTGCTGGATGTGCTGGGCGAGCCCCGCTTGAACCACCGTCCGGAGGTCGAGGGCGGCTTGCTGGGCCGCGAGTGCGGGGAGCTGTTGAGCGAGTTCTTCGCCTCGCGGCGCGGCGCGCGATGATCTAGCCTTGCGGGTGACCCGCTGGAGAGGTGGCAGAGCGGTTGAATGCGGCGGTCTCGAAAACCGTTGTGCGTCTTATTGGCGTACCGAGAGTTCGAATCTCTCCCTCTCCGTTTGAATATGCATCGAGGTCACCACCGATGAGCTCCAGCAGCCGGCGGATCCTGGCCGTGCTGGGGACCGCCCAGTTTCTGATGGTCCTCGACCAGGCCGTGATGAACGTGTCGATCTCGCAGCTGGTCGCGGACTTTCACACCGACGTGACGACGATCCAGGCGGTGATCGCCATGTACTCGCTGGTGATGGCGGCTTTGATGATCGCCGGTGGGAAGATGGGCGACATCTGGGGCCGTCGGCGGGCGTTCGCGATCGGGCTTTCGATCTACGGCACCGGCTCGCTGCTGACGGCGCTGGCATGGAGCGTGCCGGCGCTGCTGGTCGGCTGGTCCTTGCTGGAGGGCATCGGCGCGGCGCTCGTGCTGCCGGCGCTGGTGGCGCTGACGGCGCGCAGCTTCGAGGGGCAGGCGCGCGCGCTCGCCTACGGCGTGCTCGGTGGCGTCTCGGGCGCGGGGATCGCGGTCGGGCCGATCCTGGGCGGCTGGGTGACGACCAACCTGACGTGGCGGATCGTGTTCGTGGGCGAGGTGGTGGTCGTGATCCTGATCCTGCTCGCGGTGCGCCTGCTGCCCAAGGATCGCGGCCAGGAGGGGGCGGAGCTCGATCGCGTCGGCGCCGTGCTGTGCGCGCTCGGCCTCGCGCTGATCGTCTTCGGCGTGCTGCAGGCCAGCACCTGGGGCTGGCTGCAGCCACGCAACTCGCCGATCACGCCGTTTGGGTTCTCGCTGACGCCGTTTGTGATCGCGGCCGGCCTGGCGGTAGTGGGCGCCTTCCGCGCCTGGGAGCGACGGCGCGAGCGCCTGAAGCAGCAGCCGCTCGTGCACTTCCGGCTGCTGGATATCCCGGTCATGCGCAGCGGCCTGATCACGTTCCTGTTCCAGAACCTGATCCTGATGGGGGTCTTCTTCGCGATTCCCCTGTACCTGCAGGTCGTGCAGGGCTTCGACGCCTTCCAGACGGGCGTGCGGATGCTGCCGGTGTCGGTGACGTTGTTCGCAACGGCGCTGATCGGCTCGCGCCTGGCGAGGCGGTATCCCGCGCGCGCGATCGTGCGCAGCGGCTTGGCGCTGTTGCTCGTGGCCTGCGTGCTGCTGCTCGCGACGATCAAGCCAGAGATCGAGACGGTGCCGTTTGCGATCGCGATGGCGGTGCTGGGCATCGGCATGGGGCTGATCGTCTCCCAGCTCGGCAACGTCGTGCAGTCCGCCGTCGGTGAGCAGGACCGTAGCGAGGCCGGTGGCCTGCAGTACACCGCGCAGCAGCTCGGCGCGGCGATGGGGACGGCGCTGATCGGCGCGGTTGTGATCAGCGGGCTGGTCGCCGGGTTCGCGGGCACGGTCAGCCAAGACCCACGTATCTCCAGTGAGGTCAAACAGCAGGTGGGCATCAAGCTGGAGGGCAACGTCAGCTTCGTCTCGATCGCTCAGGTGCAAGCCGCCGCGGATCAGGCCGGCCTTGACAAGCAGACGGCGGACGCGATCACAGAAGGCTATGCCGACGCTCAGCTGACGGCACTGAAGACCGGGCTGCTGGTCGCGGGCCTGCTTGTCTGCGCGGCGTTCTTCTCGACTCGGAACCTGCCCACCGCAGTCCAGGCTGCGAGACCGCCGCCTGTCGCCGCGACCTGAGTCGCTCAGGCGACCGCGCGCAACCGCCGGTAGGGCGCGCCGCGCAGCTCGCGCACGAGCGCGTCGACGACGCCCTCCTCGTCCTCGGCGCGACCATCGGTGACGGCGCCGATCACCGCGCGCTTGCGCTCCAGCAGGGTGCCGATCGTCTCATCGACGGTGCCGGCGGCGAGCAGGTAGGTGGCGTTGACCGTGTCGAGCTGGCCGAGGCGGTGACAGCGGTCCTCGGCCTGGTCGTGCTTGGCGGGCGTCCAGTCGAGCTCGAGGAAGGCGACGTTTGAGGAGCGCGTGAGCGTGATGCCATGGCCGGCGACCTCGATCGAGCAGACGATCAGCTGGTTCTCCGCGCCGTCGGGCTCCTGGAATGCGCGCAGCGAGGCGTCCCGCGCGGCGTGGCTGTCTTCGCCGAGGATGTGCAGCGCCGCGGGGAAGCGCTCGAGCACGGCGCGCTGGATCTCGCGATGGTGGGCGAAGACGACGAGCCGCTCGCCCGAGGAGCAGAAGTCGTGAATCCAGGCCAGAGCGGCGTGGAGCTTGCCGCGCGCGGCGAGCAGCTTGAGCGCGTTCAGCCGCACGAGGCGTTCGGCGCGCAGCGCCGCCGCGACCTTCGCGTCGAGCTCGCGCAGGTTTAGCGGCTGGCTCTGCAGCCAGGCGACGAGGTCGCGCTCGGCGAGGCGGTACTCGGGCTCGTTGTCGAGTTCGACCGGCACGATGCCGCGGGTCTTGGCCGGCAGCTGGGGCAGGACGTCGGCCTTCAGGCGGCGGGCGAAGCAGCGCGCGCGCAGATGCCAGTGCAGGCGCAGGTGGGCGTCGGGGCCGCGGAAGCGCTTGCCGAACTGCGCGCCCGAGCCGAAGTCGGCCAGCCGCCCGAGGATCCGCAGCTGGGAGATCAGCTCCGGCGGGCGGTTCATCACGGGCGTGCCCGTGAGCGCGAGCACGAGGCCCTCGCGCGGCACCGACGCGGACAGCCGCTGGACGGCCTGGGTGCGCTTGGCGGCGGCGTTCTTGCAGTAGTGGGACTCGTCGAGCACGAGCGCGCGGGGGGCGAGCGCCTGCAGTGCCGCCAGGCGCCCGGCGACGATGTCGTAGTTGACGACGGTCACGTCGGCCTGCTCGATCGGGGCGCTCGCGCGTGTGCCGGTGAGCGCCTGGGCGCTGCGGCCGGGCAGCCAGAGCTCCAGCTCGCGCAGCCAGTTGAGCTTGAGGCTCGCCGGGCATACGACGATCGCCGGGTAGGCCCCGTCGGCCTCGAGCGTCGCGAGCGCCTCGATCGTCTTGCCCAGCCCTTGCTCGTCGGCGAGGAACGCGCGTCGCTGCGCCAGCAGATAGCGCACACCCGCGCGCTGGAACGGCTTCAGCTCACCGCCGAGGGTGGGTGGGATCAAATCATCCAGCGGCGCGTCGGTCGCGGCCGAGAGCGCCACCAGACCGGCGGCGTGGGCGTGCTCCTCACGGACCTCCTGCAGCAGTGTGAGCGCCTCGGGCGCGATCCACGTTTCGTGGGCGGCGAGAAAACCGTCGAGTTCGGGGACGCAGAACGGATCGGCGCGGATCGAGGGCATCCACGCGTGCTCGCCCGCACCCCCCATCGCGTGGCCTCTGCCGGCTTGGCCGGTCTTCCCCGGCGCGGCGCCCGCGAGCGCCGTGAAGGCCTCGAGCTGCACGGGGTCGTGGCCGGGGGCGAGCACGAAGGTGGGGTCATCGTGCAGGGCGGATATCTCCAGCACCGCGGGTGGCGCGGGCCGGCCCTCGCGCAAAGCCGCGATGCAGCGCTTGGCCCCGGGGCTGATCCAGCCGCGCAGCCGTCCGTCCATCAGCCGCCACGACTCGAGCGTCAGCGGCACGGTCGCGCCGCCGGGGGCGCCAACCGCCTGCTCGCGCAGCTCGCGCGGCAGGCGGGAGGTTGCGCCGAGCAGCAGGAACAGGGGCTGCTCGTGCGAACCATCGACCTCGATCGTGCCCGTCCAGGTGGTCGCGCGCGCCAGCCAGCTCTGCACGCGCGGGTCGATCCGCTTGGCCTCGAGCTCGGCGATCAGCTCAGCGATCGATTCGGCGTCGTGCTCGACCGCGGACAGCGCGAACGTCGCGGCCGGACCGTCGAGCGCGCGCAGGCCGGCGCGGCCGGCGAGCACGCGGGCGAGCGGCGCGTGGGCGGCGGCGATCATGATCCAGTGCTCCCCGCGGCGGTCGCGGCGCAGTTCCACGTCATGGCTGAGCGAGTCCCCCTCCCGCGTGGGAGATGTGCCCTGTTTGATCTCGGTGAGCGCGTGCGCGGCGTCGTCGCTCAGGCGCAGGCGCGCGCTGGCCGCGGGCAGCTCCTCGACCAGACGCGCGGCCTGGCTGTCGAGCGGGATCAGCGCCCGGCCGATCGCGGGCAGGCGGTAGCCGTCGGGGTGCTCGAGCAGCGCCTCGGCGAGCTCGGGCGCGGTATCGGTGGCGAAGCTGAGCCACCAGTTCTCATCCGGCCGGGCGAGGTCGAGCACGAGCTCGTCGCGGCGGCGTCTGGCGCGACGGCGCTCGATCGCGCGGGCGAGCGCGTCGGTTACGTCGGGCTCAGCTGGAAGACCCGCAAACAGGCGCGCGAGCGCCTCCGCGCGCTCGGGATCGAGCGGGACGCACCACGCTCGCTCGACCGGGTCCCAGCGGCGACCGGGCAGCGCGCGCAACAGTTGACGCAGGCGCTCGTCGTAGGGGAAATGGAGCACGGCCTCGCCGTCGGCGAGCGAGGCATGGAAGCTGGACGGGGACACGAAAAGAGCACGATAGGCAACGCACTGGATGGGAGGCCGGTCGGTCGGCGGCTACTCGTCGCGGTTGGTGGTCGTGGTCATGACTGCCGCGGCGCCGCCGCCCATCACGCGGCGGACCAGTCCGGGTGCGAGGACCCGCAGCGCCGCCGCGATCGCATAGGGGCGTGGCACGTAGCGTTCGGGACGGCGGCCAACGCCGGCCTGGAAGATCGCCTCGGCCCCCTGCTCGGGCGTGGAGACCGCCCAGCGCGTGATCGCTTTCTCGGTCAGCTCGGTCTGGGGGAAGCCCTCGGTGGCGATGAAGCCAGGGAGGACCAGCCCGACGTGCACGCCGTGCGCGCGCTCCTCCGCCCAGAGCGAGTCAGACCAGCCGGCGAGCGCGAACTTCGACGCGCTGTAGGCGCCGGTTCCCGCGCGCGCGACCCGCCCGGCGGTGGAGGCGACGTTGACGATCGCGCTCGGCGCGGAGGCCCGCAGGAGGGGCAGCAGCGCCTCGGTGAGGCGGACCGGCGCGTCGAAGTTGATCGCCATCGTGCGGCGCACGTTCTCGTAGCCCCCGTCGGCGAAGCGCGCACGCCAGCCGGAGCCGGCGTTGTTGACGAGCAGGTCGAGACGGCCGTGACGCTCCTCTACGTGCGCGCGGATGCGCGCCGGCGCGTCGTCGTCGACGAGGTCTGCGGCCACCCAGCTGACGCGCTCCTCGCCCAGCGACGAAGCCAACGCGCGCAGCCGCTCCTCGCGGCGTGCGACGAGCACGAGCGAGGTTCCCGGCTCGCGCGCGAGCCGCTGGGCCGCCGCCTCGCCGATCCCGCTGGAGGCCCCGGTGATCAACGCGATCATCTGCCACACCCTACATATCCGTCCTGGCGCCCTGCTCTCCCCCCGCTACCGCATCCTTACTCATATTTTCTTTCTTTCTTTTTTTCTCTCTGCCTGTCTCCTCCCCGTCTCGCGCCCGGTACGGTTGGGGCCATGGACTCGCTAAGGAAGCGGGAGGCGCTCGAGCTGTTTGAAGGTCTACCGCGTCGCTATGACCAGTTGAGCGCGGCATTGAGCTTCTGGCAGGACCCTCGCTGGCGGCGTGCGCTGGTGGACGCGCTGGCGCCGCGCGCGGGCGAGCGGGTGCTCGACGTGGCGACCGGCACGGGGATGGTCGCCGCCGAGCTGCGCAGGCGCGCCGACTGCTCGGTTGTGGGCCTCGATCAGAGCCCCGCGATGCTCGCCGGCGCGCGGGCGCGCTTTGCCGGTGACGGCGCGCGCGTGGAGTTGGTCGAAGGACAGGCCGAGCAGCTGCCCTTTGCGGATGCGAGCTTTGACGCGCTGACGTTCACATATCTGCTGCGCTACGTCGAGGACCCGCCGGCGACGCTGCGCGAGCTCGCCAGGGTGGTCCGCCCGGGAGGGAGGGTGGCCTCGCTGGAGTTCGGCGTGCCTCCGCGCCGGGTGCCGCGCGAGGCTTGGCGTCTTTACACGGCGATCGGGCTGCCGACGCTCGGGCGGATCGCATCGCGCGAGTGGGCCGCGGTGGGGCGCTTCCTCGGGCCGAGCATCAGGGGCTTCTACGAGCGCCATCCGCTGGAGCGGATCGTCGGCTACTGGCTGCAAGCCGGGCTGTCAGACGTGCAGGTGCGGCGGATGAGCCTTGGCGGCGGCGTGGTGATGTCGGCGCGCAAGGACGGGCCGGCGCGCAAGAACGGGTCCGTGGCGCGTAAGGACGGGTCCGCCGGGGATGCCCGCCAGGGCCCGGTGCCCGCCGGCTTGCAAGGTGATCCGAAGCCTTCGCCGAAAGGTAGATTGAGGTGATGGGAGCCGTGGATGAGAAGCGCGACGGAAGCGAGTTGGAGTAAGCGATGAGCGCCGCTCCCGGGCGCGCGCGCCGTGGCCTGCCGATTTTCGCCGCGCTGGTTGTGGCGGTCGTGTTGGTGGCGGGGGGCGCGATGTACCTGTATGACCACAGCCGGCGCGAGACGATCGCAAACGGTGTGCGGATCGACGGGGTGGACGTCGGCGGGCTGCAGGCCGCGGCGGCGCGGGCGAAGATCCAGCGCGAGGTGGTCGCGAGCTTGAACCGGCCGGTGACTGTGCGGGCGGGCGCGCGGACGTGGACATTGGACCCGCGCGAGGCCCGCTTGACGGTGGACACGGCGAACATGGTCGCCCAGGCTGTGCAGGCAAGCCGCGAAGGCTCGATCGTGACGCGCACGATCAGGGGGCTGAGCGGCGGACACGTCAACAGGGATGTGCCGCTGGTGATCGGCTACTCCCACGCGGCTGTGCGCGGGGTGACCGCGCAGGTGCGGGCGGCGGTGCAGCGGGCTCCGCGCGACGCGACGGTGCAACCGAGCGCGAGTGGGCTGACGGAGACCGAAGGCCAGACGGGGACGATGGTTGACAGTACGCAGCTTGGCGCGCGGATCGATCGGGCGCTGACCGGCGCGGCGCACAGCCATACGGTTGTGGTGCCGGTGAAGACCGTGCAGCCGGCGGTGACGAGCGCCCAGCTGGCGGCGAGGTATCCGGCGTACATCGTCGTCGACCGGGGAGCCTTCAGGCTGCGCTTCTACGAACACCTGAAACTCGCGAAAACCTACGAAATCGCGGTCGGCATGGAAGGTCTGGAAACGCCGGCCGGCCTGCACAAGATCGAATGGGAGCAGGTGGATCCCCCGTGGTATGTGCCGAAAAAAGCGTGGGCCGGCGCGCTCGCGGGCACGGTCGTCCCACCGGGACCGGCGGACCCGCTGAAGGCGCGCTTCATGTCCTTCGACGGCGGCGCGGGCATCCACGGGATCGACCCGAGCGAGTACTCCTCGATCGGCCACGACGCCTCGCACGGCTGCGTAAGGATGCGGATACCGGATGTGATCGCGCTGTACAGCAAATCGCCGGTCGGCACCCCGGTCTACATCATCTGAGCGGCGGCTACGGCTGTCTGAGCGAGCTCAGACGAGCTGCGGCTACGGCTGTCCGATGGCTGTCTGGGCGGGCTGTCCGACGGCTGTCTGAGCGAGCTCAGACGCGCGTGGATCTGCGCGCGGAGAGGTATTCCTTGTTCTGCCGACGCTCGCCGCGGATCTGGATCGCGACGTAGATGAGGATCGCGTTGACGACCAGGCCGATACCGCCGAACGTGGCGATCAGGCCGATGTCCTTGACGACCGCTTCGCTGGTGGCGAGGAGCATGGGTGGGAGCCTAGCAACGAGCGGAGCGCCGGTGTCGTGCCCGCGGCGAGCGGACGGCGCGCCGGTGTCGTAGCCTTCGGGCAGTCGTCTGTCGATCAGAGATCGGCGAAGCGCAAGGAGAGGTGCCGGAGCGGTTGAACGGGCACGACTGGAAATCGTGTGACGGGGGAAACCTCGTCCGAGGGTTCGAATCCCTCCCTCTCCGTTATGGATCGATCCGGGGGCGCCCCCAATCCGCTCGATCGTCCGGCATTTTACGCCCTGCGCCCCGGCGGCTGGCGGGACCTGGTGACGGTCTTGCACCCGCCCTACACGGCCTGGAACCTCGCCAATGTGGCGATCGGGGCGGCGGTCGCACCGCATCTGTACGTCGGCCGGCTCCTGGCCACGCTGGCCGCGTTCCTGCTCGGGGTGGGTGTCTGCGCGCACGCGCTGGACGAGCTGAACGGCAGGCCGCTTGGCACCCACCTCTCCAGCCGCACGCTGTGGGCGATGGCGGGCGTATCGCTCGCGGGCGCGGTCGCGCTCGGGGTCATCGGCGCGGTGACGATCTCGCTCACGTTGATCCCGTTCGTGCTCGCGGGCACGTTTATCGTGCTCGCCTACAACCTCGAGTGGTTCGGCGGGCGCTTTCACACCGCCTTCTGGCTCGCCGCCGCGTGGGGCGCCTTTCCCGCCTTGACCGGCTACTGGGTAAACGCGCTGCAGCTGCGCGCAGCGGCGCTGCTCGCGGCGATCGCCTGCTTCATGCTGACGATCGCCCAGCGGCGCCTGAGCACCCCGGTGCGTGAGCTGCGTCGTCGCACCGTCTCTGTGAGCGGCGAGCAGCGCCTCGCGGACGGCTCGGTCGTGCAGCTCGACGCCGCGCGCCTGGCCGCCCCCTTGGAGGGCGCCCTTGGCGCGTGGGCGCTCGGGGTCGTGCTGCTCGCCGTCGGGCTGGTGCTCGCGCGCTTGTGAGGGGAGCGTCAGCCGGCGACGGGCGCGGCTGCCGGCTCGCCGCGACGCGCCGCTTCGGCGTGCTCACGGCTGTCGCGCGAGGAGATCAGGACCGCGCTGAGGATCGCTCCGGTGATCGCGAAGCCCGCGCCGACGAGGAAGGCGCGATCGAAGCCTTTGGTGAGCGCCACCGATGTGTTGTGGACGCCGGCATGGAGCAGGCTCTGGGTGCGGCTGTTGGCGACGGTTGCGAGGATCGCCAGGCCGAGCGCGCCGCCGATCTGCTGAGAGGTGTTGATCAGCCCCGAGGCGAGGCCCGCCTCGTGCGGCTTGGTGCCGGTCACCGCCGCGATTGTCACGGGCACGAAGGAGAAGCCGAGCCCGAACGCCGCGAGCAGCGACGGCCCGAGGACGTCCGCGGTGTAGGAGCCGCCCGGCGCGCGCACACGCGAGAACCACAACAGGCCGGCGGCGATCAGCAAAAGCCCACCGATCAGAGTGGGCTTGAAGCCCACGCGCGTGACGAGCTGCGAGGCGGCGCCGGCGGAGAGGATGATTCCGACCGAGAGCGGCAGGTAGGAGAGCCCCGCCTTGATCGGCGAGTAGTGCAGGACGTCCTGGAGGTAGAGCGAGATGAAGAAGAACATCGAGAACAGCGACATGCCGACGAGCAGGCCGACGACGTCCGCGCCGCGGAGCGTGCGCAGGCGGAAGATCGAGAACGGCAGCAGCGGATGGCGCTGGCGCAGCTCGATCAGGATGAACGCGGCGAGCAGGACGGCCGCTGCGGCGAGCCGCAACAGCGTGGCGGTCGATCCCCAGCCGACGTTGACGGCGTCGACGACCGCGTAGACGAGCAGCGCGAGGCCGGCCGTGACCGTCACCGCCCCCGGCAGGTCGAAGCCCTCGGTGCCGTCGTCGGCGCGGCTCTCGAGCAGCAGGCGCGGGGCGAGCGCCGCCGCGGCGATGCCGATCGGGACGTTGACGAACAGCACCCAGCGCCAGCTCAGGCCGCTCGTGAGGATGCCGCCGAGCAGCACGCCGGCCGCGCCGCCGGCGCCCGCGACCGCGCCCCAGACGCCGAGCGCGCGGTTGCGCTCGGCTCCTTCGGCGAACGTGGTCGTGATGATCGAGAGCGCCGCCGGCGAGACGATCGCGGCGCCGAGTCCCTGCGTCGCGCGCGCGACGATCAGCCAGGTCTCCGACTGGGCCAGGCCACCGGCGAGCGAGGCGAGCGAGAACAGCACAAGGCCGGTCATGAACATGCGCCTGCGCCCGAGCAGATCGGCGAGGCGTCCGCCGAGCAGGAGGAAGCCGCCGAAGGTGAGCGTGTAGGCGTTGACGACCCACGAGAGGTCATCGCGCGAGAAGTGCAGGGCCTCGCCGATCGAGGGCAGCGCGACGTTCACGATCGAGGCGTCGATCACGATCACGAACTGTGTCATCGCCAGCAGCATCAGCGCGAGGTTCTTCGCTCGCGGCGTATCGAGGCTCATCGGTTCGACCTCGCGCGCCGAGTCGATCGGCGCGGCCTGGCCGGTGGCGTCTTCCTCGTTCATCGCTCCTCCCGGGCCATCGGGCCAGGATATCCACGACGCGCTGGCGGTCCGGAGTGCGCCCCATGGGATAGCGTGAGCGCGGTGAGCGACGTAACCGCAGGAGAAACGGGATCCCCGGAGCGGGAACCACAGGAGCGCTGGGCCGCGGTAGACCGCTACATAACCGACCTGCTCGTGTCCGAGGATTCAGGGCTCGATGCCGCGCTGCGGGCCAGCGACGCCGCGGGCCTGCCGCCGATCGCGGTCACCCCGAACCAGGGCAAGCTGCTGGAGCTGCTCGCGCGCATGCAGGGCGCAAGCACGATCCTGGAGTTGGGCACGTTGGGCGGCTACAGCACGATTTGGCTCGCGCGCGCGCTGCCGGCCGGCGGACGCCTGATCACGCTGGAGGTCGAGCCCCGGTATGCCGAAGTCGCCCGGGCGAACATCGCTCGGGCCGGGTTCGGGGAGGTCGTCGAGCTGCGCGTTGGACCGGCGCTCGAGACCCTGCCAGAGCTCGTCGCCGAGGGTGCGGGCCCGTTCGACCTGATCTTCATCGACGCGGACAAGGGCAACTACCCCGGTTACTTCGAGTGGTCGTTGAAGCTGTCCCGCCCCGGTACGGTGATCATCGGCGACAACGTCGTGCGCGACGGCGCGATCCTCGACCCCGGCGCCTACGACCCGGTGCTGGGCGATGCGGTCATCCAGGGCGTACGCCGCTTCTACGAGCTGCTCGCGGCCGAGCCTCGGGTTAGCGCCACCGCGATCCAGACGGTCGGCGGCAAGGGCTACGACGGGTTCGCGCTGGCGATCGTGGAGCCCTCGACAGCGCGTTGACGCGGGGTGGGCACAACGAGATCTCTAGACTGGACGGCCTTGCGCCCGTAGCTCAGCTGGATAGAGCGTCGGTCTACGGAACCGAAGGTCAGAGGTTCGAATCCTCTCGGGCGCATTAAGAAAGGCCGGGATGGACGGGTGATACCAGCCCTCGGCGCGTGCCACGGAACCCCGACATGAGTGAGCCTTATTGGAGGTTGTATACTAAGCTCCAATAAGGACATTCTATGTCGGAGCTTTTGAATCTCCACTGGCAAAGCCAGGTTGCAGGTAGCGGTGTGTCGCGTCGAGACCGACGCTCCTGCGACCACTCAGCATATCTGCCCGATCCGCTGATCGGTCGACGATTCGTGCTCGAGGGGGAGGTGGCCGCCGACGTTGCCGACGCTGAAGCTGCGATCGCTCGGCTGAACGCCGAGGCCACGGCACTCGTCGACACCGAGGCCCTCGCGCGAATTCTGCTGTGCGCGGAGTCTGTGGCCTCCTCGCGCATCGAGGGTCTGGAGATCGGTGCGCGTCGGCTCCTGCGCGCTGAGGCCGTCCGTGCGATGCGCGAGCCATCCTCTGATGTGACTGCCTCGGAGGTGCTCGGGAACATCGACGCGATGCTTTACGGCGTGGAGCGGATCGGATCTGACGAGGAGATCACGGTCGACATGCTCTTGGAGGTTCATCGACGTCTGCTTGCCGGCACGCTTCTCCAGGAGCATGGTGGCAGCTTCAGGGAGGTTCAGAACTGGATCGGCGGCAGCGACTACAACCCATGCTCGGCGGATTACATTCCGCCGCCGCACGAGTTCGTCGCAGATCTCATGGACGACCTCTGCGCCTTCTGCAACACCGATGACCTCCCCGCGGTCGCACAGGCGGCAATCGCCCACGCGCAGTTCGAGACCATCCATCCCTTCGTCGACGGAAACGGCCGCACGGGCCGCGCGATCATTCACCTCGTGTTGCGTCGCAGGGGGCTCGCGCCGCGCGTGCTGCCGCCGGTGTCGCTCGTGCTTGCAACGTTGGCGCACGACTACGTCAGTGGGCTCACCGCGTCGCGATACGTAGGGCCACGAGGCTCACCCGAGGCGAGCGACGGCGCGAATGCCTGGATAGCGACCTTTGCCGGTGCTTGCGCCCGGTCAGTCGCCGATGCGACGGCGTTCGAGGCGCGAGCGGCAACTCTGCAGGTGGGGTGGCGCGAGCGCGTCGGCCGTGTCCGCGCCAACTCCGCAACCGATCTTCTGCTCGCCAGGCTCCCAGGTGCCCCGGTGCTTACGGCCGAGAGCGCCGCCGCGCTGCTCGGCCGCACCTTCAAGCCGGCCAATCAAGCGATACAGCGACTCGTTCAAGCGGGCATCCTGCACCAGATCACGATCGGTCGGCGCAATCGTGCCTACGAGGCGCCGGAGATCGTCGAGGCATTCACCGATCTCGAGCGCCAGCTCGCAAGCCCCGCCGCCGACACGCTCACCTCGCCGCCGGCCCGCGCCGTGCCGCACCGCCGGCGGCGACGGAAATAGACGTCGTTGGGGCAAATGAGTCGTTTGATCCTCGACATCGAGGCCAGTGCCAGGATACTGCTCACTCGGTGAGGACCGTCTTGATCACGCCGCCGCGGACGTGCTCGGCCAGGGCCTGTGGGGCCTCGTCGAAAGAGGCGATACGGGTGCTCGCCGCGAGCGGGTTCAGATCTCCCCGAGCCATCAGCTCGAGCACGCTCGGGATCAGCGCGCGTGCATGCGTGCGGCCCACGTGGAGGGCCATGTTGCGCCCGTACATCAACAACAGTGGGACGCGGGCGCTGTGGTGCAGGCTGCCGGAGCAGGTGCAGATCCCGTCTGGGGCGGTACTCGCTAGCGCGAGGGGGAGGGCGTCGAAGCTCATGTCGACGACCAGCGGCGCGGGCGGACGGCGCTTCAGCTCGCGCGGCTCGATCGCCTGCATCCCGAGGCGCTCCGCCTCGGCCCGGATGTGAGGGCGCCCGTCGGCGAGCACGACGCGCCGGGCGCCCAGGGCGAGGGCGATCAGACCTGTGTATAACGCCACGCTCCCGCTGAACAGGGAGTCGCGTGCCGCGACCGAGACGATCAGCACCTCGGCGTCGGAATCGCGCTCGAGCAGGCTCGGCAGATGGGGGGCGATGTGGCGGTAGGCGTCGCACACGTTGTCGGCCAGGCCACTCGCCGCGGCCGGGTCGATGCCCTCCGGCAGGGGCACGAGCATCGCATCGGCGAAGGGGACCGCAAGCTGGTCGGAGAACGCCCCGCCCCAGTGCCCGCCCGCGAGACCGAAGCCGTACATGGAGATCGGCGGGACCGAGGTGCAACTGCCCGTGTGCCCGTTGCGGCACGACGGGCACTCCCCGCAGCTGACCTGGAACGGGACGATCACGCGCTCGCCCGGCTTGACCGTGCTGACCCGCTCGCCCACCGCGAGCACCTCGGCGACGCATTCGTGCCCGAGATGCAGTGGCAGCGGCAGCTGGGTGGCGCCGAGCGCCAGCGCGCAGTCCAGGTCGCAGGTCGAGGCGGCGATCGGGTGGACGATCGCCCCATTCGGCCCGGGTGGGGGCGGCGCCGGCGCCGCTTGCCAGCGCAGCCGCCCTCCGGGCGTGGCGAGCAGGGCCCGCATGCTGCCTCGCTCGGCGCTCCGGCGTCGCTCGCCGACCGCGCTCATCAAGCGCTTCAGGCGTTGCTCGCGGTTGCGTTCGAAGGCCAGCCCCGCCGCGACTCCACCACCAGGGCCGAGCAGCCCCGCATAGTGACGCAGCCACCCGTGCGGGCGCTTGCCGTGGGGTGGTCCGTGGTGGGTTGCCGCGGATGTGCTCGCCGCGGATCGTTGCGCTGCGGGTCTCACCTACGCACCTCCGGCTCGAAATCGCCCAGATGGATCCCTTGAGCGTACCGGGGGCGCGCGCTTGGGGGAGCAGACATCGGTCTGCGGGAGGAAAGGCCGCGGGCGGCGTCGAACATCGCCGCTGCATGCAAAAAACACTCCATAGAACACTCAAGTTGGGCAGCCCCGAGACCGACGTTCGGCGCTTGCAAAAGACCTACCTTGGCGAGTCGGGTCGGTGGCGTGCGCGGAGCATCGCGCTCGGCACGACCGCGCTGCTCGCGAGCGCGAGCGCGATGGCGGCCGCCCCCGCATCCGCTGTGCCACCGCCGACGGTGACAGAATCTTTCGCCTCGACCGGCGCGGAGCAGTCATTCACCGTGCCGGTAGGGGTGAGCAGCGTTCGCGTTGAGGCAATCGGCGCGCCGGGAGGTCGCGGGTTTGAGGGCGGTGAAGGAGGCGCAGGCGCCGATGTGGTCGGTGCGCTGCCCGTGACGGCGGGTGAGGTGCTCTACGTCGAGGTCGGGTGGCCGTTTTTCAACGGTGGTGGGCTCGGCGGGCCGGGCGGCGGCAGTGGTGGCGACGCGTCTGACGTGCGCACCGTGCCGAACGGATCGTCGGGCTCGCTGGGGTCGCGGCTGCTCGTCGCCGCGGGCGGCGGCGGCGGTGGCGGGGCGTTTGAGCTCGGCACCGGCGGCGTTGGCGGAGCTGCCGGGAATCCCGGTACGAACGGCGCGGGCGAGGGCTCGGGCTTCGGCGGCGCCGCGGGTGGGGCGGGCACGCTGACGGGTGGCGGCGCCGGCGGCTCCAGTTGCGGCATCTTTGCTCCCTGGACTGGTAGCGGCGGCACCTTGGGCGTGGGCGGCAAAGGAGGTGCGGACTTTGGTTTTCCAGAGACCGGCGGCGGCGGTGGCGGCGGCGGCTATACAGGCGGTGGTGGCGGAGAGGGAGCGTGCAATCCGATCCCCAACGCTGGTGGCGGTGGTGGCGGCGGCGGTTCTAACTTCGTGTTCGGCGGCGCGACGTTCTCCTCGTTCGGTGCGGCCTCTACGGCGACTGCGCCCTCTATCTCGATCAGCTATCCGAGCCCGGCGACCGCGACGCCGGACGCGTCGACCATCACCTTCCCGGTAACACAGCCGCAGCAGACGATCAGCGCGCCGCAGACGCTCACGATCACCAACGAAGGCGGCAATCCGCTGCTGATCGACGGGACGACGTTTGCGGGCTCGGCATCCCCGATCGCCACAGATCATCCGGAAGATTTCCTGATCGGCTCCTCGAGCTGCATGGGGCCGGTCGTGTTCGAAGCGACCTGCCAGCTGACAGTGCGCTTTTCGCCGCAGAGCGAAGGGGCGCAGACGGCAACACTGCAGATCGCGAGCAACGCGGGCGCGGGACCGACGGTCATCGCGCTCAGCGGTACGGGAGGCACGCTTCCGCAAGGGCCGACCGGTGTGCAGGGGTCAACGGGTGCAACCGGTGCCGCCGGCACGCAGGGATCGGCGGGGGCGACTGGCTCGCAAGGACCCGCTGGGGCAGCTGGAGCTAACGGCACGCAAGGACCGGCGGGGGCGAATGGTGGGATTGGCCCGAAGGGAGCAAAGGGAGCGACCGGCAAGCAGGGCCCTCCGGGACCGACGGCGGTCTATGTGTGCCACCATCGCCAGGGCCACGGCCGCTACAGGAAAGCCTGCTTCATGCGTATCCTCGGCGCGTCCAGGGCGCTCGCGAGCGCCACGCTCACGCGGCAGAACGTCGTCTACGCGAGCAGCCCCGCCGGTACGATCGCGGCCGGCCGGCCGCTGATCCTCAAGCTAAAGCGGCCGGTCGCCGACGGCCGCTACACGCTGACACTCGCCTACAGCGGATCGATCACCACCAAACAGACGGTCACGATCGGGTGAGCCGAGGCGTGCCCCGCTGATCGCGGCGGACCCATCGGTGCACTGAAGCGACGCGCGCCCTGAAGCGACCGGGTCTGCCGGGGCAGCGGGGTGGCGTCGCCTCAGAGCGAGTCGCGCGGCCACTCGCCGAGCGCGGCGAGCACCGCGTCGGTCGCCGCCTCGATGCCCATCTCCGGCGTGAGCTCGACCTCGGGCGCGCGCGGTGGCTCGTAGGGGGCGTCGACGCCGGTCAGCCCGTCGAGGCTCCCGTCGCGTGCACGTGCGTACAGGCCCTTTGGGTCGCGCCGGGCGCACTCCTGAGGGGAGGTGTTCATGAACACCTCGGTAAAGGTCAGCCCTTCGCCCTCGTGCAGCGCGCGGACTTTTTCGCGACAGTCGGCGTAGGGCGAGACGAGCGCGACGAGCGCGACGGTGCCGGCGTCGGCGAACAGGCGCGCCATTTCCCCGACGCGGCCGACGTTCGTCGCGCGGTCGCCGCGGCTGAAGCCGAGGTCGCTGCACATGCCGTGGCGCAGGTTGTCGCCGTCGAGCCGGTAGGCGCTGCGCCCCATCTCGATCAGGCGCGCCTCGACCGCGGTGGCGATCGTCGTCTTGCCGGCGCCGGGCAGGCCGGTGAACCAGACGGTCGCGCCCTGCTGGCCCAGCGCCTGCCAGCGCCGCGCGCGATCTATCGTGGCCTCCTGCCAGATCACGTTGGTGCTCATCGGCAGGCTTCCGGTCGTGGTCGGTCGGGGATCATGATTCTCATTGAAGGCGATCTGGCGGCGGGCAAGGTAAGAATTGGCTAGATAAAGCTTAGGTTAAGACCTCTACCGGCGCCGCCATACCCGGGCTGGATGTTGCGCCGTCGAGTTCGGGCTGGATCTCGCGGCCGCCGGTGAGCGCCCGATCGCGGCGAGCGGCGAGGCGCTGCAGGTGAGCGACGTGCGCGCGGAGCCTGGTCCCGGCGCTGTGCCTGCGAAGATCGGGGCGTGAACCGGCCCCCACTCGTCGAGCTCCCGCCTGAGTTGACCGGACCGGTCCGGTCGACCGCGGGCGCGGGGAAGCGGGCGAGCACGGACAAGGATGGGGCGAGCACGGACAAGAACGTGGACGCGCGGTTCGTGCTGGGGATCGACGGCGGCGCGACGAAGACGCTCGCCGCGCTGCTCGACCTGGAGAGCGGTGCGCTGTACCTCGGGCAAGGGGGTCCGAGCAACGAAGACGCGGTCGGCAGGCGACGGGCGGTCGCGGCCCTGCTGGAGGCCGCGGCGGAGGCGATCGAGCGGGCCGGCATCGCCTCCGGGCAGCTCGACGCGGCGGTGCTCGCGCTGGCCGGCACCGATACCGAGGCGGTGGCTCGGAACGTGCGCTCTGCGCGCTCGGAGGCGTGGATCGTGGTCAATGACGTCGTCGCGGCGTGGGCCACGGCGACGAGCGCGCGCCCCGGCATCGGGGTGATCTCGGGCACCGGCAGCAACGTATTCGGGGTGGGGACGGACGGACGCGCCTGGCGCGCGGGCGGCTGGGGGCAGCTGCTCGGTGACGAGGGCAGCGGCTACTGGCTGGGGATCGAGTCGATCAAGGCTGCGTTGCGCGACCGCGAGGACTCCGGTCCGGAGACCGCGCTGAGCGAGGCGGCGGTGGAGTTCTTCGGCGTCGAGAGCGTGGAGGCGCTCGCGGCGCGCGTCTACTCCAAGCCGCTGAGCAAGGGCGAGATCGCGGCCTTCGCCAAGGAGACGGCCCGGCAGGCCGCGCGCGGCGACGCGGTCGCGCGCGCGTTGTACGAGCGCGGGGCGGGGCAGCTGGCGGAGCAGGTCGCCGCGGTGATCCGCCGGACGGGTCTCACGGGCCGCTTTCCCGTGGGCCTGACCGGCAGCGCCTTCAAGGCCGGCGCGGTGTTCGTTGAGCCCCTCACCCGGGCCGTGCGCGAGCTTGCCCCCGACGCGCAGGTCTCGGTCGTGGAGATGACCCCCGTCGGCGGCAGCCTGCTGCTGGCGATGCGCGCGTGCGGGTGCGAGCAGGCGCTGGGCGCGACGGAGATCGCGCGGCTGCTCGACCAGGCGCTCGCGGCGCAGTCAAGCGCGGCTGCCTGACATCCGGCGAACAGTCGGGCGCGGCTGCCGACGTCCGGTTCAAGGTGAGCCGGGCGAGTTAAAGTTTTGGGAGACCAGTCCGCGGACATCCCGCCGGACGGTTCGTGTCGCCGGTCATGAGAGGCGTGGGACGAGCCCGCGGAACGGCAGTTCACGCCTCGCCCGCCGCGCGGGCCTCGATCGCGACGCGGTCGCCGATCGCCTCGGCTCCGAGGCCTTCGACCCGGATTGCCGCGGCCGCGTTGCCATAGGCCGCGGCGCGCGCGGGCGTGCTTCCCTCGTGCAGCGCGATGAAGAAGGCCGCCGCGAACACGTCGCCCGCGCCGAGGTCGTCGCGGGGATCGGCGACCGCCGGGGCCCGCACCTGGGTGACCTCGCCGCCGGGCGGCTGGACGCTCGTGGCGCCCGCGCCGGCGGTGATCGCGAGCACCGCGCCGGCGGCCGCCGCAATGGTGAGGAGGGGAGCACAGGTGGCGCGCTCCTGCTCGCTGATCGCGATCGCGGCGCAGCCGTGCGGGAGAAGAGCCTCGAGCGAGCTGCGATCGTCGGGCAGAGGCGCCGGCACGATCTCCCCATCCCCATCCCCATCCCCATCCCCATCGCCATCCCCGTCGTTGTCCCACGCGCGCGCGAGTCCCTGCGGCGTGAAGCCGACGAAATCGGCGTGCCCGCGCCAGCGGCCCGAGGTCTCGCGGGCGACGGGGGCGAAGTGGAGAACGGACGTGTCCACGGCAATTGTCGCGGCGATCGGCCCGGCCCAGGCGAGCATCCGCTGGGCGCGTGTGAGGCCCAACCCGGACGTGGCGAGCGTCGTTGTGGCCGGCGCCGGGAGGATGCGCAGCTCGAGCTCGCCGCGGTAGGGCTCCAGCAGCGCCTCGATCTCGCCGACCGAGCCCTGGGTGAGGATCAGCGTGCGCAGCCCGAGCCGGGCGGCCTGGAGCGCGCTGTAGAACGCGCCGCCGCCCGGGCGGCGTGACCCGTCGGGCAGCACGTCGACCGTCACATGTCCGACGGTCACATAGTCGTAGGACCTCGTGGGAGTCCGCCGCGCTTCTGCCGGTCGCGCTGCAAGTTCCATTTCATCCCCTGCCAATCGGCGACCGCAAGGGGGCATCCTTGCAAACATGCGCAGCTCACCCTCGGTCGCCGGCTCACCCGGCCGTAGCCCGGCCGTAGCGGCGGAAGGTGGGCCGACGAGGCCTTCCGAGATACCCCGATCCGGTGGCGGCGCTCCGCCACGACCAAATCAAACGCGTGCCCCGTCTGTTTTGTATTCGACCGTGCCGGTTGACCCACCACTACAGATGACCGATCACTACCACCCATATCCCATCTCCTCGCTGTTTCGACGCCTCGCGTGTTGGGCGCTGGCGCTGGTATCGGTCTCGCTCGTGCACCTCGCGCCCGCGCTGGCGGCCTCCCCTTATCCGGCGGGCGCCACGCGCCCCGTCAGGGTCGCTCGGGTCTCCGGCAAGAAGCCCGCCAAGCACGCCCCGAAGAAGCCGAAGAAGCCGAAGCTGCCGGTCAACGCCGAACGCGCGCAGCTCGCGTTCGAGGTGATGCAGAAGGTCTACTACATACCCGGCTCGGGGCTGTACAAGGGGGAACCGTTCTCGTTCCTGTGGCCGTTCTCGCAGGCGCTCGCGGCGACCGTGACGATCGCCAACGTGCCGGCTTTGAAGAGCTCGTTGGCGCATGAAGTCCAAGCCCGACTCGTCGGTTTGAAATCCTATCTCGACCTCTCCAACTCGGGCGCCCCGGAAGGGTCGTTTACGAGCACGCTGGCGGCGTTCGACGGCACCGTGGCGCCCCCGGAAGGCCCGGGCGGGGCGAAGTACTACGACGACAACGCGTGGATTGGGATCGAGCTCGCGCGCATGTACAAGCTGACCCACAACGCGGGCGTGCTCGGCAGCGCGGAGGCGATCATGGCGTTTGAGATGGCCGGTTGGGACACGCAGCCGGGGCTCGTGTGCCCGGGCGGCATCCCCTTCTCCAACGCGACTGAAAACAGCGAACGCAACACCGTCACCGACGCGCCCACGGCCGAGCTCGGGGTGCAGCTGTACGGGCTGACCGGCAACGCGCAGTACCTGCAGTTCGCCGAGATTGCATATGAATGGGTGCGCACCTGCCTGACACAGTCAAACGGCCTGTACGGCGACCACATCAAACCCCACGGCAGCGTCGACCCGACGGAGTGGAGCTACAACCAGGGCACGATGATCGGCGCCGGCACGCTGCTCTACCAGGCGACCGGCAACAGCGCCTACCTCTACCAGGCCCGCCAGACCGCCGCGGCGGCGCTCGCCTATTACACCGCCGAACGGCTCGGCGCGGAAAACCCGTTCTTCGTGTCGGTCTACTTTCGCAACCTGCTCTACCTCGACTCCGTCAGCCACGACCCGCCGGGGACAAAGCTCGTGCAGCCCTACGTCAACTATGCCTGGGAACACCTGCGGCTGAGCGACGACGTGTTCGTCGCCGGCTCACCGGCCTCCGCCCAGCTGCTCGTGCAGGCGGCGATCGTGCAGGACTACGCGCTCTTGTCGACCCCGCCGAGCACCTACTTCTAAACCTGGCTTCACGGGAGGGGGCTCGGTTAGAGGGGTCCGGTTGGCCCGGCTTCACGGGATAGGGTCCGGTCAGAGGGGTCCGGGTCCGGTCAGGGGGTCCGGTCAAACCTGGCATCGCCGGAGGGAAGGTCCGGTCGAGTAGGCTCCCGGCGGATGACCGACGCGACGAACCTGATCACCGCCGAGGGCCTTGCGAGCTTGAACGCAGAGCTCGCGGAGCTCGAGGGGGAGGGCCGTCGGGAGATCGCGGGCCGAATCAAAACGGCGCGCGAGTGGGGAGACCTGAAGGAGAACAGCGAGTACCACGACGCCAAGAACGAGCAGGCGCATCTGGAGACGAAGATCGCGCGGGTGCGCGAGAAGATCGCCACGGCGGTCGTCGTCGAGGAGACGCCCGCCGCGGGCGGCGTGGTCGGCTTCGGCTCGACCGTGCGTGTGCGCGACGAACACGGCGCCGAGCAGACCTGGCGGATCGTCAGCTCACACGATGCCGCCCCCGCCGAGGGCCGTCTTTCGGCGGACTCCCCCGTCGCGGTGGCCCTGCTCGGGCGCAGCCCCGATGACAGCGTCGCCGTTGCGCTGCCGAAGGGCAAGCGAACGTACACCATCCTCAGCGTCGGCTGAGGGCTCCGCCAGGGTGGCGTCGGCTGAGGGCTTGGCCAGGGCGGCCTCGGCTGAGGGCTCCGCCAGGGTGGCGATGAACGCCTCCACGACTTCGGCGTCGAACTGGGTGCCGGCGCACGCGCGCAGCTCCTCGATCGCCGCGGCGGGTGCGATCGCGCGGCTGTAGGCGCGATCGGAGGTCATCGCGTCGTAGGCGTCGCAGACGAAGATGATGCGCGCTCCCAGCGGTATCTCCTCGCCCTTCAGGCCATCCGGGTAGCCGCCGCCGTCGAAGCGCTCGTGGCTGGAGCGCACGAGCCGCGCGACCGGGCGCAGCGCGCTCGCGGCCATCAGGATGCGCTCGCCGAGGATCGTGTGGCGGCGCATGAACTGCCACTCCTCCGCATCCAGCGGACCGGGCTTTGAGAGGATCGCATCGGGGATTGCGATCTTGCCCACATCGTGGAGCTCCGCCGCGCGGGCGAGTACGTCGAGCTCTTCCCCCTCCAGGCCCAGCTGCCGTCCGACGGCGAGCACGAGCGCGCCCACGCCGCGCTGGTGCTTCTGCAGGTCGGGGTAGCGCTCGCGGAAGGCCTGCAGCAGCACGTCGCGCAACTGCAACACCGCGCTGCCTTCTCGCGTCTGGGCCTTGCGTGCGTAGAGCCGCTGGTCGGCGAGCTGGAGGACTGCGGCGGAGGCGCTGCCCTCGACGGGGATGCTCACCTCGCCGTGGGCGGCGCTGATCTGAAAGCCCGGCCCCCGCTCGGAGAGCGCCGCTACGCTGGCGCTCACCAGCGGGCCGTCCGCAGTGGCTGCGCGAATCAGGATGCAGAACTCATCGCCCCCCATGCGGTAGGCGGTCCCGTGCGTGGCGACGGCTGCGCTCAGCCTGTCGCTCAGCCGCGTCAACAGTGCATCCCCCGCAGGGTGGCCGTACGTGTCGTTGTAGCGCTTGAAGCCGTTGAGGTCGTAGAGGACGAGTTGCCACGGCTCGCTCGCTTTGCCGAGATCGCAGGCGAGCTTCAGGTCTTCCATCAGCTGCCGGCGATTGCCGAGGCCGGTCAGGGGATCGGTCAGCGCCAAGCGCCGCGAGCCGACGAGCATCGCGAGGTTCTCGCGTACGGTGAACATCAGTCGTGCGCACACGGCGAGCACCGTCGCGATCGCGAGGATCAGCGCCGGTAGCGTAAGCTGGTGGTGAAAGTTGCCGTAGACGAACACGCCGAGCGCTGCGAGCAGCGACACTGCGGGCACGAGCACAAGCCGCCAGTCCTCGATCCGTCGGCGCGCCATCCGCGGCCATGGCGTCCAGGCGGCGACGGCCAGCAGCACCGCGGCGGCTGGCCACAGGCTTTCTAGCCAGGTGTTCGCTCGGTAGTTGTCGGCCGCGGTCTGGTAGAGGTAGATAGAGTCGGCGGTCGCACTCAAGAGTAGGCTCGCCGCGATCAGCAGCCACACTCGCCCCGGCCGCCAGCCGGTCATACCGAGCGCGCCGATCGTGAAGATCAGCAACAGCATGTCGCCGGTTGGATACGCAAGCGAGACCGCGACCGAGGTGACGTCGCCGCTGGCGCTGGCGATGATCGGGGGCAGCACGAGCGCGGCCGCCAGGGCGGCGGCGGCCAAGCCGGCGATCAGGCCATCCAGCCAGATGCTGATGCGCAGCTCACGCAGGTGCGAGCCGACGAGCAGCATCAGAGCGACGTATATGCACGGATACATCGCCAGGAACAGGCCGTCGGCGGGAGAGACGCTGCCGCCGGCGCTGCCGGGGCCCTCGAGGAACAGCGTAAAATAGAGTTCGCCGAGGCTCCAGAACAGCACGCCCGCGCCCATCGTCAGCCACGCCGCGCGCTGGGCCTTGACGGTAATGCCGCGCGCGATCACGGCGAATGCCGCGCCGAACATGAGCGCGTTGTAGACGCCGTCGTCGAACAGGCCGTTGAGTCGTGCGCCGCCGAGGCCGACGGTCGTGTGCAGCACAAGGACTCCCAACCCTCCGAGCAGGAAGGCCAGAAACAGGATCGATTGTGTAGTGCGAGTACGCATTGCCGGACAAATGGCCCAGTGTCCATATCGACCGTTCGCGCTGGATTCTGGAGTCGCTCGGAGCGTACGGGCTCGCTCCGACCCCGAACGGGCGATCTTCTACGGGCCGCTCCGACTCGAACGGGCGATCTTCCACGGGCTCGCTCCGGCCCCGAACGGGCGATCTTCCACGGGCTCGCGGCGGCGGCGAAGGGGTGTAGACAGACTGGCGCTCTATATGCGCGCGGCGCGCGCGTGGGCGCGACGCACTCCTCGCGCGAACCGCTTGGGGCGGCGCCGGTACAGACGCTCTCCCTCGCGCAAGGCCCGCTTGCGCAAGCGCCGGCGACGGCGCGCGATCTGCCTCACCAGGGCCTTGCGCGCCTGCTTGTTGCGTTTGCCCTTGAACGGCGCCCGGCCGGGCGCCGGAAGCAGGGCGGTGAGCAGCGCCAGGTCGTGCTCCTCGCCGAGGAGTTCGCCGAGCGCGTCGGCACGGCGGGCGAGGGGGCGGAGGCCGAGCATCTCGGCGGCGTAGCGCAGGTCCTTGACGCGTTTGCGCCACGCGTGCAGCGCGCGTGTGGCGCCCGGGGTGGTGGGATCGACTCGATGCTTGGCGCGCCGGTAGCGGCGGCGCCCCTGCCGGTACATCCACAGCAGGTCGCTCTCCACGACGGCGATGCCGGGCCGCTCGGGCAGGCTCCATCGCCGGGCTCGCTCGCGCAGGCCGGCCAGCTCGCACAGCACCTCCGCGCGCGTGGCATCCTCGCCGAGTACCCGCCGCGCCGCCGCCGCGCGCTCGGCGACGAGCAGCTCGCGCAGCTCGGTCATCGCGCGCCGGCGCGCGAGCTTGCCCGGCTGACGCTCGAGCAGCGCGTCGAGCGTGCCGACCATGACCTCCGCGTCACGTGCTCCCGCCAGCCGCCGGGCCGCGTCGCTGAGGATCCCGTACTCGCGCGCGAAGCGCCGCTCGCCGAGCTCGCCGCGCAGCAGACGGAGCAGCGCGCGCAGGCGCTTGAGCGCCTTGCGCGTCTCGTGGATCGCGTGCTCGTCGGGCGTGCTCTTGCCGCCCTTCCTGTCACCTCCGCGCTTCCCATCACCTGCGCCCTTCTCTCCGCCTCCGCGCTTCCCATTTCCCCCGCCCTTCCCATCGCCTCCGCCACTGCTGAGCAGTTCGATCGCGAGGTCGAGCTGGCCGAGCGCCATCCGCCGCAATCCCTCTCCCAGCGGCTCGCCGGGCAGTTGCGCGAAACGGCGCTCGCGCCGGC
Source organism: Solirubrobacteraceae bacterium (assembly GCA_036511695.1). Classification (GTDB taxonomy): domain Bacteria; phylum Actinomycetota; class Thermoleophilia; order Solirubrobacterales; family Solirubrobacteraceae; genus Palsa-744. The sequence continues at coordinate 10,636 of DATCBT010000007.1, read as the reverse complement.
GTCTGGCCTTGGCCGCGCGGCGCGCGCGCTCGGCCTGTGCCAGGGCGAGGACGCCCACCCCCACGGCCACGCTCGCCGCGAGGGTGGCCGCGAGCGGCGCAACAATGGAGCCGTGTCCAGCCTGCCGCCCGCTCCGTGGTGGACGGTTCGCCGTGCGGCGAACCGTAAGCCGACGACGTATCGCTGTCCAATCTGCGGTCATCGTCTGCCGGCGCTCAGCGAGCACATGCTGATCGCCCCCGAAGGCGATACGCGCCGCCGCCGGCACGCGCATACGGAGTGCGTGCTCGCCGCTCGCTCACGTGGACAGTTGCCGCTGCGCGATGAGTGGCTGCGCACGCAGCCGCGCGAACCGTCACTGTGGCGACGGCTGATCGGTCGTACATAGCTGCAAGCGCCTGCGGCTCAGCCGCCCCATACGCGCACCTCTTCCGGCTCTACGCGGATGATCACGCGCTGTTCGCCGGGCTGGCGCAGGGGGTACTCGTCCTTGCCCATGTACTTCTTCGCCATCGCGTCGATGTGCGCGTCGGCGCCGTCTCTGCTCGGCGCGGCGGCTCGTCCACGGATCGCCAGGTACTCGTATGGATTTTCCATGTTCTGCACGGTCAGCGTGACGCGCGGGTCACGCTCCAGGTTGCGCTGCCAGGCGCGACCCGCCGCGGTGTTCAGCACGGCGCGGCCGTCCTGCACGTCCACCCACACCGGCACGCCGTGCACCGAACCGTCGGGGCGCAGTGTGGCGACGTGGCAGAAGTTCTTTCCCTGCAGCAGCTCCTCGCTGCGGCCCTCGATCGTTGCGCTCATCGGACGACCCCTTTCTCGCGATGTGTGTGGCCTGCACCCACACCACGATAGGGCCTATCGGGATTTGCTACCGGCGGCTGCTGGCTGGGGGAATCTGGTTGAGCGGCGTCAGTTTGCCGTCGTTGAGCTGGAAGTGCACGGTCGCCTGGCCGCCGGCGCCACCTGAGCCGGCGCCGCCTGAGCCGGACAGGGAATAGGCCAGCGTGACTTCGGTGTCGCTCTGGCTGACCACGTGGATCGAGGCGCTGGGCTGCTTGGCGTCGGTGCCGATGTAGTGGCCCCCGACGAAGAAGAACGCCTGCTGGCCGTTTCCTTCGCTGGAGCCTGTACGCGTGCCGACGAGCACGCGCAAGGTCTGGTTGGGGTGATAGTCGGAGGTGGCGCTCGCGGTGAAGCCCTTCGCCTGCAGAACGGCCTCGGCGCCGCTCAGTCCTTCCGTGCTGCCGGCGGCGCCGGTGCTCTGATGCGTAAACGCCGGCGCCGGCGCGGTGCGGGTGGTGGTCGGGCCGGAGGCGCCCCCGGATGTAGTTGTCGGCGTGGTGCTCGTCGAGGTGGTCGCGGGAGTGCTCGCCGTCGAGCCCGTGCTCGTCGGCTGCTTGGTGCTCGCGCCGCTGCTCTGCACGGGCGGGGAGCTGGCGACGGAGACCGTCTTCGTACCCCCGCCGCATCCGCCCAGCAATGCCGCGCCGGCCAATCCGATCAGCAGCGTGGGGGCCGTTGGCGAACCTAGTCTCATCCCCTGATGATATTCGCCGCGCGCGGCGTTCCTCCTCGCCTCGATGACTTTTACCTTGCCTCGGGTGGCGTTTCTCCTCGCCTCGGGTGTTCCACTTCGCCTTCGCCTCGGTGGCGTTCCTCCTCGCCTCGATGGTGTTCCACCTTGCCTTGATGGGCGCCTCGGGCTTTTCGCCGGCCGCGGCCAGGTTGTGCTTCCCCTTGTCACCCTCCCCTTGACCTTCTTATTAGTCACTGCTAATCTCCTATAAAGATAGTTAGCACTAGTTAAGATTGGAGTTCGAATGACCGACTCGCGCAGGAGGAACGGCTGGACTTTGGGAATCGTGCTCGCGGGGGAGGCGGTGTGAGCGCGACATCCGAGCCCGTGCGCCGGCGGGTGCCGGCGGCCGAGCGGCGCGAGGAGCTGATCACGGCTGCCGTGCACGAGTTTGCGCATGGCGGCCTGCACGGCACTCCGGTGGAGCGCATCGCGCGGCGCGTGGGCGTCGCCCAGCCGTACGTGTTCAGCCTGTTTGCATCCAAGCGCGAGCTGTTCCTCGCGGCCCTCGATCGTGGCTTTGAAGCGGTGGCCGACAGCTTCCGTCGCGCCGCTGTGAGCTACGACGAGGGGCGCGCCCCGGAGGAGTGCGAGGACGTGCTGCAGGCGATGGGACTCGCCTATCGAGAGCTGCTCGCTTCCGACCGCGACTACCTGATGCTCCAGCACCAGTCCTACGCCGCCTGTGACGACGAGCTCGTGTGTGCGCGCGTGCGGCGACGCTATGCCGAGCTGATCGAGTTGGCGCGGGAGCTGTCAGGCGCCGAGACGGAGCGTCTGAACGAGTTCTTCTGGCGCGGGATGGCCCTCAACGTGGCCGCCGCGCTTGGCGTTGAGGATCTCTCGATCGACTGTCCCTGGATTCAAGCCGAGCTCCGTTGAGCGGCGCGAAGCCCAGCCAGCTGAGACGCCCTGCCGCCGCTGAGGCGCCCTACTGCGTCAGTTGTTAATGCAGCACGACTTTCAGGGCGATGATCGCCAGGCCCATGGTGAGCCCGATGCCGGCTTCGAGCGCCAGTTCGCGCCGTCTCGCGTGAGCGCGGATGCCGGCCATCAGCTCGAATGCGATCAGGCTCGCCACCGAGGTCCAGAGCGCCGCTTCGACGCCCACCGTCTGAGCGGCGCCCAGGATCCAGGCGACCAGCAAGGCGAGCAGCGGCAGCGCGGCGCCCAACAGGATCGTCGCTTCGTCGCGAAGTGCCCGCAAGAGGATCCCGGTGCTGAGACGCTCGTGCGTCTGCATCCGCTGTCCGAGGATGTCCGCGTAGGAGTGCGCGAGCCAGTACAGACAGATCGCGATCACCGCCGAGCCGATCGTCTCCGGGTAGGTCTCGTGACTGCCGCTCTCCGCGGCCAGCACCGCCCCGATCGCAAGCACGCCGTAGACCAGCCGCGCGGGGTTGGTCCCCGGCCCGATCCGGTCGACCATTCGGTCGGTCCAGCCGCGCGGGTTGGCGTCTGGGGACGGTGGTGGGGTGGGGGCTGCGGCGGGGGCTGCGGCGGGCTGCTCGATGCGGGGAGGCTGCTCGATGCGAGGATTATCTCGGTGGCCGGCGACGTCAGGTGCCAGCCCCACCCTTGGCCTTCTGTCGACGCTGGTCCCAGGTGCCGCCAACCACCGCGCTGACGAGGATCACGGTGGCGTAGGCGAACAACCACGTGACAAGGCCGAAGGCGATCCCGATCAAGCCGGGCTCGCCCTGCAGAGGCTGGACGCCTTCGACGAGGAAGGGCATAAAAGCAGCTTGACCAACTTGACCAAGTTCGCTACGTTGATCGTATGTCCACCACCTACGGCATCGGCGAAGCCAAGACCCAGCTGTCAAAGCTCGTGCACATGGCCGAGGACGGCGAGGAGGTCGTTCTCAGCCGTGGGCGCCGTCCGGTGGCTCGGTTGGTCGCGATCACCGCCGAAGAGCCCCGAGCTAAGCGTAAGCCCGGTCGGATGCGTGGCCGCGTCAGCACGCCCGACGACTTCGACGAGTGGCCCGAGGATGTGGCGCGCGCATTGGGTATCGCTGACTGATGCGTTTGCTCGTCGACGCTCACGCGTTGCTGTGGTGGCTGGGCGCGGACCGGCGCCTGTCCACGACCGCGCGCAAGGCCATCGAGGCGGCAGAGGATCCTCTGCTCGGCGCCGGCACGCTCGTCGAGATCGCCGTCAAGCGCTCGCTGGACAAGCTGGACATCGACGAGGACTGGCCCGAGCAGGCCCAAGCCGACGGCTTCGGCTTACTCGCGATCGACTGGGCCCATGCGACACGACTCCAAGAGCTCCCATTTCCTCAGCTGGCGGGTAAGCCCCACCGGGATCCCTTCGATCGGCTGCTCGCGGCGCAGGCGCTCAGCGAGAGGGTGCCGATCGTCACCCGCGATCCAGCATTTGCTGCATACGGGGTGCCGACGATCTGGTAGGGCGGCCGTTCGCTGGAGGCCTGAATAGATCGGGTGACGAACGAGGTGATAGGGGCCCGAGGTGACAAGTTCTGGCTCATCCTTTTGTGTCATTGGCATTCCCCAATTGCGACCGAGATAGATCCTTGCCCACACCGCCAAGCCGAGACCGGATAGGAACAAGATCAAGCGCACAGCGCTAGCGCGCCGAGGCGCGCACCAGCACGGTGCTGTCGGGTGGCACCTCGGCCTCGATCGACGCTCTGGTCGAGCGCGTGGTGTGCGTCCACACGTTGTGCAGCGCGTAGCTTGAGGCTGACGGTAGGCCGATGGCGCTCGCGCTGGTTTCGATCTTCGTGGTGCTCGAGCCGCGGTTGAGCAGCGCGACCGCGCGCTGGCCGTCGATCAGCGGCTTGACCCAAACTTGCCCGTTCCCGGCGGCGGACAGCAGCGTGCCCTGCACGCCGCCGGGGTCCTGGTCGATTGCGATCACTTCGGTGTTCTGCACGGCGGCAAGGCTCGCCGGGCTGATCTTCGTCAGGTCGTCACTGATCATCAGCGGCGCTGCGAGCATCGCCCACATGCTGAGCTGGGAGCGGAACTGGGCGGCGGACATGCCTTGCCCGGGGGCGAGGTAGTCGGGGTCGTTCCAGTGCCCCGGCCCGGCCGCCTGCGGGGCCGCGGCGTCGGCGTCGAGGTTGCGCAGCACGTCCGCGAAGGGCACGTTGCCGGGGAGTCCGACGTCGGTGTCGGTGCGCCAGCTGTTACCCACGCTCGGGCCGAACGAGTAAGAAGAGAACGCCGATTCATCAAGCGCAGGACGGCCTTCGCCGTACTGTTCGGGCTGCAGGTAGTTACAGATCGACAGCAGCATCGGACGGTGACTCGAGCTCGCCGCGATCGCGGCGTGAAACGATGCATAGGCGGCCGCGGGGTTGAGGTGGTATTCAGCTCCCCCGCAGAAGTCGACCTTGACGGCGTCAAAGCCCCACGCGGCGAACGTGTTGACGTCCTGCCGGTAGTGGCCGTAGCTGCCCTGCCCGGCGCCGCCGCAGCCGTTCGGGCCCGCATCGGTGTAGAGGCCCACGAGCAGTCCCGCCGCGTGCAGGGTGCGCGTCAGCCATGCAAGCCCGTGCGGCCACTGGCTCGTGCCGACCGTGATTTCGCCTGCGGAGTTACGCGTCCCGTGCCACCAGCCGGCGTCCAGCCATACGTAGCGGTAGCCCCGCTTCTGTAGGCCCAGCGAGATCAGCTGGCCGGCCTGCCGCAGGACGGTCGCCTCGCTGTAGTTTCCGCCGAAGGCGAAGTACGTGTCCCAGCCCATGTACGGGGTTGCCGCCAGGACACTTCTCGTGGACGCGGAGTGGACGTGCGGCGCAGAGTGCGCGCGCGCAAATCCAACTGACTGCCGGGCATGAGCTGAGGCCGGCTTCGGCAGGACGAGCACCAGCACGAGCGCCAGCAGCCCGGCTGCCATGGTGGAGCGGCTAACGGCGATGGGCGGCACGGGTGGATGCTCTCTGAGCGGACGCGCTGAGCGTGACCAGCTGTTGGGCCAGCTGGGCTTCGATCACGCCGATGACGGTGCCGCTGACGTACGCGTATGCGCCGAAGCGTCGCCTCGCGGCGAGCAGGCGTCTGCCGGTCGCGTGGAGTGCAGTGGCGAGGGTTGCATGGGCTCCCCGCGCTATGTGTGCGCGGACGCTTGCGAGCGTGACGGTCACGTGGCGCAGGGACGCCGCGCCCGCGTGGGCGCCGTGTGTCGAGCGGGCCGTGATTGCCACGATGCGACTCCCGCTGAGCGACTCGCGGATCGTGAGGCGCAGCGTGACTCGACAGCCACCACTGGCCTGCGTCGAGCAGGTGACCGGCACGCTCACCCTGCCGCTCTTGAAGCTCACTTTGCCCACGGCGGTCTCGCCGGCGGACGCCGGTACGCCACCGACGGGGATCGTCACGAAGGCGCTGTTCGCGCTCGCGCTGCCGCCGCCGTCGGCCGCCGTTACCTGGCACTGGAGGTGGTGGCCGGTGTCCTGGCCTTTGACCGTGTAGCTGGATGCGGTGGCTCCCGCGATCGGGATCAGGTCGCGCAGCCACGCGTAGGTTAGCTGCGCGGAGCTGCCGGAGGGCGTGCCCGGATGGCAAGTGAGCAGCTGGCCTCTCGCGGGGGTGCCGGTGATCGAGGGGTTCGGGTGGACGAGCGCAATCTGCGAGGAGACGGCCGTCGTGAACGCCTGATCGGCGCCGACGCCCGTTCCCGCCGGACTGGCCGCGAGCACGCGGTAGTGATAGGTCGTGTTCGGGGTGAGGCCTGACAGGCCCGCGGCGACGTCCTGAATACCGCCGGTCGTCGCGGGCAGCACCGAACAGGGGACCGATTGGGTATAGAGCCCGCCCGCCCCACTCGTGCCGTATTCGAAGGAGCATGCGCCGAGCACCGCGTCGTTGGGATCGACGGTGCCCGCGAGGGTCGCGCTCGTGTCCGCCACTTCCGTGGGCGTCAGCGTCGTGGCTCCCGGCGCCGGCACCCTCGCCGCGACCGAGCGCCCGGCCGTATCGAGCGCCAGGCAGAAGCCGCCCGACAGGCAGGAGATGCCGACGAGAGCCTGCGAGTTGGGGCTCGATTGGCTCCACGTCGGGATCGCCGCGGTCGGATCGTCGCTCGCCAGCGCCTCGCCGCGCCCATCGACCGCCACGCACAGACCAGAGGAGGCACAGGAGATGCCCGTGAGCCGTTCGCCGTCGACCGGCGTCATGTTCCACGTCGCTGCGGAGGAGCCGGGGTCGGCGCTTGCGAGCGCCTCGCCCGAGCTGTCGACCGCGGCGCATGTGCCCGTCGCCCAGCAGGAGACGGCGACCAGTTCGCCAGAGGCGATCTTCTGCACCGACCAGGTCCCGGCGCCGCCGGTCGGATTGACGCTGGAGAGCACGTTGCCGGAGCTGTCGACCGCCACGCACAGCGTCTGGGAGGAGCACGACACACCCGTCAGGTGGTGTCCGGTGTGGCTGCTCGCGAGGGTCCATACACCCGAGCCCGGACTCGGGCTCGTCACCACATCGCCTTCTGCGTCGACAGCCACGCACAGCGAAGCAGTGGGGCAGGACACGCCCGTGAGCGCGCCTCCGGGGGTCGAGCTTTGCGACCACGTGGACGCACTCGGTGCAGAGCTCACGAACGCTTGCCCATGGCCGTCGACCGCGACACATGGTCCGCCTGGCGCACATGAGATCGCGTTCAACGATTCACCAAGGTCTATCGGAGCGACGCTCCATGATGGGTTGGAGACCGTTGGATTGGACGTGCTGAGCGCGTATCCCTGGTGGTCGACGGCGACGCAGAGCGATTCCGAGGCGCACGAGACGGCGCTTGGAGCCCTACCGAAGTCGAACGCCGCGGGCGCCGACCAGCCAAGCGACGGGGCGGCCCCGGCCGGCGCGGGTGCGCGCGATGCGCCGAGCGCGAGTGCGAGCAGCAGCGCCAGTAGCGCAATTCGCGCGACCTGACGGCGATCCGGACGTCCAGGCGTTCTCGTCATTTTTCTCAAGCCATCGCGGTTGGAGCGTAAGAGTCCCGATGGATGCCAACCCGGCGGGCGGCCCAGTGTTGCGGTTCGTCGGTTGAGAGGCATCCAACAACACCCCCGAAGGGGCTCAACACGAGACGCAGATCGCCCGGGGCTGCATCGCGAAAGGTAGGCGCCGGATGCATGTCCTCGTGGAAGCGTGCCTCTTGCGTGGGTTTGCGGCCGCTTGCGGGTATAGGACTCACGGTCCAATGCAATGTTTAGTTCAGAGGAGGCAATGATGGCCGCGCCGTACACCCTGAAGAAGCTCACCGATATCGAGGATTCCGCGCCAAAGTCGGGGTTTGGCGATGTCCAAGAGGCGCGATTCGCAAAGGATGCGCTCGATACGGAGGACACCGGCTTCAGTTACCACCGCGTCAAGGCGCAACAGCGTCAGCCCTTCGCGCACAAGCATCGGCGCGCCGAGGAGGTCTATGTCGTCCTCGCTGGCTCCGGGCGCGTAAAGCTGGACGACGAGGTCGTAGAGCTTCAGGCGCTCGACGCGATCCGAGTCGCTCCCGAGGTCACTCGCGCTTTCGAGGCCGGGCCGAGCGGCCTTGACCTCCTCGCGTTCGGCCCACGGCACGATGGGGACGGCGAGGTGCTCATGGGATGGTGGGCCGATTAGATTCGCACTGGGAATGAGGAGAAAGCGCCGCCCTAGCAGCCATGCGGCATCGGTTATCTCCAGCTCGGAGAGCGACGCGACGGAGCTTGAACTGAAAGGCGCTCTCGGGACACCACGGGTAGCATTGCCAGGCGGCACGCCGACGTAGCTCAGCTGGTAGAGCGCATCCATGGGTTGCCTATGCCGGTCGGCCAGTTGTCGATCCGGGCGGACCACGACTCCCAGCCCTCGGGGTGCTCGACTGCTTCGGTGACGATTTCCCGCTTTATAAGGTCGCCAGCGTGGCACGCACCACGTCCTCGGCGCTGCAGTGGATCGTCAAAGGCGCCCTGAGCACTTCGTCACGCGGGGTCAAGTCGCCGCAGCTCGGTCCGAGTCGAGCTGTGCTGCGACCATTCGTCCGGGAAGACTACTCGGCGCCGGCGAGCTCGCCGAGGACTGCCTGAGATTCGGTGAGGCTTGAGGTCAGGATCTGCTTGGAGACTTCCAGGAGCTGGAAGATGCGGGGGTCGCGGACGGTGTAGTAGACGCTGGTACCGTCGCGGCGGCCCTCCAGGATGCCGTGCTTGCGCAGCACCCCGAGGTGCTGGGAGGTTCCACTTGAGTCCATCTGCAGCTCATTCTGCAGAGCGCCGACGCTGCGCTCACCGTCTCTGAGAAGCTCCAGGATGCGCACTCGCACGGGGTGGCCGAGGACCCGGAAGAACTCGGCCTTCATCTGGTAGACGGCGCGGCGCTGGACAGCCTCGGGCGCGGCGTTGTCTTGTGAACGCGAACTCATGTGGGCAGGTTTCTTGGCTGATGGTGGGGTCATGGTACTGGCAGCCGACGGAATCGTAATTGCGTCATGAGTATGGAGTACTCGACAGCGCTATCGGGTGATCTTATTGATATGTAGTCTTAGAAGGCTACAATATTAGCAGTGTCTTTGAGGGGTTTCCATCCGTCCGCGCATCCGTCCGCTGCGTAGCCGGGTGTGGTGCCGGCGCTGGTGGGGAACTCGATGTCAGGCATTTGTGGCTCCTTCGGTGTCGATGTGTCGCCCGATTGGCTCGGCCGACAGGGTGTCAGGATTCTCAACTGAAGATCGGCGCGGGGTCGGGTGCTCGGCTACCTCGCGCATGAGGCCGAGCAGGGCGTCGGCGATCTGCCGCGGGTTTGGCGGGCATCCCGGGATACGTAGGTCGACTGGCAGGATCTCCTCCAGCGGCCCGGCGAGCTGGGCCGGATCTCCGAGCACGGCGCAGCCGATCGCGCAGTCTCCGAGCGCGGCCACCAGGCGCGGCTCGGGCATCGCCTCGTAGGCGCGACGCAGCGGCTCCACCATGCGGGTCGTGATCTGCCCGGTGACGAGCAGCACGTCGGCGTGGCGAGGAGAGGCCACGAGGTTCAGCCCGTGACGCTGCAGGTCGTAGTAGGGGTTGGCGGTGGCGGTCAGCTCGTGCTCGCAGCCGTTGCACGAGCCGGCGTCGACGTGGCGCAGCGCCAGCGAACCACGCCGGCCGGGGGCTGACAGCGCGATCTCGCGCCGGACGGCCTGGAGGTGTCTGAGTAGCACGAACATCGCTTTAGCGATCCGCGCAGGCGTAGCAGAGCTCAAAGCTCTTGTTGATCAGTGGGAAGTCTGGGAGCAGGTTTTCGCGGGAGGCGTGCGCGAGCGCGGGCCAGTTGGCATATGAGCCGGTGCGCAGATGCAACCGGCCGACCGTGTGCCCGTCGGTCTGTACGGCACACACCGTCTCCCCGCGCGGGCTCTCCACGCGCGCCACGCCGATGTCGCCCGCCCCGATGTTCAGGTTCTTTACGCCACCGGGCGCGAGGTTGCCGCTCAGCAGCTCGTCGAGTATCGCGAAGCTCTGCACGAGCTCGACCTCGCGCATGTCAAGGCGCGCCGCGACATCGCCGGTTGCCCGCTCCGGCGCCGCGGGGACGAACTCGCCGTAGGCGAGTCGCGGGCTTTCGCCGCGGGTGTCGTGACGCACACCGGCGGCACGAGCGGACGGTCCGACCGTGCCCAGACGGATCGCGTCCTCCTTGGTGAGCGTCCCGACCTCGCCGAGTCGATCCTGCACCGAGGCTGCGAAGCGCAGCTCGCGCCAGATCGCACGCTGCTCATCGTCGAGCACCCGCAGCTCCTGGCGCGCCGCGCGCGCGTCGACCTGCCCGATCCGCAAGCTGCTGGCGGCCAGCGTCACCGTGTCAAAGAGGAAGCGGTGGCCAGCCAGCCGCTTGTTGAGTCGCTGCGCGCGCTCCTTGAACGCGGCGAAAGCCATCGACCCGGGCGCGAAGCCCACCCCGGCGCAGATGGCGGAGATGTCGTGCAGGTGGTTGTAGAGACGCTCCAGCTCGAGCAGCAGCGTGCGAGCACGCCGCAGGTGACGGTCGGGCGCCAACCCCAGCGCGGACTCGCACGCCTGCGCGTAGGCGACGGTGTTGGTTACCGCGCACGCGGCGCAGGCACGCTGG
>DATCBT010000006.1:0-31910 GCA_036511695.1 Solirubrobacteraceae bacterium | reverse complement strand
GCTCTAGGTGGCCGCTGGTCGGCGCTAGCCGATCTGCGATCGGTCTGCGTCCTCAGTCGCTCGCGTGCATAGCACGCCACGCGGGGCGGGTGGGCCTTTTCGATCTTGCCTCGCTTGACCATCGACCACCTAAAGAGGCGTTATGAGTTGACGGCGCTGATGTAGGCGTCGTGCTGATCCTGCTCGGCGCCGGACAGTGCGCGGGTCAAGAGCTGCCAGAGAGTCGCGCGTTCCTCTGAATCGAGCGCCTGCAGCACGTCGTCCTCGATCGCCTCCTGGGCGCGCTCGGCGAGGCTCAGCGCCTCGGCGCCGGCAGGGGTGAGCTGGACGACGTGGCGACGGCGATCGTCGGGGTCGCGCAGGCGCGTCACGTAGCCCAGCTGCTCGAGCTCGTTGAGCAGCAGCACGACGTTGTTCGCGTCCATGCAGAACGCCTCGGCGAGCTCGTGCTGAGGGCAGGCGTCGTGGTCGCGCACGTAGCTCAGCGCGACCAGATGACGCAGCTGCATGCCCAGCAGCTCATCGCTGCTGCGCCGGTAGACATGCTTGGTGAGCCGCGTCAGCAAGACCATCGACCCCGGGGCGCATCTACCTTGATCTTCAACGCTCATAGCCGTTCGACTATACCACGATGCAACGATCATAGTGTTATCGATGATCGTACTTGTATCAAGGATGATCCATGCTATGGTGTGCTACTTCGCCACTGTCGAAGGAGCCACAATGAGTCAGACCACCGCCACCGACCAAGCCGAGATCTACGAGCAGCCGACCGCCGGCACAGAGGCCGCCGCCAAGCGCGAGCGCCGCCGCTGGATCGCGCTCGGGGTTCTCTGCCTCGGCCAGCTGATGATGGTGCTCGACGCGACGATCGTGAACGTCGCGCTGCCCTCGATTCAGCACGACCTGCACTTCTCCCAGGGCAACCTCACGTGGGTGATCGACGCCTACCTGATCACCTTCGGCGGCTTCCTGCTGCTCGCCGGCAGGATGGGCGACCTGATCGGGCGCAAGAAAGTATTCCTCGCCGGGCTCGTCCTGTTCACCGCCGCCTCGATCTTCTGCGGCGTCGCCACGAGCCAGACGATGCTGATCGCCGGTCGCTTCGTCCAGGGGATCGGCGGCGCCGTGGCCTCGGCGGTGATCCTCGCGATCATCGTCACCGAGTTCCCCGAGAAAGCCGAGCAGGCGAAGGCGATGGGCATGTACGCGTTCGTCTCCGCGGGGGGCGGCTCGATTGGGCTGCTCGCCGGGGGAGCGCTGACGCAGTCGCTGAGCTGGCACTGGATCTTCTTCGTGAACGTGCCGATCGGCGTGATCACGTTCCTGCTCGGCTCGGCGCTGATCGAGGAGAACAGGGGCATCGGCCTCGCCGGTGGCGTCGACGTCGCGGGGTCGGTGCTGATCACGCTCGCGACGATGCTCGGCGCCTTTGCGATCGTCAAGTCGACCGAATACGGCCTGCTTTCGGCGCGCACGCTCGGTGTCGGTGGCGCCGCGTTGGTGCTGCTCGGCGCCTTTTTCGCCCTGGAGGCGCGTATCTCCAACCCGATCATGCCGCTACGGATTCTGCGCCTGCGGATGCTGATGGGGTCGAGCCTCGTCCGCGGCCTGCTTGTCACGGGGATGTTCTCGGCCTTCTTTCTCGGGGCGCTGTACCTGGAGCGCGTGCTCGGCTACAACGCGATAGACACCGGCCTCGCGTTCATGCCCTTGACGATCTCGATCGCCGCCCTGTCGATGGGGCTCGCGGTCAAGGCGGTCACACGCTTCGGCCCGCTGAACACGCTCGCGGCCGGTCTCGCCGCGATCGCCGCCGGCCTGCTGCTGCTCGCGACCCAGGGTGTGCACGCGAGCTACTTCCCCGGCCTGTTCTTCGCGTTCGGATTGATCGGGCTCGGCGCGGGCGCCTCGTTCCTGCCGCTCTTGACGATGGGGATGGCCGACGCGCCGGCGCAGGACGCCGGGCTCGCCTCGGGGATCATCAACGTCTCGGTCCAGCTGTTCGGCGCGATCGGCCTGGCGACGCTCGGGACGATCGCGACCGACCACACGAAGGCTTTGACCACGAGCGGGCACGCGTTGAACAGCGCGCTCACCGGGGGTTACCACCTCGCCTACATCGTCGCCGCGAGCTGTGTAGCGCTCGGGATCCTCGCCGCGTTCCTGATCCTGCGCCCGCCCGCCGGCACGGTGGCGCAGGAGACTGAGGAGACGGAGCACGAGCTGGCGAGCGTTACTCCTCGGCGCGTAGCGCAGCCCGCCTGACCTTTCCGCTCGCGGTCTTCGGCAGCTCCTTCGCGAAATCGACGATCCGCGGGTACTTGTAGGGCGCGGTCTCGCGCTTGACGTGCTCCTGCAGCTCCTTCGCCAGCGCGGGGGAGGGGGGGTGACCATCGCGCAGCACGACCACCGCGCGCACGACCGCGCCGCGCTCCTCGTCGGGCGCGGCCACGGCGGCGGCCTCGGCCACCGCCGGGTGGGCGACGAGCGCGGACTCGACCTCGAACGGCCCGATCCGGTAGCCGGCAGAGACGATCACGTCGTCGGCGCGGCCCTCGAACCAGAGGAACCCGTCGTCGTCTTCGCGCACGCGGTCGCCCGTGTGCCACGGCTCGGCTCCGGGCGTGTCGCACGGCTCGGCTTCGGGAGCGCCGCCCGCGCTGCGATCCGCCACGCGCCAAGTCCCATCCTCGCGACGCTCCACTCCCTCGCCGAGATAGCCAAGGAAGAAGGTCGGCACGCTCGCAGGGTCGGCCGTCAGCTCGCCAACCGATCCGAGATCGGCTAGCACCTGTAGCTCCACCCCCGGCAGCGCCCGCCCCATCGAGCCGGGCCGCGCCGGCTCTCCCAGGGGCATGCCCGTCAGCTGGCCGGTCTCGGTCTGGCCATAGCCGTCGCGGATCTCCAGGCCCGTCGCCTCGCGCCAGGCGTGCAGAACCTCCGGGTTCAGCGCCTCGCCCGCCGCCACCATCCCGCGCAGGTGCGGCAGCGCTCGCAGGGTTGCGCGCTTGGCGATCACGCGGTACTCGGTCGGCGCCATGCACAGCACGTTCACACGCTCGCGCGCAAGCAGCTCCAGGCGCTCGGCCGGGTCGAAGCGCGCGTCGTGCAACAAAGCGCTCGCGCCCGACAGCCACGGCGCGATGAACACGTTGCGCGCGCTCTTGCTCCAACCCGAGGCCGCGGTGCACCACACCAGCTCGCCCGCTTTCGCCCCCAGCCAGTGCTCGGCCTGCGCCCGCTGGCCGTCGAGATAACGCTGGCCATGCAGCACCGCCTTGGGCTCGCCCGCGGTGCCGCTCGTGAACGTGATCAGGCAGGGATCCTCCGGCGCCAACTCGACCGCCGTGGCGGGCTCGGCTGCGAACAGGGTCTCGTCGGGCACGAGCAGCACGGGGCAGCCCGGTCGCGCCGCCTCGAGCTCGGCGCGGTTGCGCGCGTCGGCGAGGATCAGCGACGGCTTCGCCACGGCCAGCCGCAGGCGCAGATCCTTGGCGCGCAACTGCTCGGTGCACGGCAGCACGACCGCGCCGATGCGAAAGCAGGCGCACATCGTTGCCACCCAGTCGGGGCGATTGCCGATCAGGGTCATCACCACGTCGCCCCTGCCGATCCCACGCGCTCGCAGGGCGCCCGCCAGACGCGCGCTGCGCTCGCTCACCGCGCCGAAGCTCCACTCGCGCCTGGAGCCATCGCGCGCCAGCTCGACCAGCGCCTGGCGCTCCGCCGGCATCCGCTCGAGGACGTCGCGGGCAAAGTTCATGCAGGTATTCTCCCTTGGACAGCCCAAAACGACCTTGGAGCGCTAACGAGCATGGCCGTAGCCGCGACGCCGTACACCGAGAAGACCGACGAGCAGAAGGCGATCACCGAGATGGTGCGCCAGTTCGCCGACGAGCAGATCCTCCCCAACGCCGAGCACTACGACCACGAGGACGAGTTCCCCGAGCCGATCGTCGAGCAGATGAAGGAGCTCGGGCTGTTCGGGGTGACGATCCCCGAGGAGTACGGCGGCATGGGCCTGGACCTGAGCACCTACGCGATGATCGTCGAAGAGCTCTCGCGCGGCTGGATCTCGATCTCGGGCGTGATCAACACCCATTTCATCGGCTCCTACCTGCTGATGAAGTTCGGCTCAGACGAGCAGAAGCAGAGCTACCTGCCGCGGATGGCCACGGGCGAGATTCGCGCCGCCTTCTCCCTCTCAGAGCCCGAGCTCGGCTCCGACGTACAGGCGATCAAAACCTCGGCCAAGAAGTGCGAGGACGGAGCCTACGAGATCAACGGCCAGAAGATGTGGGTCACCAACGGCCTGCGCTCCGACCTCGTGTTCGTGCTCGTCAAGACCGACCCGGATGCCGAGAAGGCCTACAAGGGCATGACCTGCTTCATCGCCGAGAAGGAGGCCGGCGTCGGCGAGAACACCGGTCCCTACGCCGGTCTCACGGTCCCGCAGCAGCTGCGCAAGATGGGCTACAAGGGCGTCGAGTCGACCGAGCTGATCTTCGATGGATACAAGTGTCCGGCCGAGAACATCCTCGGTGGCGAGGAGGCAGGTCTGAACAAGGGCTTTCCGCAGATGATGGATGCGCTCGAGGTCGGCCGCGTGAACGTCGCCGCGCGAGGCGTCGGCATCGCCCAGCGGGCGCTCGAGCTCGCGCTGCGCTACTCCCAGGAGCGCAAGGCGTTCGGCAAGCCGATCGCACAGCACCAGGCGATCCAGTTCAAGCTCGCCGACATGGCCACCCAGGTCGACGCTGCCCGCCTGCTCACGCAGCGCGCCGCGCGCCTGAAGGACGCCGGCGAGCGCTCGGAGCTTGAGGCCGGTATGGCCAAGCTGTTCGCCTCCGAGGCGGGGCGCTTCTGCGTCGAGGAGTCATTCCGTATCCACGGCGGCTACGGCTACTCCAAGGAGTACGAGATCGAGCGTCTCTACCGCGACGCCCCGCTGCTGTTGATCGGCGAGGGCACCTCGGAGATTCAGCGCATGGTGATCGGGCGCAAGCTGCTCCAGCGGCACAAGATCTGATGTCCGAGGACGCAAAGACCCTGATCGAGCTCGCCGTGAGCAGGTTCCTCGAGGAGGTGCCGGCGCTCGAGCCGATGAAGCTCGTCGTCGCCGTCGAGCTGCGCGGACGCGGCGACGTCCAGCACTTCCGCCTGGAGATGCCCGGCACCAAGGTCACCAAGACGCCTCCCCCCGACGCCCGTGTGCGGGTGGAAATGCGCCGCGAGTTCTTCAACGTGATGGCCCACGAGGCCAAGGTGCCCGACTGGATTGAGGCGTTCACCTACGGGCAGGCCAAGGCCACCGGTCCCGAGCAGATCCTCAAGCTGATCGCCAACGTCGTCGAGAAACAACAGGAACGCCAGAACACCCGCCCCGCGCGCAAACACGACGAGTGACTAGTCACAACAACGCTTCTAGACGGCCGCTGGGCAAGCGAGGCAAGGACGCAGTGAGCGTGGCGTGCTACGCACGCGAGCGATCGAGGACGCAGCGTCGCGCCGCCCAGCGGCCGTCTAGTGGTAGGCGGTGATCTGCTCGGCCAGAAACGCGAGTGAGGCGAGCAGGAAGATGCACATCACGGCCAGAGAGAGGTTCTCGTTCATCGGCTCGATACCAGCTTAGCCCACCGCGCGGCCGAGGATCTTCCGCGGGCGATGAGCCTCAGG
This sequence comes from Solirubrobacteraceae bacterium, assembly GCA_036511695.1. Taxonomy (GTDB): domain Bacteria; phylum Actinomycetota; class Thermoleophilia; order Solirubrobacterales; family Solirubrobacteraceae; genus Palsa-744. The sequence continues at coordinate 26,231 of DATCBT010000006.1, read as the reverse complement.
CGAGGATCGCGCCGTCGTCGTAGAGCTTGATGATCTTCACGATCGGATTCGGACCCCACCCACTCGAGGCGTCCAGGCAGAGCCGGCAGAGCACGCACTCGTCGAGGTTCTGCTCCACGAGCTCCAAACTGCCGTCGGGCTGCTGGGCAAAGATGTCAACCGGGCAGGCCTCGGTCAGCCGGCGAGCCAAGTCGGTGTCGGCGGCCGCCTGGTCATCGACATCGACCGCGATGAAGAGGGCGTCCTTTCTCACGTGGCGCTTCGCTCGGCGATCTTGGCCTTGACCAGATCGGGAATCTCGTCGATCCGTTGCACGACGGGGATGCCGGCCTCCTGGAGGCGGGCGATCTTCTCCGTCGCGCTGTCCTCCTTGCCCTCGACGATCGTGCCGGCGTGCCCGAAGGACATGCCCTGCATCTCCTCGTCGTCCATGAACTTGCCGGCCATGAAGGCGATGATCGGCAGGCGCGAGTTGTGCTCGGAGACCCACTGCGCCAGCTGTGCCTCCATGCGGCCACCGGGCTCGGTATAGATCACGATCGCCTGGGTCTGCTCGTCGGCCTCGAAGTACGGCATCAGCTCGGCGTAGGTCGAGCCGATGATCGCGTCGCCGCCGATCGAGACCGCCGTGGAGACGCCGAGCCCAGCGGCAGTCAGCGTGGAGGAGATCTCCGTGGTCATCCCGCCGGAGCGGCTCATCACGCCGACGGCGCCGGGCTGGTAGGCGACAGCGGCGTTGCGTGCCGGGCCGCCGATGCCGCCCATCTTGGCGATGCCCGGGACGATCACACCAAGACAGTTGGGGCCGATGATCCGTGCGCCCTTGGCGTCGGCCAGCTCGACCATCATCGCGACATCGCGGCGCGGAATCCGCTCGGTGACGATCACGATCGTCTTGATGCCGGCATGCAGCGCCTCGAAGACGGCGTCGCGCGTGCCCGCGGGCGGGACGGTGACGACCGAGCCGTCGGGCACGACGCCACCGTTGTGCTCGACGACCTGCTCGACCGTGTCGAACACAGGCACACCGTGGACCTCGCGGCCCTTGCGGCCGGGGGTGACACCGCCGACGATCTTCGACCCGTAGTCCAGGCACTCGCGCGTGAGGTTGACGGCCTCGCGCCCGGTGATGCCCTGGATGATGAAAGTGGTGTCCTGGTTGATCAGAATGGACATGGGATGTTTCGGGTCAGGTTTTGGGGTGCATCCGCGCAGGTCGTATAGATACCGAGCGCGTACCGATTAGAGACCAAAAAGCGATCTCCAATCGGCCAGCGGGGCGTCCGGCCCCGCATACGGGTGCAATGACTGGGACTCATGCGGCGACGGGTGGGTGGGGTTCGATCTTGGCTACGGCCCGACCGGCGGCCTCCCACAGCGAGACGGAGCGGTCGCAGTACTCGATCCCGTACTTGTCGAGGAGCTTGAAGCCCTCCTCCTCCCAGGCGCCGGGGATGCGGAAGATCGCGATCGTCTCGCCGGGATCCCGGCCGAGCTCCAGGCAGGCCTTGATCACGCCGCGCGCGACGATGTCCACGCGCGTGTTGGAGACGATCGACATCATCACGGCGATCTTCTCCACGCCGTCTTTCTGCAGGACCTCCTTGGCCAGGCCGCAGGCCTTGGCGACGGACGGGTTTCCTCCTATCTCGGAGTAGTTGGCGGGCTTGCCGCCCTGCTGGCGCACGGCGTCGGTGAGCGTAAGCGAGCCGCCGCCCGCGCCGATCACGAGGCCGATGTTGCCGTTGAAGCCGGTGTCCTTGCCCTGGATGACGCCGCGATGGTCGGCGGCGTCGATCGCCTTGACGGCCTGCTCGAACGAAGTAGGGGTGTAACTCTCGCGGGTGCCCTCGTCCGCGCCGATACCGAGCGCCTCGATCAGGCCAATCTGGCGCGGCATGCCCTCGTTCTCCATCTCCATGTGCGCGTCGAGCGCGACGAACGAGCCGTCCTTCAGCTGCGCCAGCGGGTTGATCTCGGCGAGCGTCATGTCGTTGTCGAGGAACAGCCGGGCGAGGCGAGCGAGCACCGGGGTGGTGCGCTGGAGGGCCTTGCCGGTGACGCCGGCGGCGGCGATCACCTGCTTGGCCTGGAAGTCGGAGAAGGGCTCGAGCGTGGAGAAGTGGCCGCGGCCGACATGATCGGGGTGCTCTTCGGCGACCTGCTCGATGTCGATGCCGCCCATGTCGCTGAACAGCATCAACGGCTTCTTGGCGGCGCCGTCCCAGACGACGCCGGCGTAGTACTCCTGCTCGACCTCGGCCTTCGGGTCGACGAGCACGCCGCGCGGCATGTGCCCGCCGATCTCGAGCTCGAGGATGTCGCGCGCGTAGGACTCCGCTTCGGCGGGAGTGTCGGCGAACTTGACGCCGCCCGCCTTCATCCGCCCGCCCGCGAGCACCTGGGACTTGATCACGGTCGGGCCGCCGATCCGCGCGGCGATCTGAGCCGCCTCGGTGGGATCGGTCGTGAAGCCGTAATCGGTGACGGGGATGCCGGCGCGCTTGACGATCTCGCGCGCCTCGAACTCAAAGAATCTCATGCGGCGCGGAAGCCTATACGGCGGCGGGAGTGGCCGGCTCGTTCGCCGGTGCCGGCTGATCTGCGCGCGCGCCGATCAGCCCGTAAGCCTCGGCCAGCTCGGGATCCTTCTTGGCGAGCATTTCCGCGAGGTTGACCATCACCTTGCATTGCTTCCAGGTGGCGTCGTCCTGCATCTTGCCGTCGATCATGTGCACGCCGCGCCCATCGGGGATCGCCTCGATCACCTTTTTGGCGAACGCGACCTCGTCGGGATCGGGCGAGTACACGCGCTTGGCGATCGCGATCTGGCCCGGATGCAGCGACCAGGCGCCGACGCAGCCGAGCAGGAAGGAGGCGCGAAACTGCGTCTCGCAGCCCTCCTCGTCTGAGATGTCGCCGTAGGGGCCATAAAAGGGCAGTGCGCCGACAGAGGTGCAGGCGTCGACCATGCGCGCGATCGAGTAGTGCCACGGGTCCTGCTGGTAGCTCGCGCGCGGCGCGTCCGGGTGCTCCGGGTCCGGGTCCGCGATCGTGCGGTAGCCGGGGTGCCCGCCGCCGACGCGCGTGGTCTTCATCCGCCGCGAGGCGGCGAGGTCGGCCGGGCCGAAGCTCATGCCCTGGATGCGCGGGCTGGCGCAGGCGATCTCCTCGAGGTTGGCGACGCCCTGCGCCGTCTCCAGCACGCAATGGATCAGGATCGGCCGCTCGATCCCCGCCTTCGCCTCGAGCTGAGCCAGCAGGCGGTCGGCGTAGTGGATGTCCCACGGGCCCTCGACCTTGGGGATCATGATCACCTCGAGCTCGTTCCCGATCTCGCTCACGAGCTGCGTCAGATCATCGAGCACGTACGGCGAGGCCAGCTCGTTGACGCGCGTCCACAGCGCCGTGTCGCCGAGGTCCATCTCCTTGCCGACCTTGATCAGCCCGGCGCGTGCGGCCTCCTTCTTTTCCAGCGGCACGGCGTCCTCGAGGTTGCCGAGCAGGATGTCGACCTTGGGCGCGAGAGCCGGCGTCTTCTCGACCATTTTCGGGTTCGAGAAGTCCATGAAGTGGATCATCCGGGACGGCTTGAACGGGATCTCCCGCGCCGGCTCGGGGGCGTCGATTGCGAGGGGCTTGAAGAAGTCGCGGGGGTTGCGCAAGTCGGGTCTCCTGGTGTGGCCGGTGTCGGGTTTGTGTGTGGCCGGTGTCGAGTTTGGTCGAGCCCAACGGTATCGACTCGGTCCTCCCCACTAGAGTCTGAGGCCCATGACAAGCCATTCGAGGAGACGCTAGGACCCCTATGAGCACGACCCAGTCCGTCCAGTCCGTCGAGACCGAGCAGGCCGCGCGCGAGGCGAGCGGCGCCCACCCATATGGCCGCTACCTCGAGGAGTTTGAGGTCGGCGCCGTGTACAAGCACTGGCCCGCAAAGACGGTGACGGAGTCCGACGACCACCTGTTCTGTCTGATCACGATGAACCACCACCCGCTGCACCTGAACGACGTGTACGCGAGCAAATCCCAGCAGGGACGCAACGTCGTCGTCGGCCCGCTGGTCTACTCGCTGGCGCTCGGCATGTCGGTCAGCGACGTGAGCGGCAAGGCGATCGCCAACCTCGCCACCGAAGAGCTCAAGCACCCCGCGCCGGTGTTCCACGGCGACACGCTGTACTGCGAGTCGGAGGTCCTGGAGAAGCGCGAGTCGCAGTCCAAGCCCGACCGCGGCACGGTCAGGGTGCACACGCGCGTGCTCAATCAGGATGGCGTGCTCGTGGCCGAGTTCAAGCGGCTGGTGCTCGTGCCGCGTAAAAACCCCGGTGGCGGCTCGGCGGAGGGCAACGTCGAGTAGTTGTTCAGACGGCGCATGCGCCGTCTGCGGGGCCGTACATGTACGGCCCCGAGTCAGGGCCGCATGCGGCCCTGAGGCCCTGCCGCATGCGGCAGGGACCGCCAAATCGACGTGCCCGCGGGTGCGATAGGCTTTCCAGACCGCCCTCCTGGGGCGTTGACCGCCCTCCTGGGGCGTTTTTCGTTCCCCCGGAGCCATTTTGCCCAGGCAGCTGCGTCAAGGATGACGGCGCGCCGATCACGACCGCGAAGAGGAGCCGTTTGCATCTCATGAACACCACCGCTTCAGCCCCCACCAAGAACGAGCGTCTGCTGGCCTGGGTCGACGAGGTTGCGTCCCTGACTGAGCCGGAGCGGATCGTCTGGTGTGACGGGTCCGCCGAGGAGTACGACCGCCTCTGTAAGGAACTCGTCGAGGCCGGCACCTTCGAGAAGCTGTCCGACGCGAAGCGGCCAAACTCCTACCTCGCGCTGTCGGACCCCGGCGACGTGGCGCGCGTGGAGGACAGGACGTACATCTGCTCGGCCACCGAGGAGGAAGCGGGTCCGACGAACAACTGGTGCGACCCGCAGGAGATGCGCGAGCAGCTGAACGAGCTGTTCGCCGGCTGCATGAAGGGCCGAACGATGTACGTGGTGCCGTTCTCGATGGGGCCGCTCGGCTCGGACAAGAGCCACATCGGCGTGCAGCTGACCGACTCGACATACGTCGCGGTGAGCATGCGGATCATGACGCGCATGGGCCAGGGCGCGCTGGACGCGCTGGGCTCAGAAGGCGAGTTCGTCCCCTGCCTGCACTCGGTGGGCATGCCCTTGGGCGATGGCGTCGAGGACGTGCCGTGGCCGTGCAATGCGGAGAACAAGTACATCGTGCACTTCCCCCAGACGCGCGAGATCGCCTCCTACGGCTCCGGCTACGGCGGCAACGCGCTGCTCGGCAAGAAGTGCTTCGCGCTGCGGATCGCCTCGGTGATGGCGCGCGACGAGGGCTGGATGGCCGAGCACATGCTGATCCTCAAGCTGACTTCGCCCGAGGGCGAGGTCAAGTACATCGCCGGCGCGTTCCCGAGCGCCTGTGGGAAGACGAACCTGGCGATGCTGATCCCGACGCTCGAGGGCTGGACGGTCGAGACGATCGGCGACGACATCGCCTGGATGAAGTTCGGCGAGGATGGACGGCTGTACGCGATCAATCCGGAGTACGGCTTCTTCGGCGTCGCGCCGGGGACGGGCGAGCAGACCAACCCGAACGCGATCCATACGATCGAGCGCAACTCGATCTTCACCAACTGCGCGAAGACCGACGACGGCGACATCTGGTGGGAGGGCTTGACGAAGGAGTCCCCGGCCCATCTGATCGATTGGCATGGCAACAACTGGACGCCCGAGTCGCCCGCCCCGGCGGCGCACCCGAACGCGCGCTTCACGACCCCGGCCGCGCAGGACCCGGCGATCGCGCCGGAGTGGGAGGACCCGGCCGGCGTGCCGATCGACGCGATGCTGTTCGGCGGGCGGCGCTCGACCGTCGTGCCGCTGGTGACCGAGGCCCTGGACTGGGAGCACGGCGTGTTCCTCGGCTCGGTGATGAGCTCCGAGAAGACCGCGGCGGCGGCCGGGACGGTCGGCGAGCTGCGCTTCGATCCGTTCGCGATGCTGCCCTTCTGCGGCTACAACATGGCCGACTACTTCGCCCACTGGCTGGAGATCGGCCGCCGGGACGGCGCCAAGCTGCCGAAGATCTTTTACGTGAACTGGTTCCGCAAGGACGAGGACGGGCGCTTTCTGTGGCCGGGCTTCGGCGAGAACTCGCGCGTGCTCAGCTGGGTATTCGCGCGCTGCGCCGGCCACGGCGCGGCGAACGAGACCCCGATCGGCTTGATCCCGCCGGTCGACGGGGAAGGCATCGACACCCGCGGGCTCGACGTCTCCGAAGAGGACATGGCCGAGCTGTTGCGCGTCGATCTCGCGGAGTGGAAGGCCCAGCTGCCCCAGTTCCGCGAGTACCTCAGCAAATTCGACAACCTGCCGTCGGAGCTGACCGCACAGATGGACGCACTCGAAGCCCGTCTGGGCTAGAACAGACCGAACGTCGACGGGGCACGATACCCCGCCGACGCCCGCTTCTCCGGGAACCGTGTGCAGGGCTCCCCGTGCTGGCGGCACGAGGGGATGCATCCCTCGAAGGTTGTTGGCGCTCTAGTTGAATAGCGAGCGCTCCGGCTTGCGATTGCCCGTGACCTCGGTGCCTGGCGTGCTTAGATCGAATATGAGCAGTCCATCTTCGACGTACCCGGTCCAGCGACGTGCGACACCGATCTCGATGCCGTAATACGTTGTAAAGGCTTTCCCCGAGATGAGCCATGTGGAGTTACCCTTGCCGAGGGGCCTGACGACATAGGCAGAGTCAGTTCCAGGATCGACCTTGCGAAGGGCCATAAGGTGCGCCTCGCGGTCATAAAGCAACTCGACCGCCTCGGGAGACTCAAGAGCGGAGTGGGCGGGCACGTTGAGCGAGAGTGTGCCGCGCTTTTGAATCGTGAGTGAGGGATCTCCGGTGACCGGCGCTCGCTGTCTTTTGAAGGTCTCAAAGGCCATGTATGTACTGTAGCATAAAGATGCGCGACAAAAGCTGTCGTAAAAGCAATTGGACAAACGTCCGCTACTCTGTCTATACTACGTATGATGGCGAACAGCGACACACGACTACGCACAGTTGTCTACGTGGACGGATTCAATCTGTATTACGGTTGCCTCAAGGATTCTCCATACAGATGGCTCGATATTGGCACTCTTTGCAACCACGCTCTACGCTCCGATACAAAGGTCGAGGCGATTAAGTACTTCACGGCTCGCGTCAAGTCACGGCCAGGTAATCCGGGCCAAGCACAGCGCCAACAGGTCTATCTGCGAGCGCTAGAGACAGTCCCAAACCTGACGATCCACTACGGGCACTTCATCACGCGCACCGCGATGCGACGTCTTGTCAAGGATCGAAACGGCAAGTCTGCCTATGCGGAGGTCTGGGTTACGGAGGAGAAGGGCTCCGACGTCAACCTCGCGAGCCATCTTCTTATCGACGGGTTCCGCGCACGCTACGACCTCGCGGTCGTCATATCCAACGACGGCGATCTCAAAGAACCGGTGCATTTCGTCCGTGACGAGCACAAAGCACACGTCGGCATCTTGAATCCCCATCCGAACCGTAGCTGGGCTCTCTCCCCGCGAGACCTACCAAGAGGCTCTTTCTACAAGCCGATCCGCAAAGGCACCCTCAAGGCCAGCCAGTTTGCAGACGAACTCCACGACGTGAGCGGACCGTTCCGCAAGCCAGGCGGATGGTAGGCCATTTTAATCGCAAAGGCCGCCCGTAGGCGGCCTCGCATCCCTGCCGCCGAAGCGAACAGAGGGGATGTCCTACATACTAGCGTCGCAGGGGTTGGAACGTCAACCGGCGCAAGTAATAGGCAGTGTCAAGGTGGCGAGCCGCTTGACGTAGCGCGCACTGCCCTGCAGATGCCGCCCCTTCTTGCTCGAACAGGTTCGCTAGATCCGTTTAGTCGTGCTGCCCGTGGCTCTCGCCTGCCGCCGCCGGCGGGCGGGACTCCTCGGCGAGCGAGGTGATCGTCAAAAGGCCGCGCGCGGATGACTCGAGCACCTCGGTGGCCTCCTCGAGCGAGCGCGCGTAGAGCTCGACGAGCAGGTGCACGATGATCGAGGCGTCGTCTTCGTGCTTGTGGAAGCGCACGTGCGTGAAGAACTCGCGCACTCCGTGATCGCCGAAGGCGGCGTAGGAGAGCGCGTCGCCGGCCTCAGGCCCGGAGCAGGTCTCGACGTCTTCGGCGTCGACGGACACGGTGCACGAGGCGACCCAGGGGGTCCCGGCGATCATCCGTTCCCAGCGATCCTCGATCGGCTCGACGCGGCCGTTCGCGAAGCCCAGGTGGGGCTGGTCGTGCATGCAATCGAGGCACTGCACGACGGCCTCCTGCAGCTCATCGACGACTTCCGCGCGCTCGCCCGTGTCGGGGTCGATTTTGTGGATCCCCTCGTAGTGGACTTGGACCTCCAGATCCTGCGACCAGCAGCGGTAGCAGCGCAACCAGCTGCGGGCGCTCGTCTCGGCCATCGACCCCTCCATGGGGGTCATTGTAGGCGCGTTGGGGTGATCGGCGAGGGCCGGATGGGATCGGGGCCAAGAGCGTCAGGGCCGGGCCCGGTCGGGAGCCGGATCGGTCAGGGGCGGGACGGCCGGCGAGGGCTACCCGAACGTGAACGCGTAGCCGGTGACCCCCGGCGCGAAGCGCAGGCTCAGGCGGTGGCGTTCGTTGCGGGGGAGCGAGGCGAGCGTGTAGAGGCGCTGGCCCGTGACCGTGACGACGCCGTCCAGCACGTCGGCGCCGGCGTCCGCGGCGGAGATCGGGCGGCCGTCGAGCAGCACCTGCACGGGCCGCGGGCGTTCCCCGGCCGAGCTCAGCACGAGGTACACGTTCTTGGCCTGGAACTCGACGTCGATCCCGGCATTTGCGATCGCGGTGACGGGCTGGGCGGCGGTGCGCCAGGTGCCGCTGAAGGCGAAGTCGTTGACGGCCAGAGGGATCGGACGCCCATTCACCCGGCCGGCGCCGTAGTCGTGCAGGCCCGCGACCGGGCCGCTGAGGAAGCCCTGTGCGCGGGCCGTGCCCAGGTAGGTCTCGGGCGTCGCTTCCCGGCTGGGCACGATCACGCCCGTCGCATGGCTGTGGCCGCCGATGTCGTGCCCGGCTTCGGCGAGCAGCGCGCGGATCGCCGTTTCGGTCTGGGCGTAGTCGCCCTCGCCGAAGCTCGCGTAGCGCACCTGGCCGCTCGCGTCGATCAGGTAGTCGGCAGGCCAGTACTGGTTGCCGTACGCGTTCCAGGTGCCCATGTTGTTGTCCTGGACGACGGGGTAGCGCAGCCCGAACTGCTTGATCGCGTTGGCCACGTTGGCGGCGTCGTGCTCGAAGGCGAACTCGGGCGTCTCGACGCCGACGATCTCAAGGCCGTCCTTGCGGTAGGTGGCGTCCCAGGCCTTCAGGTAGGGGAGCGTGCGGATGCAGTTGATGCACGTGTAGGTCCAGAAGTCGACCAGCACCACGCGCCCGCGCAACCCGGTGAGCGTCAGCGCCTGATTGGAGTGCCCGCCCACCCCCGTGTTGAACCAGTCCTGCGTTTCGCTGAATTCCGGTGCTGGACCCAGGGCTTTCAAACCGTGCGCGTCCGCGATCAGGCTCGCCTGGCTGGCGTTCGCCGGGGCCGCGTGCACCGCGCGCGCCGAGCCGCCGCAGGTCGATGATCCGTTCGCCGGGGCGAACTTCGGCTGGTGGCCGCTGATCTGATGCAGGCGGCCGGTCACCGTGCTCGAGCACTCCAGCGCCGCCGTGAGGTTGACATCGGGGATGTGCTGGGCCACGAACTGGTCGAAGTTGACGTCCAGGTTGGTAAAGATCGCGAGCGCCGTGAGGATCATGATCGTGCCCAGCGCGCGCTGCAGCAGCGGACCCCGCCCTGCCGCTCTGACACGGTCGAACAGGCGCCTGCCTCCGAGCGTGAGCGCCAGCAGCACGACAGCCGAGCCGAAGGCGTAGGCGAGCGCAATCGCGAGCGTTTTTCCCGTGGCGGCGCTGACGGAGATCACCGCCGCCAGGATCGGGCTGGCACAGGGTGTGTAGACGAAGCCGAGCGCGCCGCCGACGAGCAGGCCCGAGCGGAAGCCGTCACCCGTACTGATTCGGATCCCCCCCACCCCCAGGCGGGCAAGCCGCGAGAGGGACGCCTCGACGCGCGCCGCCACCTCCGGCAGCAGCAGCGTCAGGCCGAACCCGAGCAGCACGACGATCGCCACGTCGCGCAGCGGGTCGCTGCCCAGGCCGACCCCGTCGACCACCTGTGAGACGCCCACGATCGCGACCGTGAACGTGATCGAGAGCCCGAGCACGATGCCCAGCGGGCGTCGCCGGCCACCGACGCCACCGGAGGCGAGCAGCGCCGGCAGGACCGGAAGCACGCATGGGGATAGGGCGGTCCCCGCGCCGGCGAGGATGGCAAAGATGATCAGGATCAGCGTGGTGGGGTTCCCTCCAGCGCGGCGACGAGCGCCGGCACGTCCAGGCCGGGCTCCTGCTCGGCCAGCAGGGCCTCCGCCGCGTGACGGCCGCCGAGGGCGCGCAGGCCGCGCTCGCCGTGCTCGTGGGTGTAGTCGGCCAGTGCGCTCGCGCGGCGTGCGCGCAGGCGCCGCCCAGCGAGGTCGAGACCGGCGCGATGCGCCGCGAGCGCCGCGATCAACTCCTCGACGCCTTGCGGCGGTGGTAGCGAAGAGACCGCGAGCACCGGCGTGGAGCGCGAGCCAAGCGAGCGCAGCGCGGCGCTGAGATCGCGCCGGGTGCGCGTCGCGAGCTGGCCAAGGTCGGCCTTGGTCACGACGAGCACGTCGGGGATCTCCATGATGCCGGACTTCAGGAACTGCAGGGCGTCACCGCTGCCGGGCTGTACGACGACGGCGACGGTGTCGGCCACGTCGACGATCTCCGTCTCGCCCTGGCCAACCCCGACGGTCTCGATCACGACCACGTCGAACGCTGCCGCGAGCGCGTGGGCGGCGGCGCGAGTCGGCCAGGCCAGGCCCCCCAAGCGCTCCTCGGCGGCGGTCGAGCGGACGAGGACCCCGCGGTCGGCGGCGTCGAGCTCGATCCGGGCCCGGTCGCCAAGCAGCGCGCCGCCCGAGCGACGCGAGCTGGGGTCGACGGCCAGTATCGCCACCGTCTGGGGCCCCGCATCGTCGGCGCTGCTCCGCCAGGCGTGGAGGAGAGCCGAGAGCAGCGTCGACTTGCCGGCGCCCGGGGGCCCGGTGATGCCGATGACGTGTCCCGGCGCCTCGCCGCCCAAGGCCTTGGGCGAGACCTCGGCAAGCAGCGCCGCGGATTGCGCGCGATCGGCCGGGGTGGCGCTCTCCAGCAGGTTCAGGGCGGCGGGCGCGGCGCTCAGGTCGCGCTCGCGCAGACGCGCGCCGAGAGCCGCCCCGTCGCCGCTCACGCCACGGACTGGGAGCCGTCGGGACCTCTGCCGTTGGGGGCGAGGGCGCTGTTACCGACGACCGCGCCGCCGCCGTTGGGCACTGCGGCATTGCCGGCGAGGGCGCTCTGACCACTGCCGACGAGCTCCACGATGTCGCGCATGATGCGCGTGAGGTCGAAGTCCTTGGGGGTGTAGACGCAGGCCACGCCGGCGCGCTTGAGGGGCGCGACATCCTGGTCAGGGATGATCCCGCCGACGACCACCGGTGCCTGCACGCCGGCCTCGCGCAGCGCTTCGATCACCGCGGGGATCAGCTCGCGGTGCGAGCCGGAGAGGATCGACAGACCGATCACGTGCACGCCCTCCTGCAGGGCCGAGGCCGCGATCTGGGCGGGCGTCAGGCGGATCCCTTCATAGACCACGTCCATGCCCGAGTCGCGGGCGCGTACGGCGATCTGCTCGGCGCCGTTGGAGTGACCGTCGAGACCGGGCTTGCCCACCAGGATCTTCGGTCGCCGGCCGAGCTGCTCCTTGAGCCTCGAGACCTCCTCGCGCAGCTCTGTCAGATCAGCGTCCGGCGTTTCGTGCCCGCTGGCCTCGCCCACGCCGGTGGGGGCGCGATAGGAGCCGAACACCTCGCGCAACGTGCGCGCCCACTCCCCCGTAGTGGCTCCGGCGCGGGCGGCGGCGATCGTCGGGATCATCAGGTTCTCTTGCGAGCTATCCTCGCCGGCGACTCGCGCCAGGTCGGACAGGGCGGCGTCCACGGCCGCCTGGTCGCGCTCGGAGCGCCAGCGGCGCAGCGCCTCGATCTGCTCGGCTTCGACCGCGGGGTCGACGACGAGGATTCCGCCCTCGGCGTCGTCGGTCAGCGGCGAGACGGCGGTCTCGGTAAAGCGGTTCTGGCCGACGACGACCTGCTCGCCGGACTCGATCCGATGGATGCGCCGGCGATGGGAGTCCACGAGCGCGCCCTTCATGTAGGGCACGGCCTCGACCGCGCCGCCGTGCTCGGCGACGACGGCCATCTCCGCGCGCGCGCCCTCGAGCAGCTCGGCGACGAGGCCGTCCATCACATGTGAGCCCGCGAAGATGTCGGGGTACTCGAGCAGGTCTGTCTCGTAGGCCATCACCTGCTGGATGCGCAGCGACCACTGCTGATCCCACGGGCGGGGTAAACCGAGCGCCTCGTTCCAAGCGGGGAGCTGGATCGCGCGTGCGCGGGCATCGCGACCCAGAGTGACGGCGAGCGTCTCGAGCACGATGCGCTGGACGTTGTTCTCCGGCTGGGCCTCGGTCAGGCCGAGCGAGTTGACCTGGACGCCGTAGCGGAAGCGCAGGTGCTTGGGATCGGTCACCCCGTAGCGCTCGCGACCGAGCTCCTCCCATAGGACCGACATCGCGCGTAGCTTGGCGTGCTCCTCGACGAAGCGCACGCCGGCGTTGACGAAGAAGGAGATGCGCCCGAACACCTGCCCCATCAGCTCCTCGCTGTGGCCGTCGGCTGCATGGGCGCCGTCGGCCTCACCGGATCCGCCGGCCTCACCGGGTCCGCTGGGCTCACCGGACCCGTCGGCCTCGCCGGACCCGCCGGGCTCGCTCGCGGCGGCGGAGGCGGCGATGCGCTCGCGCGCCCCGTCGAGCACGGCGATCGCGTTGCTCATCGCATAGGCGATCTCCTGTACGGGTGTGGCGCCGGCCTCCTGCAGGTGGTAGGAGCAGATGTTGATCGGGTTCCACTTGGGGACGTGCTCAACCGTGTAGGCGATCATGTCGGCGATCAGCCGCATCGAGGGCGCGGGCGGGAAGGCGTAGGTGCCGCGCGCGAGGAACTCCTTGATGATGTCGTTCTGGGTTGTGCCCTGAAGCTGTGATTGATCGACCCCCTGATTTTCGGCGGCGACGATGTACAGCGCCAGCAGCCATGCGGCGGTGGCGTTGATCGTCATCGAGGTGTTCATCTCCCCGAGCGGGATGCCGTCCATCAGGGTGGCCATGTCGCCGCGGTGGGAGACCGGCACCCCGACCTTGCCCACCTCGCCCCGCGCGAGTTCGTCGTCGGGGTCGTAGCCGGTCTGGGTCGGCAGGTCGAAGGCGACCGACAGCCCCGTCTGTCCCTTCGCGAGGTTGCCCCGGTAGAGCTCGTTGGAGGCCTTCGCGGTCGAGTGCCCGGCGTAGGTGCGCATCATCCAGGGTCGGTCGCGCTCGCTCAGCCGTGGGCTCTGATCGTCGCTCATACTGACAATTGTACGGCTGGGCATTATCCTGGCGCGTGATGACTGGCCAGACGAGCGAGCTGCCGCGGACCGGACCACCGGGGGCGGGCTTGGGCGATTCATGGCGGGTGATCGTGCGCAACGACAACCACAACACCTTCGATCACGTCGCCAATACGCTTGCGCGCTACATCCCCGCGACGACGCTCGAGCGCGGCCATCAGCTCGCCAACGTGATTCACAGCTCCGGTCAGGCGATCGTCTACAGCGGCCATCAGGAGACGGCCGAGCACTACTGGGAACAGCTCAAGGGCGCGGGCTTGACCATGGCGCCACTCGAGCAAGGCTGAGAGGACCGGTTGAACAACCCGCTCAGGTTCCGCAGCTAGCCGCTCGCCTGGGTCTTATAGCTTCCCATGCCGGTGAATTTGATCGTCCCGTCCGCGAGTTGCAGGTAGCGCACGGCCGGTGGGGTCTGCGAGTCCAGGCGCGTCAGGCTGCACTGCCACGCCGCCCCGCTGCCGTTGGGCGAGTCGTCGTGGTGGGCGTGGCTGTTTTGGGGTAAGGGGCTCTGTGCAAGGGCCGCGAGGTCCTTCACCCTGTTGCAGACGATCATCGCGCAGACATACGCGAGACGATCGCGCACGAGAGAGGTCAACCCCTCGGCGGAGCGAACGAAGTCGGGGCCCAGCAGATATCGGCCGAGGGGGTGCTGGGTGCGCTCCTGCCGGCTCAGCGTCTCGAGCCAGCGCTGCAGGATCAATTCCATCAGAGCGCCTTCGGGATCCTCGGCGCTCACCCGCGAGGCGCTGCGGTCGCGCTCAGCCATCCGCGTGCGGCGCGCAGCCACACGCTCACCCTTGACCGCTGCATCGCGTTCGGAGCGCGCGCGGCTGAGTTGCTCCTCATAGCCGCGCCCGACCACCTTCGCTTCGTCGAGGACTCGGATGATCTCGAGTGAGCGGTGCGCCACCACCGGATCGACCTGCGGCTCGATCCCGCGCATGAGAAACGCCTCGCGCAGCCCGTAGGCGAGCTGCCTGAGCGATCGCGGCCCGTACTCTCCGGTGCTGTCGAACACCTGGGGGTGTTCGCGGCGATGGCTCTGGGCGCTGACACCTGCGAGCCACACTCGCATCGACCCGTTATACGGACCCCGGCGATCCGGAACACGCTCACTGAAATCGAGTGACATCCGACCCGTCGGCAGGAAATAGATCAACGCCGAAGGCCCCACGATCGCCCGCACGTCCTCCGCATCGAGCGAAGGCCCACGCTCACCCGCCCGCGAGGTCATCACAACCACCAAGTCCTCCCGAGCGGGGTCCAACACCACATCCGCAAGCTCCGCGACATCGCGATGGCTCTCGACTGGGACATAGGGCCGATCCGTCACGCTCTTGGACATCTGTGGTTCTGAATGCCACAGCCTCACAGACACCTCCGCAGACAATACGCAGACAATAGTCTACAGATTGATCGGCAGCGTCGACTACGGATCGGCCGTCGGTCGGGTTCGGTCACGCCGAAACCGAGACAATTCGGCTAGACCGTACGCCGCACGCCCACTTGGGCTACGATCCGGGGATGTCCGCATCAACGCTGGGCTCGGGAGCGCTCAGCCCGCAGATGATGATTCTTGGCCTCGTGGTCCAGCAGGAGGACACGATCGCGGGCGTGGCACGGCGTCTGAATAATCAGTTTCCCTCCGCGCGCTTTTCGCGCACCGCCGCATACAAAGATCTGCCCATCCTGGCGAGCAAGGGCTATGTGCGCCTGACCGAGAAAGGTCCGCCGAATGAGCCGACGCTCGACCGCTATCAAGGGACGCCCGACGGCGCCAAGCTGTTCGATGGGTGGCTCCTCCACACGGAGCCCCCGGGGGTGCGTGACGTGCTGCAGTGCAAGCTGGAGTTCGTCACACGTGAGCATCTCGCCGCGTTCATTGGAATCGTCCGCGAAGACGAGCAGGCGTATACGTCCGCTCACGACATCGCGCACAACCGTGTGCGGCGGGAACAGCGCTCCCGGCTTGCCCGAGGGAGGCCCGTTGACTGGCGTGTCAGGCTGCGCGGCATCCAGAGTAAGGACGAGGCGATGCTTTGGAGCCTGATGTCCAAGCGTCTCGGGAATCTGCGCGAGGAACTCGAAGCGGTCCTCGACGAAATCTCGAATGGTGCGGCCGATGGTGGCTGAGGTGTTGTCGGTCGAGGGTGTTTGGAAGGGGATCTCGTCTGGTGGTCGGTGGACGGGCGTGCTGGAGGATGTCTCGTTCGACGTCGGGCGGGGAGAGGTCGTGGCGATCGTCGGGCGTCGTCTTGGGGGCAAGACGACGCTGTTGAAGATCGCGGCGGGGATGGAGCGCCCCGATCGGGGGGGCGTGTCGTTGGGCAGCCAGAGGTTGGCTGGGCTGCGCGATCGGGCGTGGGCTCGGCTGTTGGGCCACGAGATCGTGTGGATCGACCGCGACGGGCCGCGGCTCGATATGGAGGTCTCGAAGTTCGTCGGGTGGCCGCTGGCGCTGCACGGACGCGGGCGCAGGCATTCCGAGCAACTGGCGGCGCGGGCGCTCGAGCGGGTCGGGGCGCAGGAGTGCAGCGGCCGGCATTGGGCAGAGCTCTCCAACTGGCAGCGGGTGCTGGTTGGTCTCGCGCGGGCGTTCGCGGGTAGTCCGCGGATTGTGATCATCGATGACCTGCTCGACGCCCTCGGCGGCCGTGACACGGAGAAGGCGTCCGATCTGCTGCGCTTGCTGGTGGAGGAGTCTGAGCCTCGGTGCGGTGTGCTGATGAGCGCCTCCGAGGGCGAATCGGCGATCTTCGCCGACCAGGAGTTCTCGCTCACGCGCAAAGGCACGCTGAAGCTGCTCTCCGGTCGGCCAAGCGGCGACGCCGACGTCAAACCGTTCCTCAAACACGCCGAGACCAGGGCTCACCCGGCGTAGGCTGCCCGCAGGTGCTGGAGCTACGCGATCTCGTCAAGCACTACCAGGTGGATGGTGGCGAGCCCATCCATGCCGTCGACGGGGTGTCGATGAGCGTCGCGCGCGGCGAGATCGTCGCGCTCTACGGCCCGAGCGGCTCGGGTAAGAGCACTCTGCTGGATCTGATCGCCGGCCTCCAAGCACCCGACAGCGGCAGCGTGCTGGTGGACGGTCGCGATGTGCTCGCGATGTCCCGCAGAGAAGCCGACGAGTACCGTCTGCGCCAGATCGGGATCATCGGCCACAGCCTGCCCCCCGGGTGGCGGGCGATCCAAAGCGCCTCGCTGAAGCTGTTGCTGTCCAACGGGCGTGAAGCGAAGCGCACGATCGAACCGTTGCTGGGGCAACTGGGGCTTGGGGATCGACTGCAGCATCGCACCGAGCAGCTGTCGATGGGCGAGCGTCAGCGCGTGCTGATCGCACGCGCGCTATCCGCCGATCCCGAGCTGGTTCTCGCCGATGAGCCGACCGGGAGCCTTGACACACAGCGCACCCTGGAGGTGCTGGGCCGGCTGCGCAGTCTCTGCCGCGAGCGCGAGATGGCGCTCCTGCTCGCGACGCATGACCCACAGGCAGCCGCATTCGCCGACCGGACCCATGAATTGCGTGACGGACGCCTGCAGGCGTATACGCCGGATCACACCCCGGTTGCTGAGCCGAGCAAGCCGGGAGCTTGAGGATGGCGGGGATAAGCCCGTCGGGTATGCGCTACATCTACGAAGCGCGGCTGGGAGCCAGGGCCGTCCTCGCGCAGGAGGGTTTTGCGATCCTCGGGATCGCGGTCGGTGTGGCGTTGCTGCTCGCCTCGCAAATTGCGAGTACCAGCCTGACTCGCTCCGAGGCACAGCTCAACACCAAGCTCGTCGGCAGCGCCCAGGTGCAGCTCGACGCCCGTGGACCCGAAGGCTTCCAGGAACGACTACTGGGAGAAGCCCGAAACCTACCTGGTGTGCAGGTCGCTCTGCCGATCCTCGAGCGGCAGGTGAACCTGAGAGGGCCCCGTGGCGAACGATCCATCGATCTGATCGGCGTGGATTTGCGCTTGGTGCACGCAGCCGTGCGTCTGCCGGGTCGCTTCTCCGCGGAGCGGCTCGCCACGCTGCCGGCTATCGCGCTGCCGGAACCGCTCGCCCGTGAAATCGGCGCGCGTCCACTGCTGCCGCTCAAGCTACAGCTCGACACGCGCGTCGTAGGAACGCTGGTCGCTGCCACGCTGGGGGAAGCCGACATCGGCGGCCTGGTCCACAATCCGATCGCGATAGCGCCGATTGGCTACGCGCAGCGCCTAACCGGCGCGCGCGGCCGGCTCAGCCGGATCTTCGTGCGCTATGACCCGGCGCGCTCTGGCGCTGTGCGTGGGGCACTCGCGCGACTCGCCGCGCAATGGAACGTGAACCTCGTCTCGGCCGACTTCGATTCTCGTCTGTTCGCGGTCGCCGTGGCACCGGAGAGCAAGAGCGAAGCGCTCTTCTCCGGCATCAGCGCTCTGGTCGGGTTCATGTTCGCGCTCAACGCGATGCTTGTGACCGTGCCCTCGCGCCGGCGGCTGATCGAAGACGTTCGCCCGCATGGCGCGACCCGCTGGATGACGATTCAGATATTGCTGGTCGACGCCGCCCTGCTCGGCGTGCTGGGCTGCATCCTCGGGCTGGTGCTCGGGGACATCCTCTCGATCGCCGTCTTTCACTCAACACCCGGTTATCTCGCGTTCGCGTTCCCGGTCGGCTCGCAACGGATCGTGACTTGGCAGAGCGTCGCTCTGGCCGTCGCGGCCGGGTTGGCAGCCGCGGTCATCGGCGTGCTGTGGCCGGTCCGTGAGATCCTCGCCCGCCCGCTGCAACCACGATCGAAGTCGGCGGAGCCTCGCCGGGTCTGGATCGCGGCGCGGCTCAGCACCGGCTTACTTTGTCTTGCCATAACGACATTCACCTTGTTGGCCGATACGCGCGCAGCGGTAATCGGGAATATCGCGCTCGTGCTCGCCCTTGTCTGCCTGCTTCCGTTTCTGTTCGACGGCCTCGTCAGCGCCTTCGATTACGCGTCAAATCTCGTGGACGGAGTGGCTTCCGCAATCGCGGTCACAGAACTCCAGACCCCACAGACTCGGGTACGCTCGCTGGCGATCGCTGCGACCGCGGCGGTGGCGGTTTTCGGGGTAGTCGAGTTTCAGGGCGTCGGGACGAACCTCAAAAGAGGCCTTGAATCGTCGATCCGCAGTATGGACTCCAGTGCTGAGATATGGGTGATACCGAGCGGAAGATCGAGCATTCAGCCAACCACACCGTTCAAGGCAGTGGACACTGCCGCGCTCGCTCGCGTGCCAGGCGTCAGCCGCCTCGGCGCCTACCGCGGCAGCTTCCTGGATTGGGGGGACCGACGCCTGTGGGTTATCGGACCAGCAAGCGAGATCGAACATCCCGTCCCGGCGAGCCGGCTGATAAGCGGGAATCTGAGCCTCGCCTCAGAAAGGATCCGCCAGGGTGGTTGGGCGGTGCTCTCACAGGCGCTGGCCGCAGAACATCACCTGCATGTTGGCCAGGCGTTCACACTGCCTTCGCCGCGACCTGAGACCCTGCGAGTGGCTGGTCTGACCACGAACCTCGGATGGCCACCGGGCGCGATCGTGCTCAGCTCGAGCAGCTACGCGCGAGCCTGGGCGAGCAGCGAACCGAGCGCATACGAGATCCAGACCACGCCGGGCGTCCCCGTCGTGACTGTGCGCAATCTGGTTCGCAGCGCCTTGAAATCAGAACGGGGTCTGGCCGTGGAAACCTCATCAGAACGCGAGCAGCGTCACTATGCCGTGACGGCTCAGGGGCTCTCGCGGTTGACGCAGATCCGGCTGCTTGTGTTGATCGCCGCGGTGCTCGCGCTGGTCGGGGCGATCGGCGCGATGATTTGGCAGCGGCGCGACCGCGTCGCGTCGCTGAAGTCTGACGGTTACAGCGAAGTCGTGCTGTGGCGCTGGCTGCTGTGCGAAGCCGCGGTTCTGCTCACGGTGGGCTGCTCGATCGGAGCGGTCTTCGGCCTCTACGCCCAATTGCTCGGTAGTCACTTCCTCGCGACCGTCACCGGGTTTCCAATCAGCATCAGGATCGAAGCGGTCGCCGCGATCTCCAGCTTTGCGATGGTCAGCGCCATCGCGGTCTTGATGCTCGCCCTGCCAGGGTATCGCGCCGTGCGTGTACCGCCCCGGACCGGCAGTCCCGCCTACTAGCACGCAGCCCGCCCTTCCCCCAAAACGCGCTGCTGACCCCGCTCCGCTTTCGGCGCGTCAGCTCCGTGCGCTGATCGCGGGCGCGAGCAGAGAGCTGCTGTGGGGGTTGCCGGCCGTGGCCCGCGAAGTGCGTTGCTGGCGGGAGCTCGCTCGCAAGATCCCCGACCCGCCAATTCGCCAGGACGCGCTGGACGCGCTGGCCAGGAAGCGCCCACATATCGACGGCGCCGCCCTGTTCTCGATCCTTCCCCATGCTCGCAGTCCGAACTTGCTGCGGCTGCTCGTCGCTTACGAGATCATCTGGGATTTCCTGGACAGCGTAAACGAGCGTGGCGCCGCCGCCGGCCAGGCAAACGGACGACAGCTGCACATCGCGCTGATCGACGCGCTCGATCCAGCGCGACCGATCTCCGACTATTACCGTCACAACCCTTGGCGTGAGGATGGCGGCTACCTACGCGCCCTCGTCGGCGTTTGCCGGGAATGCTGCGCCCGACTGCCCTCATATGAGCGCGTCCGTCAGCTCGTCGTGAGCGAGGCGATCCGGGGTCAGGTGTGTGCGATCAACCACGACCTCGATCCGCTGCGTCGCGACACGATGCTCGAAGCCTGGGCCAGGAGAGAGTTCCCCGAGGGACATGAGGCGAGTTGGTTTGAGCTCAGCGCCGCAGCCAGCACCGACCTCACCATCTTCGCGCTGCTCGCGCTCGCCGGCGAACCAGCGTGCAGTGACAGTGAGATCGCGCTGATCCGCCATGCCTATTTTCCCTGGACGTCGGGTCTGGCGGCGCTGCTGGACAGCTACGTCGATCAAGTCGAAGACGCCGCGAACGGCGATCACTCCTACATCGCTCACTATCCCACGCCGGAGCAGGCGAGCAAGAGTATCCGTCTGCTGATACGGCGCTGCCTGCACGAGACCCGCGCATTGGAAAACGGTGAGAAGCACATGCTGATCGCGGCCGGCATGTTCGCCATGTATTTGTCGAAGGACAGCGCCCTGACGCCGGCGATGCGCGAGAGCACCAAAGGCCTCCTCGCTGCCGGCGGCTCGCTCACCCGTGTCCTGCATCCAATTCTGCGGCTGTGGCGAACCGCCTACGCCCAACGCTCAGCGTAAGTCACACAACATGCTGTCACACAACGTGCTCGTTCGAAAACACACAACAAGGAGTCCTCATGTCAATCATAAACTCATGCTCGCTGTCGATTCGACTTAAACGTGAACTGCCACCCAGCGGACCCCTGCCGGCGACGCTCCAGACAATATGTTGCCGTTGGTTGCCATCCGCTTATCTCGAACAGTGTCGTGACCGTCTTGGCGACCGGTTCACCATCTACCCGCTGGACATGCCACCACTGGTATTTCTCGCAGACCCGAGCGATATACGAGCGGTTCTCTCGGGCGACCCCAGCGATCTACACCCAGGCTCAGGCGGGAGCATGATCGCTCCGCTGATCGGCGAGCGCTCGTTCATGCTGCTCGAGGAGGAGGAGCACATTTGTGGGCGCAGAACGATCACACCTGCCTTCCACCATAGAATGGTGGCAGACCAGACGGCAATGCTCTCCGACACCGTCGAGCGTGAGGTTGCGTCCTGGCCACTCGACGCGAACATCGCACTCCATCCACGCATTCGAGCACTCACCTTGAGAGTGATCTTAAGAGCCATCTTCAGCGACCGAGACGGCGCGCTACAGCCGCTGCATGAACAGTTGATGGACATGCTGTCGGTGACCGTCAGTATCGTCCTTCAGGAGCCGAAGCTTCGTCATCTGCCCGGCTGGCGCAATACCTGGAGAATGTTTGTCAAGCAACGCGCCAAAGTCGATGCTCTGATCTACGAGCTCATGCGCCGGCGACGCGCGGAGGCCGATCCTCAGCGCGGGGATCTGCTCGACATCCTGCTCGCGGCGGAGAGCCCCGACGGCGCTTGCATGTCCGACCGGGAGATACGCGACAACCTGATGTCGATGATTCTGGCCGGGCACGAGACGACCACGGGCGAGCTCGCATGGGCATTCCAGCTCCTCGCGCACAACCCGAGCGTGCAGAGCCGACTGAGCGAGGAGATCGACAGCGGCACCGATCAGGCATACCTGACGGCGACGGTCAACGAGACGCTGCGTCACAAGCCGGTCTTCCTCTTCACGATCCCACGAGAGGTCATCAAGCCGGTCGAGATCGGCGGATGGACATACCGCCCTCCGGTTCACCTGATGGGATGCACCTACCTGATGCACCACAACCCGGAGCTCTACCCAAACCCCCAGCAGTTCCGCCCCGAGCGTTTCATCGACGAAACACAGCAGCCTCGTACATGGCTGCCCTGGGGGGGAGGCCGCAAGCACTGCCTCGGCCGGCACTTCGCGCTGCTCGAGGTCCAGACGATCTTGCGAGCGGTGCTCGCAACCAGGACGGTGTTGCCTGCGAGCAAGCACATCGAGCAGCCGCGGTGGCGCAGCGCGATCCTGGTCCCTCATGCCGGGGGTCGAGTCATCCTGCGCAAGCGTCGCCGCTAGCAATATTTTGTTATCTGGGTAACGCTTTATGTTACCTTGGTAACGATTTTATTACCTGGGTAACAAATTTCTAGCTATCTGACCCGGTGCGCGTCAAGATCCTCGCGCATGGAGATAAGGGTCGATTCGGGTGGCCAGCTGCGTGCGATGTGCGCGGAGATCCTGCGCGAGGACCGCGAGCATCCACTCGTGGGGCTGACCTGCCGGGCCGGTGCGCACGACCCCGCGCTGCCGGTCGATCGGGTGCGCGAGCTCGTCGGCCCGGGCATTCCCGTGTATGTGATCGAGCCGCCGCAGGCAAAGGCGTCCAAAATGCTGCTGCCCGATCGCCACGCGGTGTACGGCGGCGCGGCGCGGGTCTGGTGGCCGGGCGTCAGCGAGGGCAGCGACCCGTTTCACCCTGTGATCTTCGACGCCACCGGTGTCTACGGGGAGGACGCGCTCGAGCGTCTCGCCAGAGAGTTCCGCGTCAAGTCCCCCCAGCCGGTGGGTCTCTCCCCCCAACAACAGGCTGTCCTGCAGGAGCGGCTGCGGACCAGAGCAGAATGCCGCTGCCGTGAGCTCGAAGAGCAGCTGCGGAGCCTTCAGCGGCCCCACGGGGAGCCCGAGCAGCGTGCGCGAGCGGCCGGGAGCCGCTAGGTGCGCGAGGGCCGCTGATGGCGAGCATTACGGGACGCAGAGGAAAGGTCAGACCTGAGCGTGACCGGGTGTCCTTGGCCGCGATGTTGGAGAAGCCGCGCTACTCGCAGTCACTCGAGCGTGGCCTTGCGATCCTCGCGTTCTTCACACCTGAGCAGCCCACGCTGAGGCTCGCCGACATCGCCGACGGTCTCGGCCTGAGTCGCTCGACGACGCATCGCTACGCCAGCACGCTGGTGGCCCTCGGCTACCTCGAGCAGGGCGACTCGCGCAGGTACCGCCTCGGGCTGAAGGTCACCGACCTCGGGATGGCGGTGCTGAACTCCACCGGACTGCGCGATCACGCCCACCCCTACCTCGAGGAGCTGCGCCGGCAGAGCTCCTACACCGTGAACCTCGCCGTGCTCGACGGGACGGAGATCCTGTTCGTCGATCGCATGCGCAGCTTCCGCCGCGGGCAGAGCAAGATCGACCTGGGCCTGCACCCCGGCTCGCGGCTCCCGACCTACTGCACCGCGATGGGAAAGCTGTTGCTGGCGAACCTGCCGGAGAGCGAGCAGGGCGCGTTGCTCGCAGACGTGAAGCTGACGAAGCGCGGCCCCAACACGATCACCTCAAAGAAAGCGCTGCGCGACGAGCTCGACGAGATCCAGGTGGCCGGCTTCGCCGTCAACGACGAGGAGCTCGCTCCCGAGTTGTATGCGATCGCCGCCCCCGTTCGCAACGAGGCGCGGGACGTCGTTGCCGCCGTCAACCTTGCCGCGCATACCTCGATGATCTCCCTCTCGGGGCTCGTCGACGAGCTCAGCCCGCACCTCATCGCCACGGCCGACCGCGTCTCCGCCCGGTTGGGCTACCGCCGCGACGACGAGTCCACCGTCCGGCGCTGACCGTCGCAACCGCGCCCGACGCGGCAATCTCGGTGATTCTCGTATTTTGAATGCGGCCGGCAGAGGGTATATCCTCGACTGAGCAACCTGGCCGCCTGAGCAGGGTTGCGGGGAGCAAGCGAAGGGGAGCATGAGTCAACAGGACCAGCTGGGAGTGCGCGCGCTGAAGCTGCTCGCCGAGGAGCTGATGGTGGCGGTTTTGCGTGGCCTGGCCGAGGGCGCGCTGCGCCCAGCGGAGCTCGAGCAGGGTCTCCCGGACGCTGGACACTCGCTGGTGATGCGCCGGCTGCATCACCTGCTGGAGCGCGAGCTCGTCACCTACGAGCGTCAGCCGGGGCTGCCGCCGCACGCTCACAGCGCTCCCATCCCACGCGAGGCTCACTACGGCCTGACGGACGCCGGCCGAATGCTGCTCGATGTTCCCGCGGAGGCCGGCCGCTGGGAGCGGCGCTGGTGCGCGCAAGCCGAGCGAGGCGCGTCAGCCGGCGCGGTGGCGATCAAGGCGCTAGCCGACGATCACACGCGCAAAATCGCGCTGCTGCTGGCCGACGGTCCGCTGTGCACCAAGGAGCTGGACGAGCGGGCGGCCGACCTCGGCCGCTCGGCGCTGCGCCGGCGCCTGCGCGATCTCCTGCACGCGGGAATGCTCGAGCGGCGCATGCAGGGTCAGGTTCCCGTATACGAGCTCACGGCCGGCGCCCGGCAGTTGGCGTCGGTGGCAGTGCTCGCCGGGCGCTGGGAATGGCGCTGGGAGCACCCGGCGTCTGGCAAAAACCCCGATCAGCTGCAGTGGTGGGACGCGCTGCTCCCGCGGCCCTGAGTGTGGCGTCGCTGCGTAACGCTCCGCAAACCTCCTTTGCAGGCGCCTTTAGAAAAGTTTTATCTTTGGATATGCGGTGGTTTGACCGAAGCGTCCTCCAATTTGGACTTTCCGCACTTGCAGGAGATTTTTGGATTTCTCACCGGATTCGCCTGCCTGTACCAGGGTAATCCGTACGAGCAAATCGAATGACTCTGCCAACACGGCATCTTTTGGATGTGGTAGACCTCCTGCTCATCCCGTCCCGGGGCGATGTTCTGCCCCGCCGGTGTGACTTCGACGTCGTGGAGGGCCGACGGATTCCCACAAAGGAGCAGAGCGCTGTGAGTGGCACGGAGGGGGCGTCCAGGACGCCGGGGAGCGCAGACGGCACCTCGCCGACGTCGTATGTGAAGCTGCACCCGGGTCCGGGCTGGCCGCGCGAGCAGGCGGCGTCCCACCAGCGCGCACGGATCCACGCGGCGATGATCGAGCTCGTCTCAGAGCGCGGCTACGGCGCGGTCACGGTACGCGAGATCGTGCGCTTGGCGGGGGTCTCCCCGGGCACCTTCTACGAGCACTTCGCCGACAAGGACGAGTGCTTCCTGCGCACCTATGGGCTGATTGTGCGGCGTTCGATGAAACGGGTAGGCGCCGCGCAGAAGGACCGGCATGACTGGCGGGAGCGGCTTGAGCTGGCGTTCTGCGCCTGGGCGGACGGGATCGCGCGCGAGCCGAAGGCGGCGCGGCTCGCGCTGGTGGAGGCGTTCGCCGGCGGAGGAGCGGCGCTCGAGCAGATGCGCCGTGCGGAGGGGCACTACGAGGCGATGATTGAGATCAGCTTCGCCGGCGCGCCGGACCCTGTACCGGTTCCGCCGCTGGTCTTCAAGGGCATCGTCGCGGGCGTGCACCGCGTGGCGCGCGCGCAGCTGCTGGCCGGCCGCGCGCATGAACTGCCCGGCCTGGCCGACGAGCTGCTGGAGTGGATGCTCTGCTTCCGCTGCGAGGCCGCCATGTCGCTTGCACACTTCGATGCCCCGTCCGCGTCGGTGGCGCCCGATGCGGCGACGCTCGCCATGCACGATCGCGGTGTGCGTGAGGACGACCGCGCGCGCATCCTCGACGCGGTCGCGCGGCTCGCGGCGCGGGAGGGCTACTGGCAGCTGACGGTGCCGCGGATCCGCGCCGCCGCGGGCGTTTCGCGCAAGCGCTTCGACGAGCACTTCGAGGACGTCCAGGGCTGCTTCATCGCGGCGCTCGAGCGCTTGACCGAGCGCGCGCTTGCCCACGCCGTCCCGGCTGGCAGGGCCGCCCGGAGTTGGCCGGGTGGCCTGCACCGCGCGCTGTGCTCGTTGTGCGCGTCGTTCGCGGCCGATCCGGTGCTGGCTCGGCTGGGGTTCGTCGAGGTGTTCGCGCCGGGCCCGGACGGGATGCTCTACCGGGAGCGCTCCGTAGCCGCCATCGCGGAGAGCCTGCGGATCAGCGCGCCGGCGAGGCAGCGCCCAAGCGAGCTCGCCGCCGAAGCGTCGATCGGCGCGGTCTGGGGGGTCATGCACCACCACGTCGCCCTGGGACGCGCACA
>DATCBT010000005.1:0-42324 GCA_036511695.1 Solirubrobacteraceae bacterium | reverse complement strand
CGGCCCTTCGCCGCGCCGAAGAAACCGCAGCCGGTGCTCGATTGGAACGCGAGCGTGACCACTCTTGACTATCGCCACGCCGGTCGAGGCGCCAGGGATGGGTTTGCAAGGGGAGATCGGTAGGTCGTCGTAGCGCTCGAGGTCGGTATGCGGGCGCGTGAGACTCAGGCTCGTAGCAGGGGTGTTCGCCCTCCCACGGGTGCAGCTGGTCGGTTCAACCGTAGGGGCCGGTAACCTTAGGACACCGCGCGGGTTGGGGGGCGCTATATGGGTCTGTCCAAGGAGAACAGCTTCAGCCGCCCCCGCTCGGCGCCCATCAGGTGCATCGCGAACATCGCGATCAGACGCACGATCTGCTCGCCCACGCGCTCGGCCTGCGAGTACTCCGCTCTGCGCGTCCCTGGCTGCGGTCCCGGCAGGTCGCGAATCGGCAGGTAGGTCACCTGGCTCTGCCCGACCGGCGGCAGCATCACCGCCGGGTCGGCGAAGCCGAGCTGGGTCAGCCCCGAGCGGGCGTAGACCTCGAGCGTCTTGCCCACCTGTGCGTCGGTCTCATCGCCCTGCTCCAGCGCGCGCACCACCTCCAGGCAGGTTGGCTCGCGCGCGCGTCTCAGCACCCGGTCGACGGCGCCCACGACCGCTGTCTCCCATGCCGGTTCGGCCCTGCCCGGCAACAGGTCGCGCAAGAACGACACGGCGGCGTCCTGGCGCAGGTGCTCGGGTGCCACCCGCAATGGGTCGAGCACGCCCCGCAGCGCCGGATCGGGCTTCAGCGTCACGCACTCCGTGTGCGGCGCCACCTCCTCCAGCAGGTGAAAGCGGTGGTCGCCCTTCGGGTCGCAGTCGATGATCCGCGCCCCCTGCAGAAAGCCCTCGTACTTCAGCTTCTGATCGAGCGTCGTCTTACCCGAGCCGAGCGCGCCGACGCTCAGGATCGTCGTGTTGCGATCGCTCTCAGACCCCTCGCTCAGGTTGAAGCGGACGGGCTGGCGCGACCCCGTGAGCGTGTGCCCGAGGTAGAAGCCCGCGCGCGAGCCCGCCTCATGGGCGGCGGTCGGCATCATCGCCGCGACCTGCTCCGGCGTCAGCGTGTCGTCATAGCCTGAGACCTTCGTGCGCTGCCCGGGCAGGTGCTGCATGAATAGCGGCAGCTGATCCCCCAGCGGCCGGTGCAGGCGGATCTCCCCGTAGGCGCGCCGGGTCATCTCCACGCGCTCCTCGAGCTCCGCCTCGCTCTCCGCTCCAATCGCGATCGCGAGCGTCGCGCGCAGCAGCGGCGGGCGACTCGAGGACTGCAGGTAGGCGAGCAGGTCGCGCGCCTCCTGGGTGCGCTGGTAGCCGAGGTCGGAGACTCCCTGCTCGCCGTCGGACTCCGCGCGCACGATCTGATCCGCGTCCTGGATCCTGCGCCGGGCGATCCGCAATGCGAGGCCGTTCGGCAAGAAGCGCGCGTTCAGAGATAAATCTATGCCGAACGGCAGGCTCTCCGGCGGGGCGAACATCAGCTCCACGCGCGCGCCCGGGAACTGCGCCCGCTCGGGCAGCGCCCCCAGCACCAGCTGCGCCTGCCAGCTCGTGCCGGCCTCCGACTCGATCTTCAGCGCCCGCCCACGATGCTCGACGTAGCCGTCCATCCAGCGCATCACGTCCCCCTCCAAGGGCGCCAGCGTCGCCTCGCCGTTGCGCTCGAACACGAGCGCGCGTGGCTCGTGCAGCCCATCCACCTCCGGCTCGCCGATGCCACGGCAAAAAGCCCTGCGCACCAGCCACTGCAGCTCCACCCCACGCGCCTGCCGGACCGGCAGGTAGTCCGCCAAACGCGCATGGGCCTGGTCGGCGCGCACCCGCGCGCGCTCCAGCTCTGAGACCTTCATCACGCGCCGGTCGGAGACCGAGAAGGCGCGCCTGATCCCCTCCCACCACTCGCGCGGATGTCGCTCGGCGGCGCGCGAGACGTAGGCGGCGACGTCGCGCTCGGGATCGCGCAGGCTCACGATCAAGAACGCCTCCGGCCGCGCCGCGCCGATCTCGCCCAGATGCTCTTCGTGCTCTTCCAGATAACGCCACCTCGCGCGGGCGTGGGTGCGCGAGGGCGAGGGCGAGGGCGCGGGCCCGTGTGCGTGCGCGCGCGTGGGCGCTACGTCGTATCGATCGTGCACCCCTGTCGGATCGTCTTCCAGCTCGCGTGCGTAGCGCTCGAGATCCCAACGTCGCCCCACGCGCAGGATCTGCACGTCGGCCTCGATCCCCTCGATCGCGCCGAGCAGCGCGAGGAACCGCGCGCGCTTGCCGTCCTGCGACAGCCACTCGTAGGACTCGGTCTCGACCGCGAACGCCGCCCAGCCGTCGTCGAGCGCGTCGGCGAACACGCAGTTGCCGTACACGAAGGCGATCGGCGACTTCACCGCCCCGCGCTCCAGCGCCGGGAGCTCGCGCGCTGCCGCGCGCCTTCGACGTTGTCATCGGCTTTGACCCCTGCTTTGACCCCCTGCGCGAGGACGGCCGCACGCACGTTCAGCCGCGCACCCGGGGCCAGCGCGATCACCTGGCCCTTACTCGGCGCACGTCCCCCAGGCTGATCGCGCAAGGTCAGCGAACGACCCCGGCCGAGCCGCTCTCTCGGGCCTCGGCCCCGATCGATGCGCTCGTGCGCGACGGTTACCAGCACCGCGCCGGGTCCCGTGTAGCGCAGACGGCGCATCTCGCCGTCGGAGCCGTCAGGCAAGATCAAGATCTCCTGCGGACGCCAGCGCGCGCCGGGCGCACCGCGGGGACGGAACCCCGAGAGCCGGCGCGGTCCGGCGCGATAGCGCAGCAGCGCATACGCCGCCAGATGAAACGGCCGACCCTCGATCCGGATCACGCTCAGCACCGTCGCGCTCGCGACCGGCAGCGCGAGATCGCGCAGGTACCAGGGCAGCGCTCCAATCACCGCGCCCGCCAGCGGCAGGTCGCCGGCGACCAGCATCGCCAGCAGGACCGCGAGGAAGTAGACGACGCCCCGCACCGGAATCCCGCCGGGGTTCAAGCGCAGCTGATCGACGCGGTAGATACGCCGCTCCAGATCGAACACGGCGCGGTAGGAGCGAATCTCGATCACGATCGCGTCTCCGTCTCCGTCTCCATCCCCGCCCCCGTCTCCGTCCCCGTCTCCGTCCCCGGCGCTCGCGTCGCCCCCTCCACGTCAGGAGCCGAACAGCGAGGTGACCGTGTCCTGCAGCAGGCTCAAGCCCGCCGGCGTGGCCAGCAGCACCGCGACGATCCCCACCGCGAACACGCCCGCCGCCTCCTTGAAGTCGCGGCGGAATGCCAGCACGATCGAGGCGATCGCCAAAGCCAGCCCGATCAGGCTCATCGCCACCGTGCGGGCCGTATTGCCCGCCTTCGCGGCCGCCGATTCGAGCGAGGCTCCCGTTTTTTCGGAGTGGGCCGCGGAGGAGATTGCCTGCCGGGCGCTGATCTGACCTGGCGGTTCGATCGCCGCCCGGGCGACGGCGGGCGTCAAGCTCGCACACGCGCAGGCGAGCGTCAGGACTGCGCATCCCACGGCCATGGCCGGGCGCGAGAGGCGAGGACGATGAATCGGCTTCATGTGGACTCCTTCGTTCGGGGTGGCGTTCGTTCGGGGTGGCATTAGGTGTCGGGGTTCATCTGGATCGCGGAGACCTCCCAGCGGCCCTGCACGCGGGCCACGTCGAGTTCGTAGGCGAGCGTGTACCGAGCGCCGCGCGCGTCCTCGGCCGCCACGACGGCGATCACCGCGCCGGCGCCCGGCGCCCAGTCCAGGCGCTGCACCGCTTCGAGGCTCAGCGATGCTGTCGGCAGCGAGACGCGCGCGCCGCTCGTCAGGTCCGCCGCGAGCTCCGAGCCCGACGCCGACAGGTAGTTGCGCAGGGCGCGCGCCACGACCGTCGCGAGCGCCGGTTCGTCCACTTCGCGCAGGTGTCCCTGCGACGAGGACGCCTGCGCCGGGCCGCCGGCCGGCGCCCCCACGAACGCGGGATAGCCGGCCAGCGCGAGGCTGCCGCCGGCCGTGCGCACGACGCTCACGGTCAGGTATTGCAGGCCGGCGTCATCGGTCTGCGCGGCGACTGTGTACACGTGCTGATTGGGGTCGGCGGGCACCGGTTCCCGCTCCTGCACGACTTCGGCCCACTCCACCCGCTGCTCGCCGCTCGACGGCGGCTGCAACCCCGCATCGGGGTCGATCCCCGGCCCGGCGAAGGCGGCCAGATCGCGTTCGTGCGCCTGTGGTTCCGCGGCATTCCAGGTCAGATAGCTGCGCGCGAACAACAAGGCGAAGCCCTCGGCCGCCAGATCCGGCGGCGCGGGACCAGGCGCGAGCACCTTCGCCGGCGCCGGCCGCGGCGGGTCGATCGCAAAGCGCGCGCTCGCCGCGAGTCCCGCGACGGCCAGCGCGCTCAACAGGTAACGGGGCCATTCGCGCGCCACTCGTATCCGCCACAGCGACCGTGTCTGAATCGTCACCTGCGTGCGTGGGGAGGCCGTGCGCATCGCTCAGCGCTCGAATCCGAACTCTGCATGTCCCCCGCTCGCGCTCGCGCTCGCGCCCATGCCCGGGTTCGCGTTCGCGCTCGCGCCTATGCCCGCGCTCACGCGCGGCGCGACCTCACCCGCCGCGGCGCCTGTGACGGGAGTCTCACTCGATGTGGAGCGCGGCACATAGTCAACGGCGACCGCGACGCCCCCACGGGTGTGGGCAAAGAGGCGGGTGTGAGCAAAGAGGCGAGTGTGAGCAGCTCCGCGGCGTCGCCCGGCTCGCGCGAGACGTGCGCGCATGGCCCTCGCTGGACTCGCAAGCGTCGGCCGGGACGATGCTGAGAACCTTGAGGAACCCGAGGAACCCAAGGCGCCCGCGGAGTCGGCAACAGCCGAGGAGCGCACAACCCGCGATGAACGCGCCGACGCGACCAGGCTCCCCGGCCGCCTCCCGGCGCCCCTGGGTGCCCGCGCGCCGTTCATGGCGACCAGGCCGCCCACCGTTCCCACGGCCCCGGTCAACATCGCCACCCCGGCCGCCCGGCGCAGCCGACGCTCGCACACAATCTTCCTCCCAGGCTGGGCCCTGGGCTCGGGCACCACCAGACACGCGTCCGCGGGCTGCGCCGCCGGCGGCCACTCGCCGACAGCCGCGAGCTCCCACCCGGCGCCGCTCAGATACTCCTCCTCGCCGTACACGCGGTAGACCTCGCGCGGGCGCCGGCGCAGGAGCGTCATTCGATCACCGCCACGCCGCCGAGCAAACGGGCGACCGGAAGCCAGGGCAAGGAGGTACCCGACTTCCGGTCGCCGGCGGATGGGCATCGCCGAGCGCTCGTCCGTCCGATCGAGCGCCGGCGTCCCCGGGGACGCGCCTATGAGTGGGGGGAGAGATATTCATAGGTGGGTCCCTATCTCCCTCTCCGACCGCCGGCCCCGGACGGGACACCTGGCGCGCAAAAACTTTTCTGGCTCGCCGGCCTTATCCCGCTCGCCTGCCTTTCCCCGCCCGCCGGCCGTGCCTCGCTCGCCGGCCTTTTCTGGCTCGCCGGCCGTGCCTCGCTCGCCGGCCTTTCCTCGCGCGCCAGCAGCTCTCGCAGCCGCGCGCGGGCGCGCTGGGCCACCTTGCGGTACTTCTCCTTGGACCAGCCGTGTCGATGGCAGAACTCCACGCAGTCCATGCCCGAATCGATCCCGCTGAGGAGGACCAGCCGTTGATCCGGGGTCAGCTCGTGCACGATCCGCGCCAGGCTGCGCAGATCCGTCCGCAGCATCACGAGCTGCTCGATCTCGGCGCGAACGTCGGCGACCTCGATACCCCCGTCGCCGCCGTTTCCCAATCGCAGCGCGCCATCCAGCGCCGCCTGCGCGGGACTGCGACCGTGCAGCGCGCGGCGGCGGTCGCGGATACGCGAGAGGAAGCGCTGCTCGAGCACGTTCGCCATATGCGCGCGGGTGGAGAACGCGATGGCTCCTCCACGCGCCTGCGCGAGTAGCTCGAGCGTCGCCTGGCTGTAGCAGTCCTCCAGATCCTCCTTGCGCAGCCGATGCCGGTGCACACGCAGCAGCAGAGCCCGCCTGGCCTGCGCCACCAGCGCCATCTCCTGTAGTTGATCGAGTCCTCCGCGGGGCCCATCGCGGACATCGCCGAACCACCGGTGCGCATCCACCCCACCGGGCAGACGGCCATCCAGCGCTCGCATTTCCGGCTCGCATCGGGTAGACACGCATAGATGTCGATCGCCGCCGCCCACCGACCCCCCTGCCAATGAGCCTCGGCGATCGTCTCCAGGCGCTCGATCGCGCCCAGCAGCGCCGTCCCGCCCTCAGCTTCCCCGCCGCGGTGATCAAGAAGTTCAGCGATGACCAGGCCGGGCAGCTCGCGGCGCTGATCGCCTACTACGGCTTTGTCTCGCTGTTCCCGTTGCTGCTCGTGCTCGTCACGGTGCTCGGCTTCGTGCTCGAAGGCGATCCCGCGAGTCAGGCCAGCGTCCTGCACTCGACGCTCGGCCAGTTCCCGATCATCGGTACTCAGCTGGAGAGCAACATCCACTCGCTCAAGGGCAGCGCCGGCGCGCTGGCGATCGGCGTCCTCGGCCTGCTGCTCGGTGGCCTGGGGATCGTCGGCGCCACCCAGAACGCCTTCCAGCATGTCTGGCACATCCCGCGCAAGCGCCGGCCCAACTTCCTCGCCTGGCGGCTGCGCGGCCTCGGCCTGCTCGCCGTCCTCGGCCTGCTCCTGATCGCCTCGACCGTCGTCGCCGGCTACGTCACGGCGCAGACGGCCGGCGCGACCGCCGTGCTCGGCGGGGTCCTGCTCGCGCTGGCGTTCAACCTGCTGCTGTTCTTCGCCGCCTTCCGCTTCCTCAGCCCAGAGGAGATACCGACCCGCGATCTGCTCGCCGGCGTGATCTTCGCGGCGGTTCTGTGGCAGATCCTCCAGCACATCGGCGGCTACTACGTCGCGCATGTCGTCCGCCACGCCCAGGAGACCTCCGGGTTGTTCGCCTTCGTCCTCGGCCTGCTCGCCTGGCTCTACCTCGGCGGCCAGGTCACGTTGATCGCGGCCGAGATCAACGTCGTGCGCGCGCGGCGGCTATGGCCGCGCAGCTTCCTCTCGCAACCGCTGCTCGAGGCCGACAAGCGCGCGCTCACGTCCTCCGCGGAGACCGAGGAGCGCGTCGAGGAGGAGAACGTCGAGGTCAACTTCGATGGGCCCGGTTGAGATGTAGTTCAGGCAGGTGCATGCACCTGCCTGCGTCGGGCCGCATGCGGCCCGACGTCCCTGCCGCGCATGCGCGGCAGGCGGGGGCGCGCATGCGCGCCCCCGAGGAGGTCCGCATGCGGACCTCCTCCCCATCAATTTTGGCTCTGCCATGCCGTTTTCGAGGTGACCACCAAACTACTTGTGCCCGCAACGACCTGGCGCTATACTAACTAAACTTTCGTAAGCACATATGGAGCCGATACCTATGCCTTCCTCACCCGAGCAACCCACATTGAAGCCCTCCGTACCGAAGCCGACGCTGCGCCTGATCCCGCTCGAGGACACCGTCGTGTTCCCCAGCATGGGCATCACGCTGACCGTGGAGGTGGGCGATGACGAGCGCGTCGTGCTCGTGCCCCGCCATGAGAACGAGTTCCTCGAGGTCGGCACGATCGCCGAGGTCTCCGAGCAGCTGCGACTGCCCGGCGGCGGCCACGCCGTCGCGATCTCGGGGCAGCACCGCGCGCTGATCGGCGCCGCGCAGACGGGCCCCGGCGGTGAGCTGCGCGTGGAGGTCGATGAGCGTCCCGACGAGTCGCCGGTGGACGGCAAGACCCGCAACCTCGAGCGCGAGTACCGCGCGATCGTCGAGGAGATCCTCGAGCTGCGCGGTGACGACGGCCGTATCGCCGCGTTCCTGCGCGCGATCGCCGAGCCCGGCGCGCTGGCCGACTCGGCCGGCTACTCCCCCAATTTGACATACGAGCAGAAGGTCGAGCTGCTGCGCACGCTCGACGTGACCGCGCGCCTGGAGCTGGCAGTCAAGCTGCAGCGCGAGTCGCTCGCCGAGCTGCAGGTGCGCAAGCGCATCCGCGAGGACGTGCAGGAGGGGGCAGAGAACCAGCAGCGCGAGTACTTCCTGCGCAAGCAGATGGAGTCGATCCGCAAGGAGCTCGGCGAGGACGAGGGCTCGGTCGCGGAGGAGTACCGCTCAAAGATTGAGGCCGCCGAGATGCCCGCGGAGGTCAACGAGCAAGCTTTGAAGGAGCTCGGCCGCCTGGAGCGGATGGGCGAGCAGACGGGCGAGTCCTCGATGATTCGCACGTACCTCGACTGGCTGATCTCCGTCCCCTGGAGCAAGCGCTCTGACGAGCGTCTGGATCCGGTCGCGGCGCGCGCGGTGCTCGACGCCGACCACGCCGGCCTGGAGGACGTCAAGGACCGGATCACCGAGTACCTCGCGGTGCGCAAGCTGCGTGCCGATCGGGGCATCGAGGCCGATCCGAAGTCCGGGGCAATCCTCACGCTGATCGGGCCTCCGGGCACCGGTAAGACGTCGATCGGCGAGTCGATCGCGAAGGCCACCGGCCGCGAGTTCGTGCGCATGTCGCTCGGCGGCGTGCGCGACGAGGCCGAGATCCGCGGGCACCGGCGCACCTACATCGGCGCGCTCCCCGGCCGCTTGGTCAGAGCGCTGCGCGATGCGGGGACGATGAACCCGGTGATCCTCCTGGACGAGGTCGACAAGGTCGGCGCGGACTGGCGCGGTGACCCGTCGGCGGCGCTGCTGGAGGTGCTCGACCCGGCCCAGAACCACTCCTTCCGCGACCACTACCTCGACGTCGAGCTCGACCTCAGCCAGGTGATGTTCCTGGCCACGGCCAACGTCGCCGACACGATCCCCGGACCGCTGCTCGACCGCATGGAGGTAATCCGCTTCGACGGCTACACCTCAGAGGAGAAGCTCGCGATCGCCAAGGGCTACCTGTGGCCGCGCCAGCGCGACCGCAACGGCCTGCGCGCGGGCGAGGTCGAGATCTCCGATGAGATCCTGCGCACGGTGATCGCCGAGTACACGCGCGAGGCGGGCGTGCGCAACCTCGAGCGCGAGCTGGGCACGGTGCTGCGCAAGACCGCGACCAAGATCGCCTCGCGCAAGACCAAGGCCAGGAAGCCCGTGCAGATCGACCTGGAGGTGGTGCGCGACGCGCTCGGGCGCCAGAAGTTCTTCCAGGAGTCCGCCTCGCGGACCGCCACGCCCGGTGTCGCCACCGGGCTGGCCGTCACGGGCGCGGGCGGCGACGTGCTGTTCGTCGAGGCCACGGCGATGAAGGCCGGCGACGGGGCGGCGGGCAACGGGCTGGTGCTCACCGGCCAGCTCGGTGACGTGATGAAGGAGTCGGCGCGGATCGCCCTCTCCTACGTGCGCGGCCACGCCGAGGAGCTCGGTATCGAGGAGAGCGCGTTCGAGGGCCGCGAGTTCCACGTCCACGTCCCCGCCGGCGCGATCCCCAAGGACGGTCCGTCAGCCGGCGTGACGATGGTCACCGCTTTGGCCTCGCTGCTCTCGGGGCGCCCGGTCAAGCACACGGTCGGCATGACCGGCGAGGTCACGCTGCAGGGCCGTGTGCTGCCGATCGGCGGGTTCAAGCAGAAGGCGCTCGCGGCACACGCGGCCGGGCTGACCGACGTGATCCTGCCCGAGCGCAACCGCGGCGACCTCGACGACATCCCCGAGGAGGTGCGCGAGCAGATGGCCTTCCACCCGGTGATGACCGTCCAGGAGGTCCTCGACCGCGCGCTGGAGCCGGCCCGCGATGTCGCGCTCTCGTAGGTGTGAGCCGGT
This sequence comes from Solirubrobacteraceae bacterium, assembly GCA_036511695.1. Classification (GTDB taxonomy): domain Bacteria; phylum Actinomycetota; class Thermoleophilia; order Solirubrobacterales; family Solirubrobacteraceae; genus Palsa-744. The sequence goes on along the minus strand of DATCBT010000005.1, from coordinate 32,491 downwards.
CCCCGAGGAGGTCCGCCAGACGGCGGACCTCCTCGAGCGCCGCTGGCAGCTGTCGATCGTCTACGCCGCGCTGACCGGAGCGCTGCGCTTCAACGAGTTCGCCGAGGCGGTCGCGGGCATCTCGCCGCGGATGCTCTCAGAGCGCCTGCGCGACCTCGAGGCCGCCGGGCTGATCGAGCGCACGGTGATCCCCTCCAGCCCGCCGATGGTCGAGTACCGGCTGACCGCGCGCGGGCGCCGGCTCGGCCCGATCATCGACGCGATGCGCGCTTACGCGCGCGAACCCGTGGGCTGAGGCTGCTGAGTCAGGCCTCGGCGCTCGTCAGCGGGCTGAGGCTGGGAAGTCACGCCTCGGCGCTCTCAGCGGGCTGAGTCCGGGAAGTCACGCCTCGGCGCTCGTCAGCTGAGGCACGGGCTCGACACCACACCCCGCCGCGTCGAGACTCGCGCCGACGAGCGCGCCGCCCTCGCAGGTCTCGGCGCGCACGACGCGCTTTGGGTTGCGGATGCCCACGACTCCAACTACGCCCCCGGCGGCGACGAGCAGGCCGGCGATCGCCATGCCGAGGTGAAAGCTATGCAGGGAGGCCTGCTCGGCGGCGCGCGTCAGCGCGCCCGCCTGGGTGCTCGTCAAGCCATGCACATCCGGGCGTCCGAGCGGCAGCCGCTTGGCCTGGCTGACCGCGGCACGGGCGGCGGGCCCGAGCGTCACGCCCGTCAGGTGCTTGTCGAGGGCCGCGACGAAGGAGCCCGCGACAGCCGCGCCCACGGCGGCGGTGCCGAGCAGGCCGGCGACCCGGGCGATCGCGTTGTTGACGCCCGATGCTATGCCCGCCTGGGACTGCTCGGCGCCGGCGAGCACCGCCGCGGTGAGCGGCGCCACGGTCATCGACAGCCCCAGCGCGAACACGAGCAGCCCGGGGAGCACTTCGGAGACGTAGTCGACGTGGGTGCCGATCCGCTGGAAGAGCAACAGCCCGCAGGCCGAGATCAGCGGCCCGCCACCCATGAAGAAGCGCGGTCCGAAACGGTCGGCGAGCGCGCCGAAGCGGCGCGAGAGGACGAACATGACGACGGTCACCGGCAGCGTGGCAAAGCCGCTCTGCAGCGGCGTGTAGCCGCCGATCTGCTGGAGGAAGAGGACGAGGAAGAAGAACAGCACCGCCAGGCCCGCGTACATCGAGAAGGTCTCGATGTTGCCGGCCGAGAAGTTCCGCCGGCGGAACAGCCCGAGCGGGAGCATCGGGTCGCGCGCGCGGGACTCGTGCCAGAGAAACGCCGCCAGCAGCGCCACCCCTGCGACCAGCGGGACGATCACCGCGGGGCTCCCCCACCCCAGCCGCGGTTGCTCGATCAGCGCGAACACCGGACCGGCGAGACCGGTCGCGCACAGCACCGCGCCGGGCACGTCCACCCGGCGCGCGTCCGCGCGGCGCGGCGCGGCGCGGGGAATCGCGAACAGGATCAGGGAGACGCAGGCGATCGCAAACGGGATGTTGATCACGAACAACCAGCGCCAGGAGCCGATCGCGAGCAGCTCGCCCCCGGCCAGCGGCCCGAGCACCCCGGCGATCGCGCCCCACGCCGTCCAGCTGCCGATCGCGGCCCCGCGCTCGGATTTGGAGCCCCCTTCCCCACCCGGGAACGTGTTGACGATCACCGCGAGCGAGCTGGGCACGAGCAGGGCGCCGGCCACCCCCTGCAGCGCGCGCATGGCCACGAGCACCTCGATCGTGGGCGCGAGCGCACAGGCGAGTGAGGCGACGCCGAAGCCGGAGACCCCGAGCGCGAAGATCCGCCGCTCCCCGAACAGATCCCCCAGCGACCCGCCCACGAGGATCAACGAGCTGAGCGTCAGCAGATAGGCATTCACGACCCACTGCTGTGCGGCCAACCCACCCCCGAGCGCGTTCTGGATCGTCGGCAGCGCGACGTTCACGACCGTGCCGTCGAGCAGCGCGATCCCGGAGCCCATGATGCAGGCGATCAGGGTCAAGCGCTTCACGCGCGCGTCGATCGGAGCGCCCATCAATCCACCGTAGCGGGCGCCTAACCTGTACGCATGACACGCCGCACTCACTGGCGCCAGCTCGGCCTTTCAAGCCGGCTGCGGGTCGCGCCGGCGGTCAGCGTCCTGGCGCTGACCACGACCTTCGCCCGCAAGCTCTGCGACGGGCTCGGCGTTCCCGGGCCGCTGCCTCGCGGGTCGATCGTGGAGGACGGCTAGCGGTTTCTCATGCTCGGCCGACCTTGCACCTAGAAGCCTGCGCGCCGGGCTACCAGGCGCGGCGCGCGCGGACCGCCTCGAGTGAGTAGCCGACGAGTGAGATCGGCGACATTACGAACTGGTAGCAGAAGAAGTAGAACAGGAACCCGCGCCGGTTCTTGCGCACGCGCAGGTTCACAGCCTTGAAGACGCGGCGCTGGTAAGCGAACATGACGCCGCCGAGCACCATGTTGAGCGGCAGCACCAGCAGGGTCATCGGCCCGACGATCGCGAAGTTGCCGGTCATCGCCAGCAGGACGCCGGGAATGAACGCGAGCGTGAACGCCAGGTCGACGAACGGAAACAGGAAGTTGACGGCCACCGCGTGCGAATAGAATTTGAGTTGGCTCAGCATGCCCCAGCCGTGATCTCTTAGACCCTCGATCATCCCGCGCGCCCAGCGCCGGCGCTGGCGGGCGAACGCGCCCCAGTCCGAGGGCGCGTCGGTGAACGCGACCGCGGTCGGCTCAAACACGCTGCGCCCTCCTTGCAGCAGCATCCGCCAGGTCAGCACGATGTCCTCGCCGATCCGGTTTGGCCAGCCGCCGACGAGCTTCAGCGCGGTCGTGTCATAGACGCTGAAGGCGCCCTGCGCGACGAGCGTCCCCTGCAGCAGCGCCTGGCCGCGCTTGACGGAGGCGATGCCGAGGAAGTAGTCCCACTCCTGCGCGCGCGTCAGCATGTTCTCGCGCGAGTTGCGCACCAGCACCGCCCCCGCGACCGCGACGGTGTCGGGCGGCGAGACGAGCAGGCGCGCGACGGCGTGCTTGAGCGAGTAGGGCATCAGCAACGTGTCGGCGTCGATCGTCGCGGTCAGTGGCGTGCTCACGGTCTCAAGCGCGGCGTTGAGCGTGTTGGCCTTGCCGCCGTGGTCAGCCGCCAGCAGCCGCACGCACGGATAGCGCTCGGCGTACTCAGCGACGATCTCGCGCGTTCGATCGGTCGAGCCATCGTCTGCGACCACGAGTTCGAAATGGCCGGGGTAATCGGCTCGCAACGCGTAGTCGAGCGTCTCGGCGATCGAGTCCTCCTCGTTGTAGGCGGCGACCAGCAGGGTGATCTGCGGAAAATCGCCGTCGAAGCGCAAAGGCCGCGGGCTGTCGAGCAGGATCGAGCTGATCAGCTGGATGTTCAGGTAGCCGGGGATCAGCGCAATCCCGGTGATGACGAGGATCGCGAGCGGCGTGGAGATGTCGTGCCCGAGCGTCCTGATCCAGCTGCGCGACAGCCATAGCGAGAAGCAGAACCACAGGGCGCCCGCGACGAACGTGAGCGCGATCCGCAGCTTCAACGGGACGTAGACGCCATGACGTCGTTTCACGCCAGGCGGCCGACGCCGGCGCTCGAGCTGGGATTCCAGCCGCGGAGCCGGGGCGCTGACCGGCCTCCGAAGATCGGTCGTGGTGGTTTTGTTTGCGGAAAGTCTCATCGTCCTGGGCGATGCATCCGCCCAGGACAGTTATCGACACGGCTCGAGCGCGCCTGAAGTCATGTGTTTCTCGCTAGCGCAGGCGTAGACGACGTCCACGGCGCCCGAGAAGAGCGTCTCCACTCCCTAATCGATTGACTCACAAGGCTCGTGTCGAGCCTGCCATTTGGCCTGCTCACCGCGGACAGGCGGAAGTCGCCTTTGCAGGCAACAAGCAAGCGTCTGTCCGGTAAGTCGGGGCGCCCGGATTCGAACCGGGGGTCTCTCGCCCCCAAAGCGAGCGCGATACCAGGCTTCGCTACGCCCCGTGCGTGAGCCCGGAGTGTACTGCCACGCCTACCGGCATTTGATCGACCTTCGCGCGAGACGCCCACCCTCGGCCGCTGCTAGCCTCCGCCTCGGCCATGGCCGACGTTCAACCCCTGCGCGCGCTGCACTACGACCTGTCCGTGGTCGGCTCGCTGACGGAAGTTGTCGCACCGCCGTATGACGTGATCGACGCCGGCCAGCGCGCCGAGCTGGTGGCGCGCTCGCCATACAACGTCGTCGCCGTCGACCTGCCCCAAGGTGAGGGTGGACGGGATCCCTACGACTCGGCGAGCGAACTGTTCGAGACCTGGCAGCTGCAGGGGGCGCTGACCCGCGATCGCGAGCCTGCGCTGTGGGCTCACACGCAGGACTACACAGGGCCGGACGGTCAGACGCGCACGCGACGGGGCTTCTTCTGCCGCGTGCGGATCGAGGATTACGGCCCCGGGCGGGTGCGCCCGCACGAGCGCACGCACCCCGGTCCGAAGGAGGACCGGCTGCGACTGACGCGCGCGACGCGCGCCAACATCTCCCCCATCTTCTCGCTCTACTCCGACCCCTCAAACGCCGCCTGGAATGCGCTCGAGCCCGCCACCGAGCAGGCGCCGTGGGGCGAGGTCACCGACTCGGATGGAACCGTTCACCGCCTCTGGCGCGTCGTCGACCCTGGGGCGATCGCCGCCGTGCGGGAGGCCACGCGCGAGGCCGAGCTGTTGATCGCCGACGGTCACCATCGCTACGAGACGATGAAAACCTATGCCGAGGAGATCGGCGGTGATGGCGAGCACCGCTACATCCTGATGTGCCTGGTCGCGCTCGAGGACCCCGGGCTGACCGTGTTCCCCACCCACCGGCTCGTCCGCGGCCTCGACGATCGGCGCTGGGAGGCCCTCGCGCAAGCCCTGCACCGCGACTTCGAGATCGACGAGGTGCCCGTCGCGCAGATCGCGCCGCCCGCGGACGGGGGTCCGCCGCTACAGCTCGGCTACATCGACACCCGCGAGCAGCGTGCCCTGCACCTGACGCTGAAGGACCAGGCGATCGCCGACGCCGCGCTCGCCGGGCACGCCGATGCCTACCGCCGGCTGGATACGGGCGTGCTTGAGACGCTGCTGCTGAAGGGCGCGCTGGGGCTGAGCGACGATGACATCTCCCACTTCAACGGGCTCTTCTACGCGCGCGACACCGCCGAGGCGCTCGCGCTGGTGCGCTCGGGAGAGTACGACGCGGCTTTCCTGATGCGCCCCACCCCGGTGGGCCAGGTCCGTGAGATCGCGGCGGCGGGCGAGAACATGCCGCCGAAGTCGACCTATTTCTTTCCCAAGCTGCTCACCGGACTGCTCTTCAATCCGCTTGCGTGACCCTCTTGCGGAGTACGATGTAGAAGGGGTACCGGAGGGGTGGAACGGAGGAATCGAGATGACCGGAACGGAAAGGCCAACAAGGATGAGAGCCACCGCGCGACGCGACGCTGGAACGTTAAAACACACCGTGCAGGTGCGCGAGCACCAGCTCACGGTCGATGAGCCGCTGGAGTCGGGCGGCGAAGACGCGGGCCCGGATCCGCAGGAGCTGTTGGCGGTCAGCCTCGCCTCCTGTACCGCGATCACGATGGAGATGTACGCGGCGCGCAAGGGTTGGGACATCGGCCATGTCGAGGTCGACGTGCAGTACAGCCCCGCCGAGCGCGGCTGTCCCACCAGGTTCGAGCTCGTGACGCGCCTGCCCGCGGACGTGCCCGAGGAGCAGCTCGAGCGCCTGCGTGTGATCGCCGCGAAGTGTCCTGTGCACCGCGCGCTGGACGGCGAGGTCATGTTCGAGGAGCGCGTCGAGCGCGTGCAACTGACCGCTTGACCGACCCGGTTCCAACCGCTTGAGCAACCCGGTTCCCGCGGCGGTGCTCGTCCCGTTGTTCCTCGCCGCCGAGGAGCCTCACGCGGTCTTCACCCGCCGGAGCACCGACCTGCGCCGCCACGCAGGGGAGATCTCCTTTCCAGGCGGCCGGCGCGACCCCGAGGACGCCGGCCTGCGGGACACGGCTTTGCGCGAGGCCGAGGAGGAGATCGGGCTGCCGCGCGCCGAGGTGCGCCTGCTCGGAGAGCTCCCGCCGACCTCGACCTTCGTGACCAACTACCTGATCCACCCCTTCGTCGGCCTGATCCCCGCGGGTCTTGCCTGGTGTGTGTCCGAGCGCGAGGTTGACTCCGTCCTGGAGCTTCCACTGCACGCCCTGCGGGAGAGCAGGACGCGCACACGGATGGAACGCCGCGGGATCTCCTTCGAAACCGACGCCTACATCCTCGACGACCACCTCATATGGGGTGCCACCGCGCGCATCCTCGAACACCTACTCGAGCGGGCGGAGGAGCTGCTCCCAGCGGTGCGCTGAGCGGCGCCATACTGCGTCCTCGGTCGCTCGCGTGCGTAGCACGCCACGCTCCCTGCGTCCTTGCCTGGCTTGCCCAGCGCACCGCTGGGCAATTGAAGTCCTAACTTGGCTGCGGCACCAGGCGGATGTAGGGGCGGGGCTCCTCCCACCCATCCGGGTAGGTCTCTTTGGCCTCGTCGTTGGAGACCGCGCCCGAGATGATCACCTTCTCGCCCTGCTGCCAGTTGACCGGCGTGGCGACCTTGTGCTTGGCGGTGAGCTGCAGCGAGTCGATCACCCGCAGCACCTCGTCGAAGTTGCGGCCGGTCGTCATCGGGTAGATCAGGATCAGCTTGACCTTCTTGTCGGGCCCGATCACGAACACGTTGCGAACCGTCTGGTTATCTGCCGGCGTGCGCACGAGCGGGTCCCCTGACGTGCTCGCGGGCAACATGCCGTAGAGCTTTGACACGTTGAAGTCGCTGTCGCTGATGATCGGGTAGTTGGGAGCCGTGCCCTGGGTCTCCTCGATGTCCTTGGCCCACGCTTCGTGGTTGTCGAGGGCGTCGACCGACAGGCCGATGATCTTCGTGTTGCGAGCGTCGAACTCGGGCTTGGCGTTCGCCATGTATCCGAGCTCGGTCGTGCAGACGGGCGTGAAGTCCTTCGGGTGCGAGAACAGCACCGCCCAGGAGTCGCCGATCCAGTCATGGAATTTGATGCGGCCCTCGGTGGTGTCGGCCTCGAAGTCAGGTGCTTCATCGCCAAGTTGCAGCGTCATGAGGTTGCTCCTTTCTCGACAGACAGCCGTCGCGATAGGCAAGGGAGGAAAAGGCGCTTCTATGAATCCAGATCGACTTTTCAGAGATTAGACTCAGAATAGCGGACTACGACTCAAGCCTCGGGTGTCCAGCCGGAGAGTTCAGACCATGTGCTCTGCAGTCTGTCCTCCAACACGGCAGGACTGCCGAAACGCTCTGGCCAGAAGGCTCCCGCAACGATCGCCGCCGAGCCGAGCAGCGCCAACCAAGCGCCCTCACGCAACGAAAGCGCAAGCAGGCCGCCCGCCGGCGAAGGCGGATCGACCATCCGGTAGAGCACGCACAGCGCGGCGAGCATCCCCAACAACGCGAGCGGACCACGGTGGCCATCCTGGGACACGGATCCCACGCCCGCGAGCCTCATCAGCGCGATCGCGATCGCCACCCCGGCGATGAGCAGCAGCACAACGTTCAGGTCTTTCAGCGCCTGGTGGGCGCTGAGCGCCGCGAACTGGTGACCGGCGAGCGAGCTGAGATTGGCATGGAGCTCACTCAGATAGCCCTGCAGCGCGGCATTGCCGAACTGTGAGACCGCCTGATCGCCGACCTGCTGGGCGAAAGCGAGGCCGGCCGGGGTGAAGCTGAGCCCGTACCACGGCAGGAAAACGGACACCGCGAGCACGACTGCCCCCAACGCCGAGATCAGAAGCCCATATCGGGGCCTGTCGCCTGCCATCGTGTACATCATCGGACCGATCGCTCGTCGGCTTGATCTCACCCGCTCATCGAGTCGCGCCAGCGACCCTGAGAGCGAACCCCGCGCGTGACTCGCTCGTAGCGACTCACGCCGATTGACCGCCTACCGAACGGCGAGCAGCGAGGCGATGACAGCATGGGCGCTGTCCAGCCACGCGTCGGGATCTTCGGGATCGGCTCTGATGAATCCGACGGGGATCGCGTTGCGCGCCCCGACCGTCCGTACGATTCGCTCGCCCGCGGCGAGTGTCTCCGCCGCCACCGTGAGGCCGGCGGCCTCATAGACGAAGCCGCGCACGGTCGTGTCGATCACCTGCCCGAGGAAGAACTCCAGGCGGGTGCCGTGCAGCGCGCGGACTTCCTCCTCCGGGCCCGTGACGGCCCCCAGCAGCCAGCAGACGACCGTCACGCTCTCGAGCGCGGCGCGCAGCGTGGCGAGGCGCTCGGGCGTGCCGATCCAACACTCGGCTCCCGCCGCCTCGATCGCGGCTCGGCCCACCTCGGCGCGGGTGGTGACGCGCACCGCGTGCCCCTCCCCCACCAGCTCTCGCGCCAGCCGCCGGCCCCGGCAGCCGCCGGCCACGATCAAGATCCGTGCCACTGTCGGCGATCTTAGAGAGCCTTACCGCCAAGCCTCGCCGCGGTGCTAACCGCCAAGCCTCGCCGCGGTGCTCACCACCCAGCCTCGCCGACGATGGGATCGCACTCAACACAGCCGCCCCTCGGGCCGGCCCGCTTGACATGGGCCTAGCCGACCCGAGGCGCCCTGAGATCCAAGGGGCCGGCGGCTATCTCCAAGCCCGTGGCTCGAAGCCCCTCTCCCAACCGGGGCGGCTGCGGAGGCAGGTCGCAGAGCGGCCGGCCCGGAGCGCTCCGGCCGAGATCTGTTCGAGCGCCACCGGAGAGGTATGGGTAGCGGCGCTCGAACAGACCCCGGCAACCGATCGAAGATCGGGTAGCGCTCCGTGCGCGGTCGCCCGCACCGGAATCCGTCCCATCTGGGGTTCACTACTGTCCATTGCATGAAGAAAAACACAGTTTGTAGCTTTTGTCAAGGGTGCCCTGAGCGGGTGCTCAGCGGGCCACTCTCAACCCACGCCGCAAGCGTCCAATACCATCCCGCCGAGAATGAGCGACATGGTCACGATGGACAAGATCGTCGCGCTGTGCAAGCGGCGCGGCTTCGTGTTCCCCTCCTCGGAGATCTACGGTGGCGTCGGTTCCACGTACGACTTCGGCCACTACGGCGTGCTGCTGAAGACGAACGTGAAGAACGAGTGGTGGCGGGCGATGCTCTCAGAGCGCGAGGACATCGTGGCGATCGACTCCGCGATCCTCCAGCACCCGCGCGTGTGGGAGGCTTCGGGACATCTCGCCGGCTTCACCGATCCGCTGGTGGACTGCAAGACGTGCGGACAACGCTTCCGCGCCGACCACCTCGGGGATCTCGCGTGCGGGCGTAAACCTTCGAAGCACCCTGGTGAAACCGACGAGTGCTCGCTCACAGAGGCGCGCGATTTCAACCTGATGTTCGAGACGACGATCGGCCCGGTCAAGGAGTCCGGCTCGGTGGCCTACCTGCGGCCCGAGACGGCGCAAGGGATCTTCATCAACTTCAAGAACGTGCTGCAGTTCTCGCGCAAGAAGCCGCCCTTCGGGATCGCGCAGGTGGGCAAGTCGTTTCGCAACGAGATCACGCCCGGCAACTTCATCTTCCGCACGCGGGAGTTCGAGCAGATGGAGATGGAGTTCTTCGTGGCGCCCGGCGAGGCGGAGCAGTGGTTCGAGCATTGGCTCTCCGAGCGTGAGCGCTGGTATGAGGATCTCGGGCTCCGTCCGGACCACCTGCGCCTACGTGCTCACGACAAAGACGAGCTCTCGCACTACTCGACCGCGACGAGCGATGTCGAATACCTGTTTCCAATCGGCTGGTCCGAGCTCGAGGGGATCGCCAACCGCGGTGACTTCGACCTGACCCAGCACGCCAGGTTCTCCGGCGAGAAGCTCGAGTACTTCGATCAGGCGTCGGGCGAGCGCTACGTGCCGCACGTGATCGAGCCCGCCGCCGGCGCCGACCGGGCGACGCTCGCGTTCCTGGTCGATGCCTATGACGAGGAAGTCGTCGCGCGCGAGGGCGCAGGCGTTGGCGAGCGACGCACCGTGTTGCGGCTGCACCCGCGTCTGGCGCCGATCAAGGTGGCAATCCTGCCACTGGTCAAGAAGGAAGGTCAGCCGGAGCTCGCAAGAGAGATCCACCAAGCGCTCCGCGGGCGGGCGGGGCTTGGCATGATCGAGTACGACGACGGTGGGGCGATCGGCAAGCGCTACCGTCGCCAGGACGAGATCGGCACGCCGTTCTGCCTGACGGTTGACCACCAGAGCGTGGAGGATCGGACGGTCACGCTGCGCGATCGCGATTCGCTGGAGCAGGAGCGGCTGCCGATCGACGGTCTCGCCGAGGAGATCGAACGGCGCCTGCAGACGCCTTGGAGCACTCCGAAGCTGAGCGGAGCCGGAACGGCGGGCGCAGCGAGTTGACCACGACCGCCCGGCCGGCAAAGGCACGGGGCGAGAGGAGACGGACACGCACATGGACTTCGACCTGACCGATGAGCAGCAGCTGATCCAGCGGACCGCGCGCGAGTTCACCGACAACGAGATCGTCGTGCAGTCGCGGGAAAACGCGCGCAACCACCACTTCGACGTGGAGCTGGTCAAGAAGGTCGCCGCGCAGGGCTACCTCGGTGCGATCGTCCCGGCGGAGTACGGCGGCGCCGGTCTCGACTACTTCAGCTACGGCCTCGTCGTCGAGGAGATCGGCCGCGGCGACTCCGCGATCCGCACGGTGATCTCGGTCCAGACCTCGCTCGTGTGCTCGGGAATCGTCAAGTTTGGCAGCGAGGAGCAAAAGCACAAGTACCTGCCCAAGCTCTGCTCGGGCGAGTGGCTCGGCTGCTTCGGACTGACCGAGCCGGACACCGGCTCAGACGCGGCCAACCAGAAGACGCGCGCGCGCAAGACCGACTCCGGCTGGGTGCTCAACGGCGCGAAGATGTGGATCTCGATGGGCAACTACGCGAAGGTGGCGATGATCTTCGCCCAGACCGACCCGGCACTTGGACACAAGGGCATCGCGTGCTTCCTCGTCGACACCGACCAGCCCGGCTACACGGCGCAGACGATCGAGCACAAGATGGGCCTACACGCCTCCGACACCGCGTCGATCTCGCTGGAAGACGTGGAGGTCGCCGACGAGGACGTGCTCGGCGAGGTCGGCGACGGCTTCAAAATCGCGATGTCGAACCTCGACTCCGGGCGCTATTCGGTGGCCGCCGGCTGCGTGGGAATCTGCCGCGGGTGCGTCGAGGAGTCGGTCAAATACGCCAAGGAGCGCGAGCAGTTCGGCAAACCGATCGCGAGCTTCCAGCTCGTACAGGCGATGATCGCCGACATGGTGCTCAAGACCGACGCCTCGCGCATGCTCGTGTGGCGCGCGGGCTGGCTGAAGGATCAGGGCCGGCCGAACACGCTCGAGACCTCGATCGCCAAGCTCCACGCGACCGAGGCTTCGCTGGAGTGCGCGAACCTCGCGATCCAGGTGCATGGCGGCGCCGGCTATGTCGACGACCACCCGGTCGAGCGCTACTTTCGCGACGCGCGCGTCACGACCCTGTACGAGGGAACCTCTCAGATCCAGAAGCTGATCATCGGCCGCGCGATGACCGGGATCAACGCGCTGGTCCCTTCTTGACGTGAGGGCCGCGCGTGTCATCGGCGTGCTCGGCGCAGGCACGATGGGCTCGGGCATCGCCCAGCTGGCGTGCCGCTCGGGTGCCCGCACGCTGCTGCACGACCCGATCCCGCAGGCGCTCGAGCAGGGCCTGCGGCGGGCGAGGGACGGCCTGCAGAAAGAAGCAGCCCGCGGCCGCCTTACCGAGACCGAGGCGCGGGAGGCAGCCGAGCGCCTGCAGACGGTGGGCGATCTGGCCGCATTCGCGCCCTGCGAGCTGGTGATCGAGGCCGTGACCGAGCGCCTGGATCTCAAGCACGAGCTGTACCGGCAGCTGTCGGAGATCGTCGGCGTGGAGTGCGTGCTGGCGACGAACACCTCCTCGCTGCTGGTTACCGCGATCGCCGCGGGCGCGAGCAACCCGGAGCGGGTGGTGGGCATGCACTTCTTCAACCCAGCGCCGATCATGCGCCTGCTCGAGGTGATCGCCGGCGTCGAGTCCTCGACCGCGGCACTCGCGCTGGCCACGGCCACCGGCGAGGCGATGGGCAAGACTGTGATTCGCGCCCACGACGGCCCGGGCTTCCTCGTCAACCGCTGCAACCGGCCGTTTGGCCTGGAGGCCCTGCGCATCTTGCAGGAGCAGATCGCGGAGATCGAGACGATCGACCGGATCGTCCGCCTGGAGGGCGGCTTTCGCATGGGGCCGTTCGAGCTGATGGACCTCGTCGGCATCGACACCGGCTTTGAGATCTCCAAGAGCTTCTACGAGCAGAGCTTCCACGAGCCGCGCTGGCAGCCCTCGCCGATCACCGCGCGCTACGTCGCCGCCGGGTTGCACGGGCGCAAGACGGGGCGCGGCTACTACGACTACTCGCGCGATCCCTACCGCCCCCCGGACCCAGATCAGAACCCGAACCCAAACCCGCCCGGCGCTGACGCCAAGGTGGCGCCCGCAGGCGGCGCTGACCCCAGGGCGGTGCCCGCAGGCGGCGCTGACGCCAATGCGCCCGCGGGCGGCGGCGTGCTCGAGCGAATCCTCTGCCAGGTGATCAACGAGTGCGCCTTCGCGCTTGGTGAAGGCGTGGGCAGCGCAGAGGACATCGACACAGGCATGGTGCTCGGGTTAAATTATCCCCGCGGACCACTCGCGTGGGCCGACGAGATCGGGCTGGACCGCGTAGTGACCGTGCTGGATGGCCTGTGGGAGGAGTATCGCGAGGAGCGCTACAGGCCAGCCCCGGAACTGAAGCGCATGGTGCGCGCGGGCCGGCTTGGACGCGCGAGCGGCGCCGGCTTCTTTGAGTACCAAGAGGCCTGAGCAGACCTGGCCTGAGCAGACCTCACGTCGTTCTGAGCCCAGGTTTTACGCCTCGGCTGTGGCGGCGGCGGGGGCCCATTGGGCCTCCGCCAGGTCGCCCACCGGCATCCCCTCCGGCGTCGGCACCTCGGGTGTGTCGCGCAGGTACCACTCGGCGTCGAGCGCGGCCTGGCAGCCCGATCCGGCCGCGGTGATCGCCTGGCGGTAGGTGTGGTCGACCAGATCGCCGGCCGCGAACACGCCCGGGCGGTTGGTCCGCGTCGAGCGACCGTCGACGGCCACGTAGCCGTCTCCATCGATGTCGATCTGCCCGTCCACCAGCGCCGACTGCGGCTCGTGCCCGATCGCGACGAACGCGCCGGAGACCTCCAGCTCGCGCTCCTCACCGGTCTCGGTGTTCACCAGCGCGGCATGCCCCAGCGCGCCGTTCTCGCCGGGCACGAACTCCTTCACCGTGTAGGGCGTCAACAGCTCGATGTTCGCCTGCGCGCGTGCGCGGTCGAGCATGATCTTCGACGCCCGGAACTCGGCGCGTCGATGGACGACCGTCACCTTCGACGCGAACTTCGACAAGAAGATCGCCTCCTCCATCGCCGAGTCGCCGCCGCCGACGATGATCGTCTGGCTGCCGCGGAAGAAGGCCGCGTCGCAGGTCGCGCAGTAGCTGACCCCGCGCCCGCTCAGCTCGAGCTCGCCGGGGACGCACAGCTTCTTGTGCTCGGCGCCCATCGCGAGCACAACGGTGCGCGCCCGATACTCGGTCTCACCGACCCACACCTTGTGGATGCCGCCGGGCTCGCTTGCGAGCTCGACCCGGTCGGCCTGCTCGGTCAGCAGCCGCGCCCCGAAGCGCTCGGCCTGATCGCGCAGCTTCTGCATCATCTCCGGCCCCATGATCCCCTCGGGAAAGCCAGGATAGTTCTCCACGTCGGTCGTCTGCTGCAACAGGCCGCCCCAGGCGAAGCCCTCGATCACCAGCGGGCTGAGGTTGGCGCGCGAGGTGTACAGCGCCGCGGTGTAGCCCGCCGGGCCGCTCCCGATCACGATCACGTTCTCCACGTCCGCCGCTGTCCTCTGATCGTCTGCCGCTGCCATCTGATCTCCTATCCGATCCGCGCCTGATGATTGTCGCTGCCCATGACCGCCACGAACAGCCTCGGGAAGATCATAGGCACAATCTCCTCCGGGCACTTCACTTTGTAAAGTATAGCGCGGCGGCGGACGATAATCTACGCCCGCACCGGGCCGGCCGCCTCGATTGCACTCGCCGGCGCGGCCTCCCCCGAGGGTCGCTCCTGCCGATCGCGCCAGCGAGCCACCGTGCGGCGCAGCTGGAAGTAGGCGATCGCGCCCGGCAGCGTCGGCAGCCAGAACGAGATCGCGCGATAGGAGAGGACGGCGAGCAACGCCAGGTTGAAGTCGACGCCGAAGGCCGCGAACGCGCCGATCATGCCTCCCTCCACGCCGCCAAGCCCGCCGGGCAGGGGCAGCAGGTTGCCGAGCATGCCGACGAAGTAGGCCATCAAGATGACCGTGAACGGAGGCGGGCTGCCGAAGGCGTGAAAGCACGCCCAGAGCACGCAAATGTCAAAGCCCCACCAGGCCGGCGCGCCCAACAGCCCGGGGTCGCGCGAGCGGATCAGATCGATCGCGGTGCGTATCCCGCTGGCCGCCAGCGCGGGCACCATCACGGCGCTGGCCACCCATTGGGCCAGACGACCCGAGCCGGCCGCGCGCCGCGCCAGACGCCGCTCGATATCGCCCGGCAGCAAAGCCATCGCGCCGGCCAGCGCGAACAGCATCGCGGCGACGATCGCGGGGATGATCGTGATCGCAAACGAGCCTCCCCCCGGAAACAGGCCCGTGCCGAGCCCGACGCCGTCGATCAGCAGCACCCCCGCATAGATCACGTACAGGAGCACCATGAACGCGACCATCCGACAGGCCACCAGCCGCGCCTCCATGCCCGAGCGACGCAGCGCCCACACGGTCAGGGCCACGCCGCCCGCTCCGGCGGTCGCGAACAGCCGCGTGGCGGCCAGGCCGGCCATCGTAATCTGGTAGCTCTCGCGCCAGCCGATCAGGCTGGGAGGGTGGGTCTTCGTGACAAATACGGCGCGGAAGAGCACGATATAGCCGCCGAAAGAGAGCAGCTCGAAGACCACGCCGATCGCGATCCACCAGGTGTCTCCGCGCTCGATTCGATGCGCGGTCGTGCCCAGGCCGGAGAGCTTGGGCAAGACGAAGTACAAAAAGGCGACAGCCGAGAGAGCGAACAGGACAAGGGTGATCGCACTGCGGCGCGTGACCGTAACGCGCGGCATCTCCTCCTCGGCCTGACTCCCGCCCAACTCCTGTTTATGCGCCGCTGCCATCTCCTCCTTGCCCACCTCCCCCATCTCCTCCTCGGCTTCCTCCTCCATCTCCTCCTCGGCCTCCTCCTCGCCCATCTCCTCCTTGCCCACCCCGCTCAGCTCGCCGCGTGCGCCTGCGCCTCGAGCGCCGCCACGGCCCGCCCTACACGCTCCAGCACCGGCCCCGCGTGCGGAGCCAAGCGTCGCACCGCCCCCGTCAACGCCGCCCCGGCGAGCAGGTCGACCACATAATGCTCGCCCAGATACACCAGCGCGAATCCGAGCGTCGCGGTATAGCCCCAGCCGAGCGCGCCCGCGAGCGGCCCCATCTCTGCAAGCAGGAGCGTGGCCATCAGGGATGTGGCGAAGTGCAGCGAGGGCATCGCGGCTAAGGGGTTACCTCCAAGGACACTGTAGAGCGGGCCCCAGCCGTCCCGCCAGAAGAACTCCCCATACTCGACCATCATCCGCCGTACTTCCGGCTCGACGATCGCCACCGACGGGGCCGTCCCCGACCTGCGCTCGGCCACGCCCCGCCCAGCCTCCGAAGCGGCATACCAGGGAGGGGCGGTCGGCAACAGCCAGTAGATCGCGGCGCCGATGTCGAACACCGCGTAGGTCATCACCGCCGCCCGCGGGAAGCGCCCGCGACGACGTATCAGGATGTAGAGAAGCGAGCCGTGCGGCACCATGAACCACACCCAATGCGCCCACACGAGCACGCGGTCCCGAGCTTGCCATTCCGGACCGCTCGATCCACACCGGGCCAGCGCGCGTTGCAGGCGCAAGGTGGGCAGCTCGCCCAAGCCGAGCGCGCGATCGGTGATGATCGGATAGTCGATGCGCACTCGTCGCTCGAGCGCGGCGGGATCGTCGTTCGCCGACTTGTAGGCGCCCAGGTATGCCCACATCTGCAAGGCGCAGGTGGCCACGTCACGGCTGCGGGTGCGCGGCGTCGCCACGCACAGTCCAAACGGGGCGGCGAACGCGACCGTCTGCGTCAGGAGCGGCGGGGTCTTGAACCGCCTGCGCACCAGCGGCGCGGCCACACCCGCCACGACCACCCCCCAGGCGGCTGCTCGAATAGCGCTCGACCGCCGCACTGAGCCAGCAGTATAGATCGGCCTGCCGCGAGCGATCCGGCCGCGCGCCAACCTCAGGACGCGATCCCTCGCACCTGTGCGCGCCCAACCGGCTCCACGCCCGGCTCTACCCCGACCCCTGGCTCTACCCCGACCCCTGCCTCTATCCCTGCCGCTGTCTTCATCCCTGGCGCAGCCTTCATCCCTGCCTCCACCCCTGCCGCCTCCACCAGCGCGCCGATCACCGAGCTGGCCACGTCCGCCTCGGGGTGCCACTGCACGCCGAGCACGAAGTGGCCGGGCGGGCGCCCAGCGGGGCTCCCATCCATCTCGATCGCCTCCGGCAGATCGTCGAGCGTCGAATATCCACTCACCACGAGCCCCTCGCCCAGCCGGTCGATGCCCTGATGGTGGTGGGACTTGGTCGCGTGCTCGGTCTCCCCCGCGGCGCGTGCGGCCAGCGTGCCCGCGAGCAGGCTCACATCGTGGTCGGCTCCGTCGAACGAGCCGACCGCCCGCAGGTGCTCGCCGTGACCGAAGTGCTCGGGCAGGTGTTGCAGCAGCGTGCCACCGCGAGCCACGTTGATCACCTGCATCCCCCGACAGATCCCCAGCACGGGCAGACCGCGCTCGATCGCGGCGCGCACGAGCGCGATCTCAAAGGCATCGCGCTCCGGCACCGTCTCCACCGTCTCGGCGTGCGCGCTCTGGCCATAGAAGGCGGGATCGATGTCGGCGCCGCCCGCGAGCACCAGGCCGTCGATCAGATCGAGCACCGGACCCGGGTCCGCGACCAGAGCCGGGTCGGGCGGGAGCATCAGCACCAGCGCCCCGGCGCGCTGGACCGCGTCGACGTAGTTGCGCGCCAGCAGCATCGCCGGCTGGTCCCAGACGCTCCAACGCGCCTGCTCCAGCGCGGTGCACATGCCGATCACGGGGCGATTCATCCACACAGAATAGGATCACCGGCCTCCGCCGGGATGCTGTCCCGGCGACCACCTCACATCGTCCGGCGCCCGCGGTGCCCGACGCAGCCCTTACGCGCGACCAAAGGAGAACGATGAGCGAGCCAGAGACCCAGCTTGAGACCGTCAACGTGCGCCGGGTCGACGGCGTCGCCACGGTCGAGCTGAACCGGCCCGAGGCGTTGAACGCCTGGAACACTCAGCTCGGCCTGGACCTACTCGCCGCGCTGCGCGGCGTGGCCGCGGACGAGGCCGTGCGCGCGGTACTCCTGACAGGCGCCGGGCGCGCCTTCTCCTCCGGCGCGGACCTCAAGGACTTCAGCGGCGGCGAGACCACCGCCGACGGCCGCCCCGACATCTACAAGACCCTCACCGAGCGCTACCACCCGATCATGCAGGTCATCCGCGAGATGGAAAAGCCGGTCCTCGCGTCGGTCAACGGCCCGGCCGTCGGCATCGGCTGCTCGCTGGCGCTCTGCTGCGACCTGATCGTGGCGGGTGAGAGCGCCTATTTCCTGCTCGCCTTCGTGAACATCGGGCTCGTCCCCGACGGCGGCTCCTCGCTGTTCTTGCCTACCCGCGTCGGCATGGCGCGCGCCACCGAGCTGGCGATGCTGGGTGAGCGTCTGGGCGCCGCCGAGGCGCTCGCGTGGGGGCTGATCAACCGCGTAGCTCCGGACGAGCGCCTGCGGGAGGAGGCGGCCACGCTCGCCGCGCGACTGGCCGGCGGACCGACGCGCTCCTACGCCGGAACCAAGCGCCAGCTCAACAACTGGCTGTACTCTCGCATGGCCGAGCAGCTCGAGCTGGAGGCTCAGATTCAGCGCGAGATGGCAGGCAGCGATGACTTCCTCGAGGGCGCCACAGCGTTCGCCGAAAAGCGCCCGACGCGCTTCGCCGGCAGGTAGATCGGCACTCGTGGCAAAAGTCATCAAGCGCGTCCCGTCCGCGGCTGAATAGAATCCGGCCCGCCTTGAGCCACCTCCTCACCTCAACGCTTGCCTTCTTCACGCCCGAGTCGGGCGGGTCGTCCAACGCGAACCAGATCGACAGCCTCTACAAGATCACGCTGTACATCGCGCTCGTGATCTTCGTGGCCGTGGAGGGCGCGCTCGGCTATGCGCTGTGGAGGTTCCGGGCGCGCAAGGGCGCGGTGCCCGCGCAGATCCGCGGGAACACACGTCTGGAGGTCGGCTGGACGATCGCCGCCGCCGTGATCCTGGTCGGGCTCGCGGTGCTCACCTTCGCCAAGCTCGCCTCGATTCAGGACCCGGCCAACTCCTCGGCCAACGGGGAGCAGTCGGTCGGCGAGAGCGGGCTGCTGTACGCGAGCGCCGATCGCAAGCTGCCTCCCAACGGCAAATCTCTGAACATCCAGGTCATCGGCCGGCAGTACATCTGGCAGTACGTCTACCCGGGCGCAAGCGAACCCGACGGCCTGGGCGCGCCCTACTCCTACGAGCAGATGGTCGTCCCCACCAACACAACCGTCACGCTGGACATCGTCTCCGAGGACGTCGTGCACTCGTGGTGGATCCCCGAACTGGGCGGCAAGTTCCAGGCCGTCCCCGGCTACCACAACTATGCGTGGTTCAAGATCGACAAGGCGGGGGTCTATCGGGGCCAGTGCGCCGCCCTGTGCGGACGCAGCCACGCGCGCATGATCGCCACCGTCAAGGCTGTCCCGCCCGCGCAGTTCGAAGCCTGGCTGGCCTACCAGAAGCAGGAGATCGGGCAAGCCAATGCCGAAGCCAAGGTCGAGCGGGCCAAGCTGGGCTCCCAGACCGGCGCCGGACAGGTCGAAAACCCGTAAATGTCTTCCCGAAAACCCCTCAGATCGTGTCCTGAGACCCCTGCAAAGGGATATCAGGGTTTTCGGCATTCATAAAGGATCGAGATGGCCACCTTCCTCGCCCCAGTCCCCCAGGTCGTAGCCCACCGTGCCACCGATCCAAGCTCGGCTGGCGAGGCGCATGGCTGGACGAGCTGGATCACAACCACCGACCACAAGCGGATCGGGATCATGTACATGGTCACGACGTTCGTGTTCTTCTGCCTGGGCGGCGTCGAGGCGCTGATCATGCGCCTGCAGCTGGGCGCGCCGAACAACACGCTGGTCACCCCCCAGACCTACAACCAGCTGTTCACGATGCACGGCACGACGATGATCTTCCTGTTCGTCGTACCGATGATGGCCGGCCTGGCGAACTACTTCGTGCCGCTGATGATCGGCGCGCGCGACATGGCCTATCCGCGCCTGAACGCGCTCTCCTTCTGGCTGCTGCTGGCCGGCGGGATCGTCTTCTACACCTCAATCTTCTGGAACCCGCCGGAAGCCGGCTGGACCAGCTACGCGCCGCTGTCCAACGCGATCTATTCCCCGAGCGGCGGCCAGGACGCATGGATCTTCCTGATCCACCTGACCGGGCTGTCCTCGATCCTGGGGGCGCTCAACTTCTACGCGACGATCGCCAACATGCGCGCGCGCGGCATGAGCTGGGGCCGTTTGCCGCTGTTCATCTGGGCGATCCTCACCTACTCGATCCTGATCATCTTCGCGATGCCGGTGATCGCCGGGGCGGTGACGATGCTGCTCACCGACCGGCACTTCGGCACGCACTTCTTCGATCCCGCAAACGGCGGCTCGGCGCTGTTGTGGCAGCACCTGTTCTGGTTCTTCGGGCACCCCGAGGTCTACATCATGGTGCTCCCGGGCTTCGGCATCGTCTCTGAGATCCTGCCGGTGTTCGCGCGCAAGCCGATCTTCGGCTACAAGGCGATCGCGGCCTCGACCGTGGCGATCGGGTTCCTCGGCTTCCTCACATGGGCGCACCACATGTTCACGACGCCGATCCCCGAGGCGATCCTCGTGTTCGTGATGCTCAGCTCGTTCATCATCGCGATCCCGACGGGCGTGAAGATGCTCAACTGGATCGCCACGCTGTGGCGCGGCACGATCGAACTGAGGACGCCGCTGCTGTTCTGCGCCGGCTTCCTCGCGCTGTTTCTGATCGGAGGCATCTCCGGGGTGTTTCTCGCCGTCTTCCCCGTCGACTGGCAGCTGAACGAAACCTACTTCGTCGTCGCCCACCTCCACTTTGTGCTCGTCGGCGGCTCGGTCTTCACGATCTTCGCCGCGATCTACTACTGGTTCCCGAAGATCACCGGGCGGATGCTCGACGAAGGCCTCGGCAAGCTGAGCTTCTACCTGATGTTCTTCGGCTTCCTCGCCACCTTCCTGATCCAGCATGTGATGGGCCTCGACGGGATGCCCCGGCGGGTGTATGAGTACGCCAACGTGGGGCATCTGGCGCTCTACAACCAGATCTCCACCGTCGGCTCGTTCATCCTCGCCGTCGGCGTGCTCGTGACGATCGTCAACGTCGTGCGCAGCCTGAAGGTGGGCGTGGTCGCCGGTCCTGACCCGTGGAAGGCGAACACGCTCGAGTGGTTCACCAGCTCGCCACCGCCGGTGAACAACTTCGACGTGGTCCCGCTCGTGCGCTCGGTCGAACCGATGAAGGACATCCGGCGCGAGGTGCAGCAACGGAGCTCCGGGGCGACGGTCTCCGGTGGAGCCACAGTGCCCACTGGAGCCACCCAGGTAGGGGTCTAGAAAAATGCCGCTCGTATCCCGGGCCCGCGCGCAGCGGGTTCACGGGCACATGCCACTCGCGCTTGGATGCACGCGGGGTAAGGTTTACCGGGCATGAACGCGCACCCGCCAGGCGCCGCCCAGGCGCTCGAGACACCGCTGGACGATCTTCGATCGGTCGGCCTGGCGCCGCGCACACGTCAGGTGCTGGGCGACTACCTCGAGCTGACCAAGCCGAAGGTCCAGTCGCTGCTGTTGCTGACAACGATCGCGACGATGTACGTGGCCGGCGAGCCGTCGCCCCTGCTGGTCGCGCTGACCTGCCTCGGCGGCTATCTGTCGGCGGGCGGCGCGGGGGCGGTCAACCACTGGTATGACCGCGATATCGACGCGCGGATGACCCGCACGGCTGCGCGGCCGGTCCCCGCTGGGAGGGTTTCCCCCGGCGCCGCGCTGACCTTCGGCTGCACGCTCGCCGGGCTGTCATTCCTGGAGCTGTCGCTGACCGTCAACGTGCTCGCCGCGAGCCTCTCGTTCGCGGGCTTCCTCGGCTACGTCTTCCTCTACACGGTCTGGCTGAAGCGGCGCACGCCGCAGAACATCGTGATCGGCGGGGCCGCCGGCGCGGTTCCCCCGCTCGTCGGCTGGGCGGCGGTCACGGGGTCGCTGAGCGGCACGGCAGTGCTGCTGTTCTTCATCGTCTTCTTCTGGACCCCGCCCCACTTCTGGTCGCTGAGCCTGCTGATGAAGGACGAGTACGCCAAGGTCGGCGTGCCGATGCTCCCCGTCGTGCGCGGCGAGGCCGAGACCCGGCGGCAGATCCTGCTCTACACGGTGCTCCTCTACGCGGTCACGCAGCTGCCCTTCTGCGCGGGTGGGTTCGGGGACATCTACCTCGTCGCGTCGGTCGTGCTCGGCCTGGGCTTCATCGCCGGCGCGATCCGACTCTACCGCCGGGCCGACCGCGGCAGCGCGCTGCAGCTGTACCTCTTTTCGCTGGCCTACCTGGCGCTGCTCTTCTGCGCGATGGTCGCCGACGCCCATCTATAGAATGCGAGCTCGCTAATGATGACTCGACGGCTGGCACGCAAGAACATCCGCACCGGGCTGATCGTGTGCGGAATCTGCATGTTCATGTTCGGCATCACCTTTGTAGTCGCGGCCATCTACATCTCATGAGCCTGGGCACGTATAGCGGCGCCGGATCGGCGTCCTCGATCGTTCGCGTGCTAGCCGATTGGAGATCCCGTCGATCTCGAATCGGTACGCCACACTCACTGCGTCCTTGCCCGGCTTGCTCTACGAGCCCAGGCTGGGCTCATCCCCATCAGGAGGGCCGTTGAAATAAGCCCGCTCGACCCCGAGATCCCACCCGTCGGCGAAGAGATCCACCTCCCCGGCCCGAGCGTCCTGCCGGTGCTCACCGCGGTCGGCATCACGCTGGCGCTCGTGGGCGTCACGACGTTCATCGAGCTGACCGTGATCGGCGTCCTGATCACGCTCTACTGCATCGTCCGCTGGATCGCCGACACGCGCCGCGAAATCGACGAGCTCCCGCTCGACTGAGTCGTAAGGGAGGCCACGTCACATGTGACGTGGCCGGGAGGGCCGCATGCGGCCCTCCCTCGTAGCCGCACATGTGCGGCTACGCCGTGCCGATCAAAGATCGGCCAGCATGCGCCGCACGGAACATCGACTCACCCCACCGCGGCGCTCGCCGGCACGGAACAGATCGCTCCGTCCTCGGTCCAGCAGCGCACGATGTCGCGCACGGACAGGATCCCCACGGTCGCTCCCCGCTCGAGCACGATCAGGTGGCGAAAGCCGCCGCGGACCATCTCCGCCGCGGCCTCCTCCAAAGACCAGTCGGGCGCGGCGAACACGACATCCCGCGTCAGATGCTCGGCGACGTGCTCGTGGTCGGGGTCGTGCCCGGCGCCGACGGAAAGCAGGATGTCCCGCTCGGTGATGATCCCCGGCCCGGGCCCGTCGGGGTCGATCACGACCGCCGCGCCGACCTTGCGCTCGGACATCAGCCGCGCGGTATCGCGCAGCGAGTGGTCGGGCCCCACGGTGAGAACTGTCGCGCTCATCCCTTCTCGTACTTGCATCGTGCCTTCCCCTTCCCGCGTCGTGTGCCTTCTCTTCCCGCTTCGCGTGCCGTCCGTGTGCCGTCCCCTTCCCGCTTCGAGCCGGAACAAAACCACCCACGCGGCATTTGCAACGATTGTCTCAATGTGATACCACAAACTCCCTCGCTCATGGTCCCCGGCGTTCGTCAGGCGAAGGCAATAGGATCACGCATCGCGATGGAGAGGCTCGCCCCAGAAAACGTCCCCGCCCGCACCGGAGCGATCGCCGCCGATGCTTAGGGCCCTTAGACAGCGCTCGCTCATCCTGACGATCGTGGCCGCGCTGATCGCGATCGCGATCGGCGTCGTCCTCAGCTACACGATCCACTGGTTCCCCGTCCAGGCCTCCACGCAGGCGCACAACACCGACAGGCTCTACCACGTCCTGGTCGACGCCTCGATCCCGATCTTCGTGCTGGTCGTGACGGTGATCCTGTACTCCGTCTGGCAGTTCCAAATGAAGCCCGGCGAGGAGCTCAAGGACGGGCCCCCGATCCACGGCAACACGCGTCTGGAGGTCATCTGGACGACGATCCCCGCGTTGATCCTGCTCGGGCTGGTCTCTTACTCCTTCGTGATCCTCAACGACAACGAAAAGAAGCCGAGCGGCGTCCCGGAAATCCAGATCGGGGTGACCGGCCAGCAGTTCTACTGGTCCTATCAGTACCCGCCCTCGGTGACCGGCGGCGCGCCCCTGAACTCCTACCAGCTGTATATCCCCCAGGGCGACACGGTGTACTTCAACATGCGCTCCAAAGACGTCATCCACGCCTTCTGGATCCCCGCCTTCCGCCTGCAGGAGGACGTGGTCCCCGGCATCACGACCCACTACCGGGCGACCCCCGACCGGCTCGGCACCTACCCGGTCGTCTGCAACCTGCTCTGCGGGCTGGGGCATTCGACCATGCGCTCGGCCGTCCATGTGGTTCCACCGGCGCAGTTCCAAGCATGGCTGAAGAGCCAGATCAACGCCCCACCGAGCGCGGTGCCGCCGAGCCCGGTGTCGGGATAACCTTATGGAACCCATGATCAAGACCTGGCCGCCTGCCGATCGACACGCTCGAGCGGTGCTCGATTCGCGACGCACCGCCCACCCGCGGCACGTCGGGCGAGGCACGCGCTGATGGCAACGACGGTTCAGGCGCCCGGCTCGACCCACCCCGGCTCGACCCAGCCGCCCCGCGGTCAGAAGATGTCCTTCGCAGCCAAACTGCGTGCCCCGGGCTTCTATCGCGCGGCCTGGCTGATGCCGCTCGGCGTGGCCTTCTCGGCCGGGCTGACCTGGCTGGTGCGGTCCTCCACCGGCCACGCCACCTTCACCCACTACATTTCTGGCGAAGCGATCGTGACGGTCTCGCTGATCGTCGTGCCGCTCCTGTTCCTGGTCGGGATCGGTGGCTTTGACTACTGGTTCTACTGGGCGACCGGCCGCCCGACGCGCCCCGAGGACCACTCCAGCCACGGAGCGCACAGCTGGCGGGACTACTTCCGCGTCAACACCGACCACAAGGTGATCGGCGTGCAGTACACGGTCACCTCGTTCTTCTTCCTGCTCGTCGGCGGCCTGATCGGTCTGCTGATGCGCGCCGAGCTGGCCCAGCCGGGCTCGCAGTTCGTCGACGCGAACACCTACAACGGCCTGTTCTCGGTCCACGCTTCGCTGCTGATCTTCCTGTTCGTGATCCCGGTGTTCGCGGGCCTTGCCAACTTCGTGCTGCCGCTGATGATCGGCGCGCCCGACATGGCCTTCCCCCGTCTGAACGCCCTCTCCTACTGGCTGCTGCCGATCGCCGGGGTGATGATGCTCTCGAGCTTCCTCGCCCCCGGCGGCGCGTTCGCCGACGGCTGGACCGCCTACGCGCCGCTGTCGACCTCGGCGCCGGTGGGACAGAACTTCTTCTCGCTGGGCGTGCAGTTCGCGGGCGCCTCCTCGATCATGACCGCCCTGAACTTCCTCGTCACGATCATCACGATGCGTGCGCCGGGGATGAGCTTCTTCCGGATGCCGCTGCTGGTCTGGGCGAACTTCGCGACCTCGCTGCTGGTCGTGATCGCCACCCCGTTCATCGCGGCGTCGCAGTTCTTCATCCTGCTCGATCGCACGCTCGGCTTCAACTTCTTCAACGCCGCCAAGGGCGGCAACGTGCTCATGTACCAGCACGTCTTCTGGTTCTACTCACACCCGGCGGTCTACATCATGATGTTGCCCGGCTTCGGGATCATCTCTGAGATCATCGCCGTGAAGTCGCGCAAGCCGATCTTCGGCTACCGCATGATGGCCTTCTCGCTGCTGGCGATCGTCGTGCTCGGCTTCACGGTCTGGGCCCACCACATGTTCACCTCGGGCATGGCCGCCTGGATCCGTATCCCGATGGCGATCACGACGGCGATCATCGCCGTGCCGACGGGCATCAAGATCTTCTCCTGGCTGGCGACGCTGTGGCGCGGCGTGCTGCATCTGGACACGCCGATGCTGTTCGCCCTCGGCTTCCTCACGACGTTCACGCTCGGCGGGATCAGCGGCGTGATGCTGGCGATGGTCCCGTTCGACATCCACGTCAGCGCCACCTACTTCATCGTCGCCCATATCCACTACGTGCTGTTCGGCGGGTCGTTGATGACGATCTTCGCCGGCGTCTACTACTGGTTCCCGAAGATGACCGGGCGGATGTTCGACGAGCGCCTCGGCAAGTGGCACTTCTGGACCACGTTCGTCTTCTTCAACCTGACCTTCGGCCCGATGCACATCCTCGGCCTGCAGGGCATGCCCCGCCGCGTCGCCGAATACGCGCCAAAGTTCGCCGACCTCAACCTGTTCATCTCGATCATGAGCTTCGGCCTCGGCCTCAGCACGCTGATCTTCGTCTACAACATGGTCACCAGCTGGCGTGGCGGGCCGCGGGCCGTGGGCAACCCGTGGCGGGCGATGACGCTCGAGTGGCAGGTCTCCTCACCCCCACCGATCTTCAACTTCGACAGGATCCCGACGATCGTCGGCGGTCCGTACGAGTACGGAGTGCCGGGAGCGGTGCACGGCATCTTCGCGCCGGCCCCCGCGCCGATCACGGCAGCGGCCAGCGTAGGCCCGGGCGTCGTTCGAGCAGCAAGCGAATGAGGAGGCGGGCCCGATGAAGGAGATCCTGGTGGTTGCCAACCGGACGCTCGGAGGCACGAAGCTGTTCGAGGCGGTGCGCGCGCGCGCCGCCGCCGGCGACGTCCGCTTCCGCCTCGTCGTCCCCCAGACCAAGCCATCGGCCGGCCTGGTCATCTACGACGAGGCCGTGCGCGAATCGGCCCAGGTGCGAGTCGACCTGGCGATCTCGTTCGTGACCGACGAGGGGATCGAGGCCAGCGGGGAGGTCGGCGATCCCGACCCCTTCTCGGCGACGATGGATGCGATCGCCGAGCGCCGGCCCGAGGAGATCATCCTCTCCACCCACCCGACCACCCAGTCGGGCTGGCTCAGAAGGGACCTGATCGAGCGCATTCACAACGCCTCGGGGCTGCCGGTCGAGCACATCGTGACCGACCTCGAGCAGGAGGGCCTGCCCTTCCGTGTGACGCTCGTCGTGGCCGGCAAGACAGCGAGCGGCGAGGAGCTGTTCAAGCACCTTCAGGAGAAGGCCGGCGACGGCCAACGTCATGTGTTCATCGCCGTGATCCCGCTGCAGGACGGCAGCGGCTCGGCGCCGCGCGAGGCACGCGCGCGTCTGGCGGCGATGCTCGACCGGCTGCACGCCGCCGGGCTGATCGGCTCGGGCATGATCGGCGACCCCGACCCCTACACCGCCGCCGTCAACGCGCTGGAGCTGTTCAGGGTCGACGATGTCGTGATCTCAACGCTTCCCGGCGAGCGCTCCGGCTGGCTGCGCACGGACCTGATCGAGCGCGTCCGTCACAGCACCTCGGCCAAGGTCGAGCACGTGGTCGTCGACCTGCAGGCCAACACGACCGCGGCCCCGGCCGGGGCGCGCTGAGGAGCCCGATGGAGGCAGCCAGCATCGCTCACGCGACCGCCCACTCCGACCAGCACGGCCCACCGACGGCAAACCGCAGCTCGCGCGTCGAACCCCAGCTGCTGGGAATGCTCCTTTTCATCATCTCCGAGGTGATGATCTTCGGGGCGTTCTTCACGGCCTACTTCTTCATTCGCATCGCCTCCGGCGAGCCGTGGCCCGCGCCGGGCACCAACCTGCCGGAGGGAGTCGCCGGCTTCAACACCGCGATCCTCATCTCCTCCTCCTTCACGCTGCACTGGGCCGAGACGTCGATCAAGCGAGGGAACCGCTTCGGGCTGAAGGCCGGCATCCTCACCACCTTCCTGCTCGGCTGCACGTTCCTGTTCATCCAGATCAACGAGTACGCGAACATCGGCTTCGCCCCGCAAGACCACGCCCAGCAATCGATCTTCTACTCGCTCACCGGCCTGCACGGCGCGCACGTGCTCATCGGCCTGGTGCTGCTCCTGATCGTTACCGTCCGCGCCTTCCGCGGGCACTACAGCCCCGAGGAGCACCGTGGGGTCGACGTACCCGGTATCTACTGGCATTTCGTCGACGCCATGTGGATAGTCGTGTACCTGACGGTTTACGTCCTCTAGACCGCCGACGGTGGGCCGTGCTACGGATCGTCCTACCCGTGAGAGTCGCGCCATGCTGAACCCGTTGCGCTCCGAGGAGGACGCCTTCCGCGCGCTGCTCTACCTGATCGCGGTGCTCGCCGTGATCGTCGGGCTGGTGTTTGCCCTGCGCGCGCTTATTTGACCGTCAGCGTGCCGTACATGCCGGCTGCGCGGTGGCCGGGGGCCTGGCAGAAGAAGGTGTAGGCGCCCGGCTTCAGGGTGACGGTCACCGATGTGCTGCCCTTGGTGATGAACGTGCTCGCGCCGAGCGTCGAGCCCTTGGCCGTCACTCCGCCTTCACCGGCTTCGATCGCGATGTTGTGGGAGACGCCGGACATGTTCGCCATGCTGATCGTGACCGCCCCCGGGGTGGCCGTCGCCTTGGTGGCCGTATACGCGAGCTGACCCTGGGGGTTCGCGTCGATTGCGAGCTTGCCCGCCTTCTCCACCGCGGGCTTGCCGGCTCCGGGCGCTTCCACCGCGCTGGCCAGCAGGCCGGTGTCCTGGCCCGGCCGGTCGACGGCCTGGGCGACATAGGAGGAGATGTCGTTCAGCGTCGCGCCGCCGGCCAGCCCTTTGGGCATCACGCCTTCGCGGTTGGGCTCGAGTACCTGACCATGCACGATCCCTTCGATCGTGCTGCGCTTGAGGCCTTCGGCGATGTCCTGGCCGAAGGCCGCATCGAGGTTGGGGCCGACGATGCCCTTCGTGTTCGCGCGCGCGAGCATGTGGCAGGAGCCGCACTTGGCGACGAACTGCTGCTTGCCGGCGATCAGGTTGAGGTTGGCGTTGTCGTTGGACTTGACCGCTCCACAGCCGCCGGCGCCGAGCAGCAGGCCACCGGCCCCGGCGAGCAGGCCGAGCCTGCGCAGGCTCCTGGAGGCGGGGGATGAGTACATCGGCGGCGGAACTCTATCCAAAGGGCAGGCGACTGGATCGGTGGGCATCACCGCCAGGCGCTCCGGTACGCATCTCCGCCAGGCGCTCCGGTAGAGTGCGGGTCGTGAGTTCGAGCCAGCGCTACCGCCTGCGCAACCCTGCCAGCGGGCGAGAAATCGTGATCGAGGCGGCGCCCGATGAGATCTACCTCGACCGTGAAACAGGCGAGCCGATGGAGGTTGTGGGCAAGCTCCTGCCCCTCGTTCCCTCCGCCTCGCGACTTCCCTGGGCGGTCGAGAACATGCGCTTCTGCCCGTGGTGCGACCAGCTCGCTCAGAAGGACTTGAACGACTGCCCCACCTGCACTCGCCGCATGGATCCACCGACGGCGAGGACGGCTGCTTGAGGACCGCCCGCCCGGCGGCGTAAGGCGCATGACCAGGACTCGCCCGCATGACTAGAACCACGCCCCCCACTCATCTCGCCCATCCCGCGCACCTGACGCGCCGACCATCCGCCCGCGCCGCCCTGGCGACGAGCCTGGCGCTGCTGTGCGCCGTCGGCCTCGGCGCCTGCGGCGGCAGCAGCGTGAGCGACGCGGTACCCAAGAGCACGCCCGACATCACCCCGCCCACGAACACGAGCGCCGAAAAGGCCGCCGTGCAGACGACCTCGACCTCGACCTCGAGCACCGCGACGACCTCGACCGGCAAAGCGAGCGAAGGCTCAGGCTCCTCAGAAGAAGAAAAAACCGGCGAAGAAACGGCAGCGAGCGGCGGCAACTCCAGCGGCGCCAGCGAAAGCAGCGAATCCGCCGGAGGCACCTCCGCCGGCGGGACGGCGAAAGCCGGCGGCGAAGAAGCCGCGAGCAAAGCCGGCGGCGAATCGGCCGTAAGCCCCAGCGGTGGCGCCAGCGCCCCCTCTGGCAAATAGGCCTTGGGCGGTCAGCTTCCTCTTAGGACCGATCGAAGATCGGCCAGCAGGTCAAGCGAGGCAAGATCGAAAAGCCCACCCGCCCGCGTGGCGTACCGATCGTCCGGGATCGGCTAGCACGCGTGCTGGCCGATCGGGGATCCCATCGATCACCGATCGGTAAGGACGCAGACCGATCATCCGAGATCGGCCAGCGCCGGCCAGCGGCGTCCTAAGGCGTAGAGATCAGGGTTGCGCTGTAGGTTAGGCGCGCCGTGAGGTACAGGCAGTAGTACTGCACCGGCGAGCCGACCACTGTCTGCGTGGTCTGCGCGCTCGTGCTCGCGCACTGGGCTTTCGGCCGGCTGGCGCGCCAAGAGGTCGCGTTGGTGAAGCCCAGGGCCAGCGAGGGCGCCCAGGAGGGCACCGTCAGCGCGATCACGTCGCCCTTTTTGACCTTCAGCGTGGTTTCCAGCGGGAACTGGGCGGTCTTGCCGAAGTAGGGTTCGAGTTTGACGAGCGGACTCTGTGCAACCAGCTTGTATGTGAGGTTCGGCTTCGCCTGCGGGCGCAGGATCGCGAGGCCCGCCGTGGAGGGACCGCCCTCATTGGCGTTGAAGAACTTGATCTGAGTGGCGTTCGGCTTGCCGAGCATGATCGACCAGGCGACGACCGTGCCGGCGCGCGGCGCCGCCAGCGGATTGTGCGTCGTGCCCACCTTCACCTGGAAGCCCGTCGTGCGACTGACGGCCAAGCAGGGGCTGCCAGGGCAGCTGGGAACGGTTTCTGGATTGACCGTGGGCGGGATCACACCGACTTCGGTGAGCGTCGCCTGCGAGCCCGCGGGCAACACCAGCACGAGGGCCAGGCTCGAGAGGGCTATCGCTGTGGATATACGGATCATGTGGTCATTCAACACGACTGATGGGAAGATGTAGCGGTCTGACAAAAGATCTAGCGACCTGAGTCTGCATGTTCGCATCTAGCGACCTGGGTCTGCATGTTCGCTACTGCCGCCTAAGTTCCTGCGCCGCGGCCGCGATCTCCTCGGGATCTCCCGGCGCGGGCACCCACGGTAGCCGCAGTGGATCGTCGGCATAGCGCGGGATCACGTGCATGTGGAAGTGGAAGACCGTCTGCCAGGCGACCGAGCCGCAGGAGTTGACGAGGTTGATCCCATCGGCCCGCAGCCGCTCCTTGGCGCGAGCCGCCAGTCGCCGCGAGGCCACCGCCACGGCGCACAGGTCATCCTGGTCGATGCTCATCAGATCCGCGCTATGTGTGCGTGGAACCACGAGCGCGTGGCCGCGAGTGGCGGGGTTGATGTCCATCAGGGCCACCGTGCGCTCGTCTTCGTCGACGATCGTGGCCGGCAGCTCGCCCGCGAGGATCTTGCAGAAAATGCAGTCCGGGTCGGCCATCGGCAGTGCAAGCCTAGCCGGATATCGGCCGCCTAGCCAATGTCGGCCGCTTAGCCGGATGCCGGCCACGTGCGCGCGTACGCCAGTGCCTGCTCGCGCGTGAGCAGCTCCCCCGCAAATTGCGCCTCGGCGAGCTCCTCCAGCAGCTTCCCCACTCTTGGCCCCGCCTCGATGCCAAGCTCGCGGGCCAGCTCATCGCCCCGCCACAGCGGCCGGGGCCGGCCCTCGACGCGCCAGCGCAGGGCATCCCCAAGCAGCGGGCGCGCGACGCGCATGTGCACGTCGATCGCCTCCTTGGCCCTCTCTCCGCGCGTGGCCAGGCGGTCGGCGAGGGAGAGCAGCGTGACGTCAACCTCCACCGGAGAGCAGGCGCGCAGGTAGCCGAACACCGTACGGCGGGAGAGGGGTTGAGGCTCGTGGACGAGGAAGCCGAGGCGCAGGTGATTGCGCACCAGCGCCGCGACGTGGGCGCGCAACCGCTCGCTCGCGCGCAGGCGCGTGAGCACATCGCGGGCCTGCTCGGCGCCGCGCAGGTCGTGGCCGATGAAGGTCACGCGCCCGTCCTCGGGACGCACTGCTCTGGTCAGGGGCTTGGCGATGTCGTGCAACAGCGCCCCCCAACGCAGCGCCTCGCCACGCGTGAGCTCATCGGCAAGCGGCTCGACCAGCAGGGCGGCAACCTCCGCGACGTGCTCCCCTCCGAGAACCGTGCCGGGGTCGTTTTGCAACTCGATCGTCCGGTCGAGCGCCTCGAGCGTGTGGCCATACACGTCGAGGTGGTGGAAACGGCTCTGATCGACACCGCGCAGCGCCTCCAGCTCGGGCAGCACGATCGCCGTCGCCCCCAGCTCCCCCAACAGCTCGATCCCAGGTCTTGCCCGCGGCGAGGCGAGGATCCGACGCAGCTCGATGAACACCCGCTCGGCCGACACCTCTTGCAACCCGCTCACGTGTGCGCGCGCCGCCCGACTGGTCTGAGGCTCGGGCTCCAGCTCCAGCTCGACCGCCATGCGCACCAGGCGCAGCACGCGCAAAGGGTCATCGGCGAAGGCGCTCGGCCCGGCCATGCGCAGGCGGCCCGCCGTCAGGTCCTCGAGCCCACCCAGCGGATCGATCTGGGCGCCCCCTTCGATCGGCTCGGCGATCGCGTTCACGGTGAAGTCACGCAGCTCAAGGTCCGCCCGCAGAGAGCCGCCACGTAACCGCTCTACGTCCGCCTGCCAGGCTTGACCGCGCGCCACCACCCGCCACGCGCCGAAGTCCTCGGACAGCGCGAAACACGCCGCCCGCCCCGCCGCACGGGCCAGCGCGCGCGCTGCCTGCTCGGGATCCCCGTCCACCACGAGATCGAGATCGATCAACGGCCGGCCCAGCATGCGATCGCGCACCGCACCCCCCACCAGCCAGGCGGGCTGCCCCGCCAGCGCCGCGCGGGCGACCTCGAGCCCATCGCTCATAGGGCAACCTCTGGTTGCTGGGTGGTGAGGTTGTTCTCGTTTTCTTTCCGAGAGAGGGAGATCTCGCTCGACCGCTGGTTGAGCGAGGCCTGAGACTCAGCGCACATAGCTGACCACCACCGGGAGAGCGCCA
>DATCBT010000004.1:0-59802 GCA_036511695.1 Solirubrobacteraceae bacterium | reverse complement strand
GCGCGCCTCTCGCGCTTCCGCGAAGACAGCGAGCTGACCGCGCTCAACCGCGACTCGCGGTCCCGCGTGCCCGCGTCGGCGCTGCTGCGCACCGCCGTACGCGCGGGGATATGGGCAGCGGAAAGGTCTGGCGGCCTCGTCGATCCGACGCTTACGGGCGAGCTCGAACGGATCGGATACGCACGCTCGCTCGATGGCCGCGAGCCCGTGCCGCTGAGAGATGCGCTCGCGTCCGCGCCGACGCGCCGTCAGGCCAAGCCGCGCGCTGCGGCGCAGTGGAAGCAGATCCTCGTCGAAGACGATGCCGGCCGTGTCGTGCGCCCGGCGGGCGTGATGATCGACACCGGCGGAACCGGCAAGGGGCTGTGCGCCGACGCGGTCGCGCACCGTCTCGCCGGCTACACGCGCTTCGCGGTCGACTGCGGCGGCGACCTCGCTGTCGGTGGCGTCGGCGCGCAGGTCGAGCCGTATGAGATCGAGGTCGAGCACCCCCTCACCGGCGAGACGATCCGCACGCTGCGGATCGCGGCGGGCGGCGTGGCGACCTCGGGTCTGAACGTGCGCGTGTGGTGCACCCCCGGCGGTGGCTTCGCGCACCACCTGCTTGACCCCGCGACCGGCCTGCCCGCGTGGACGGGCCTGGTCGGCGCTACCGCGCTCGGCTCGAGCGCCCTGGAAGCCGAGACGCTCTCGAAGATGGCGCTGCTGCTCGGTCCGATCGGCGCCCGCCGGGTGCTCGCCGAGCATGGCGGCGTGATCGTGCGCGACAACGGCGAGGTCGAGACGATCGGGGCGCTGAACGAGCCGCGTGGCTGGTTGACCGGACTCGGAAGGACCGCGTGATGGCACACGCCAACCTCAGCCTCTATATCTGGTGGCTCGTCAGTCGCGCGTCGGGAATCCTCGCGCTCGGGCTGATCTCGCTCTCGGTGCTGATCGGCCTTACGATGGCGACGAAGATCCTGCGTCGCCCGGGCATGGGACGCAAGCTCGTGCGCCTGCACGAGCACGTCGCGCTCGTCGGCATGATCGCGATCGCGGTGCACGGGCTCGCGCTGCTCGGCGACCCGTGGCTTCACCCCGGCGTGGGCGGGTTGACGATCCCCTTCACGATGTCCTACCGGCCGCTCTTCACGGGCCTCGGGCTGATCGGGGGCTACCTCGCGGCGCTGCTCGGGCTGAGCTTCTATGCCCGCCGGCGGGTCGGCGTGCGGCTGTGGCGCAAGCTCCACCGCGCGACCGTGCTCGTGTGGGTGCTCGGCGTCGTGCACACGGTCGGCGCGGGCAGCGACGCGAGCACCCTGTGGCTGCGCGCCTACATGCTCCTCACGGGCATCCCGATCGTCTACCTGACCGTCCTGCGCATCCTGCAGAGCCGCAAACCGCGCGGCGGGCGGGCGAGAGCGGCGCAGGCCGCTCCGGTCCGCCAATTCGCAGAGGAGCTCGCGTGATGAGCGCCGTGGTCGATGCTGACGTGCTGATCGCGGGCGGCGGGCTGGCCGCGCAGCGCTGCTGCGAGGCGCTGCGGCGCGGCGGCTTCGACGGGCGAATCGTCGTGCTGTGCGACGAGCCGCGCGCGCCGTATGACCGCCCCGCGCTGTCCAAGGCCGTGCTCATGGGCGAGCGCGATGTGAGTACGCTGGCCTACCGAGAGCCGAGATGGTATGAGGAGCACGAGATCGAGTTGCTGCTCGGCGCAGCCGCTCGCGAGCTCGATGCCACGGCGCACGTCGTCGAACTCGAGGACGGCTCGCGCCTACGCTACGGCCAGCTGCTGACCGCCACCGGCAGCCGGCCGCGCCCGCTGCCGCTGTTCGGCGAGAGCGAGCGCGTACACGAACTGCGCACCGCGGCGGACGCACAGGCACTGCGCGACACGCTAGCGAACGGCTCTGGCGAGCTGGCGGTGATCGGCGCCGGTTTGATCGGCCTCGAGGTCGCCTCGGCGGCACGGGCGCTCGGGTTGGCGGTCACCGTGATCGAGGCGGCGCCCACACCGCTCGCGCGAGCATTGCCGCCGGCGCTCGGTCTGTGGATCGCGGGACTGCATCGCGAGCACGGCGTCGACGTGCGGCTGGCGACCGCGGTGGAGAGCGTCGAGCACGGCTCGCGCGACATACGCATAAAGCTCAGTGACGGCAGTTACGTGACTGCCGAGACGGTACTGCTGGCCGTCGGCACAGTCCCCGCCACGGAGTGGCTCAAGAGTAGCGGGCTGGGGCCTGGGGCGATCGGCGTGGACGCGGGCGGACGCACGCAGTTGCCGGACGTTTACGCCGCCGGGGACGCTGCTTGCTATCCGGGCCCGCACCCAGAACAACGAATCCCCACCCAGCACTGGGAGGCGGCCGCGCGCCAAGGCGCGACAGTCGCGCGATCGCTGCTCGGGCAGGAGCCGCTGCCCTCGCCGCCGTCGATGTTCTGGAGCGACCAGCACGGGCGGCGCATCCAGCTCGTCGGGCACTCGCCCGACGGCTGCCACGTCGAGCTCGACGGCGACCCCGCCGCGAGCGACTTCATCGCCTGGCTCACACACACCGAGCTTCCGCCCGCGGCGATGCTCGTCAACCGTCCCGATGCGCTCCCGCAAGCACGGGCCCGGATCGCCGCATCCCTTCCCAGCTAGCCCACGACAAGGAGATCGAGATGACATACGTGCCAGTGATCGACGAGTCGGCGTGCCTCGCGCATGGCGACTGCGAAGAGATGGCGCCTGAGGTATTTCGCGTGGAGGACGTGGCGACGGTCATCGGCAGGGCTCCCGACGAGCAGTTGATGGAGGTCGCGCGGGCATGTCCGGCGAGCGCAATCGTGCTCGTGGACAAGGAGAGTGGACAGCAGGTCTATCCGTGAGCGCTCACTTCTCACACGCCGATCTCCACACTCTCGACGCGCGGCGGAGCAGTGCGGTTCGAGGCGCCAAGAAGTGCTGAGAGCCGGGCTCTCTGCTCGCGCTCCCGTTCCTCGCGCGGCCCGTCGCGTCTATGCAAGGAGGCGTTGAAGTCCGAGAGAACGCGCCCGAGTGTACAGAAGTTCGTTATGGCATACACCCGGCCTCGCTCGTCGCCAAGCCTGGCATGAGGGTGGCATGGCCCCCCGCAAATCCCCCGCAGAGGGCCAAAAAATCGCATAGGAAAGCCAACTCTAACCGGGCGCCCCGATTGGTTCATGTATTGCGAAGTCCAGCAAACATGGGCGAAAACCCCTGAAACACCGGAGAGCGATGCCTGCTCGATCTCGAGGCAGGCATCGGGCGCCGTCCGACGTCATGGCGATCAGGCGCGATCGGAGGGCAGGCCGGACGTCCGCAACTGGTCAACGCGCTTGTTGACCAGTTCGGGGAGGCTGTCGGGTAGCGCGTCGATTTCCTCGGTGGCTTGCGAGATGGCGGCCGGTAGACGGTTGAGCGAGTCAGCGACGATCTCCTCGGCGATCCTGCGGTTCATGCCCCATCGGTTGGCCTCGTTGATTATGCGCTCAGCCGTAACGCTGTCTGCCTTCTGCACGCTGTCGACGTACATCGCGAGCTTGTCGTCGAGTGGGTACAGCCTGGTGGACAGCAGGTCGTACAGCGGTGCGAGTCGCAGGCCGCCCGCCTGAGTGTGCAGCAGCGAGAAGTTCTTGCCATGGGCGTCGCAGTTGCCGAGCGCCACGTTGAGCGTGAGTGCTCGCAGCAGCGTTTCGGGGGCGGATGGCTCGGCGAAGTCCTGCAGGACTCGCGCGATGCGTGCGAGGCTCGGGCCGGCATCCTGCTCGTACTTCTCCTCCGGGGGGAGCCCGAGTGCCTGGCAGAAGTCCTCTTGGTGAATTCTGTGAACGGTCCCGTCGGCGTCGATGACGCGGTCGTAGCGTTCTACGACGAGCACGGGGCGCTCATCGACAAGGATCGTCTGCACGGGGGCGACGCTCAGCCCGAGGTTCTTCGCGATGGTCATGCAGAACAACTCGTTCTCGACGGTGTTCTGGAAGGGTTCGATCTCGGGCTTGAGGATGTGCGTAGAGGGCGTTCCCTCGACGGGCCGACCCCATGTGCCGTCTGGCATGCGGGTGAGCAGCAGCTTCTCCTGGACACCGGCAAGCGACAGACGGACGTTGCGGTCGATACCGAGGGGCGCGCGGTGGAGGTTCGCGATCAGCTCGGCGAGGTCATCCGTGGTGAGCGGCTCGGCGGTCAGGGTTGTGGGTGGCAAGGGAGACGGAGCGTCCTCTGGCTGGATGACGAGTGCCCCGGCGCTGTCTTTGCCGAGCGCGGCGAGCAGTCCGAAGACGTCGCTCGCCGGCAGGTCGAGGTCCTGCGCGATCGCCCTGCGCGGCTCTCCCTCTGGCAGGAGCCCGTCGAGAAACGCGCGTGTTGCCCCGTTCGGGTATCGATCGCGGGTCAGCGGAAACGCCAGCGACAGCAGCGGCGTGCCACCCTCGTAAGTGTCGAGCGCGTACTCGGTGTAGGAGAGGCGCAGGCGGTCCTTGCGCTGCTTCTCCACGACCGCAACCTGATGGCCGTAAAGCCAGATCGCAAGGGCGCCCGGCACCTACCAGTCCGCCTTCTGCAGCGTCGCTCGGACACCGAGCAGCTTCAACAGACGCAGAATGCGACGCATCTGCTCAGTCTCACGCCCCTGCTCTAGCTCCGAGAGGTAGCTTCGGTTCAGACCCGCCATCTCAGCGAGCTCCTCCTGCGTCAACCCGGCTTCCTCGCGGTAGTGACGGATCGCCGGTCCCACCGACGCCGCGGTATAGAGACGGAAAGGCTTGCCTGCGGGAGCGCTCTCGGACGTGTCCTTATCGTTTGATGTCTGCATATCCAGACATCATAGCAGACTAAACTCAAAGTCGGCTTTTCTCGACAAAGGACACTTGTTTGTGTCGCGTCCGGATTTCCAGACATATTTCGCCAAGGACCGCTGATCGACGGGGATGCGAAGGTTCCACGAGTTCACCCTTCCGGCGCGTCGCCAGACGCGCCGCGCTGAGCTGCGCATGCATCGCGGGGTACGTGGCCCATGTCTTGGTAGCAGATACGATCTAGCGGAATGGGGCGTACTACTGCACAGGTGTCGGGACTCTCCGCGGGGGAGGCGGTCTTGGGTCTTGTGGTCGAACGGCCTGGGAACAGCTACCAGCTGGAGCAGCGTCTGGAGGGGCGGTTCGGCTCGGCGCAGTTTGCCCATGGCACCGCCTATCACGCGCTGAAACGGCTCTCCAAGCAGGGGCTGATTCGAGCTCTCGAGGGGGATCGGGCGATCGTCTCGGCTCGGGCTGAGGCTGGATATCTGCCCGCTACTGCTTATGAGGCGACGGCAGCGGGAGTCGAGCAATTCGAAGGCTGGTTGCGCTCGTCGACCTCGATGCCGCCGGTGCGTGAGGAGCTGCTCGCGAAGATCTCATTCTGCAGGCCGGAGGATTTGCCGAGGATGATCCAGATCGTGCGCGAGGCCGAGCTGGCCTGTATGGCTCAGCTGGAAGGTCTCGGTGAGCGGACGCGTAGAGCGCAGCGGCTGGCAGACAACGATGAGTGGAGGCGGGTGATGAGCATCATCGTCACATCCGGGGACGCCGCGTGGTGGGATGCGAGGATCAAGTGGCTGCAGACGCTGCGCCAATATCTACAGAGCGAGGGGCAGCGCTTTCAGGCGGGCCAGGGGCCGGCCTCCTCGCCGCCGCGGGTTTGACGATGTCGGTGCTGTCTTTGACGGAGGTTTGCTTGAGCTTTCCGCGCGGGCGCCGGCATCTGGTGCGGGTGCTGAGCGATGTCTCGCTGCAGGTCGATGCCGGAGAGGTCGTCGCGGTGCTGGCGCAGCGTGCGCAGGGCAAGACCTCGCTGCTGCGGGTCGCGGCTGGGATGCAACGCCCCGACCACGGACGCGTCAGCTTCGAAGGCGAGGATCTCTGGCGCCTCCCCGACAGGCGGCGCGCGCGGCTGCTGGGCGGAGAGATCGGTTTGGTTGGACCCGTCATCCCCGACCTCGACTTGCCGATGCGCTCGAGCATCGCGTTGCCGCTGTTCGCGCGGCACGGCAAGCGCGAGGCGTACGCGCGGGCGCTGGCCGCGCTCGAGTTGATGGGAGCCTCGGAGTGCGCCGAGCAGTTCTGGGGGAGCCTGGCGGATTGGGAGCGTGCGCTCGTCGCCCTCGCCCAGGGAATCGCGCGCGAGCCGAAGCTGTTGCTGGTGGACGACCTGACGGTCTCGCTCGGGCTCGGAGAGGCCGATGCGATCATGCGACGGCTGGACAGGCTGGCTTCCGAGCGCGGCTTTGGCGTGTTGATGTGCGTCTCCGACGCCGGCGCGATGGGCTGGTCGGGGCGTGTGGCGACGCTGGCCGGCGGCGAGCTGTTGGATCTCTCAAGGACGCCCGCGCAACAGGGGAAGATAATCGACTTCCCAGGTACCGGCGCGGATACGCGCGATCCCAGACGCGGCATCTCCTCCTAGTGCTCGAGCTGCGCGAGCTTGCAAAGCGCTATCCCGTCGGTGACGGGGAGCCGGTCCGTGCCGTCGACGGCGT
Source organism: Solirubrobacteraceae bacterium (assembly GCA_036511695.1). Taxonomy (GTDB): domain Bacteria; phylum Actinomycetota; class Thermoleophilia; order Solirubrobacterales; family Solirubrobacteraceae; genus Palsa-744. The sequence goes on along the minus strand of DATCBT010000004.1, from coordinate 53,299 downwards.
GTCGCTGCGGATCGCCCGCGGAGAGCTGGTGGCGCTGTACGGTCCGAGCGGCTCGGGCAAGACGACGCTGTTGATGCTGATCGCCGCGCTGCTGGCGCCCGACGACGGCGCGGTGATCGTGGATGGGCGGGAGATCTCCGCGCTCTCCGAGGACGAGCGGGCGCGCTACAGGCTGCGCGATTTGGGCTATGTGGAGCAGGCCTTCGATCTGCTCCCGGGCGCCAATGTGGCACAGAACGCCGCGATGAAGCTCTGGCTGACCGACGATGCCCGCCGGGCCGAGCAGCTGGTCGAGCCGCTCTTGGTGCGCCTGGGGCTGGGTGAGCGTCTGCGCCATCGCCCGGACGAGCTCTCGATGGGCGAGCGCCAGCGGGTGATGATCGCGCGGGCGCTCTCCACCGACCCGAAGCTCGTGCTCGCCGACGAGCCGACCGGAAGCCTCGACTCTCAGGGCAGTCGTGAGGTGCTCCAGCTTCTGGGCGAGATCTGTCGTGAGCGCGGCGCCGCCGTGCTGCTCGTGACCCACGATCCGCAGGCGACGATGTTCGCCGACCGCGTGCACGCGTTGCGCGACGGACGGCTCACCGCTTACGAGCCCGACCGCGTGTTCGCCCCGCTCGGCGGATCGTAGCCGGGCGATGCGGCTGTCGAGCATCGTCCATCTGTATCGCGTCCGGCTGAAGGCGAGGATTGTGCTTGGGCAGGAGCTGGCGGCGGTCCTCGGGCTCGCCGTCGGCGTGGCGCTGCTGTTCGCCTCCCAGGTCGCGAGCGCGAGCCTCAACGGTTCGGTGCAACAGCTCGCGCAGGGAATCGTGGGCCACTCGCAGTACCAGCTCGCCGCGCGCGACCCGCGCGGCTTCGATCAACGGCTGCTGGGCGAGGTACAGCGGCTGCCGGGCGTGAGCGCCGCGTTCTCGGTGCTGGAGGAGCGCGTGGGCGTGGTCGGTCCAGCCGGTCAACGGGCCGTCGACCTGATCGCCGGCGACCCTGGCTCCGTGCGCGCTGCCGGTCCCCTGCTGCAACATTTTCGCTATGCGGTGCTCGCCCACCAGCGGGCGCTTGCGCTGCCTGCCCCCGTCGCCCGGGCGATCGGGGCGAGCCCCTTGCAGCCGATCAAGCTCCAGGTCGGTGCGGGCGTCGTGCCGGCACTGCTCGCGGCTACGTTGGGAGGCTCGGATATCGGCGGGCTCGTGGGTAGCCCTGTCGCGCTCGCGCCGCTGGCCTATGCGCAGCAGCTGACCGGCATGCGGGGGCGGATCACGCGCGTCTTCGTACGGGCGCGACGCGGGCAGGGCAGCGAGGTGCGGACGGGGCTGATGAGGCTGGCGGGCGATCGTCTGAACGTCGAGCCGGCTGACTTCGACGCGACGCTCTTCAGCCAGGCCGCCGAGCCGATCAACCAGTCGACGGAGACCTTCGCGGCGATCTGCGCATTGGTTGGCTTCATGTTCGCCTACTGCGCGATGCTGTTCACGATGCCCCTGCGCGAGCGGCTGATCAGGGGCCTGCGTCGCAACGGCGCCACCCGGCTGGACACCGTCAAGACGCTGCTTTTCGACGCGCTTGTACTCGGCACGCTGGCCTGCATCGTCGGCCTGGCGCTGGGCGAGGCGATCTCGCTCGCCGTCTTCCATGCGGATGCCGGCTACCTGTCGATTGGATTCCCGATCGGCTCGCAGCGGATCGTCACCTGGGAGAACGTCGCGATCGCCGTGGGCGGGGGCATGCTCGCCGCCTGCCTGGGTGTGCTCACCCCTGTGCGGGAGATCTCCTCGCGCTCCCGGCGCCAGATCTCGAGCTCTCCCAAACATCTCCCTCGCGGCCGGCGCATCGTGGTCCTGGCCGCCGCAGCGGCGTGTCTGGGGGTGACGACGATCATCCTGTTCGCGGCGCCCCAGGCCGCGATCCTGGCCGTCGCGACGCTGATCGGCGCGCTGCTGTTGCTGTTGGCCCCGTTGCTCGATCTGGTCGTCGGCGTATTTGAGCGCCTGCAGCGCTCCTGGGATGGCGGTTGGAGTCGCCTCGCGGTCGTCGAGCTGCGCTCGCCGCGGACCCGGACCCGCTCGCTCGCGATCGCCGCGACGGGTGCGGTGGCCGTGTTCGGCAGTGTCACGATCCAGGGGTCGCATACCAATCTGCAACGGGGACTCGATCGCCTCGTCCACCAGCTCTCGGCAACCGCCGAGGTATGGGTGACCGCGCCCGGCACGCAGAACCTCCTCGCCACGACGCCATTCGCAAACGACGCGGCTGCCACGCTGGCGCGTGTGCACGGTGTTCAAGCCGTGGGTCTGTATCGAGCCGGTTTCCTCGACTATGGCAATCGTCGTATCTGGGTCCTCGCGCCGCCGTCTTCCGCGATCAATCCAATCCCTCCGAGCCAGCTGGTGGCGGGTCGGCTCGCGTCGGCGAGCGCCAGGCTGCGAGCGGGCGGTTGGGCGGTGCTCTCACAGGCCATCGCCGCGCAGCATCATCTGCATATCGGGCAGCGTTTCACGCTGCCGGCGCCTGACCCCAGGGTGTTCCGCGTCGCCGCGCTGACCACGAACCTCGGCTGGCCGCCCGGCGCGATCATCCTCAACCCCGGGGACTATGCGCGCGCCTGGGGCAGCGCCGATCCGAGCGCCTACAACCTGACGCTGCGAGCAGGAGTCTCGGCCGAGCAGGGAAGCCGGGAAGTTCGGCGGGCATTGGGAGCAGGCTCGGCGCTGGTCGTCCAGAGCGCGCGCCAGCGCGAAGCGCTGCAGCAGACGGCCAGTCGCCAGGGGCTCGGCCGCCTCACGCAAATCTCGCTGCTCGTGTTGATCGCCGGCGTGCTCGCGATGGCGACGGCGATGGGCACCCTGGTGTCCCAGCGCCGCCGGCGGTTCGCGCGCATGAAGGTGCAGGGCTACTGCACGAGCGTGCTCTGGTCTGCGCTGCTCTGTGAGAGCGCGCTGCTGCTGGGCAGCGGTTGCTTGGCGGGAGCGCTCTTCGGGATCTATGGCCAGCTGCTGCTGAGCCACGCGCTGCTGAGCGTGACGGGCTTCCCGGTCGTCTTCTCCGCCGGCGCTCTGGCCGCGGCGGGAAGCTTCCTGCTCGTCACCGCCGTCGCGGCCGCGATCGTCGCGATACCCGGTTATCGTGCCGCCGCCGTGACGCCCTACGTGTAGCTCCCCGCAGGCGGAATCCGGCAAGCCAGGCGATCTTCTAGGATCGGGAAATATCCCGTATCCAAGAAATGACCGTTCGAAGGCCGACCCGACGCCTCTGAGTCCCAGACAGGTCTGGGCGCTGCTCCTCGCCGGCAGCCGTCAGCTGCTGTGGGGGCTGCGGGCGGTTTCGCGTGAGACCCGTGTCTGGAGGGTGCGTGCAGGGGCGATCGCGGATGCCCGGATCCGCGAGGACGCGCTCGCTGCGCTCGCCCGCAAGCGCACCCATCTCGACGGCGCCGCGCTGTTCTGGATCTTGCCGCGCCGCCGCAACCCACATCTCCTGCGGCTCCTCGTCGCCTACGAGATCATCCTCGAGTTTCTCGATCAGATGAACGAGCGTGCGGCGCACGCCGGCCAAGCGAACGGTCGCCAATTGCATCGCGCGCTCGTTGAGGCGCTGGATCCGGACGCGCCGATCTCCGACTACTACCGCTTTCAGTCCTGGCGGGAGGACGGCGGCTATCTGCGGGCGCTCGTGGAGAGCTGCCGTGAGCACTGCGCGCAGCTGCCCTCCTACGCGCGCGTGCGCGTGCTGCTGATCCGTGAAGCGACCCGTGCTCAGGTCCTCGCCCTCAACCACGACCCCGATCCCGGCGCTCGTAATCTCGCGCTCGAGCAGTGGAGCGCGCGTGAGTTCCCCGATCGGGTGCAGGCGAGTTGGTTCGAGCTGAGCGGCGCGGCAACCGCGTCGTTGACCGTTCACGCGCTCCTGGCGCTCGCGGCCGAACCGGCGGTCGAGGAGCGGGATCTCGATCGCGCTCATGCCGTCTACTTCCCCTGGTGCTCGCTGGCGACCACGATGTTGGACAGCTATGTCGACCAGCTCGACGACCTCGCAAACGGAGATCACAGCTATATCGCCCACTACGCCAGTGCTGAGATCGCACTTCAGCGCCTCTGTGAGATCGTGGATCGAACCGCGCGTCAAGCGTGCGAGCTGCGCAACGGCCATCGCCACACGGTCATCGTCGCCTGCATGGTCGCGATGTACCTGTCCAGGGACAGCGCCCATACACCCGAGCTGCGTGCGGGCACCCGCATGCTCCTCGATGCCGGCGGCTCGCTCACCAAGGCGTTGCTCCCGGTCCTTCGAGCATGGCGGATTGCCTACGGGTTGCGCTCCGCCTAGATCGGATCGTGAGCGGTGCGGCAAGCTGTCGGGGAGGAGCTTCCGCCGGGTCCGCAGCTGCCGCGGGCGCTTCAGAGTTGCCTGTTATGGCGCTGGCCGTTTGAGTATCTCGAGCAGTCCTCCGATCGCTATGGCAGCCGCTTCACGCTGCGCGCCACAAGCCGTCCGCCGCTCGTCTTCCTGTCCGACCCGGCCGACGTCAAAGCGATGTTCGCCGCGCCCGCGGAGGTGCTGCATCCGGGCGAGGGCGGCGCGATCATCGCGCCGATCGTCGGCGAGCGCTCGTTCATGCTCCGCGACGAGGAGGAGCATCTCGAGGGTCGTAAGCGGATGCTCCCCGGGTTCCACTCCAAGCTCGTGCGCCGGCACCGCGAGCTGGTGGTGAAAGTCGCGCAGCGTGAGGTTGCCTCGTGGCCGCGTGAGGTGTCCTTCGCGCTACATCCGCCGCTGCGCGCGCTGACGCTGGAGATCGTCCTGCGCACGATCTTCGGCGCTTCGGGACGTCCTGACGATCGCTGCCTGTATGCGCTGCGCGATCGTCTGCTCGCAATGCTGGCGGTCACGGGTAGCGCGGTCTTTCCCGAGCCGCTCCTGCGCCACGGCCCGGGGCGTCGCATCTGGGAGCGTTTCCTGCGCACCCGCGCGGAGGTCGATCGGCTGCTCTACGCGATCATCGAGGATCGAGCGTGCGCCAACGGGCGCTCCGAGGGCCTGCTCGACAGGCTCCTGGAGGCTTGCAACGCGGACGGCTCGCCGATCTCCGCGCGGCAGGTGCGCGACGATTTGATGTCGGTGATCCTCGCCGGACATGAGACCACGGCCGCGGAGCTGGCATGGGCCTTTCAGCTGCTCGCGCACCACCCGACCGTGCTGGAGAAGCTGATCGGAGAGATCGACGAGGGCGCCGAGGAGGAGTATCTGACCGCGACGATCCAGGAGGTGCTGCGCCATCGGCCCGTGTTCCTGTTCACGATTCCGCGCGCGGTCAAGCAGCCGATCGTCCTCGGCGGCTGGACCTATCGCCCCCCGACCCAGTTGCTCGGGTGCATCTATCTCCTGCACCACGACCCGCTGCTCTACCCCGAGCCGCACGAGTTCCGGCCCGAGCGCTTCCTGGAGACGGGGCCGGCGGCGTACACGTGGCTGCCATGGGGAGGAGGCCGCAAGCGCTGTCCCGGCCTGCACCTGGCGATGCTCGAGCTCAAGACCGTGCTGCGCACCGTGCTCGCGAGCGTGACCGTGCTGCCAGCCGGGCGCCGGATCGAGCATCCACGCTGGCGGAGCGTGATCGTGACCCCTCACGCGGGCTCGCGCGTGGTGCTCCATCGTCGTCGTTGAGCCGTTGCAGCCGCTGAGCCGGCGTCGCCGCTACGCCTCCCGTCGATCCCGCGCGCGAGCGTCTCCTCCGAAATTGATGGCGACACGTCACTAGGCAGGGGCTCGCGCCGGCGTCAGTATCGAGGTATGCCCCAGATCTCAGAGAACGGAATCAAAATCGAGCTGTCCAAGGCCCAGATCAATCAGATCGTGCGTGAGGCCGCGCACGACGACGGCCTGCTGGGTCTGCTGGGCGGGCTGGAGGAGCTCGACGTCCAGGCGTCGGCGGTGCCGATGGACGACGGGCGGCTCTCGCGCTCGCTGTTGCGCGGCCTGATGGTCCTCGCGTCCTATCCCGCCGACGGCAGCGCCCGCTCGGTGACCGACGTGGCCCACCAACTCGGCATGGGCATCAGCACGACCCATCGCTACACCTCCACGCTCGTCGAGGTCGGCGTGCTGGAGCGCGATCCCGTCTCGCGCCAGTACCGGCTCGCAAAGCGCAGCTGAGCGCTCGCCGGGGGCCCGCCCTTTTCTAGCATCGTGAAAGATGCTAGATTTGCTGTCGACGTCCCCTACGACGAATGCTCCGCGAGCCGGGGCGGATGGAGGCTGCTTGCCATGTCTCGAACCAGGTTGATCTTGCTGGGCCTGCTGGCCGCGGTCGCTGTGAGCGTGGTCGCGACGGCGTCGACCTCGACGCCGGCATCGGCGTCGGGTAGCTGTCTGACGGTGACGAAAGCGCCGGCCTACTGCGTCGAAGGGGTGCCGCTGGAAAATGCCTCGGAAAAAATCGAAGGCACCAACGGCGCATCTGTACTGAAAGCCACAATCGCATCCGTGACGTCGGAAGTCAAATGCGGAAAAGGCAAAACGACCGGAGCCATCGAAGGCGGAGCCGCCGGAACGGTGGGCAAGTCCAAAACGACGATTACGTTTGAAGAATGTAAACTGCTCAAACCAGCCAATTGCAAGCTCACCGCGGCGGACGAAAGAGAAATCAAAACGACGGTGCTTAAGGGCGAACTGGTGTTGACCGGAACAAGGGTGGAAGACAAGCTGGAACCAAAAGAAGGCGCTGGCTTTGCTGGGATAAGTATAGAAGGCAAAGAATCATCGTGCGTCATTTCCCACGTTGGAGAAGTAAAGACGTTTTCCGTGACGGGATCGCAGCTATGTGAAGTCGACTCAACCAATACTGCTGCGGAAAAAGAAACTGAAAAACACAAAATAATTTGTAAAGCCGCAGGCGGCAGCCTTGAAATCGGCGCCAATCCAGCTGAATTGGAAGATGAAGCAACCATCAAACTGACGTCGGTCAAAAACTGGAGCGTCAAAGAAACCTAAACGACGCATGCAGGACCAAGGCGTGATGGCATGGCTGGCCTCGTATAGGCTTGCTGGTTATGGCGTCCAGGGCTGGTGGAGGAAGCGTGTCGTCGCGGAGCGGCGGTGTCCGCTGGATGCTGCTCGCGGCGGCTGCGCTTGCGCTTACCGGCCTGGGGGGAGGGGTCTTGCCGGCCGCTGCCCGGGCGGAGGGCTGCCTCAACGAACAGGTTCGCGGGCAGGAGGGCGACGCGCTCCGGCTACCGGATTGCCGTGCCTACGAGCAGGTCTCGCCCGTCGATAAGAACTTCACGGATGCTGCCGGCATTCCCGGCCTAGTGCAGAGCTCGCCGTTTGGCGATGGGGTGACCTTCTTTTCCATGGTGCCGTTCCCCGGGGTGTTGAGTGCCGCAAGCACCCCGACCTACCTCAGTGTGCGCGGCGGTGACGGGTGGTCGACCCAGGGGCTCGCGCCTCCCGCCAGCCATCCCACGGCGGGTGGCTCTGAGGAGGGCTCGACCAAGGGTCTGACAGAAGACCTCTCCGAGGTGCTGATCCTCGTAGAACCAGGCCTCGAAGCGGGCATGGCGCCCGGCCGCTACTCCTACCTCCGCGACAGCGCCACCGGTTCCTTTCGACTGCTCAGTCCTGGCGTTGTCACGTTCGCCGACGCCACGGCCGACGGCTCACGCATCATTTTCGAGTCTGGTGAACAGCTCCTACCGAACGCCGCTCCAAACGTCGTCAACCTGTATGAGTGGGCTGATGGCCGGTTGAGCGTCGCTGGCATACTGCCCCCATCGGAAGGTGGTAATGCACCGGCCAAAGGCTCGTTCGCTGGTCCGGGAGGCCCTGCGCTCCTCGGGGCGACAGGTGGTGCGACGGGCGGCTTCTATACGCAGGACACCATCTCCGCAGATGGCTCCCGTATCTTCTTCAGCGATGGGGGGACAGGGCAGATCTATATGCGCGAACCGGAAGCGGCGCGGACGATCCCGATCTCTGCCGGGCCGGCGTATTGGCGTGCCGCTACGGCAGATGGCTCGGAGGTCTTCTATACCGAAGGCGAGGACCTCTATCGGTTCGATGTCGGGAGCGAAACGCGCGAAGCGCTCACGCGCGGCGCCGCGCGTGTGTTGGGGACGCTTGGGATCGCGACCGAAAACGGCTCCTACGTGTACTTCGTCGCGACCGGCGTGCTGGCTGATAACGAAAACGGTAACAAAGAAAAGGCGGGAGTGGGTGAAGGCAATCTCTATGAGTGGCATGACGGCGAAACCATCTTCATCGCACGACTGAGCACCGAAGATGGATACGACGAATATGATTGGCATGACTTTTATAGCTCGAACCCGGGTGCCGCGCCTGCTACCGGAGAGAAGGGCTCACGGGTCACTCCCGACGGTACGGCGCTGCTGTTTTTTTCGCAGGAGCGACTGGCCGGCTACGACAATGCCGGCCACGGTGAGCTCTATCTGTATGACGCCAGGCGCGGTGGGCTTACGTGCGTGTCCTGCAACCCGAGTGGTGCGCCGGCGAGCCGCGAAGCGTATCTCGCGGGGAACCCGTCGATCGCAGCCGCTCCGGAACGTAACGCCTTCCTGACGCGCAACCTCTCCGACGACGGCAGCCGTGTCTTCTTCCAGACGAAGGAAGCGCTCGTCCCCCAAGACGCGAACGAACAGACCGACGTGTACGAGTGGGAGCGTGAAGGAGCGGGTGGGCCCGACGGCTGTTCTCGTTCGAGCGCGAGCTTCAGCGAAAGCTCGGGCGGCTGCCTCTACTTGATCTCGACCGGACAGAGCGGCGATCAGTCCTACTTCGGCGATGCGAGCGCCGACGGTCGCAACGTCTTCTTCTTCACGCGTCAATCGCTCGTGGGCCAGGACCAGGACGAAAACGACGACCTATATGACGCGCGCGTCGAAGGCGGGATCGCCGCGCAGAACCCGCCGCCCCCGACGAGCTGCACGGGCGAAGGCTGCCTCGCGCCGGTCGCCTCCTCGCCGGTGTTCGGTGTGCCCTCCAGCACGACGCTTGCCCGGGTTGGGAACCTCGTGCCACGGCCGGACGCCAAGCCCAGAGCGCTGACTCGAACGCAGAAGCGCGCTCGCGCGCTGAAGGCATGTAGGAAGCGGTCGAGGAAGAAGCGAGGTATCTGCGAGGCGCGGGCAAGGAAGCGGTATGGCAGGCAGGGGTATGGCAGGCAGCCAAAGAAGCCGGCGCGTGCACATAAGCCTGTGAAGCGACGGCGCGCATGATCGGGAGCATCAAGGCGCTTGCCTTCGGGTTGCTGGCGACGGGGATGGCGTTCACGCTTGCGAGCCCCGCTCGGGCGGACGAAACCTTCGGCGTCGAAGCGTTTGCAAGCTCGATCGCGAGTAGCGAAGCGGGCGCGGGTGGGGGGGTCCCCGATCTCCAGGCCGGCTCGCATCCCTACGCGCTGACGACGTCGATCGTGTTCAACCATGCTGTGACGGCGTTGGAGGAACCTCCGCGGGTCCGCACCTACGGGGATCCGAAGGACATCGAGGTGAACCTGCCCCAAGGTGTGATCGTCGATCCCCGTGCGACCGAGACGGAGTGCACCGAGGCCGAACTCGAGAGCCCAGAGGGCCCGGCCGGCTGCCCAAACGGGGCCGCCGTGGGGGTCTTCTCCCTCTACCTCGACGGCATCGAAGTGGCCGACGAACCGGTCTACAACATGGCGCCGCCGGCGGGCGTGCCGGACGAGTTGGGCTTCAACGCCGCGGGGGTTGGTTTGATCATGCACGTCGGCGGCAGGGTGCGCACCGGCGCCGACTACGGCCTGTCGGCGGACATCTCCGAGATACCCGACGAACACCCGATCTATGGCCTCGATCTGACGCTGTGGGGCGACCCGGCGGAAGCGAGCCACGATCAGGAACGCGGCCTATGTGCCGGTGAGAAAGCCAAACAGCGCTTCAAGAAAACGGGTATCCGCGAAAGCTGTCCGGTGGAAAGGTTTGCCAAGCCGTTTCTGACGCTGCCGGCATCCTGCACCGGCGAACCGCTCGTGACGAGCATCAGCGTGGACTCCTGGCAGCAACAGGGAGGCCTGAACGCGGATGGGAGCGCCGCCCTGGGCGATCCGAACTGGCAGATCGCAACCTCGTCCTCACCGCCGGTGGCGGGCTGTGAAAAGCTTGACTTCAGCCCGCGACTGACGGTCGGTTTCGCCGAACCGGAAGCCGCGAGCGCGGAAGCGCCGAGCGGACTGAGCGTCGATCTAAAGCTCCCGCGGGAAGAAAGCCCTAGCCAATTGGCCGAGGCGGACCTGAAGGACGCGGTCCTGACGCTGCCGGCTGGGATGGCGGTCTCGCCCTCGGGGGCCGCCGGTCGCGCGGCGTGTACGCCCGAGGAGATCGGCCTGGGCAACGCTAACACTCCTTCCTGCCCGGACGCGTCGAAGGTCGGCGCGGCGAAGATCCTCACGCCTTTGCTCGAAGAACCGCTCGAAGGGTCGATCTATATGGCCCAGCAGGGCAATGCCGGGCCGGCGCAGGGCGCCAATCCGTTCGGGTCGTTGCTGGCGTTGTATGTGGTCGCCGAAGGCAACGGTGTGTCGATCAAGCTCGCGGGCAAGGTCACAGCGGACCAGAGCACGGGCCAGTTGACGGTCACGTTCGACAACGACCCGCAGCTCCCGTTCAGCGACCTGAAACTGAACTTCTTCGGCGGCCCACGGGCGCTGCTCGTGACCCCGGCGGCCTGCGGCGCCTACGAAGCGAGCGGCGCTCTGACGCCGTGGAACGGTGCGCCCGTCGTGACGGAGTCCTCGAGCCTCGGGATCGCCTCGGGACCGAACGGCGGCGCCTGTCCGAGCGGACAGTTCAACCCGTCGTTCACGGCGGGCACGGCGAACCCCCAGGCGGGCGGGTTCAGCTCGTTCTCGCTGACGCTCTCGCGCCAGGACGGCGAACAGCGCTTCGGCGCGGTCGCCGTGCGGATGCCTCCGGGGCTGTTGGGGGTCCTGCGGAACGTCGCGCTGTGCCCCGAGCCACAGGCGTCGCTTGGGGCCTGCCCGCAGACCTCGCAGATCGGTACGGCGACGGTCGGTGCGGGCCCTGGGCCAGACCCGCTCTACCTGCCCGCGCCGGGCCGGCCGGCGAGCGCGGTGTATCTGACAGGCCCCCACGCGGGCGCGCCCTTCGGGTTGAGCATCGTCGTACCGGCGATCGCCGGCCCGTTCGACCTCGGCAGCATCGTCATGCGGGCGCGGATCGACGTCGACCCGCACACAGCGCAGCTGACGATCACGAGCGATCCGGGGGTGGGCGGGATACCGATCATCGAGCAGGGCGTCCCGCTCGACATCCGCACGGTCAATGTGACCTTCGATCGAGCGGACTTCATGTTCAACCCAACCAACTGCTCGCCGCAGACGGTGGCCGGCACGATCTCCGCGGTGGGTGGCGCGAGCACCGCGGTGTCCAGCCCGTTCACGAGCGTGAACTGCGCGAGCCTGCCGTTCAAGCCCAAGCTCTCGGCGCTCACACACGCGAGAGCCGGCAGAGCAAACGGCGCGTACCTGCATGTGAAGGTCGTCTCGGGACCGGGCCAGGCGAACATCGGCAAGGTCAAGGTGGATCTGCCCAAGCAGCTGCCCACGCGGCTCACCACCCTGCGGAAGGCCTGCCTGGTAGGCGTGTTCGAAGCGAATCCAGCCACATGTCCAGCCCCATCGGTGGTGGGGATGGCGACGGTGAGCACGCCGATCCTCGCCCACCCGCTCACCGGGCCCGCCTATCTGGTCTCCCATGCCGGCCTCGCGTTTCCCAATCTTGTGATCGCCCTTCAGGGCGAAGGGATCAGGCTGGATCTGGAAGGGCAGACGAGCATCAAACGGGGCGTCACCTCCAGCACATTCAGGTCGATTCCCGATCTGCCGATCGCCGCGCTCGACCTCGTGCTCCCGACCGGGCCGCACTCTCTGCTCACAGCGAGCCTACCCGCGAAGGCGAAGCGTGGCTTGTGCCGACAGAAGCTGAATATGCCGACGGCGATCACCGCTCAGAACGGTGCGTGGGTCAAGCGGACGATCAAGATCGCCGTCTCCGGCTGCCCAAGGCGCAAGCGTGCCGAGCGCAAGCGGGTTCGTGGCTAAGCACAGGCGGATGCTCGCCGCGGGGTTGGCGCTGATCGTGTCGCTCACCGCCCTCGGCATCGTGTTGTCCTCGGGAGGGGATCCTGCCAACGGGGATTACGCTCCGTTTGCCGACTGTCCCGTGCGCAACCCGGCGACCGACGTGTGCATCGTTGCTCAGACCGAAAGCGGCAAGCTGATAATCGGCAAGAAGACGATCTCGATCACAAAGACAATCACCCTGCAGGGCGGCATCCACCAAGATGAAGCGAGCGGGAAGCAGGAGTTCATCGGGGCACATGACGGTGACACCCTTTCGCGGACTCCCCAGGCGATCCCGGGAGGGCTGCTCGAGATCGTCGACCCCAAGCTCTTATCGAAAGCCCTGCAGGTGCAGTTCCATGGGTTGATCGACCAAGGGGCTACGCAGGTGATGGCTACGGTTGAGCTCGCGGCGCCCGCTAAGTCGATCCGCGTGAGCACCCAAAACCTGATCGAAGCGAAGGGCATCGGGCTGTCGCTGCCGGTAAGGGTCAGGCTGAGCAACCCGTTCCTCGGTGGCGGTTGTTACATCGGCTCAAGCGCCCACCCGATCGTCATACGGCTTACGACCGGCGCGACCGACGGGTCGCCGCTGCACAAGCCGGGCAAGGGCAAACCGGGCCACGCGACGTTCAAGGACGACTACAACCTGATCACGATCAATGCAGACACGCTCCTCAGCGACTCCTTCGCCGCTCCCAGAGTCGAGGGCTGCGGTGGGAGCCATGCGGCCGCGGTCGACCCGGCGGTCGACGCCGGGCTCGGCCTCCCGGCCGCGGCCGGGCAGAGCGAGGCGATCCTCAACGGCGACCTGCTCGACGCAAACGCACCGGCGGTGCGAGCAAGCAGATAGAGCCGGACCTGGTGTCCCGGGCCCGCGAGCTATCAGAACGTACGCGCGGGCAGCGGCGACGGCCTGCACCCGACCGGGACCATCGCACCCCACGCGCCGATCTGCCACGATCTTAATCGTCCTCGTCCGCAAAGGAGAAACCATGTCCGATTACGCACCTGGAACCCCGTCCTGGGTTGAACTTTCTTCACCAGATACCGATGCCGCCGCGGAGTTCTACGGTGGGCTCATGGGTTGGAACGCGACCGAGCCGGGCGGTGAGGAGACCGGCGGCTACCGCATGTTTCAGCAGGACGGCAAGAACGTCGGTGGCCTGATGGGCCACATGCAGGAGGGTCAGCCCACCGCATGGGCCACCTATATAAGCGTCGCCGACGCCGAGGAGACCGCTGCCAAGGTCAAGGCGGCCGGCGGCAGCGTGGTGGTCGAGCCGATGGATGTGACGGACATCGGACGGATGGCGCTCTTCGCCGATCCCACCGGCGCCGTGTTCGGCGTCTGGCAGCCGAAGACCTTCACCGGCGCCGATCTGGTCAACGAGCCGAACTCGCTCTGCTGGAACGAGGTGCTCACCCGCGACGCCGACGCCGGCAAGGAGTTCTACCCGGCCGTGTTCGGTTGGGAGGGACGTCCCCCCGCGTTCGAGGGCGCGCCCAAGACGTACACGGTTTGGGAGCTGGGCGGGAAACAGGTCGGGGGCATGATGCAGATGACCGATGACTACTTCCCGGCCGAGATCCCGCCGCACTGGGGCGTGTGCTTCGCGGTCGCCGACTGTGACGGCATCGTCGCCAAGGCCCGCTCGCTCGGGGCGACCGTCACGAACGAGCCGATGGACATGCCGATCGGGCGCTTCGCCGGGCTGATCGATCCTCAGGGAGCCTCCTTCACGGTGATGCAACCGGCATCGTCCGCCTGATCGGAGCCCTGACCCAGCGAAACTCCCGTCGTAGATTGGTCGTAGATTGGGGCCCGGTGTCCGGGTCAGGCCTCGATTTCGAGCTTCAGCTCACACATGTCCACGGAGGCGCGGGCACCCGGAGTCTCGGCGGCATCCATCGCGTTGAACGCTTGGGCGCCTGCGCTCATGTCCGCAGCCGTCGCAAAATGCTGGAGGACCACCGCTGTGCCCTGCGTCTCGTCGAACATCATCGTCAGGCCTGTGGCGGGCACGCCCGGAGGCGGTCCGTCTGACTCTTTGATGCGCGCCAGCAACCCCTCCATTCGCTCGGCGTTCACGTCGGTAAACCTCACGACACGTACATACATGGGAAACCTCCTCGCGTTAGGTTGACATCACCATACACCCACGCAAACGCCGCGGTGGATCGCGGCAAAACGCCGCAACCGGCGCCGCCCACCGCTCAAGCGAGCGTCTCCACACCCAGCTCGCGTTGGACCGCGAGAACCTCGGCCTTCATCGCCTCCGCGAGCGCGAGCGCTGCCGAGCGCGGCCGGACCATCACGGTCAGCTCGTCGATCAGCCCATCCTGACCCGTGTGCAGAAAGTCGCACCCGTGTAGCTCGCGATCTCCCACGCGCGCTCTGAACAGCAGTGCGTGGTCACTGGCCCCCTCCGCACCAATTTCGCGTTCGTAGTGAAAATCCTCGAACACGCGCATGGCGGCGCTGAGGATCACGGCGAGCGCCTCGCGTCCGTGGTAAGGGCGAAACACGACTGGGCTGTTGAACACGACATCTGGCGAGAACAGCTCGAGCGCGCCGTCGGTTGCGCCTGTCTCGATTGCGCTGCGGAACGGATGCATGGGCACACGACCTTCCCTTAGGTGATTGCCTGAGCGCATTTCGCGTCCGGGCCCAGCCCCTATCGTGACCGACGGCGATCCCGTGCGACTACTCGCCGGCTCTCGAGCCAGCGCTTATCACCGCGCTCGCCGGTCGTCATGAGGCGAGCCGATGGGCGAAGAACGAGAGGATCTCGTCGCGCGCGGCGATCGTCGGTTGCCCCGCTTCGTCGATTAGGTGGGCGGTCACGACGCTGTGCGGGCCCGCCACCACCTCGGCGAAGAACGGTGGAGTGTCGGGGTTGGCCGCGCTGTCGGGGAGCACCCGGCCGATGAAGCGGTCGCCGAGCGCCTGCGAGTAGGCAGCGAACCGCTCAGCCCGACAGAACCGATCGCCCTTGAAGCGGTAGGCCATGACGGTCAGGTCCTCCCGCTCCAGGCGCTCTCGCACAGCGGCGAGCTCCGCGGGCGCGATCTCCAGCCCGGCCGGGTCGTCCAGCGGCAGCGTCGGCTCGGCCAGGACCGGTGCGAGCATCGCGGGCTCGAGCATCATCGAGAGCGCGAAGTTGCCCGTGAAGCACATCCCGATCGCACCGACGCCCGGTCCGCCGCACTCCCCGTGCGCAAGCCTGGCCAGCGATCGCAGCCACTGGGTTACCGGGCTCGACTTATTGGCGGCCAGAGCGCGGAACTCCGCGCTGACGCAAGCCCGCTGGAAGACGGCGATGCCCTCCTCGGCGTTCGGCACCGCACCGTCGCGCCCGAACAGAGACGGCATGTAAACGGTGAACCCCGCGTCCCTGACCCAGCGACTGAAGCGAGCGACATGTGGGCTGATACCCGGCATCTCCGTCATCACGATCACCGCCGGCCCGCTGCCGGTCAGGTGTACCACCTTCGTAACGCCGTCGAGCGTGATCGAGCGAGGCTTGAAATCCTCGAGTGGATCGTCTTCTTGCATGTTCCGTTTTGGTATCCGCGTAGTTTATGCTCGCCCTTCGGTGAGCAGGAAGATCGTCATTCTCGGAGCTGACCTCTCGCTTGCGCCGGACCGAGCGAGTGGCTACTGCGCGTCGGGCCAAGCGGCAGTGCCCATCACGCCGTCGCCGTCCTCGGGCTTGGGACCGCCCACCGCGATGACGTCCAGTCCCTCGGGGCCGGCCTCAAAGGCACGCACGACCTCAGGCGCTACCCGCACGACATCCCACTGACGGAGATCGCGAACCTCGTCATCGAGAAGTACCCGCCCGGAACCGGCGACGACGACGTAGGCCTCCTCCTGCTCGCGGTGACTATGCGCCATCGGACTGCGCAGGTTCGCCGCATAACGGAAAAGACTGACCCCGAGGTCACGCGAGTCCAGGTGCTTGCGACCAAACCGACCCTCAATCCCTGGAACCCGATCACCCACAGAATCCTCGACCTCCAACAGGTTCACGGTGGCGAAGCTGGACATAGAGTCTCCTTTGGCAGAGCGGATGGTGATCTTCCATCCCCAACCTTAGCTCCGCCTTCCCCGAAGAGCGATGCGCGGCTCACGCCGCTTCTTGGCGAGCAGGCCCATCGTTCACTCTTCATGCCTTGACCACCAGGTGCGCGCGTCTGCGGGCGGCCCCCACGGCGTCGGTGAGGGTGGCGATGTCGTAGGCGCCGTAGTGACGGCGCCCGTTGACGAAGAAGGTCGGGGTTCCGGAGACGCCGCTTTCGTCGGCGCTGGCGACGTCCTCACTCACCCGTGGCGCGTGCTCGCGGTGGCGAAGCTCTTCGATCATGCGCTCTGCGTCGAGGCCGAGTTCCTTGGCGTACGTGGCCAGGTGGGTTTGCCGCAGATCGCCCTGGTGCTCGAGCAGGGTGTCGTGCATCTCCCAGAAGCGGCCTTGGGCGGCCGCGGCCTCCGATGCCTCGGCGGCGATCTGTGCATTTGGGTGCACGTCGTTGAGCGGCAGGTGGCGCCAGACGTAGCGGACGTCGTCGCCGAAGGATGCGAGCAGCTCACGGATGACCTGCTCGGCCCGCCCGCAGTAGGGACACTCGAAGTCGCCGTACTCAACCAGCGTGACGAGCGCGTCATTCGGTCCACGGACGTGGTCGCGGTCGGGATCGACTTCCTCGGAGAGGTCGAGGATGTCCTCGGCCGTCCCCGCGATCTGCCGGGCTCGCACCCTCGCCGGCAGCCGCCTCACCACGCGCAGGACCGCCCATCCGAGCAGCGGCGCGAGCAGCACCGAGGCGAGCGCGCCCAGCTTGGCCTCGGTGAGTCGCTGTCCGCTGAAGGCGAGGCTTGAGATCAGGAGCGAGACCGTAAAGCCGATTCCCGCGAACGCCCCGCCGGCGGCGAGCAACGGCGGGCTCAGCGGCGAGCGCGGCCCGCGTAACGCCGGCCGGGTGGCGATCCAGGAGGCGCCGGCGATCCCCAGGGGCTTGCCCACCACGTAGCCGACGAGGATCCCCAGGGTGATCGGCGAGCTGACCGCGTCTTCGAGCAAGCCTCCGGTCAGGTGGACGCCGGCGTTGGCGAGCGCGAACAGCGGCACGATCACATAGCTGGTCCACGGGTGGAGGCTGTACTGGAGGCGCTCGTTGGGCGAGATGGCGGACTTCACTCCCTGCTGGGCGGAGCGAGCCAGCTCGGGAGTGGGCTGCTCGCGGAAGGAGCGGGTCAACACGGTCGCGCGCTCGAGGTCATCGCGCGATGGTGGGTAGGCGCTCGTCGCGAGCCCGACCGCGAGTCCCGAGATCACCGGGTCGACCCCCGACTTGAACAGCGCGATCCACAGCCCGACGGCGACCGCGATCGACACCGGGCGGCGCCATTCCGGCGCGTATCGGAGCAGCAGCAGCGCGCCGAGGAGCGCCACCGCGATCGCCAGCGCGAGGACCGAGACATGGGTCGTATAGACCGTCGCGATCACCACGAGCGCGCAGACGTCATCGACGACGGCCAACGTGAGCAGGAAGACGCGCAGCCGCGTAGCGGCACGTGGCGTCAGGAGCGCGAGGGCCCCGAGCGCAAAGGCGGTGTCGGTTGACATCGCCGCCCCCCAGCCGTGCGCGCCGGGGCCTCCCGCGTTGAACGCGATGTAGATCGCGATCGGGAGCGTCATGCCGCCGAGCGCGGCGAGCACGGGAATCGTCAGCCGCCGCCGCTCGCGCAGCTCGCCGAGGTCGAGCTCGCGCTTGGCCTCCAGGCCGACGACGAGAAAGAAGAACGTCATCAGCCCCTCGTTGACCCAATGACGCAGGTCGGCCGAGATTCCGTCGCCCCCGAGGCTGATCGAGAGCTTCGTCGTCCAGAGCGACTCGTAGGAGTGAGACCACGGCGAGTTCGCCCACAGCAGCGCGATGATCGTCCCCGCCAGCAGCACGCTCGCGCCGCCCGTCTCGGTGCCCAGAAAGTCGCGAACCGGCGTCGTCAGGCTTCGCGCCCACGCTGTCCGCCCCGTGTTCTCCGTGGCGTCCCCGTCGAGATCCATCGTTAACCGACTATCACCTCGTTGAACCCCTTGAACCGGCCGTGTTGCCACGTCGAAGGCGTAGGCTACCCTCCCGTCAATGTGTGCGGATGCAAGTAAGGTCACGCCATGACGCTCGTCCTGCTCACCGGGGCCACCCGCGGTATCGGCCGTGCCGCTGCGGTTGAGCTAGCCGGCGAAGGCGTCGAGCTCGCGCTCGTCGGCCGTGAGACAGAGCGGGTGGGAGCCGTTGCGCGGGAGGCCAGGGCAGCCGGCGGGGGTGCGCCGGTCCACGAGCATGTCGCCGACCTGACGCTGATGGCCGATGTGCGGGCGCTGGCGCAGGAGGTTCGTGCGCGCCATGAGCAGATCGATGTGCTCGCGAACAATGCCGGCGCGTTGTTCGCGTCGCGGATGGAGACCTCCGAGGGTCTCGAGCGGACCTTCGCGCTGAATCACCTCGCGCCCTTCCTGCTCACCAACCTGCTGCGCGATCGCCTGAACGGCGGTCGCGTGGTGACGACGGCATCCGATGCCCACAAGTCCGGGGTCCTCGATCTCGACGACCTGCAATCCGAGAAGTCCTACTCCGCGATGGGTGTCTACGGCACCTCGAAGCTCTGCAACATCCTCTTCACGGGGGAGTTGGCCAAGCGTGCGCCAGAGTTGCATGCCAATTGCTTTCACCCGGGTGTAGTGCGCACCGGTTTCGGTAAGAACGAGAACAGTATCTGGAGGGTTCTGACCACGCTCGGCGGGCCCTTCTTCCGCTCGCCCCAGCGTGGCGCCCGCTCCCTGGTCTGGCTCTCACTCTCACAGGAGGCAGCTGCCCTGACCGGTGAGTACGTCCAGGACGAGAAGGTGCTGGCGCCAAGCGCCCAGGCCCAGGACGAGACGCTCGCTGAGGGCCTGTGGGAGCGCAGCGCACAGCTGGTGGGTCTTTCTGACCCGACGCTCGCTGGTGGGCCTTCTGACCCGACGTCCGTCTGACACTGATGCTCGAAGAGCTGGCGGCCGAGGCGGCGAGCTAGCCTTATGGGCATGGCGGTCGGCAACGGGGGTGGTGGACGCTCGCGCAACCTGATCTTGGCGGCGATGATCTTTGCCGTCGCGATGACCTTCATCGATCAGACGATCGTGTCGATCGCCGCGCCTGAAATTCAGAAGGAGCTCGGCCTGACGAGCACCGGAACGCAGTGGGCGATCAACGCCTATCTGCTGTCGCTGGCTGCGCTGTTCGCCTTCGGTGGTCGGCTTGCCGACACGGTCGGCCACCGCAAGATGGTGACGCTCGGCGTGATCCTGTTCGCCGGCGCGTCGACGATGTGCGGGCTCACCCCGAAGGGAAGCCTGGCCGAGGCGTGGATCGTGACCTTCCGGGTCGTCCAGGGAGCAGGCGGGGCGATCATGTTTCCGGCCGCCCTGGCGATCGTGGTGCAGACGTTCGAGTTGCGCGAACGGGGGAGGGCGCTGGCGTTCTTCTTCGGCATCGCCGGTGGCCTCACCGCTGTCGGCCCGATTCTCGGGGGCTATCTCACGCAGTGGACCTGGCGGGCGATCTTCTGGGTGAACATCCCCGTCGCGATCATCGCGCTGGTGCTGATCGTGATCTCCAAGCCGAGCACGCTCCACCGGCCGGCGCGCATGGACTACCGGGGCCTGGCGCTGATCGCCTCGGGCGTCGCGCTGAGCGTGTTCGGCTTTCAGCAGTCCTCGGTCTGGGGATGGAGCAATCTCGGCACCTGGGCTTGCATCATCGTGGGGGCGGCGCTCCTTGTGATCTTTTACTTCGTCGAGATCCGCACCACCTCGCCGCTGATCGAAGTGCACATCTTTCGCATCCGCCCGTTCCTGGTCGAGAACATCGTGCTCGGGATCGCGATGCTGACGTTCATCCCGGTGTTCTTCTTCGCGAGCGAGTACGCACAGATCGCGCTCGGTAAGACGCCCTCGGAGGCCGGTCTCTACATCCTGTACTTCTTCATCGGCTTCGTGATCGCCGCACAGGTTGGCGGGCGGATGCTCGATCGGATCGGTGCCAAGCGCCCCGTGGTGCTCGGCTGCGCGATCAGCGCCGTCGGATTCTGGCTGTGGGCCGGCAAGGTCACCGGGCTCAGCTTCAGCACGCAGGAGTGGTACATCATCCTCGCCGGCGCCGGCATGGGGCTGATGCTCGGCCCGGCCAGCACGGATGCCGTCAACCGCGCCTCGAGGCTCTCCTACGGCGAGGCCTCCGGCATCACCCAGACGGTCCGCAACTATGCCGCCAGCCTGGGGCTGGCGATCCTTGGCACGATCCTCGTCTCACAGATGCGCTCGCGCGTCACCAAATCGCTGATCTCCCAGGGGGTTCCGGGCGGGCGGGCACACGCCGAGGCCTCGAGCATCTCCCAGTCCCAGGGTGGGAGCGGGAGCGTCGCATCGATCCCTCACTTCGTGCGGCTCGACTTCGCCTATGCCACCCAATCGGTGCTCTACGTGATGGCGGCGATCATGGCGGCCGCGGCGATCGTGGCCTTCGTCGGTCTGCGAGCAGGCGCGCAGGAGGAGGCGGACACAGTCGGGACTGACCCTGAAGGGGAGGACTCGCCTGAGATGGTCAGGGTCGGGAATTGACCTGAACCAACGCGCTCGGGCCGGCCCCGGTGCCGTGTAAAGGTTGACTATTGACATCACCTACTCTTTGTGCTTATGATCTAGGGAGAGGTGCCTCCCAGTTGAGGCACGCAATAGATCGGGTTTGGGTTGGTCTCTTGGGATCGATCGCAAGCGCTTTGCAGGGGATGTTGGGGAGAGGGCCGGATCGTATGAAGAGGGGTTGTTTTCGCGTGAGTCCAAAAGGGACGGATGTGATGGGGATGGCTGCGGCCTCGGAGCCGCCCGTATGTAGATGCGTCAGCGCTGCTGACACATCTCTCTCTCTCTCTCTCTCTCTACTCCCAGTCTTGTAGGCGGTAAGCCTGGTTTTGGTGCCCGCTGGGGCGCCAGCCACAAAGCTTTAGCTGGTAATCGCCGCGCGTTCACGCGCGGCGATTGTCGTTCCCGGATACCCCGTAACCGAGGGGTGCTCCCCTCTGCTCTAGAGGAGGAGACGGTTCGATGAGCCCTCGTAGATTGATCCTGGCGGTCCTGGTCTCTGTATCCGTGCTGGCATGTGCGCTTGTGGGCGGCGCAGGCTCCGCCGAGGCAGCGACGACGCACCAGATCGGCAGCTTTGGAAACGAAAGCGGGCAGTTCAACCGACCACACGGCGTCGCAGTAGGCCCGGCCGGTGACCTCTACATCGCAGAGGCCGAAAACAACCGGGTGTCCAGGTTCGACAGCTCGGAGCACTTCCAGTTCGCGTGGGGCTCAGGCGTCACCGACGGACTCAACGAACCGGAGACGTGCACGACAGCGTGCCGGCGAGGAAACCAGAGCACGATCGCTGGCGGGTTCGAATTTCCGGCCGGAGTCGCCACCGACGCCGCGGGCGACGTATACGTCGTCGACTGGCTGCACTCGCGCATCGAGAAGTTCGACCCCGAAGGCCACTTCCTGCTCATGTTCGGTGGCCAGGTCAACGAAACGAAGGACAACGACCCGAAAGCGACCCAAGCCGAAAAGAACGTCTGCACGGCCGCCTCCGGGGACACATGCACAATCGGAACGCTCGGCACGGGTGACGGCGAATTCTCGTTCTGGTTCACGCTCGGGAACCTGATCGGAGTCGGCCCCGGAGGCGACGTGTACGTCGGCGACAGCGGACGAGTCCAGGTCTTCGAACCAACAGGCGCATGGAAGGAAAACCTCTCGCTCGCCAGCGTGTCAAGCGAAGAAGTACAGCCAACGGCACTCGCGGTCAACGCGACCGGCGACGTGTTCCTGTCTGCGCTCGGAGTCGAAGGCGGCGTCGTTGAAGGCGTGCGCGAGCTCGAACCGAACGGGACCGAAAAGAAAACCCAGTTCGACGTCGGCAGCACCTCGGTCAGCGCGCTCGCTGTCGGCGAAGGGGGCGACCTCTACGTGGCCGACTCGAGTGGCGGGTTCCACGTCCTTCTATACAGCTCGGCCGGGACCGAGCTTGCGAGCTTCGGCTCGAACACCGTCAGCGGCGCCAGCGACGGGCTCGCCTTCTCGCCGAGCAGCGGCGAGCTCTACGCCTCCGAATCCGAAGAATCAGAAAAAGCCAGCGTGTGGGCGCTCGTGCCGCCGCCGCCCGGCCCGCTCGTCGACAGCCAGACGGCGACCCCGGGTCCCGCCGGAGCGGCAACGCTCGAAGCGCAGGTGAACCCTGAGGGCAACGAAACCTCATACCACTTCGAATACGTCGACGAGACCGACTTCCTCGCAAGCGGCTACACCGCCGCCACCAGCACCCCGCCCGCGTCGATCGGCTCAAGCTTCGAAGATCAGCACGCGATCGCCGAACTGACAAACCTCACACCCGGCGAAACCTACCACTGGCGTGTCGTGGCGACGGACTCCGCGACACACACCACGACCGGTGCCGATGAAAGCTTCGAAGAGACCCCCGCGGCCCTGATCGAAGGCCCATGGACAGAAGACGTCGCCTCGACGAGCGCCACCCTCGCCGTGAAGATCAACCCGCTCAAAGCTAAAACCAGCTACCGGCTTGAATACGGCACCACCATCCCATACGAACATGTCATCACGGGAGATGTCGGCGAAGGCGCAGAATCGGTCGTGATCAGCCGTCACGTTCAGGAACTTGAGCCCGCCACCACATATCACTTCCGGGTCGTAACGAGCAGCTTGATAGGCACGATCCAAGGTGCTGATCACACGTTTGCGACCGAGGTCGCCACCCTGGTTCAACCAACCCTCCCCGATGGTCGGTCCTGGGAACTCGTCTCACCCGCAAACATGGGCGGCTCCGTCATCGCACCCTTCACGTACGCGAGGCAGGCCGCGAGCGACGGGAGCGCAATCACATACCCGGTGCACGGGGCTCCGCTCGGCGAAAACGCCGCATCTAACAGCAGCTTCGCAGGCAGCGAGACCCTGTCCTCGCGCGGTCCGGGGAGCTGGCACTCGCAAGACATCAACCAGCCGATAAGCCCGCCGGTTGACGGTGAGCTCGGCGGCCTGATCCTGGGTGCCGGCACCCACTATGCGCTGTTCTCCTCTGACCTGGCGTCCGCGGTAGTCGAACCGCCGTCGAGCACCGTGCTCTCTGCAGAAGGCCTCGAAGGCACACCGTACCTGGGCCCGGCAACCGACACTGGCTACGCGCCGCTCATCACACCGTCCAACACACCTCCGGGCACCGAACTGGAGACCTCGAACCCACCCGAATTCTTCAGGGCGACGCGAGTGGGCGCCGCCGCCGCCACCCCCGATCTAGGGCACATCGTTCTCGCTTCCCAACTCAAGCTGACCGAAGACGCGATCCAATTCGGCACCGGCGCGGACTCAGGCAGCGGGAACTTGTACGAGTGGGGCAGCGGTCGGCTACAGCTCATCAACCGCCTGCCGGGCACAAACCAACCGACAGAACCCGGTGGAAGTCCCGTCGAACTCGCGGGCGAGGCCTCGACTCAAGGCCAAGTTCAGCGGGTCATCTCAAACGACGGTCGTTGGATTGCATGGACGCGCGGCAACCCATACAGCGTCGCCGGGCGTGAACTCTACAAAGGCCTATACCT
Organism: Solirubrobacteraceae bacterium; assembly: GCA_036511695.1. Taxonomy (GTDB): domain Bacteria; phylum Actinomycetota; class Thermoleophilia; order Solirubrobacterales; family Solirubrobacteraceae; genus Palsa-744. The sequence goes on along the minus strand of DATCBT010000004.1, from coordinate 29,486 downwards.
CCGCGACACTGTGGCCGAGAAGAGCGTCGAGCTCGGCGGTCACGGAGCGCGCTATCAAACGATGAGCAGCGACGGCTCGCGCGTGTTCTTCCTCGAAAGCGGCGAACTTTACGAGTACAACACGGCCACAGAAACGCAAACCGACCTGACGGCCACCCACGGTGCGGGTGAAGCCAGCGCCGGCGTACGGGACACCGTCTCGGACGTAAGCGAAGACGGCTCATACGTGTACTTCGTCGCCAAGGGCCAGTTGGCGGAAGGCGCGGTAAGCGGCGAAGACAACCTGTATCTCCTTCACGAAGTCGACGGTACGTGGACGACGAGCCTGATCGCCACATTGTCGGCTGAAGACGAACCCAGCTGGAACCACGAACAAGGTGCATCCCCCGAGTTTGACCAGCCGGAACTGCGATACGTCAGCTCCCGAGTCTCACCAAGCGGCCGCTACCTGACGTTCATGTCAGGCCGCACGCTCACCGGCTACGACAATATCGACGCGAACAGCCTACCTGGCGAACCTCGCCACGACGTCGAGGTGTACTTGTACGACGCGAGCACCGCGCGGCTAGTGTGCGCCTCGTGCGATCCGAGCGGCGAGCGACCCGTCGGGGTATTCACAGGCCGCGATGACCTATTTGTAGAACCACTTGGTAACGGCCCCTGGTCACAGCTCGGACACCCACACTGGCTTGCCGCGTCTCTCCCCGGCTGGCTCGTCAATACGGGTCATGACACCGCATACCAGCCCCGCTATCTATCCGATAGCGGCCGGCTGTTCTTTAACAGCCCCAACGCGCTAGTGCCGCACGACACCAACGGGCTGGAGGACGTCTACCAGTACGAGCCGCCAGGGACAGGGAGCTGCACGCCCACGGCCGCCACATTCAGCGCGCGCTCCGACGGCTGCGTCGACGCGATCAGCTCCGGTACCTCCGCCACCGAATCAGCGTTTATGGATGCCAGCGAAACCGGAAACGATGTGTTCTTCGTCAGCTCGGACAAGCTGACCGGCGCCGACAACAACACCGGCTATCACCTGTGGGACGCGCACGTATGCTCAACGGTGGAGCCATGTATCTCAGTGCCCGCATCCCCGCCGCCCTGCTCAAGCGGTGACTCCTGCAAACCCGCGCCTTCGTCGCAGCCAGAACTCTTCGGACCTGCGCCAAGCGCGACGTTCTCCGGCGCCGGCAACTTCGTCCCAGCGTCGCCGGCGGCGCCGAGGCCGGACGTATCGCGATCGCTGACGCAGGCGCAGAAGCTTGCGAAGGCGTTGAAAGCGTGCAAGAAGAGAAAACGCAAGCAGCGAGTGACCTGTGAACGAAAGGCCCACAGGCAGTTCGCGCCCAAGCAGGCACACAAGGCCAAGGCAATCAAGAGGAGCGGCAACCGATGAGCGCGAGCACTCTCAAAACGGCCGCATCCGTCACCGCCGCCATGGCGCTGCTGGTGCTGCTCTTTACCTCCCAAGCCGACGCGGCGATGGCACGGTGGCATCTGAACACGATTTCTACGCCCGCGAGCCAGCCCGGAGGCGAAGGCATCATCGACGTCGAAGCCGGTGACCTCGGCGACGCGATGCTCAACGCGACTGAACACCCGGTGACGATCGTGGACACGCTGCCCGCCGGGCTGACAATCACAAAAGTCGACGGGGAAGGAGAAGGCACAACATCAGGCAAGAACCTCACGATGCAATGTCCCATCGCCGGGCAGACAGTAACCTGCACGTTCAACGGCCGCCTACTTGCGTACGAACGGCTAATCGTCGTTCTAAAAGTAAAAGTCACCCCCGGGGCCGGGCACGGCATCAACGAAGTGACCGTGGCGGGCGGCAACGCGCCATCGACGTCCTCACGGCGAACCCTAGCGCTGGGCGACAACCCACCCGCCTTCGGCGTGCAAAACTACGAACTCGCGCCCGAAGAAGAAGACGGACGTCTCGATACACAGGCCGGGTCCCACCCGTTTCAGCTGACGACCACGCTGGTGCTGAACACCAGCGCGGTACCCATCGTCAGGCACGGCAGCAACCAGGAAGTCGTGCCTCAGATGCAGACCAGCGGCGCGTTCACGAAGGACCTGCACTTCAACCTCCCGCCCGGCCTCGTGGGGAACCCAACGCCACTACCGAAGTGCCCGATGAGCGTGTTCGTTGAAGAAACCCAACCCGGGGCGACGGCGAAATGCCCGGACGATACGGCCGTGGGGGTGGCAACGCCGATGGTTGCCACCTCGCCGGAAACGCCCACTGGCTCGGGCTCCCCACTTGTGTTCACCCGGCCCCTGTGGAGCCTCGAGCCGTCGCAGGGCGAGCCCGCCCGATTCGGCTTCCAGACCCAGGGCGGACCGGTCATCCTCGACACCTCAGTACGCACCGGAGGTGACTACGCCGTCGTGGTCAGCGTGTCCGATATCACTCAGGCGGTGGAGTTCATCGGCAGCCAGGTCACATTCTGGGGCGTTCCCTCCGATCCACGACACGACACGACACGCGGCTCCTGTCTGACCACATTCAAGACGAGTTTCTTCGAACCTCCGGCAGAAGTCTCTTGCCCGGTGACCGAAGGGCAGCCGTTTCTGGTCATGCCGACGTCCTGCACGGGTCCGCTACACACAACCGTGGAAGCCGACAGGTGGGCTCAGCAAGGCCAATTCGTCACGAAGGAATACTCATCCCAGAACGGCGAAGATGTACTTGTCGCGCAGGATGGCTGCAATCGCCTGGATTTCGAACCTTCGATCAACGTCTCACCCGATGGAGTGCAGGGCAGCAGCCCGACGGGGCTCACGGTCGGAGTGCACGTCTCTCAGGAGGCGAGCCTGAGCCCGACCGGCCTCTCGGAGTCAACCGTCAAAGACACCACTGTCGTACTCCCGGCCGGCGTGACGCTCAACCCGGCCGCCGCCGACGGCCTGATGGCATGCGGCCTTGGCGAAATAGCGCTGGAAAGCCCAGCCGAACAGTCCTGTCCCGAAGCCTCGAAGGTGGCGACCGTTGAAATCAAGACGCCGCTTCTGCCCAACCCGTTGGTCGGCGCCGCCTACCTGGCCACCCAGAACGTCAACCCGTTCGGCTCGCTGATCGCCCTGTATCTCGTCGCCCGCGACCCGGTCTCCGGCGTGCTCGTCAAGCTCTCCGGCCAGGTCTCTCCCGACCCGGTGACCGGTCAGCTCGTCTCGACCTTCAAGGACACCCCGCAGTTGCCCTTCGAAGACCTGAACCTGCACTTCTTCGGTGGCTCACGAGCCTCCCTCGGCACCCCCGCGGCCTGCGGTTCCTATGCGGCCTCGGCCTCGTTTGCCCCGTGGTCTGGCAACGCCACGGCGAACGTCTCCTCCCCGTCGTTCAACATCAGCTCCGGCCCCAACGGCAGCCCCTGCGCAAGCCCCCTGCCGTTTGCGCCGTCATTGACCACTGGCAGCCTAAACCTGCAGGCTGGCGCCTTCACGCCCTTGACGACGACGATGAGCCGCGAAGACGGCCAGCAGCCGCTGCAGGGCATCCAGCTGCACTTCCCGCCGGGACTCTCGGGGCTGCTCTCGGGCGTAGCGCTGTGCGGCGAAGCCCAGGCCAACGAAGGCGCCTGCGGCCCTGACAGCCTGATCGGCGAAACGACTGTCAGCGTGGGCTTGGGAGGCAACCCCTATGCGGTCAAGGGCGGGCGCGTCTACATCACCGGCCCCTACAAGGGCGCCCCGTTCGGCCTGTCGATCGTCAACCCCGCCAAGGCCGGCCCCTTCGACCTCGGCAAAGGCGCCTGTGACTGCGTGGTCGTGCGCGCGAAGGTCGACGTCGACCCGAGCAGCGCGGCACTTACGATCACGACCGATGACACAGGCCCCTACAAGATCCCCACGATCCTGCAGGGCATCCCGCTGCAGATAAAGCACGTCAACGTACTCATCACGCGCCCGGGCTTCACGATCAACCCGACCAACTGCTCGAAGATGGCGGTCACGGGCGCCATCTCGAGCACCGAAGGCGCGAGCTCGAGTATGTCGGTGCCCTTCCAGGTCACCAACTGCGCCACGCTGAAGTTCGCTCCCAAATTCGCGGTCTCCACCGCGGGGAAGACCTCACGCGCGAAGGGTGCGAGCCTCGCGGTGAAACTGACCTATCCAAAGGCGCCGTTCGGGTCACAGGCGAACATCTCCAAGGTCAAGGTCGATCTTCCCAAGCAGCTTCCCTCGCGGTTGACGACGTTGCAGAAGGCGTGCACCGCGGCGCAGTTCGAAGCGAACCCCGCGGGCTGCCCCGCGGCGTCGTTGATTGGTCATGCGACGGCGATTACGCCGTTGATCCCGGTGCCTCTGACGGGCCCGGCGTATTTCGTTAGCCACGGTGGTGAAGCGTTCCCTTCCCTGATCGTGGTGCTGCAGGGCTATGGCGTGACATTGGATCTCGTCGGTTCGACGTTCATCAGTCATGCGGGGATCACGTCAAGCACGTTCAAGACGGTCCCCGACGCGCCGGTCGGTAGCTTCGAACTGATCCTGCCGCAGGGTAAGTACTCGGCGCTCGCCGCGAACGGCAACCTCTGCAAGTCAAAGCTCGCGATGCCAACAGCGTTCGTCGCCCAAAACGGCGCCGAAATCCACACCTCCACAAAGATCGCTGTCACCGGCTGCCCCAAGGCGAAGAAGGCCACCAAGAAGAAGCACAAGGGCAAGGGGAGGGGCAAGGGAAAGAAGAAGTAGCGGGCGTCCGGGCTCTTCGGTCGTGAGGGTGAGCGCGGTGCCAACACCTCAGCCGAGAAGGCCTGTCACCGGTATGCGGCGTGGAGGAGAGGTGGGTGGGGTCCGGAACGGTGCGACGACAAGGATGAGTGAGTCCCAACGTGCGCGGCTGCTGGCGGCCGCGGTGCAGGTCGTTTCGGAGTTCGGCTACAGCGGGATGTCGACGGCGCGCGTCAGTGGCCGTGCGGGTGTCTCGCGTAAGACTTTCTACGATCTGTTTGGCGATCGTGAAGACTGCTTCCTCGCGGTATTCGATGACACGATCAGCAGGATCGCGGCGGCCGCCGCACCCGCGTTTGCACATCAAGGTCGCTGGCGGGAGCAGGTCAGGGCCGGCCTGTCGAGCATCCTCGAGTGCATCGGGGATGAGCCATTTTTGGGGACGCTCGTGGTCGTCGATGCGCTCGGCGCCGGGCCACGGGTCCTGCAACGCCGCGCGCTATGGCTCGAAACCCTTACCACGATTGTTGATCGAGGACGCGACGAAGTGAGGCCGGGCCGGGAGGCGCCACCACTGACCGCAGAGGGCGTGGTGGGTGCGGTGCTGTCCGTCCTGCACGCCCGCCTGCTCGAGCGCGACGGTGCTCCGCTGGTTGAGCTATTGAACCCGCTGATGGCGATGATCGTGCTGCCTTACCTCGGGCCGGCGGCCGCCAAGAAAGAGCTCCAGCGTCCGCTATCGAAGGCGCGCCGCGCACTCAGCAGCCCCGCTCGGTACCCGCTGGAGGATCTTGACATGCGCATCACCCAACGCACGCTGCAGGTCCTCGCCGCAGTCGCCGAGCATCCCGGCGCCAGCAACCGCGAGATCGCCGACCAGGCGGGGATCTCAGACCAGGGCCAGATCTCAAAGCTGCTCGCGCGACTGGAGCGCCTCGGGCTGACCGCCAATGGCGGCGCGGGCCAAGCAAAGGGCGAGGCCAACGCATGGACGCTCACCGCCAAGGGGGAGCAGGTTAAGTGCGCCGTCGGGGCACAGGCTGGGGGCTGATGCTTCGGACGCCCGTCTCAAGGGCTGGACGCTGGGCTGTCCCAGGTAGCACCTGCCATCACGCCCGGCTCCTGCCCATCTAGGCTTCGGTCAATGGAGCTCGAGCAGGCAATCCGCAGTCGGCGCACACACAAGGTGTTCGCCCCCGAGCCGGTGGCGCGGGAGGTGCTCGAGCGGCTGTTCGAGCTGGCGCGCTGGGCGCCGAATCATCACCTGACCGATCCCTGGCGTTTTCGCGTGCTCGGGCCGGAGACGCTCGCGCGGCTGAAGGAGCTGGCTGAGGAGCTCGCGCCCGGCTCTGCCGCCAAGCTCGATCGCGCGCCGACGCTCGTCGTCGCATCGGTTCGGCGCACGGGTGACGAGGCGCAGCAGGCCGAGGATCTGCTCGCGAGCGCGGTTGCTTCGTATCTCGTCCTGCTCGCGGCCCACGGTCGCGGCCTGGCCGGCTACTGGCGCAGCGTGCCGTTGCTGGACTCGCCCGCGGGGCGGGTGGCCCTGCAGCTCGACGAGGTGGAGATCCCGATCGGGCTGCTCCACCTCGGCCGCCCGCGCCAGGAGCAGCGCGTGCCCGAACGGGCGCCGGTCGCGGCCTTCGCTCGCTACCTGCCCTGAGCACAGCCTGATGCCGTGAACGCAGTCTGATAGCGAATCGTGGGGCGATAGTGCCGCTCCGCGCCGCCCGCCCCGCCGGCGCCCCGCAGGCGAGCGCTACCCGGCGAGCTGTGGTGCGAACGCGCGGCCGATCTCAGTGGGTTGGGTTCCTGCCTCCAGCTCGATCTCGACCGGGACCTCAGTATCGACGCCCCGCGCCTCCGGAACCGCGGCTTCGGGTGCCGAAACCACCCGGTTGCGCCCCGCGCGCTTGGCCTGGTAGAGCGCCTGGTCAGCTGCCCTGAAGAGCGTGTCGTAGTCGACCTGCGCGCCGTGCGCGGCGCTGACGCCGAGGGAGACCGTGATCGGTATGCCGGTCGGGCGCGTCTGCGCGATCGCCTCGCGCAGACGCTCTGCGACTTCCTGGCCGCCCCGCAGGCCGATGCCGGGGAGCACGATCAGGAACTCCTCGCCGCCGAGACGGTAGGCGAGCTCGAACGAGCGCAGCCGCTTGCGCAGCTCGTAGGCGATATCGCGGAGGACCGCGTCGCCGCGGTCGTGGCCGTGCTGGTCGTTGACGGCCTTGAAGCCGTCGACGTCACAGAGGACGAGAGAGACGGGCTGGTTGGTGAGCCGCGCCTGTTGGGAGATCTCGAGGAAGCGGGGCACGAGCGCGTGGCGGTTGAGGAGCCCTGTGAGCGGGTCGAGGATCGCCTCATCGCGGTGGTGCAGCTCGGCCGCCTGGAGCGCCCAGACGATCGAGACGACGCCCGCGAGCAGGGCCAGCGTGGCGATCACATCGACGGGGTTGTGAATCGTCCCCGAGGGGTCAGTGCCGAGCGTGGCGAGCAGGATCAGCGCGACCGTCAGGACGAGCGCCGCGATCACCACCTGGGGGCGAAAGCGCGCGGCGACCATCCCCGCCGGGAGCACCATCCATGGCAGCGCCGGACTGTGCGGGCCGCCGCTGAGGGCCACGCCGCAGCCGATCAGGAGCAGCGTGATCACAATCGCGTAGGCGCTGATGCGCTCGGGATGAGGGCTGGTGCGGATGCGCCGCTCGACGTTCGCGAAGTTGAGTGCGCATAATGCGAACACGCCGAGCGTCCACCAGCCGATCCAGGGCCCCGTCGCGAGCAGGGCGATGCCGACCGCGCCGGCGCCGACGCGGCGGATGGTCTGCACGCGATCGGTGGCATCGACGACGCGAATGCGGTCGAGCTCCGTCGGGCAGAGCCACGAGCTCCTGTCCGCGGACACGCTCATCTACGGCTCCCGGCCATATGCGGCTTTCTGGTGCGACTCTCGGGCATGGACGGTCCTCGGGCAACGGCTTTCGGTTATATGCGGCTTTCGGGCACGGCTTTCGGTCATCTACACGTCCTCGGCTTCTGGACGCGTCTGCTTTAGGCGCGAGGTGCCCGTCAAACGATCGTCCAGGGCCAATCCCACCCCTTGAAATCGTCTCGATGGGTTTTTCGGGTCAGGCGGTTGCGCGCGGGCTCGCCGCGGTCGCGGGGAGGTGCGGTGAGATGCTCGAGGCCGGCCGGCCGAGCTGGGCGCCCTGGCCACCCTGAATGACGGTGTCGGCATGCAGATCGTGGGCGTCGATCGCACGGAGGAACTGGAGCGTGTCCTCGTCCTCGATGCCCTCGGCGATCACGAACGCTCCGGTCTGCCTGGCGAACGTCGCCATCGCCATGAGCACGGCGCGGGCGGTCGGTTCGGTGGGCGCGGCGAGGACGATGCTTGGGTCGAGCTTGACGTACTCGACATCGACCCGGCGGAGCATCTCCAGTCCCGAGTTGCCCGTGCCGACATCGTCGAGGGCGGTCTTGAACCCCTGCTTGCGCAGGCGCTGCAGGCACTTTACGACCGCCGCGGTGCGTCCTCCGAAGCGCTCGCTGACCTCGATCACGACTCGCTCGAGCGGCAGCCCCGCCTGTTCGACCGCCAGGCGCACCCAGTCGTTTTGCTCGGAGTCGAGGTCGAGCGTGTGGGGGGAGAGGTTGAGGAAGAGCAGCACGTCGTCCTCGAGCTCCGGCACGACGCGCAGGGCGCTCTGCACGCAGAGCACGTCGAGCTGGCGCACGCGCCCGATCTGCGCGGCGATGTCGAATGCCTCCTCTGGCCCGGAGAGCCCGTAGGAGGGGTCGGGTCGAGTAAGCGCCTCGACGCCGAGCATCCGTTCCGTGCCGAAGTCCCAGATCGGCTGGAAAACCGTCTCGAGGCGACCCTCGTCGATCAGGCGGCGAACGGCTTCCTTCTTCTCGGTGGTGGTGACGATCACGCGCTCGCGGATGTCATCGAAGTGCGCGCTGCGGTTGCCGCCCTGGCGCTTGGCCTCATAGAGCGCGGCGTCGGCCTCGGCGCGCAGCGTGTCTGCCCCGCCCGCTGCGCGCAGCGTGTCTGCCCCGCCGGCTGCGCGCAGCGTGTCGGCCCCGCCGGCTGCGGGCGCTTCCGATCTCCCGGGGCGCAGCGCGCTCACGCCGATGCTGACCTCGACGCCGGCCTCGGAGAAGCTGCGGCTCAGCCGGCGCGCAAGCGTGCGGGCGCCGCCTGAGTCGGTGTGCGCGAGCAGCAGCGCGAACTCGTCACCCCCGATCCGATAGGGGCGGTCGCCGGGCCTGGCCTCGCGCAGAACCTCGGCCACGCGCCCGAGCACGTCATCGCCGTAAGGATGTCCGTGGCGGTCGTTGATGAACTTGAAGTCATCGATGTCCAGGATGATCAGAGCGAGCGGATCCTGATAGCGGATCGCGGCGCCGACGGCCTGGGGGAGCTCGTCCTGGAAGGCTCGCTGGTTGGGTAGGTCGGTCAACCCGTCGCGGGTGGCGCGCTGGAGCGCAGTCCGGTGGTCGCGCATCAGGGCGCGCCCGCCGACGAGGTAGAAGACGGCGCCACCGCCGAACAGCGCGAGCAGCCCGACCAGCAGGAGCACCATCCGCACTTCGTGCAGCTGCGCGTCGTAGGTGCGGTGGTCGTAGTTGACCTCATAGGCGTAGCGGCCGCCGGGAAGCTCGACCGGAACGACGAACTCAAAGTTCCTGCGGTCCTTCCTCGGATCGCTCTCGCGGCCGGCAGATGAGCTCCCGTGCTCGAGCGCCGCATCGATCCGAGGGTCGGCCTCCGTGGTCCCAACCAGGCGATCCTCACTGGCCGCCGTGACTACGTGCCGTTGGTCGATCAGAAGCGCCTCCAGCGTGCCCGGCCGTCGGGCGATCGCATCGAGTAGCTGATCGATATCGCGGAGTGCCTGCGCGCGGGTGCTCGCATGCGCGCCCACCTCTTCAAAGCCCCGGGCGTCCGCTTGGACGTCGGCGGCGTAGTGGGCGATCTGCCGCTGCTCGAGGTTGTGATCGACGAGCGTGTAGCCGATCACGCCGATCAGAGCGAAGGTGAGCGCGATCGCGAGGAACAGGCGCGCGCCAAAGCTCAAGGCCGAGCCGTTCTCGTGGGCGATCCGGCGAGCGGCCAGCCAGCGCCGCGGATGGAGCAGGCGAGGCAGCCGACGCAGGGGCGGCGATGCGGGCGCCAGGAGCGGCGACGCGGGCGCCAGGGGGTGGTCCGAGTTGGGCATCGTTCCCCTGTATCGGCACGGACTGCCGCTCGACATTACAGGGCCGTTCCGGGGTGGCCGCCCGGTGCCGCTAGCCTGTCGGGCCGTGCTTGTCCCGAGAGATGACATTCGAAACGTGGCGATCGTCGCGCACGTCGACCATGGCAAGACGACGTTGGTCGACGCGATGCTGTGGCAGTCGGGCGCGTTCAGGGTCGGCCAGGACGTGGCGACGCGGGTGCTCGACTCGATGGATCTGGAGCGCGAGAAGGGGATCACGATCCTCGCGAAGAACACGTCGCTGCGCTACAGGGACGTGAAGCTGAACATCATCGACACGCCCGGACACGCCGACTTCGGTGGCGAGGTGGAGCGCGGGCTGACGATGGTCGACGGGGTGCTGCTGCTGGTCGATGCGTCAGAGGGGCCGCTGCCGCAGACGCGCTTCGTGCTGCGCAAGGCGCTCGAGGCGAAGCTGCCGGTGATCCTGGTGATCAACAAGGTCGACCGCCCGGATGCGCGCGTGGCCGAGGTCGTGGATGAGGTGTACGAGCTGTTCCTGGATCTCGACGCCGACGAGCAGCAGATCGATTTTCCGATCGTGTACTGCAACGCGAAGGCGGGCGTGGCATCGCTGAAGTACGACCCGGGGCATGCGATCGAGGAGCGTGACCTGAGCCCACTGCTCGATCTCCTGCTGGAGCGGATTCCCGCGCCGCTGTATGACCCCGAGCACCCGCTGCAGGCGCTGGTGACGAACCTCGACGCCTCGCCCTACGTCGGCCGTCTGGCGCTCTGTCGCGTGCGGCATGGGAATATAAAAAAGGGCCAGCAGATCGCGTGGTGCCGCGCCGACGGAACGATCCAGAAAGCGCAGGTCGCGGAGCTGTACGTGACCGACGCGCTCGAGCGCGTCGACGCCGAGGAAGCGGGCCCGGGTGAGATCATCGCCGTGGCGGGGATCGCCGAGGTGACGATCGGCGAGACGCTGGCCGATCCCGACGACCCGCGGCCGCTGCCGGTGATTACGGTCGACGAACCGGCGATGTCGATCACGATCGGCGCGAACACCTCGCCGCTGGCGGGGAAAGACGGAAGCAAGCTGACGGCCAGGCAGATCGAGGCGCGGTTGGACCAGGAGCTCGTCGGCAATGTCTCGCTGCGGGTGCGCGAGACGGCCGGGGTGGGTGGGGAGTCCAAATCATTTGAGGTGCAGGGCCGGGGCGAGCTGCAGCTGGCGGTGCTGGTGGAGATCATGCGTCGCGAGGGCTTCGAGCTGACGGTCGGACAGCCGCATGTGGTCGAGCGGGTGATCGAGGGCAAGCGCCACGAGCCGGTCGAGCGCCTGTCGGTCGACGTGCCGGAGGAGCACGTGGGCACCGTCACGCAGCTGCTGGCCGCGCGGAAAGGCCGGCTGGAGCACATGATCAACCACGGCACGGGCTGGGTGCGGCTGGAGTACCTGGTGCCGGCGCGCGGGCTGATCGGCTTCCGCACTGAGTTTTTGACGGAGACGCGGGGCACGGGGATCATGCACCACGTGTTCGACCGCTGGGAGCCGTGGGCGGGCGAGCTGCTGACGCGCCAGAGCGGCGTGCTCGTCGCCGACCGGCGCGGCGCGACGGTGACCTTCTCGCTGTTCACGTTGCAGGAGCGGGGCTCGCTGTTCGTCGGTCCGGGCGAGGAGGTCTACGAAGGGATGATCATCGGCGAGAACGCGCGCGCGGAGGATCTCGACGTGAACCCGGTGAAGGAAAAGCACCTGACGAACATGCGCTCCTCTACATCGGATGTGCTCGTGCGCTTGGACGCCCACCGCAAACTGACGCTCGACGAGGCGCTGGAGTTCGTGCGCGAGGACGAGTGCGTGGAGGTCACGCCGGTGAACGTAAGAATGCGCAAGGTGGTGCTGGGGAAGACCGAGCGGATGAAGACGGCGAGGCAAGCGCGCAAGTGAGGGCGGCTTAAAAACCGAAACCCGTTGGAAAGCGGGCCTCGGCAGGGCTCTGGCGCTAACTGCGCCGCACGACTGTCTCTCGCACGATTAAGCTACCAGGCCCTGCCGCTGCCTTCAATACATGGCTCCGGTGGTCGGATTCGAACCGACACCGCAACGAGAGACAGTGGTGCATGCTGCCGTTACACCACGCCGGAAAGCCATCGAAAACCATAGGCCGCGCTTGGGATGGTTCTCGTATAAGGTGCCGCAGGTGATCAGATCGATGAGAGGCCCCCGGATCGCCGTGTTGGCCGCGGCCTTAACGCTGGCAATGACCGCGAGCGCGAGCGCGGCGACCGTGATCCACTTCCAGCCCGAGAGCGTGTCCGCGCTGAGCGCGCAGCTGCACCATCACGAAGTGCACGCGCTGACCCTCCATCCGACGCCCGCTCCGGGGCACGTTCACGTTTCGTTGAACGACGGGCGGCACATGACCGTCGTTTACACCGCCTCCGACGAAGCGCGGCTGCTCGTGCTGGCGCACGCGGACGGTACGCCGATCTCGATCGCCGTGGCCAAACCGAAAGCCGCCGCGAAACCAGCGCACCACACCCTGCGCTACGTCGCGGGCGGGATCCTAGTGGTCGTGATCATCGTGGTCGCGGCCGTGCTGCTGGTGGATCGCCGGCGCAAGCTGGGCGAAGAGGCAGCCGATGCGGCCCCTCAAAGCCAAACCCAGCAGTAACCCTCTGCCGATTCTCGCCGGCCCAGATCTTCGACCTTCCGGGGTGGACGAGCGTCGCCGTCTCCATTAGGCCAAGAATAAGACTCAGTCTTATGATATTTTGCCGTGCGTGACGAGGCTAGGGAAGTGGATTAGGAGCTCCCGCTCCACAGGGGAGGGGCTTGCGGCGAGGCGTCCACGTATCGTGTTTGCCCTGCTCCTGGTGTTGGCGGCCGCGTGCCTGGCGGGCTGTGACAGGAGCGATCCGAGTGGCACCGCTGGAGCGGACGGTCGTATGCGGGTGGTGGCGGCGGAGAACTTCTGGGGCAGCATCGCCGCGCAGCTGGGCGGCGAGCGGGTGAGCGTGAGCAGCATCATCGTCAACCCGAATACGGACCCGCACAGCTACGAACCGTCGGCCGCGGACGCGCGGACGATGGCGGGGGCGAAGTTGGCGATCGTGAACGGGATCGGGTACGACAACTGGGCGCCGAAGCTGCTCGCGGCCAGCCCGGCGAGTGGGCGGGTGGTGCTGAACGTGGGGGATCTACTCGGCTTGCAGACGGGCGATAACCCGCACCAGTGGTATTCGCCGGCGAGCGTGCAGCGGGTGATCGCGCAGATCGTGGCCGACTACGACAGGCTCGATCCGGCCGGCGCCGCCTACTACGCGCAGCGAGCGCGGGCGTTCGAGACCGTCGATCTCGCCGCGTACGACCGGCTGCGCAACGAGATCAGGGCTAGGTACGCGGGCACGCCGGTGGGCTACAGCGAGAGCATCTTCCGGCCGCTGGGCGAAGACCTTCAGTTGAAGCTGAGGACGCCGTATAGCTTCGCGAAGGCGGTCGCGGAGGGCACGGATGTGACCGCGCGGGACAAGGAAGCCGTCGACCGGCAGGCGCGCGAGCGAGAGATCAAGGTGTGGGTGTTCAACAGCCAGAATGTGACCCCGGACGTGCAGCGGGTGAACGAACTGGCGAAGGGGGCGGGCATCCCGATCGCGACGGTCACGGAGACGCTGGACCCGGCGGGGGACACGTTCGAGCAATGGCAGGTGACCGAGCTGGAAGATCTGCTGAAGGCGCTGCACGAGGCCATGGGGAGGTAGGACGCGATGGGGAGCGGGCGAGAGGGGGAGCCGGCGCAGGACGTGAGCGATGGTGCGGCGGGGGCGCCCCTCGTGGTCAGAGCACCGGTGCTCCCCGGCTCACCGGCGCTCCCCGCATCCTCTCCTGCGGCGGTGAAGCTGACCGATGCGGCGGTGCGGCTGGGCGGGAGGACGATCTGGAGCGGCGTCGATGTCGCCGTGCGGGACGGTGAGTTCGTGGCGGTGCTGGGGGCGAACGGATCGGGCAAGTCGACGCTGTTGAAGGTGGTGCTCGGCACGCTGGGGCTCGCGGCGGGGGAGGTGAGCGTGCTGGGACGGCCGGCGGGTCGGGAAAACGCGCGGATCGGGTACCTGCCACAGCGGCGCTCGTTCGATTCGGGCACGCGGCTGCGCGGGAGCGATGTGGTGCGGCTGGGGCTCGACGGCGACCGCTGGGGACTGCCGCTGCCCGCCGGGCCGGTGCGCAATCGAGCCAACCCTCCCTCGCGCCGGCGGCAGGCGAAAGCGAGGATCGAGGAGGTGATCGAGCTGGTCGGCGCGGGGGAGTACGCGAATCGCCCGATCGGGGAGCTCTCGGGGGGCGAGCAGCAACGCCTGCTGATCGCCCAGGCGCTCGTGCGCCGCCCGCAGCTTTTGCTGCTGGATGAGCCGCTGGACAGCCTCGACCTGCCCAACCAGGCGATTGTGGCCGCGCTGGTGCATGACATCTGTCGCGGCGAGGGGGTGGCGGTGCTGCTGGTCGCCCACGACGTCAATCCGCTGCTGCCATATCTGGACAGGGTCGTGTACCTGGCCGCCGGGCAGGCCGTGGCGGGGCCGGTGGAGCAGGTGATCACGGGGGAGGTGCTGACGGGTCTGTACGGGCTCCCGGTGGAGGTGCTGAAGGCGAGCGACGGGCGGCTGGTCGTCGTGGGACAGCCCGAGGCGCCGGCCCACCACCACGACCGCCATTCCCATGACCACGATGGGCATGCTCACGAGGGACACGGCCACGACCATGTGCACTGACCCAACTGATCCGCGCGGGCGCGGAGGTTACGCCGATGCTCGCTGAGATCGCCAATCCGCACCCGACCTGGAACGTCGCGCACGACGTGAGCGAGGTGCTCGAATACCACTTCATGGTGAATGCGCTGCTGGCGGGCAGCGTGGTGGCGGTGATGGCTGGGCTGCTGGGGTGGTTGATGGTCCTGAGGAGAGAGACGTTCGCGGGGCACACGCTGTCGATGATGGCCTTCCCGGGTGCCGCCGGCGCGGCGCTGATCGGCGTGGCGGCGACGTGGGGCTATTTCGTGTTCTGCATCGCGGGCGCGCTGGCGATCGGCCGGCTGTCGGCGGGTGAGCGACGCTCATGGAGCGAGCAGTCGGCGACGATCGGCGCCGTGCAGGCGTTGGCGCTCGGCCTGGGCTTTCTGTTCGTGAGCCTGTACGGCGGCGTGCTCGGCGACCTGGACAACCTCCTGTTCGGCACCTTCTTGGGCATCTCGGATGGGCAGGTGCTGGTCCTGCTGGGGGTTGCGGTGGCGGCGGTGGCGGTGCTCGTGGCGCTGGGTCGTCCGCTGCTGTTCGCCTCGGTCGACGCGGACGTGGCGAGCGCCAGAGGCGTGCCGGTGCGGTCGTTGGGGATCGTGTTCCTGGTGCTGCTCGGCCTGGCGGTGGCGGCGACGAGCCAGATCACGGGGGTGCTGCTGGTGTTCGCGCTGCTTTTGATGCCGGCCGCGAGCGCGCAGGCGATCACCGCGCGCCCGGGACTGAGCTTGGCGCTGACCGTGGCGATCGGCTTGGTGGTCGTGTGGCTCGGGCTGGGGATCGCCTACTTTTCGGTGTACCCGGCCGGGTTCTTCGTGACGAGCATCTCGTTCGCGATCTACGTGGCCATCCAGGTGGGGGCGTGGGCGCGGAGCACGACGCGGAGGGGCTTGCAGGCCCCCGAGCAGCCGCCGGCGGAGGGCGTGATCGCCTGATGTGCTCTCCTCGCGTTCGGAGTGTCCACGCAGGCGTTCGGAGTGTCCGCGCAGGCGAACGGCCGTCGCTCCGCGGGGCGAGCACCTGATGTTCTCCCAGGAATTCATGCGCAACGCCTTGCTGGCGGGCACGTTCATCGCGTTGGCGTGCGGGGTGAGCGGCTGGTTCGTCGTGCTGCGCGGCCAGGTGTTCGCCGGCGACGCGCTCAGCCATGTGGCCTTTCCCGGGGCGCTGGCCGCGGCCGCCGCGGGGGTGGACGAGCGGGTCGGGTTGTTCGCGGCGACGATCGCGGTGGGCGCCGGGATCGGCCTGCTTTCCCAGCGCTCGGTCGCGGGCGGTCGCGCGACGGGCGGGGCGGCGCCGGCCGACGACACGGCGATCGGCGCGGTGTTCACGTTCGTGCTGGGGCTGGGCGTGTTCTTCTTGACCTTGTTCAGCACGAGCTCCGGCGGTGGCTCGGGCATCCAGGCCGCGCGTACCCTATTCGGGTCGATCTTCGGCCTCGGTGGAGGCGAAGCGCGCTTGGCGGCGGTGATCGGGCTTGCGGCAGCGCTCGCGACGCTCGCGATCGCCCGCCCGCTGCTGTTCGCCTCGGTCTCCGCCGACGTGGCCGCCGCGCGGGGGGTGCCGACGCGCCTGCTGGGCATCGGCTTTGTCGTGCTGCTGGGGGTGATCGCGGCCGAGGCGACGCAGGCCGTGGGAGCGCTGCTGCTGCTCGGGCTGCTCGCCGCCCCGGCGGCGGCCGCGCACCGGGTTGCCGGCAACCCGTACGCGGGAATCGCGCTCGCGGGATTGCTGGCGGTGACGGCGATGTGGGGCGGTCTGGCGCTCGCCTACGCGCTGCCGGGGCTGCCCCCGAGCACGGCGATCGTGACGATCGCTGCAGGCATGTACTTCGCCTCTACCATCGTGGCATGAGCACCCACGCGGTCACCGACAGCTGGGTCGAGCGCGCCGAGGCGACGCTGGCCGCGGCGGGACACAAGCGCGGCGGTGCGCGCCGCGCGGTGGTGGAACTGCTGGATGGCCAGGAGTGCGCGCTGACGGCGGTGGAGATCGAGGATGCGCTGCGGCGAGAGCGGCGCAGGGTGAGCCGCGCGAGCGTGTACAGGATCCTCGATGAGCTGGAGCGTCTGCGTCTCGTCCAGCGCGTGGAGACCGGCCAGGCGATGGTCAGATACGAGCGCGTGTGCGAGCACGAGGATCATCACCACCACTTGGTGTGCGACAGCTGTGGCCTGGTGATGCCCTTCTCCGACAAGGCGCTGGAGCGCGCGATCGACAAGCTCAGCGAGCGAGTTCCTCTGACGGTGTCCGAGCACGAGATAGTTCTGCACGGATCCTGTCGCGACTGTGCGGCGTAACGCCGGATGGCTGCCCCCACAGGTAGCTGAGCACGCAGCCCAAGGTGCCGACGGCGACGACGAGCAGCACTGGGCCGGAGTCCTCTGTGAGCGCTCCGATCACGCCCGCGGTGAGGCCGCCGGCGAGCGCGGCGAGCCAGGCGGGGTCGCAGTCGACCGGCGCGAGCAGACGCCGATGGTGACGCACCCCGAGCGCGGATAGGACGAGCGCGAGCGCGGTCGCGAAGGGCATCGCGCCGTGCTTGAACTCGTCGTAGGCGGCGGTGTAGCGGCGGACGATGATGTCGCGGATGTCGCCGGCCGAGCGGGCGTGGAGGACGCTGCCGGTGTAGTGCCCGCCGCCGTGCGCGGTGGCAAGGTCGAGCGCCGCGAGCACCACGAGGCCTGCGAGGGGGCTGAGGAGGACGACCAGCGCCCGGCGTCGGGTGAGCCGCCCGGCCGATCGTCCGGGATCGGCCAGCAGCATCACGGTGGCGACGGCGGTGCCGGCGCTGACGAGAATCACGCCGCCGACGCCCGCGCCGATCCGCGCGGAGCCCTCGATCACCGCGAGCACGATCCCGGTGGCGGCCATCGTCGTGGCCGCCCGGCGCCCACGCAAGGCGGGATAGAGCGCGGCGGCGACGGCTGCGAAGACGAGTGCGGCAAGACCCGACTTGAGCTCGTTGCCGATCCCATAGAAGCGCACGCCGAGCTCCGGGTTGGGCCCGAGCAGCGAGCGCACGAGCAGCTGCGTGCCGGCGAGCGCGTCGACGGTGATTGCCACGACCGCGGCGGCCGCTGGCGCAAGCGGCGCGCGCGGCCATGGCAGCAGCCGGTCGGTGAGTGCGGCGAGCGAGAAGCAGAGGAGCACGAGCAGCGCCTCTTCGCCCCCACGACTGGGCTCGAGGGCAGCCGGGACGAGCACCGCCACGGGGGTCCACAGCAGCGCCAGCGCCCCGACGCGCGCCGCCCAGTCGCGGATGGAACGCCGCCGGAGCGGGAGCGCGGCGAGCATCAGCAGCGCCCAGGCACCGAGCAGGCAGGCCAACGCTCCCATCCGCCGGCCGTAGATGATCAGCAGGCGGGCTTTGAACGAGCGCAGGTAGGCGCCGTCGAACGCGCCGTCGAGGACGATCGGCTTGCCGCGCATCGCGTCCGGCACGGGCAGCCCGAGGTGGAGAAGGATCGTCGGCGCGAGATCGACGGAGGCGATCAGCCCGCGCTGGTTGGTGGTCTGCGAGGTGAGCGTGTGCCCACCGCCGAGCCCGGCGACGGCCACCCACAGTAGTTCGTTGCCGGGGGCGTCGGGCGTCCGCTGCACGATGATCTCGAGCGTCCCCGCCGCCCGCGCGGCGCTCAACACACGCAGGTCTGAGAGGCCTCCGGCGCCCGCCGGGAGATCCGCCACGACCAGCCGCCGCCGGGCGCTCAGCGCGGCGATGCGCGCCGGCAGTGTCGCCGCCGATCCGAGCGAGAGTGTGGCGATCTGGCCCCGCTGGTCGGCGCCCGCCACTCCGTCGATGTGGCCTGCTTGGTCGACCCCGCTTCCCCTGAGAGCGTTCACTTCGCCGGCGGCGTTGCCGACCCCGGCGATACCCGCGTAGCCCGCGCCGCCGGGGATCCGCGATGCGAGCAGCCCCGGTTCGAGGATCTGCGGCGCCCCCTGCGCACGTTTGAGCACCGCCTGCCACGGCTCGACCACTGCGCCCGCGCCGCGCGGCTGCAGCGACAGGCGAGGCGGGAGCGCTGGGTTGTAGGCCGAGGTGGAGAGGCGCCCCCCCTGGGTGATGTCGAGGAGCAGCTGGGCGGTCGTGTAAAAGCCCTGGGCGGCACTGAGGATCCCCGTGGACAGGGCGGGCACGCTCGCGAGTGCCCGGCTGCTCGCGGCGGGCAGGAACAGGATCACCGCCGCGGGGCGAGCGCTCGAAGATCGGCCGGCGGCGAGTACGCGGTGGGCGGACGGAGCGGTGCTCGCAACCGCTCCTCTACCGGCGGCGGCCGCGGGCGCGGCGGCTAAGAGGGCGAGGAGCGCGGCGCAGGCCAGCGCGGCCGATGTCCCCCCGCGGAGTCGGCTCAGCCGTCCGCTCCTTCGGTGACCACCTCGCGGCGCGCTCGCCGCGACCCGCGTGGCGTCCCATCGCCGGGCTCGCCCGGGTCGGGGAGGGCGCTGCCCTCGATGTTGATGCGCGGCAGCAGCCGTCCGAGCCACGCCGGGATCTGCCAGGCGCGTGCTCCGACGATGCTGAGCACTGCCGGCAGCAGCAGACAGCGGATAACGAGCGCGTCGAGGAACACGGCGCTGGCAAGGCTCAGCCCGAACTCCTTGATGACGCGGTTTTCACCGAGCATGAACGACAGGAACACGCACACCATGATCGCCGCGGCCGCGGTGACGACCCGCCCGGTCAGCGCCAGTCCCTCCTGGACTGCGCGCTGATCGTCGCCGGTGTGCACCCAACGCTCGTGCATGCGCGAGATCAGGAACACCTCGTAGTCCATCGATAGGCCGAACACGATCGCGAACAGCATCACCGGGATGAACGACTCGATCGGGGCCTGCTGGACGCCCATCAGGCCGCCGAACCAGCCCCACTGGAAGATCGCAACGATCACGCCGAGCGAGGCGCCGATGCTGAGCAGGTTCATCACCGCGGCCTGCAGCGGGATCACGAGCGAGCGGAACACGATCAGCAGCAGCAGCGCGCTGAGCAGCACGACGACACCGATGAACAGCGGCAGCTTGTGCCCGAGGGTGGTGGCGAAGTCGACGCCCCCGGCGGTCACGCCGCCGACGTAAACGGTCATTCCCGTGCGCGCCTGCAGCGGTGGGACCACCTTGTCACGCAGGTGCGAGACGAGCTGGGTGGTCGCGTAGGCCTGGGGCGAGGAGCGTGGATAGACCGTGATCGTCGCCACGTCTCCGGCCGGATTGAGCTTGGCCGGTGCGACCGACACGACGCCGGGCGACGCGGCGACCGCCTTCCGAAGCTGTTCGACCGCTGCCTTGCCGCCACCTGGGGGCGGGACCAGGAAGACTCCCTGCTTGGCGGCTTCCCGCTGTGGGTTAGGGACCTTCGCCACGACCAGCAGCGGCCCGTTGAAGCCCTGGCCGAAGCCCTCCGCCAGCAGCTCGTAGGCGCGGTGGGTCGTCTGGCTCGCGGGGTCGTTGGAGGCGTCGCTGGAGCCAAGCCGCAGCGCGGTAGCCGGCGCCGCGATCGCCAGCATTACGAGCGTCGAGACGATCGCGATGCTCCATGGTTTGCGCTGCACGAGCTTGCTCCAGCGCAGCCACATGCCGCCTTCGGCGGGGCTCGCACCGTTCCCGGCGAGGGCGAGGGCGGCCGGGAGCGCCTGGCTCGCGGCAATTGTGCCGCTCTGCGCCCGCACGCCCACGCCCGCGATCGCCTGCGCCTCGGCGGTTGCGGTGCTCTGCGCCGGCACACCCATATCCACACCCGCTGCTGCGGCCGCCTGCGCCTTGGCGGTGCGACGTCGCGCGCGGCGGCTCGGCCTCGCTACACGGGCGCCGAAGGTCGCGAGCAGCGCCGGCAGCAGCGTCAGCGACGCGAGCATCACCAGCAGCACGCCGATCGACGCGGAGATCGCGACCCCGTAGAGGAAGCTGACGCCGAGCAGCATCATCCCGAGCAGCGCGATCACGACCGTGCAGCCCGCGAACAGGACGGCGCGTCCCGCGGTGTCGAGCGCCTGCACGACCGACTCGCGGGAGTTCTCGAACGTCGGCCCGGGCGTGGCGTATGCCTCGCGGAAGCGGGTGAGGATGAACAGCGCGTAGTCGATCCCGACGCCCAGCCCGATCATCGCGGCGAGCTCGGAGGAGAAGTTGGGTGTGTCGACTACGTGCGTGAACAGGGCGATCACCCCGAGCCCTGTGCCGAGGCCGAACAGCGCGGTGATGATCGGCAGGCCCATCGCGATCACCGAGCCGAACGTGAGTAGCAGCACGATGATCGCCGCGAGCAGGCCGACGGCGGTGGACAGGCCGAAGCCCGCCTGCTCGGTCGCCTCGATCGCCTGGCCGCCAAGCTCGACCTGGATCGGATCCCGCCCACCCTGGGCCCCGGCGCGAGCTACCTTGACGACGCGTTCGGCCGCGCTTTTGGGCAGGAGGTTCGCTTTTTCGTCGAACACGACCGTCGCGAACGCGATCTGGCCGTTCGCGGAGATCGACTTGCCCGCCGCGGCGCCCGCGTAGGGACTGATCACTGCCGCGACATGCGGCAGCTTTGCGACCTGGGCGAACGTCGCGCTCATCCGCGCGCGCACAGCCGGGTCGAGGACCGTGCCGGAGCTGACCTTGAAGACGATCGTGTCGCGATCGCCCGCCTGTGCGGGGAAGCTGCGCTGGAGCAGATCGGCGGCGCGCTGCGAGCCGGAGTTGGGCAGCGTGAAGTTGTTGGAGTAGCTGGTCCCAGCTGACTGGGCGACCATGTTGACCGCGACCAGCAGCACGATCCAGCCGAGCAGCACGTACTTGCGGTGAGTTGTGGACCAGCGAGCGAGCTTCAGCATGAGTTTGGCTTCGGGAAGGGTCAGTGGGTGGAGATGGGTAGCCGCGACGATCGGCGCCCTCTGGGAAGAGTAGCCATCTCTCGTTCGGGTCCCTACGAAGTCGCCTTTAGTTCACGCTCGGGTCAGAAGGCATCCGGGCGATCAGCGCGTAGCTGCCGCCCATCCGCGTGAGCACCTTGCTCCAGAGCGCCTCCGGAACCTCGGTGAAGACGTCGTCGGGTACGGCGTTGTGCGCGATCCAGTCGCCCTGGTCGACCTCGGCGTCGAGCTGCCCCTCGCCCCAGCCCGCGTACCCGGCGAACACGCGCCTGCGCGCGGTCGCCTCGGTCAGCTCGTCGATCCCGGCGTCCGGCGCGGGGAAGCCGATGCGGCCGAGCACCAAGAGCCCGGCCGGGGTGGGGTCGAGGAACTCGGCCAGGAACACGATCGAGCTCGGCTGTACCGGACCGCCGACATAAACAGGCTCCTGCTCCTTGACGGTCTGCTCCAGTTGCGGCACCGCCTCGCTCACCGTCACCTCGGAGGGGCGGTTCAGCACGACGCCCATCGCGCCCTCCTCGCTGTGAACTCCGATCAACACCACCGCGCGCCTGAAGTTAGGGTCCATCAGCGCCGGTGAGGCGAGCAACAGCTGGCCGCAGAGCGATTCCTCCATGATCTACTTGAGGCTACCGCTCGGGCGTCATTCAGCCAAGGGCAGAGCGAGGCTCAACCTTACTAAGCCTATGGAGCTCCGATGTAAAGAGCTCCGATGTAAAGAAACTCGGTTGAGTCGGCTTCCGATATGCTGACTCGCATGGCCAAAACCCCTCAAGTCGGCGAGCAGGCGCCCGATTTCGAGCTGCCCGGCACGGACGGCCCGTTCAAGCTCTCCGACCACCGTGGCGAGCGGGTCGTGCTGCTGTTCTATCCCGGCGATAACACGATGGTCTGCACGAAACAGTTCTGCTCCTACCGCGACCGCGCCGAGGACTTCGCCGCGCTGGATGCCACGGTGCTTGGCATCTCCTCCCAGGATCTTGCATCGCACGAGGGGTTCATCGCCAAGCACGGCCTCAACGTCCCGCTGCTGTCCGATGTCGATCGGCAGGTCGCGATGAGCTACAGCGCCTTCTCGCCCCGTCTCGGGATCAAGCGCGCGGTGATCGTCATCGACGAGGACGGGATCGTCCGCGATCGCCATGACCACCTGCTCGGGCTCGACTACCAATCGGTGGACGACCTGAAGGCGGCACTCGCCACGCTGCCTGCCCCGGCCGCCAGCTAAGGCGCTCCCTCAGGCTTGACTGGCCTCGTGGCTGATTGCCCATGCGCGTATCGCGCTGGATCCCTGGACCGTGGTGCCGTCGTCGAGCACAAGCACAGGAACATCTTGCTGACCGGTTAGAGCGATGATCTCCTCCCGCCTTCCCCTCCGGCTCAGCGGAAGGTTTTTGAAGCCTCCCACCACCTTCACCGTGTATGCATGTCCGGCCCGGTCAAGGACCTGAGCGGCCACACCGCATGGATGCTTGATCAGTGGAGCGTCTGCGCCATGCGTACGAGCGGGGCAGGTGTAGAGAATCATCGCCTTATCTTAGGTCTCAGCGGCTCAGCGGCGTGCCCAGATCCCGCTCGCCATCGGGTTTATCCTCGCCCGCGCGCCGCGCGTGCAGCTCGGCCAGCTCCAGCTGCAGGCTGCGCGGCTGCGGGTGGGTGGGATCCGAATCCGCAGAGCGCCGGTGCCAGACGCCCTCGCCGTCCAGCTCCCACGAGCTCTGGTTGTCGGCGAACGCGCGTTCCAGCGTGTCGAGCAGCTCGCCCCGCAGTTCCGGCGACTCCACAGGCGTGGCCAGCTCGACGCGATGGTCGAGGTTGCGCGGCATCAGGTCGGCCGAGGAGATGTAGATCGTGTACTCCCCGTCGCGCTGAAATGCGAACACGCGCGAGTGCTCGAGCAGCCGCCCGACGATCGAGACAACCCTGATGTTCTCGGATATGCCCGGTAGCCCCGGCCGCAGGCAGCAGATCCCGCGCACGTTCAGGTCGACCTGAACTCCCGCCTGCGATGCCTCATAAAGCGCGCGGATACAGCGCCCGTCGACCAGTGCGTTCATCTTCATCGCGATCCGTCCCGGGGAGTCCGGTGAGTGAGCGGCGACGGTCGCCTCGATCTGGCTGATGATTCCGTCGCGCAGCTGGTTGGGCGCCGTCAGCACCTTGCGGTAGTGCAGCGGGCGGCCGTAACCGGTGAGGTAGTTGAACATGTCGGCCACGTCGGCGCCGATCTGCTCGTCGGTCGTGAACAGCCCGAAATCGGTGTACAGCCGCGCGGTCGCGGAGTGGTAGTTGCCGGTGCCGATGTGCACGTAATTTCGCACCCCGTCGCCCTCGCGGCGGACCACGAGCACGCACTTGGCATGTGTCTTCAGCGACGGCTGGCCGTACACGACATGCACCCCGGCCTCCTCCATCGCCTTGGCCCAGTGGATGTTCATGCGCTCGTCAAAGCGCGCCTGCAGCTCTACCAGTGCGACTGCCTGCTTGCCCCGCTCGGTGGCGTCGATCAGCGCCGGCACCAGCGGCGAGTCATCGCTCGTGCGGTACACGGTTTGCTTGATCGCGAGCACGTTCGGGTCGGCCACTGCCTGCTCGACGAAGCGCTCCACCGAGGTGGAGAAGGAGTCGTAGGGGTGGTGCACGAGCACGTCGCCTTCGCGCATCGCCCCGAGCACGTCGGGCCGCTCGCCTTCGTGGCGCAGCAGCCGCGGGTGGGTGTGTCCCACCAGTGGCTCCTCGCGCAGCTCGCCGTAGCCGGGCAGCTTGACGATCTGCCACAGCGCGCCCATGTCGAGCAGCCCCGCGACCGGGTAGACCTCGTCGTCCTGCACCCCGAGCAGTCCCGCCAGCTCGTCCCGCAGGCGCGCCGAGCAGTCGGCGCCCACCTCGACGCGCACCACCTCGCCGAAGCGCCGGCGTCGCAGCTCGTCCTCGACCGCCTGCAACAGGTCGGCGGCATCGTCGGAGACCTCCAGGTCGGCGTCGCGGGTGACGCGGAAGACGTTGTATTCGGAGATCTCCATTCCCGGGAACAGCGCGTCGAGATGGCTCGCGATCACGTCCTCCAGCGCCAGCAGCGTGATCGGCCCCGGCGCGGATGCTTTCAGCGCGATGAAACGCGGCAGGATCTCGGTCGGCACCTTCACGCGCGCAAACACTGTCTGGTCGGTCACGGGGTCGCGCACGAGCACGGCCAGGCTGAGGGACAGGTTGGAGATGTACGGAAACGGCCGGCCCGGAGCCACCGCCAGCGGTGTCAGTGCGGGGAAGATCACCTTCTGGAAGTGCCTGGCCAGCTCCGCCCGTTGATCCTCGTCGAGCTCGTTCACGGCGACGACGCGGATGTCATGCTCGTCTAAAGCAGGGCGCAGCAGCCCTTCGAAGCAGTCGGTCAGCCGCCGGCTCAGCCCCAGCACGCGCTCGCGGATCAGCGCGATCGTCTCCGAAGGGGTGCGGCCGTCGTGGCCCGGGTTCTCCACGCCGGCGTCGATCTGGTCGCGCAGGCCGGCGACGCGCACCATGTAGAACTCGTCGAGGTTCGTCGTATAGATCGCGCAGAACTTCACGCGCTCCAGCAGCGGGATCTGCTCGTCCTCGGCCAGCTGCAGGACGCGCTCATTGAAGTCCAGCCACGACAGCTCGCGGTTGAGGTACAACGCCGGGTCGTGCAGCTCGCGATGGTCGATCTCCGATCGGTCGCCATCTCTGTACTCGTGGCGACTGTGCTCATGTGTGGATGGCTGGCTCATCGTCTTACTCAAAGCTACATCCCTTTGTAAGCGCGTGGCTATTCGGTGATCATTGGTCGCCGATCAGGAATGATCCTCTAGGGTTCAGAGCACGTATGGCTCGCCAACTCTGGCTGCTACGTCACGGAGACGCAGAGCCTCACGGCACGCGTGTGGACGCTGAGCGCCGTCTGACCGCTCGCGGCGAAAGCCAGGCGCGCACAGCTGGGATTGCGCTGGCGCGGCTGCAGGCGGGCTTCGACGCCGTCCTGTTCAGCCCCAAGATGCGTGCGCGCCAGACCGCGGAGCTGGCCGCCGCGCAGTGGAGCGAGGAGCAGCGCGAACGGTTGGCGGTGCACCCGCCGCTGGCCGCGGGCTTTGACGCTCGCCAGGCGCTCGCCGCGCTGGCCGGCCTGACGGCCGATGGACGTCTGCTGCTCGTCGGCCACGAGCCCGACTTGTCGGGCGTGATCGGGGACCTGACGGGCGCCCGTCCGGATCTGAAGAAGGGCGGTTTGGCGATCGTGCGCCTAGAGGGCGCCGGCGGCGAGCTCGCGGTCCTGCTGCGCCCCCGCGAGCTTGCCCTGATCGCCGGCGGGGTGGGCGGGGTCCCAACCGATCGGCACTGAGGACGGGACGTCGAGGTCGACGACCTCGAGCGACTCGGCCGCGAAGCGATAGCCGATCCCGAAGTGCGTGTGGATGTAGCGCCACCGCGGCGAGGCCTTCTCCAGCTTCTGGCGCAGCTTGCGTACGAACACGTCGACCGAGCGGTCGCCGCGCACCATCGCGTAGCCCCATAGGCGCGAGTAGATATCCTCGCGCTCCAGCACCCGTCCCTCGGCGGCGGCGAGCAGCTCGATCAGCTCGAACTCGCGCCTGGTCAGATCGAGGCTGTGTCCCTCGACAAACGCCTGGAAGCGGTCGGAGCGGATCTCGACCTCCCCCGCCACCAGCGGCTTTGATTCGGTGCGGCTCGTGGAGCGACGCCGGCGACGCGCGACGCCCTGCACACGGGCGATGACCTCCTCGGGGTGGCAGGGCTTGGTGATCCAGTCGTCGGCGCCGAGGCGCAGCCCGCGTACCCGCTGGGCCACGGTCGAGGGGCCTGTGCAGACGACGACACCGAGCTCGGGCAGCGCTCCACACAGCCGCTCCAGCCACTCCCAAGCCTGCGGGCCGAGCACGGCGAGGTCGACGACGAGCGCGCTCAAGCGCATCGAGGCCACCGCGTCGGTGGGCACCGGGCTGCCGAGCACGCGATGCTCCCAGCCGAGACGATCCAGGCGCTTGCTCAACACCTGGATGAAGCCGCTGTCGCGGTCAAGCACGGCGATGCGCAAGGATGCTGCGCTCGAGGTGTTTGACGGCGCCTCCTCCGTGGCGCGGATACTCTCCATCATCGACCGTCAGTCTAGGGGACCTGGCAGACCCTTGCGCGGCGTGACACAAATGGTCACAGGATGTTCACAGGAGAAATACGCTAATTGCGACCGGATCAGAGTATGTCTGGGCTCGCGTCCGGGGCCGCATCCGGCCGCGTTCCGGCCGGATGGGGCGAGTCTGAGAACTCGCGGAACAGGCCTGTGACGACGAACGCGACCTGCTCGCCGATATCCACCGCGTTGTCGCCGATCCGCTCAAGCGCGCGGGCGACGAGGATCATGTGCATCGCCCACTCGCGCGTGTCGGCGTCGTCGCCGATGTCGAGCGCCATGCGGAATATCTCGCGGTTCAGGCGGTTGATCTCGCGGTCCTGACGGACGAGGTCCTCGGCCAAGCCGACATCGCGCCCGGCGAAGGCGGCCTTCGACTGGATGACCTCCGAGCGAGCGTGAGCGCCCATCTTCGACAGCGCTTGAAGCACCTCCTGACGCACGGGTGGTTCGTGCCCGGAGAGCGGGATCAGCTTGGCGATGTTCACGCACTGATCGCCCATTCGCTCGATGTGCTTGATCATGTGCAGCAGGGCCGCCACCAGCCGCAGGTCGCCCGCGACCGGCGCCTGCAGGGCGAGCAGCGAGAGGATGCCCTGGTGCACCTCCAGGTAGCGCCCGTCGACACGGTCATCGTCGGCGATCACCATCTGGGCGAGCTCGACGTCCTGGTGATTGAGCGCCTCCAGCACGCGGTCGAGCTGCTCGACGATCAGATCCAGGCCGCCGAGCGCATGTGTCTCGAGCTCTTGCAGCTGCTGCTGGAAGTGCGCCCGTCCTTGCTGGGCACCGGGATGAGTGCCCGCCCGCCCGGCGCCGTCGTTGGGACCGCCCAGCGAGGTCTGCCCCTGCGCGTCGCTAGCCGAACTTGCCGGTGACATATTCCTCTGTTCTCGGGTCGCTGGGCGCGGTGAAGATCTCTCCTGTCGGGCCGACCTCGACGAGCTGGCCGCTGAGCATGAACGCGGTGCGATCGGCCACGCGCGCGGCCTGCTGCATGTTGTGCGTGACGATCACGATCGTCACGCTCTTCTTCAGCTCCGCGATCAACTCCTCGATCTTCAGCGTCGCGATCGGGTCGAGCGCGGAGCAGGGCTCGTCCATCAGGATCACCTTGGGGTTCACGGCGAGTGAGCGCGCTATGCACAGCCGCTGCTGCTGGCCTCCGGAGAGGCCGGCGCCGGGCTCCTGTAGGCGCCCGGAAACCTCCTCCCACAGGCCGGCGCCGCGCAATGCCGTCTCGACCTTGGGACGCAGATCGCCGCGCCCGCGTGAGCTGAGGCGCAGACCGGAGGCCACGTTGTCGAAGATCGACATCGTGGGGAACGGGTTGGGCTTCTGGAAGACCATGCCGATCGCGCGGCGCACCGCGACGACATCCACCGCGGAGTCGTACACGTCGAGGTCGTCGAGCAGCACGCGGCCCTCGGCGCGGGCGCCGGGGATCTCCTCGTGCATCCGGTTGATGCAGCGCACCATCGTCGACTTGCCGCAGCCCGAAGGGCCGATGATCGCGGTCACCTCGTTGGCGCGGAAGTCGAGGTCGACGCCCTTGACCTGTTCGCTTGAGCCGTAGAACGCGCGCAGCTTCTCCAGTCGCACGCTCAGCCCCGGCTTGGCCGGTACGAGCGGGGTGATCGCCGGAGCCACGGCTCGCCGCGACGCGGCGGGCGGGGGTACGGGGGCCTGGGCCCGGTCGGGTTGCAGCAGCTCGTCGGGCTCCATCTCAGCGGTCCTCAGGCTCGGTCCGTGGCTTGTCATGCAAGGCGACTCCTCCGTGCGATCAGGCGGGCGATCAGGTTCAGCAACAGAATCATGACGACAAGGGTGAGCGCGGCTCCCCACGCACGGTTTACCACGGCTGTGGTCGGAGATGTAACGTCGCTGTAGATTTGCACGGGCAGCGAGTTCATGAACTGGCCGAGGTTGAAGCTCGTTGCGTTCGTCGCTGCCGCCGTGAACAGCAGCGGCGCGGTCTCGCCGGCGGCGCGGGCGATCGCCAGCAGCACGCCGGTCACCATGCCCGGCAGCGCGGTCGGCAGCACGATGCTGAAGATCACCCGCCAGCGCGGCGCGCCCAGCGCGAGCGCCGACTCGCGCAGCGCGCCGGGAACCAGCAGCAGGATCACCTCGGCCGAGCGAATCACCACGGGAAGCATCAGCAGCGATAGCGCCAGCGAGCCCTTGTAGCCGGCGAAGGTGGAGCCGGTGCCGACGATCAGCACGATGTAGATGAACAGCCCGAAGACGATCGAGGGCACCCCCGTGAGCACGTCCACGAAGAACCGCACCAGCTGGGCGAACCAGCTGCCCTTGCCGTACTCAACGAGCCACACCGCGACGGCGATGCCGATCGGTACCGCGATCGCCGAGGCCAGCGCGACGATCTCGATCGTGCCCAGGATCGCGCTCTTGATGCCGCCGATGCTCGAGTTCTTAAAGAACGTGTTCCCCGTCGGGTCGGTCGTGAAGAAGCTCACGCTCCACGAGCCAAGGCCCTTGATCAGGAGGTAGTACACGATCAGCACGAGCGGGATCAGCGCGACTACGGTGGCCGCGAGGATCGCTCCGCGGGCGATCGCGTCCTTGCGCCTGCGCGCCGGGCTGACGTTAAAGCGCGCCAGCCGCTCAGCCTCTGAGCCGGGTGTGCTCATAGGGCAACCTCTGGTTGCTGGGTGGTGAGGTTGTTCTCGTTTTCTTTCCGAGAGAGGGAGATCTCGCTCGACCGCTGGTTGAGCGAGGCCTGAGACTCAGCGCACATAGCTGACCACCACCGGGAGAGCGCCA
>DATCBT010000003.1:0-8755 GCA_036511695.1 Solirubrobacteraceae bacterium | reverse complement strand
CGTCGGACCCGGAGCGGGCGCTTTCTTCAGGCCCTTGGCCGCCTCGGCGGCGGCCGAGCGGAGTGCTCCCGCCTGCTCGACGCTGAGCTGGTTGTCGCCGGCCGTCCTGCTCGCGACGTATGCCTGGTCAAGCGCCAGCAGGTTGGCTTCGGTGTTGTCGCTCAGCTGGTTGTCCAGGGACTGAGACGCCGGCTTGGGCGTCGCGTTGTCTCCCCCGCTGCCAGGTTGGATGCCCACCGCAAGGCCGGGACCCACGCCGGCGGCAACGATCGCGAGGCTCAAAACAGATGCGCTGAACCAGCGCAATGCACCCTTACCCATGTTCCTCTCCACCCTAGAAAGCACTCAAAACCGAGGTGTTTCCACACACCTCTCGTAACCGCTCTACTGTGTCAAACGCCAGGAAGGAAATCAAGCCAATAACCGCATGACTTTCGCCGGCGCCCCTGTCTTCAGGCGCTTGCTAACCCGTGCTGACGGTAATCCCCTTCGGCAGCCTCCCGACCTTGACCTGCGTGCCGTCCACCGCGAAGTCGATGCGGTGGCCCGCGAAGTGCAGTCCGGTCACCTCGACCCGCCTCCACAGGGGAGTCTCGATCGGAGCGATCCGCAGGCGTCCGCGCGTCGCGTCTGCTTCGAGCCCCAACAGAGTGGTGACCAAAGAGAAACTGGACGCCGCCGCCCAGTTCTGGGGGCTGCAGCTGTTCCGATAGTCGTCCGGCATCTCGCCCGGCGCCCTATCCGTGCCGCACCAGAGCTCCGGCATGCGCCGGTCTGGGAAGGCCATGCCCGCCTCGAGGATCGACCGCGCGATCAACTCGGCCTCTCGAGCCAATCCGTAACGCCGGAGGCCCGCCGCGGCGATCGCGCAATCGTGCGGCCATACGGAACCGTCGTGGTAGCTGCAAGGGTCGTAATTGACGGCGCGGCTCGAGAGCGTGCGAATCCCCCAGCCCGTGAAGAATTCGGGGGAAACCAGCCGAGATGCGATTGCGCGCGCGCGAGCCGGCGGGAGGATTCCGGTCCAGAGGCAGTGCCCGGGATTTGAGGTCAGGGCTTCGACCTGCCGCTTGCTTCCGTCGAGGCCTTGCGCGATAAAGCGCTCGCGCGCCATCCAGAAGTCGCGGTTGAACTTTCGCCGCAGGTCCGCCGCGGCAGCCTTGAGCTCCGGTCGCTTGCGGGCCATGGCGAGCAGCGCTTGATAGAGGTAACCCTGAACCTCGCAGATGGCGGCCGGCAGGGCCGCGGGCGTGCCGTCGACATGGGTGAGCGCATCGTCGGAGTCTTTCCAGCCCTGGTTGCGCGCGCGGCCGCCCGAGTATTCGACATATCCATCGTGGTCGGGATCGCCGTAGGTGACGCACCACTCCAGCGCAGCCTCAGCGGCCGGCCACAGCTCATCGAAGAGCCCGGTATCCCCGGTCCAGTCGAGCGTGTCCGCCAGCGCGCAGAGGTAAAGCGGCGTGGCGTCTACCGTGCCGTAGAGGATGCCCGGCCAGAGGCCGCGGTCGACGAGGTCCCCGGTGCGAACTTCGTGCAGGATCTTGCCCGGCTGCTCCTCGGTATCGAGGTCCACCTGCTTGCCCTGGTGCGCGGCCTGGTAGCGAAGCGCCCCGCGGGCGACCTGCGGGTTCATGGGCAGGGCGAACATGGATGTGAACTGCGCGTCGCGTCCGAATGGGACCGCATACCAGGGCAGCCCACCGGTTGGATAGATTCCTGTCGGGTATCGGTCGCACAGCATGCGCATGTCGTCGCGGCTCTGCCGCAGCAATTCGTTGAGGGCGGGGTTGTCGGTCTCGTAGGTGGCGCACTCTGCCGACCACTGGCTGTACACGTGGCGGATCCGATTCAGGCCCACCTCGAAACTCGAAACCTCGAGACGTGCGTCAGTCAACACGTCGACGGCAAGCTCGAAGGTTTCGCCCGGCCCGAGCTCCAACCGGTGGTGGTTGCCGGGCGGCCGGAGGATCACTTCTGTTACGCGAGATGAGCCGCTCGAATCGCGAAGCTCGATTCCCCGGATCGTCTCGGCGCGCGCAGCCGGCGGCGGCAAGGGCAGCGGCACGATGCCGCGAATGGCGAGCATGGCCGCAAAGTCCGCTCCATAAACGAGCTCAACGTCGGCGACGGCCTTTGAAGGTCCCGAGTTGGTGATCGTGATTCGCTCGTGCAGCCCCATGTCCACGTACCGCTCGCGGTGGACCCGCAAGGTCCCGGCGGCCAGCTCCAACACCACCCATCCCGCCTCCACTTGCACGTCCACCGGCTCTGGCTCGTGCCCATCGATGAGCAGCTGGTACTCGGAAAGAAAGCGCGTGTCGCCCAGCCAGAGCCCATGCCCGTCGGGACCGTCGGCGCGCATCGAACCGTCCGCGGCCGAGACCGCGAAGAAGCGGTCGTGCTTGACGACGACGCGCTCCGTGGTGCCGGTTGCGCTCAGCTCGTCGTTCCGATGGCTTGCGCC
The DNA here is from genome assembly GCA_036511695.1 of Solirubrobacteraceae bacterium. GTDB lineage: Bacteria > Actinomycetota > Thermoleophilia > Solirubrobacterales > Solirubrobacteraceae > Palsa-744. The sequence goes on along the minus strand of DATCBT010000003.1, from coordinate 6,288 downwards.
GGCTGCTTCGACCCGGCTTCGAAGGCAGGGCGCGTGCCCACCGCGTAGCTGGTCCACTCGCCGCGCGCCAGCAGCTCGACGGCCATGGCCTCCAGCTCGCACACCCGCTGGTTGGCGCGGATCGCCTCGCGGATCGAAAGGATCCCAACCGCCGGGTGGCGCTTCTCGATCACGTGGCGGAGCATGTTCAGGTGTGCGTTGTCGGGCACCCCGGGCTCGCGAATCCTCCGCACGGCCGCCCGCACCGTCGCCTGCGTGGCGTCGATCGCCTCGCCCTTGCCGAAGTCGAACTTGTAGCTCGGGCTCCGGCCGGCGGCCCGCCGCTCGCCGCTCAGCTTGATCCACTTGGCGTTGTCCGCCCCCTTGCCGACGTCGATCACGAGCTTGACCGGCCGGCCCTGGTGGTGGAAGCTCGCGTTCACGCGGGCATAGCTCTCGCGCTGACCGGTTAGACCTTCGTGGCGGCCCACCATCAGGGGTGACTCATCGTCGAGCTTGATCCGGTCGATCGCGGTCAGCAGAGAGATGATCGCGAAGGCGTGCGGTATGAGGTCCGCGATCACGCCGATGTCCGCCGCGGCGCCCACCAGCGGCTGCTCCTCGAGGATCTCGATCCTTATCTCTTCCACGCTGTCCAGGAAGTTCCGGAGCGTCCGCTCCTCGGTCAGCAGGAGCTGCAGCAGCCTGACCTCGAGCTTGAAGTAATAGTGGTCGGCGGCCACGATCTCGACTCCGCCCGTCGCGGTTTCGAGGAACTCTCGATACGCCTCGGGCGGGGCGCCCAGCGGCTTTTCGATCAAGACCACGTCACTCAGGTCGTAGAAGAGCTTGAGCATCGGCAGGTGCGTGGCCGCCGGCGTCGCGATGTAGGTGATGACGTACGAGCTCGACTCGAGCTCGCGTTCGAGCTGGTCGTGGGCCGGGGATCCATGGCTGTCCCAGTAGAAGGAATCGCCGTGCGACCGAACCTCTTCTTCTTTGACTCCAAGGCGGTCGCGCGCGCCCGGCGCGTCCTGCTCTACGACGTGAGTGCGGAAGTTGAAGAACTGCTTGAGCGTCAGCAGGTGCTGGTACGCCTTCTGTCCCCACTGGCCGAAGCCGATGAGCACGAAGTCTTTCTGCAGGTGCCGCTCTTCCTCGGCCAGCGCATGGAGGCGTGCGTTCTTGATCGCGACCGCCGCCTGGAGCGCGAGCGATTGAGCGCCATGCACCTCCTCGGGCGTGAAAGTGCGATGGCGCTCGCGCTCGCCCAGGATGGCGGCCCCGATGGGCTGGCCGTCCGCGACGAGCGGCAGCGCCACGAGCGATCGCACACCGAACGCCCGCACGTACGCGGGGTCGACATGGCTCGACGCCGCGGTGTCGTCGATGACCACCGGCTCGCCGCGGTCGAGCACGTCGAACACGAACGACGGCTGCGTTCGCTCCGCGTGCTGGCGGCGCCACGGCTCCTCGAGGTCCGAGGCCGCGGCGCCGTACCAACCCTCGCGGTCCTCCTCGAGGAGCGCGATCTGGCACAGCGACGCGTTCACGAGCCTCGCGAGGTTCTGCGCGACGAGCCTCAACGTCTGGTCCAGGTCGATCGAGCTCGCGATCGCCTTGCTGATCTCGGCGACCAGCTCCAGCTGTTCGGCGTGCCGCTGAGCGTCCTCGTACAGGCGGGCCGTCTCGACCGCGACCGCGATCTGCGCCGCTGCCGCGCGTAGCGCCTCCACCTGGCCCCAGTCCGGACGCCGCTCGAACGACCGGTGGTAACCAACCTCCAGCACGCCGCTCGCTCGCCGGCTCTGGTCGGCGCCGAACGGAAGAAAGATGCGGATCAGGTCCTTGTGCCCGCCGCGCTCAAAGATCTCGCCGGCCAGCGTGAAAGGAGGGGGGCTGTCGCTGTGCCCTTGCTCTTGCTCGCCAATCATGCAGGCCAGCACGTGGCCCAGCACCGAGCCGTCGGCGCGCACGACGGGCACCTCAACCCACGTTGCCGCCACAGGGATTACGCCGGTGATGACGTCCGAGCGCTCGCCGGCCGGAAACGGTCCAACGATCGCCGGCTGCCAGGTGCGCGCGACGTGCACCAGCACGTCGTCGCCCGCAAGGGGCCTGTCTTCCTCGAGCGCCCAGCGTGGGACGCGGGAGTGAGATTGCCGCGAACCCACCCCTGGCTTTGACGTCTCGGCGGCGTTAATGGCCGCTGTGGCCGCCGCCCCGGCGGCCATCCGCATGACCAGGGCGTCGCCCTCACCCTCTTCGAGGAGATAAACGGTGGCGAAGTTGAAGTCGAACTCGGGCACGTCGGCGTCCGTCAGGTGGCCGACGACCGCATCGATCACCTCGTGGCGGGTGGAGCCCGGCTTCAGCATCGCGCTCGTCATGTCGCCCAGCGCGCCGAGCAGGCGGTTACTGTTCTCGAGGTCGGCGATGAGACGCTGGCTCGCCAGCGCGCCGCCGATCAGCTCGGCTCCCGCCTTCAGCATCATGTCGGTCGGCGGTGCGCGGCGCACGGTCGCGAGCCGGTCGCGGCTGAGCAGGACGAGGTAGCCGTGGGGTTCACTCGGATGGCCCAGCGCGTAGGTCGCGACCGGATGGAGGTCAGCCTCCGCGGTGGCGGTCGCAACCGTCTTGCTCAGGGCCTCCTCCCAGCTGATGGAATGATCGAGCCGGTCGATGCGCACTGGGGCGGCGACGCGCAGATGCGCGGTGACGAGCTCCAGGCTCGTGCGCTGGGACCCGAACTGATAGATCGCCGCGCCGTCCAGGTTGCTGGCCATCAGCAGGTCGGCGAGCGCGATGGAAAGCAGCCGGCGCAGCTCCTTGACGTTGGTGCTCGAATCTCCCACCGGCGTGGTCAGCAAGCCGGTGAGGCGTGCGAGACCCTCGAGCGCCGTTCGCTCCGCGCCCTCGAGGACGGACCGGACCACCGCCGCGGCGGCCGACGCGCGCCGCTCCAGCTCTTCCAGGCGGGAGTCGTCTGGCGCCTTGTCGCGCGAGCGGTAGTTGAGGTAGACGAGCCCGAGGAGGCGGTCGCCCGCAACGAGTGGAAGTCCGAAAGTGGACTGGACCTGGTAGCGGCGGATGAAGGTGCTGTCGATCTCCGAGGGCGCGTCGCGCGCGATCAGCCGCTGGCGGGTCACGGTCAGCCAGACCGTCGAACCGTACTGGTGGACGCCCAGCTCATCGGGTACCTTCCCCTGCTCCGCGTCGGTCAGGTAGCGGGCCAGCTGCTCGCGCATGTCGGTGAGAGAGTCGAGGAGGCTCTCCTGCGGCTGCCCCGTGGCGAAAGGAGCGTAGTAGGTGTGGGTGGCCTCCTCGTAAAGGAAGATGGACACGATGTCCGCGCCCGAGGCGTGCTGCAAGTCGGCGACCACGCCGCGAAGCACAGCTGACAGACCAGAGTTCGTCTCAACTGGTGGGCGCATGAATTCTCCCGCCGATCATAGGTTGCCATTCACCTCCCGGAATTTGACCAACTTGGCCCGAACGGCGCGGTCAAGGTTGGGAATGCGACCAACTGTGCCCAAATGGTGGAATCACCTTGGGCTACGTCGGGAGCGACCGGTTCCGCGCTACATTCCCCAGCCACGCGGCGCTCTGCTTCGGGTGCCGGGCAAACGTCTGCCGGTCTACTGCGACCAGCCCGAACGTGGGCGCGTAGCCGAGCGCCCACTCGAAGTTGTCCAGCCACGACCAGTACAGATAGCTGCGCACGTCGATGCCTTCGGACAGGCACGCCCGGACCTCGCGGAGGGCCGCGTCCATGTACGCGATGCGCCGCTCGTCGTGCGCGGTGGCGATCCCGCTCTCGGTGACAAGAATGGGAATGCCCGGGCAGCTCTTCGCGGCCCGGCGGATCGCGGCGCCGAGCGCCTGCGGGTAGTCCTCGTACCCCATCTGAGTCGTCAGGTCGGTCTCGGTCATCTCGCGCGTGAGGTCGCTCCAGTCGGAGCCGGGGCTGCGCGGACCATCGGGTCCGATCCGGAAACGCGTGTAGGTCTGGACGCCGATGAAGTCGTCCTTTCGCGCCAGCTCGAGGAACCAGTCGTTGACGCGCGATTCGACCTCCAGCGACGAGCTGCCCGGCTGCGCGCCGTCCTCGTACTGAATGTCCGGCATGGCGAGCGTCACGCCGACCGGAATGCTGTAGCGCGAGCGGATCGCCGCGGCGCCGGCCCTGTGCGCCTCGAGCAGGTTGTCGACCGCGCGCTGGGCCCCTTCGCGGTCGTCAGTGTGTCCGGGCGGGTTGATGCCCAGCAGGTAGCCGCTCGAGCCCAGGCCCTGCGGTTCGTTGATGGTGCACGCGCATCCGATCAGGTCGCCGAGCGCCGCGGAGGCGCGGTCGCAATATCGTTCGAACAGCGCCGGAAATCGTTCGGATGCGAGGCCGCCCGCGTCCTGCAGCCACCGAGGAAGCGTGAAGTGGTGGAACGTCACGATCGGCATCACCCGCTGTTCTCGACACGCCTCGAGCACGCGCCGGTAGTGCTCCAGCGCCGCCCGCGAGAACTCGCCCTCCGCCGGCTCGATGCGCGCCCACTCGATGCTGAACCGGAAGGCGTTCAGCCCAAAGCCCGCGAGCAGCGAGATGTCCTCGCGGTAGCGGTGGTAGAAATCACAGGCGTCACCTGACGGCTCGTGGCATGGCGTCGACTCGAGGTGCTCCCACCACCACCAGTCGCTGTTGACGTTGCCGCCTTCGACCTGGTGGGCGGAAACCGCGGCGCCAAACAGGAAGCCCTCGGGAAACCGGTTCGTATCGATCATCCGGCGGAGTGTTCCACAGACCGGGTGTCCGGTGGGCCGGCCAGGTTGCTTCTTGACAGCAGGCCGTGGGCGACATAGGATCGCACCTAAACCGCTTTAGTAAAGGGGTCAAGCCTGGGTGTCTCGGGTCAACATCGCTGACGTGGCGAGCGCAGCGGGCGTCTCGAAGACCGCGGTTTCCTTCGCCTTCAACAATCCCGAGAAGCTCGGCCAGGCGACGCTCGAGCGCGTCCTCGGCGTCGCGCATGAGCTCGGCTACGCGCCGCACCCCGCAGCCCGCGCGCTCTCGATGCGTCGCAGCGGGACGATCGGGGTGCTCATCCCGCAGCGGCTGTCCACTGTTTTCGCCAACCCGTTCCTGAGCGAGCTCATGCAGGGCCTGGGGGAGCTTTGCGAGGAGCACGACCTCACGATGCTGCTCGTCCCGCCCCTGGACGGCTCGCTCGAAGGCGCGATCCGCCAGGCGTCTGTCGACGGATTCATAAGCCTTGGCCTGAGCCCCGACGACCGGGCGCTGGAGATGCTCGACCGGATCGGCATCCCCGCCGTGCTGGTTGACTCCGACGCGTCACCCAACCACCCGGCGGTCAACGTCGACGACGCGGGAGGCGCAGAGGCCGCGGCGCAGCACGTCCTGGACCTCGGGCACCGTGAGGTCGCGATCATCGTGCTGCCGCCGACTCGGGCGCAGGTCGGGCACACGCCGGCGGCATCCAGAAGGCTCGCCGGCTACCGCGCGGCCCTGGATCGCGCCGGCGCCCCCGAGCCGTTCACGGTGACCGCCGGAGTGACGATGGCGGCTGGAGCGCGCGCGTTCGATGCTCTGCCCAAAGGCAGGCGCAGGCCGACCGCCGTCCTCGCCATGAGCGACATGGCGGCCATCGGCCTGATGGCGGCCGCGCGTACTGCCGGGCTGAAGATTCCGGACGACCTGTCGATCGTGGGTTACGACGACCTGCCCATGGCGGCGTGGACCAATCCCGCGCTGACGACGGTCCGGCAGCCGATCGTCGAGAAGGGGCGCCTCGCCGCACGCCTGCTGATCCAGCGGATGAAGGGCAGGACTGTCGAGTCGCCCGCGCCGCTCGGGACGAGCCTCGTGGTCCGAGGCTCCACCTCACGTCCATTCGAGTCAAAGGAGGCGACCAATACGTAAGTCATGAGAGGGACATAGAATGATTCGCCAAGTAGGGGTTTACCTGCGCAATCAACTCAAAGGGGGATTTGAGAAATGCGTCGTTTGTGGTTGAAACGTAGCCTTCTCCTGTCGCTCGCGGCCGTCGTCACGGCCGTGGCGTGTGGGACGAGCTCGACTCCGGCCGCCGGGTCCGTAAACGTGATGGCGACCTGGACGGGGGCCGAGCAAGCCTCGTTTTTCGCCGTGATGAAGCCTTTCACGGACCAAACGGGAATCACCATCAACTACGAGGCCAGCCGCGACCAGGACGCGCTCCTGACCACGCGCGTGGCGGCGGGCAACCCGCCCGATCTGGCGGCAGCGCCGAGCCCAGCACTGCTCACCACGTTTGCCAA
>DATCBT010000002.1:0-22008 GCA_036511695.1 Solirubrobacteraceae bacterium | reverse complement strand
CAACCGGCAAGATCCTGCTCGACGTGCGTTAGGCGGCCGTGGACGCGGCGCTAGCCGATCGGCGATCCCGTCGATCGTCGATCGGTTGCGTCCTCGCCGATCATCCGGGATCGGCCAGCTCACCGAAGCCGGGGGACACTCTCTTCGCTCGCATCCCCGTTTCGGCCAGCACAGCACACTTCGCTCACTGCGTCCTTGCATCGCTTGGTCCACAACCGCCTAATGGGCGGGTAGCGTCCTACCGCCGCGCGGGCGGTTTGCGGGCGGCCCTGGCCGCGTCCTTGGATCCGAGAAACGGGGTGAGCGCGGCGTAGATCAGCTGGGGGGCGATATCGGGGAGTTCGCTGGTGCGCTCGGCCTCGATGTAGTAGTTGAGGACCTGCCAGATGCCACCGGCGATCGCCTCGGGCGCGATGCCAGGCACCGTACGGTCCTTGGGCGCGTGGTAGTAGCCCGGTTGTAGGTAGGCGGCGGCAATCGCGTGCAGGCTGGTGTCGCGGATCTCGATCGTCTGGGGGCTGGCGGCGAAGGTGTCGACGAGGTTCAGGTGCGAGTGAGCCGGCTCGGATGCGAGGTAGTCGAGCAGCGCGCGCAGACAGGCGGCGAGTGCCTTGGGCCAGTCGTCGTTGTAGGCGTCGTAGGCCTCTGTCATCACGAGCAGTGCCTGGTGCAGGCCGACCTTCTGGGCGCCGAGGAAGGCGTCGTGCTTGGTCGGATACATCTCGTAGAACGTCTGGTGGGAGACGTTTGCGCGCCTGGCGATCTCGGGGATCGTGAGGCCGGCGAGGCCCTTCTCGGCGACGATCGCGGCGGTCGCGTCGACGATCCGCTCGCGCTGGTTTTTGACGACGAACTGACGCGGCAGGTCGTGGCGGCCGCTCGGCAGGCGGCCCTCCGCGCGCAGCGCCCGGTCGGAGATCAACGCCCGGTCGGTGCTCGATGGCGGGCCCGCCGCTCCCGTTCGATCGCCGGCTCCACGGGGCGGGCGGGCTCGAGTCCTCGCGGGGGGTGGGCACTGCAGCCCGGCGGGAAGCTTCACCGGGTAGGTGCCAGCCCAGGCGATGAGCTCATCGGCGAGCTCGGGCAGCTCACTTGCGCGACCCTGGCGCAGCCGCGTAGCTGTCACCTCGCGGATACCGCCGAGGATGATCTTCACCGTGAGGTCGTTTGCGGACGCCGCATTCAAGTGCGCTGCCACGGACCCGTTCTTCCGGGCCGCGCGCCCGCGATCGGCGAACGCGCCGCCGTCGCGGCTCAAGCGGATGCCCTGCTCGAGCGCCTCCAGCGTGCGGTTGCTGCGCTCGATCGCCTTCGGTCCCGCGCCGAAGGCGCCGAGCACAACCAGCGAGATCGCCTCCGGCGAGGCCGCCGCCAGCTCGGCGAAGGCGCTCATCGCGGCTCGTAGCCGTGCGCCTGGGGTGCTCTCCTTCTGGTAGGCCTCGATTGTCGTCTTCACGATGCGCTGTGCGATCTCGTCATAGGCGCCGAGGAACAGCTCTTCCTTGTCGGTGTACAGGCCGTAGAAGGTGGGGCGTGAGACGCGCGCGAGCTTGGTCAGGTCGAGGATGCGGACGGCCTGGTATCCACGCTCGGCGATCAGCTCGACCATCGCCGTCTGCAGCCGTTCGCGTTGGTCGCGCTCGACCTCCTCCGGGTCCAGGCCGTGCGCGCCAGTGGGCAGACGCCGGTAGCGCTCACCGGACTTAGGCGACGATCTACGTTTGGAACCCGGCACGGACAAGGCCCTCAAAAACCTCCATTTGACATCGAGCCAAACTAGAGTATCAAACTGTCGTGTCAGGTCAAGGAGGTGTCCTCGAGCGCGATCTAGGACGGCCGTGAGTCGAGCGGGACGCGGATCAGAAGACCCGCCCACCCGCGTGGCGTGCTGGCCGAGCAATCGATCGCATTAGATCGTCGATCGGTGCGCGAGCGACCGAGGACAAGTATTCGCGAAGTGCTCACGGCCGTCCTATCCCTTGATGGCGTGTGAGGTGGAGAGCACGGCGCCGGCGGCGTCGAGTGCTTGGACGGCCACGTAGGTTGTTGGGCCCACCGCCCCGGGCGTGGCGATCGCCGTCTCGAAACCTGTGCGCGCGGCCGTGGCCACCGGTGCGAGCTGCCGCGTCGAGGGGCCCGCGAACACGCGCCAGCTGGCCACCTGCGTCGCGCCGTTCCAGCTCGCGTAGACCGTGATCGGTCCCCGCCCGCCCGCCTTCGTGCTCCCCGCGACAGCCGCGATCGCGGGCGTGTTCGTGGGGGAGCCCGTCCAGGGGAAGCGGTAGGTGCGGTAGGACTGGTAGGAGCCGTGCATGTGGCCGTCAAAGAGAAGCTGCCCGGCGGCGTTGTATTCGGAGAAGTAGGGCTCCGAGCCCCAGCCCACGAACACGTCGCTGTTGGGCAGTTGCTGGATGTTTCCCTGGCTGGCGGAGGACAGCCCGGTGGCGTGCTCGTACTGGGCCACCACCGTGTCGGTCTTCGTCTGCGGATCGACCGCCAGCACGAGCCCGCGCGACTGCGGGTGGACCTTGGGGACGCCGCCGTTGTCAAACACGCTGATCGTCCCGTCCCCCAGCACGGTGGCGTCGTGCTGAAAGGCGGTGGCCGCGCCACCAGCGAGCTTGACGCCCGAGTGCTTGCCGCCGACGCGCAGCAGCACCTGGCCTGTGAGCGTGTTCAGTTCGTACAGCGCCCAGGTGTTGCGCGCCGAGATCAGGGTCCTGCCCGTGGCGAGCTGGTCGATCGAGTTGATGTGGAAGTAGTCGAAGGGCCAGCTGGTGCTGGTGGTCGTCGCGCTGCTGTAGGAGTCGCTGAGCGGGATGTGGTCGAGGCTGTGCCACTCGCGCCGGACGAGCCCCGTGCGCAGGTCGACTTCCTGAAAGATGCTGTCGGTGACCGCGCCGCCGCCGGGGCCGCCGACGGAGGAGAGGTTGCAGTCGAGCGGATCGAACACGGTCAGCAGCGCCGTTTCCTGGGGGGTGATGTGAAAGTCGTGGAGATCGGCTTTAAAGCCGTTGCCCGCGTGGACGGTCCCGATCTTTTGGTAGGCGCTGTTGACGACCATCTCTTCGCCCACGCCGAACCCCTGCGGGGGGATGTAGCCCTGCCACCACGTCAGCACCGGCTTGCCCGCGAGCTGCTGCACCTGCAGGTTGGTCGCCACCGTGCCGGCCGGGAGCGGGTCGAACCACACGACGTTGCCGGCTTCGTCGAGGATCATCGGCCCGGACTGGCCCGGACCGTTGTAGGGGGTGGAGAAGATGTCGCCTGGGGCCGTCTGGGGCGAGCGCGCGGACACCACGAGCGACGGCGGTTCCAGTTCCGTGCGCGAGTGAAAGCGCTGCACCTCGCCCGGCGCGGCCACGATCTGCGCCGGGGCGGCGTACTTCAGGGCATCCGGCTGGGCGACGACGAAGTGGAAGGCGAACGGTTGGGTCTTGCCGGTGGTGCTCCTCAGCTTGCCGCGCACGCTCACCGTCTCGCCCGAGCGGAAGGGCTTGGACGGCAGGAAGCTCGCGCCATCCCCTTGGGAGTAGGCCTTCAGGCGCCCGCTGTGGGTGCCCGTCTGTGAGCCTGAGACGCTGACGGCGCTGAGTGTCCCGGTGGGCGCCCCGAGCAGGCTGATCTGCGTGGCGGGGGAGGCGTCGTAGGAGTCGGGCAGCGGCGAGACAGCCAGGCGCGTGCCGGGCAGCACCGCCGAGCGGTTCAGCGTGCTCGGGGCGCAGGGCGCGGCCGGCGGCGCACGGAACGCGGCCTGCTCGGCGACGATTCGCTCGGAGGCGAAGGCGAGCGCGGTGGCGCTGCAGAGCACGACCAGCAGGCTCGCGCAGACAATAGCTCTGCGCAGGCGGTGCGGGTTGGACAGTTGGGTGTCGTTGTCGAGAATGTCGAGCATCGCGGCCGAGTGGGGGCTCGGCAAGGTTTGGAGATCCTAACGTCCAGATAACACGGACCGGCCCGAAAAGCTCCCCGCTGCGGGTAAGAAATTACGAAGCGAAGCCGCGCGTCAGAAAACCGGGGTCTCGGTGTAACTGCCGAAGACCTGCTGCAGGGACTCGATGATCTCGCCCTCGGAGGCGTGGGCGCGGGCGCAGTCGAGCAGCGGCTCCATCAGGTTGCGCTCGCGCTGGGCCGCATGCTCGCGTAGCGCCGCGAGGGTGCGCTCGACCGCGGCGCCGTCGCGACGCGCGCGCGCCGCGGCCAGGCGGTCGGTCTGCTTGCGTTCGAGCGCGGGATCGACGCGCAGCGTGGGGATCGGCTCCTCGTCCTGGGCGACGTAGCGGTTGACCCCGACGACGACGCGCTCGCCGGCGTCGATCTCCTGCTGGAGGGTGAAGGCGGCGTCGGCGATCTCGCGCTGGGGGTAGTTGCGCTTGACCGCCTCGACCATTCCTCCGAGCTCGTCGATCTTCGCGAAGTACTCGTAGCAGCGGGCCTCCATCGCGTCGGTGAGCGACTCGACGAAGTAGGAGCCGCCGAGCGGGTCGACGGTGGCGGCGACGCCGGTCTCGTGCGCGATCACCTGCTGGGTGCGCAGCGCGATCGTGACGGCCTCCTCGGTGGGCAGCGCGAGAGCCTCGTCGTAGGAGTTGGTGTGCAGCGACTGGGTTCCGCCGAGCACGCCCGCCAAAGCCTCGACGGTGGTGCGGATGATGTTGTTGAGCGGCTGCTGGGCGGTGAGCGAGACGCCGGCGGTCTGTGTGTGGAAGCGCATCAGCAGCGAGCGCTCCTTGCGCGCGCCGAACGTGTCGCGCAGCTCGCGCGCCCAGATGCGCCGCGCGGCGCGGTACTTGGCGATCTCCTCGAAGAAGTCGATCTGGGCATTGAAGAAGAAGGACAGGCGGGGTGCGAACTCGTCGACGTCGAGGCCGCGCGCGATGGCCTGCTCGACGTAGGTGAGGCCGTCCTTGAGCGTGAACGCGAGCTCTTGCTGGGCGGTGGAGCCAGCCTCGCGGATGTGGTAGCCGGAGATCGAGATCGGGTGCCAGCGGGGCATCCGCTGTGTGCACCACTCGATCATGTCGCCGCAGAGGCGCATCGCGGGGTCGATCGGAAAGCACCACTCCTTCTGGGCGATGTACTCCTTGAGGATGTCAGCCTGGATCGTGCCTGAGAGGTGCTCTCGGGGAACGGACCCCGGTCCACCAACACCTGTCTCCTCGCCCATCGCGCCGCCGCCATCCCCCGAGCCGGACTCGGCCGCGGCGACGTAGAAGGCGAGCATGATCGCGGCGGGCGCGTTGATCGTCATCGAGACCGACACCGCGCCGAGGTCGATCCCGGAGAAGAGGGTCTGCATGTCGTCGAGCGTGTCGATCGCCACGCCCTCGCGGCCCACCTCTCCATAGGAGCGGGGGTGGTCGGAGTCGTGGCCCATCAGGGAGGGCATGTCGAACGCCGTCGAGAGCCCCGTCTGGCCGTGGTCGAGCAGGTAGCGGAAGCGCTCGTTGGTCTCCTCGCTGGTGCCGAAGCCGGCGAACTGGCGCATCGTCCACAGCCGGCCGCGGTACATCGTCGGGTAGATGCCGCGCGTGTAGGGGTACTCGCCAGGACGCCCGATCGGGTCCTCGTCGGGTGGGTCGGAACCGATTCCCGGGGGGAGGTCGGCGTGGGTGTAGAGCTCGCGCACGGGTTCGCCCGATAGCGTGCGAAAGCTAGGCTTGCTCGCCTCCCCGGGCTCGCTCGCCTCCGCGGGAGAGGTTGCGTTTGTTGCCATGACTACACAAGATCCTACCGGGACAAATACTCCGCACGCGCGCATGACGGCGCTCGTGTGCGTGCTCGCTGCGTTCGCGCTGGTCGGATGCGGCTCGGGCTCGTCCGGCGTGGGCGCCGCACACGCCCCCGGAGCGCTGGAGCGCCCGACGAAGGTCACGTTGATCCTCGACTTCACGCCGAACGCCGTGCACGCGGGCATCTACAGGGCGCTCGCGGCCGGCTACTACAGGCGCGAGAAGATCGATCTGCAGGTGATCCAGCCGACCTCGACGCAGGAAACGTTGAAGCTGATCGACGCGGGGAAGGCGCAGTTCGGGCTGGCCGACGGGAGCGACGTGGCGGGACTGATCGACGATGGCGGTGACGCGCAGGCGGTGATGGCGCTCGTGCAGCGCCCCCTCGGCGGGTTGATCGGGCTGGCGAATGAGCACCTGGGCTCGCCCGCGGCGCTGCAGGGAAAGAGCGTCGGGATCACGGGCGTGCCCTCGGACACGGCGGTGTTGGACACGGAGGTGCGCCACGCGGGCGGCGATCCGGCGAAGGTGCACGTGGTGACGATCGGCTTCAACGGCGCGCAGGCGCTACAGGCGGGGCGGATCGCGGCGTTCACAGGCTTCATCCCCGACGACGGCGTGCAGCTGCAGGTGAGCGGCCGGCCGATCACGGCCTTCGCCCTGGATCGCAACGGCGGTCCTTCCTACCCCGGCCTGGTGGCGTTTACGACGCGCAAGCTGACCGCGGCCGAGCCACTGCTGGTGAGGGATTTTGTGGCGGCGACGGTGCGCGGCTACGAGGACACATTGAGGGATCCGGCACGCAGCCTCAACGACCTGCTGCGCTTGAACCCGTCCCTGTCGCGCAGGCTGACGGCGGCTTCGCTCGCCGTTTACCTACCGCTGTTCGCCGACCGATCCATTGGCCGATCCTCGAGCGGGGGCGGTGGCGGTGGCGGTGGCGGGGGAGTGCCGTTTGGAACGCTGCAGAGCGCAAACATCGCGGCGATGTTGAGGTGGATGCTGCAGAACCACCTGATCCATGCGGCGATCTCGGCGGAACGCTACGGGACCAACAGCTTTTTGCCGGCTCCTTGATGAGTTCTTTGTCTCGATAAATCGTTCTAGTTTCGGGAAACGGCTGCTTGACAAGCTGCTCGCGCGGCGGAACCCTGCAAGGTGGGATGCTTATCTTGGTCACCGGAGCGAGCGGCCTGCTTGGCTCCAATCTGACGGCCGCCGCTGTGCAGCAGAGCTGGAGTGTGCTGGGCACGTGGCACGAGGATCCGGTGGAGATTCCCGGGGCGAGCACGATCGCCCTTGACATGAGCGATCGCGCGGCGTGCGTGGCGGTGGCGACGAGCTTCGAACCGGAGGTGATCGTGCACGCGGCGACCGAGGGCGCGCCGGGGCCGTTCGAGTATGAGCCGCAGCTCGGGCGGGTAGGGCGGATCGCCGCCGAAAACACGCTCGCGGCCGCCCGCACGGTGCGGGCACGGTATGTGCTCGTTTCCTGCGACTGGGTGTTCAGCGGCCTGCGCGCGGCCGGCGAGCGCTGGGTCGAGGACGACTTTCCTGAGCCGGTGAACGCCTATGGCCGCGCGAAGCTGGTTGCGGAGGAGCTGGTGCGTGAAGCGAACGTGGGCTGGCTGATCACGCGCGTGGCTGACGTGTATGGGGTGAACATGGCAAAGCCCGCCGATCAGAGCTTCGCGCGTCATGTTTGGGAGCGTTCGGGCAGTGCGCTGCGGCTGGTGGGGAGGTTGCGCGAAGGGCATAGCTTGCCGGCGCCGGCCGATGTGCACCGCTCGCCGACGTATGCGTGGGATTACGCCCAGCGTGTCTGCGAGCTGGTCGCGATGCGGCGCGAGGGCGTCCTGCACACGGCGGGGCCGGACGCGATGCACCGGCGCGAGTATCTACGGCTGCTGGCGCGCGCCTTCGCGTGTGACCCCGAGCTGGTGCGGGAGGGCAGCCTGGCCGCGTATCTGGAGGCCTGTGGCGAAGACCAAAGGTTGCCGTTGCCCCCGAATACGGCGCTGGACGACGAGCGGGCGCGGGCGGCGCTGGGCCACCAGGCGGTCGACGTGGAGGCGGGGCTGGGGCAGATGGGCGAGCAGCTGAGACGCGTGCTCGACCAGGCTTAGAGCATGCTTGGGGATCCCCTCCAGACCGCCCTCGGCCGGATCGTCGGCGCCGAGCATGTGTTGCGCGCGCCGCGGGTGTCATCGCCGTACAACCACGACGCGTCGCGGCGGCGGGGGGTCGTCGGTCGCGCGGACGCGGTGGTCCTGCCGGGGAGCGCGGCGGAGGTCGCGGCGGTGGTGCGCTGGTGCTACGCGCACGAGGTGGCGATCGTCTCACGCGGTGGCGGCACGGGCCTGGCCGGCGGCGCGGTCGCGCTCGAGGGTGGTGTGGTGTGCTCGATGGAGCGTATGAATCGCGTGCGCGAGCTCGAGCCGGAGCTGTGGCGAATGTATCCGGAGGCGGGCGTGAGGACGAGCGACGTGCGGCGGCTGGCGCGCGAGAACGGCCTGATGTTCGCCCCCGACCCGGGCGCCTCAGAGCAGTCGCAGATCGGGGGCAACGTCGCGACGAACGCCGGCGGGCCGCACGCGCTGAAGTACGGCGCGAGCGGGAGTTGGGTGAGGGGCTTGGAGGCGGTGATCGCGCCGGGGGAGCTGATCACGCTCGGCGGCGTGGCGCGCAGAGACGTGGCCGGGTACGACTTGAAGAGCCTGCTGATCGGCTCGGAGGGCACGCTCGGGGTGATCACGGCCGTGCGCCTTGGCCTGCTGCCGGCGCCGGAGGCGGCGATTGCGCTCGTCGTGTTCCTGCGCACGCGGGCGGAGGGTTGCGGGGCGATCCTGGAGGTGCTCGGAGCGGGGTTGCAGCCGGCGGTGCTGGAGTTCGTGGACGGCGAGACGCTGGCGATCGTCGCGCGCGCCTACCCCGGTGCGGCCGCTGGGGAGGGCGTGCCCGCGGGCGCGGGGTTCGCGCTGATCGTGGAGGTCGACGGCTCGCGCGCGCAGGCGCAGGCTCAGCGCGCGGAGCTGCTGGAGCTGCTGGGGAGTGCGGCGGTGGCGATTGACGAGCCGCAGGACGCCGCCGCGCTGTGGCGCTGGCGCGACGGCTTCAACGGCGCGGTTACGGCGGCGCGCGGCGGGAAGCTGAGCGAGGATGTGGTGTTCCCGGTCGAGCGCTTGGCGGAGGCGCTGGAGCGGTTTGAGGTGCTCGCCGCGGAGCAGGGGCTGCGCTCGTGCGCGTGGGGGCACGGTGGCGACGGGAACGTGCATGCGACCGTGCTGGTCGACCCCGAGCGCGAGGCGGAGTTGGACGCGGCGGAGGCGACGGGGGAGAAGCTGTTCGCGCTTGCGATCGCGCTCGGCGGCTCGATCACGGGCGAGCATGGCGTCGGCTGGGTCAAGCGCGGCTGGCTCGCGCGGCAGTTGGGTGACGCGCGGGCGGTCGAGCTGCACGAGCAGATCAAGCGGGTGTTCGACCCGAAGGGCCTGCTGAACCCGGGGAAGAAGCTGGCCCGCGATCCCGTGTAGGGAAGCGGTCTTTCCGCGCGGCACGGTAGCCTGCGCGCTCTCTCCGGTTATCGATTGAAAGGAAGCACGTATGAACAAGTCCCAGCTGATCGAGGCGGTCGCCGCCGACAGCGGTCTGACGAAAACCGACTCGGCCCTCGCGATCGAGTCGCTGTTGGGCACCGTGAGCAAGACGTTGAAGAAAGGCGACGAGGTCATCATCACCGGCTTCGGCAAGTTCTCGGTGGTCAAACGGGGCGCGCGCAACGGGGTCAACCCGCGCACGGGCGAGAAGGTTAAAATCAAGGCCTCGAAGGCGCCGAAGTTCAGCGCCGGCGCGACGTTGAAGCAGGCTGTGAGCGGCAAGAAGAAGTAAGTTCGAGCGATGACGCTCGTGAGCGAGTTGGAGCTTGCAAGCTTCGACTACACCGACCCTTCGCTGTGCGGCGCGCGCTTTCATGCGGCGATGCGCGAGCTGCGCGCGGAGGGTTGGCTCGCGAGTGGGCCGTACGGGTACATCGTGCTCGACCGGGAGTCGGCCGAGTTCTTCCTGCGCACGCGCGCGGCGAGCTTCCCGGGGATGAAGATCGCGGAGATCTTCGGCGTGACCGAGGGGCCGCTGTACGAGCAGATGAAGCGCAACATCTTGCACGTCAACGGCGCCGACCACGCGCGCTTGCGCAGCCTGGTGAACCCCGCGCTGAGCCCGCGCGCGGTCGAGCGCTATCGACCGGTGATGAGGGGGTTCTTGGCGGATCTGCTGGCGCGGGCGGAGGGGAGCGAGGGGACGGTGAGGTGCGAGTTCGTGGAGGCGTTCGCCAAGCCGTACCCGTCGCAGACGATCGCGAGCGTGATGGGCGCGCCGATCGCGGACGCGCCGAAGCTGCACCACTGGTCGAACTGGATTCAAAGGCAGTTCGACGCGGCGAGCATGGCGAGCGAGCGCGAGGGGATCGAGCGGGCGGTGGAGGAGTTCTACGCGTACGCGGAAGCGCTGGTGGAGGCGCGGCGGGACGCTCCGGGCGACGATTTGATCTCGACGCTGATCGCGGCCGCGGACCCGGAGCGCCAACCCGAGAAGCTGTCGGATGTGGAGTGCATCAACCTGGTGTTCAATGTGTTGGCGGGCGGGGTGGATACGACGCAGAGCCAGCTGGCGCACACGATCAGGCTGCTGGCCGAACACCCGGAGCAGTGGGCGCGGCTGGTGGCCGACCCCAGCCTGGCCGAGGGAGCGGTCGAGGAGGCGCTGCGGTACGAGCCGATCACGCCGTTCACCGCGCGGATCGCGAACGAGGAGATCAGCTTTCGCGACGTGACGTTCCCGGCGGGGACGATCGTGATGGTGTGCGCGTTTACGGGCAACCGCGACCTCGAGCAGGGCGCCGAGGCGGGCGCGGGCGAGGCGTTCGACATCACGGCACGGACTGGAGCCCCCGCACGCACGCTGACGTTCGGCGCGGGCGTGCACTACTGCCTCGGCGCGAACCTGGCACGGGCGGAGCTGAGCGAGGCGCTGACGTTCCTGGCGCGACGGTTCTCGCGGTTGGAGCTGGACGGCGAGCCGGAGTACGAGAGCATCCTGGGCATCTACGGGCTGGCGAAGCTGCCCGTGCGCTTGCGGGCCTGACCGCCTGCGCCCGCGCGCAGCGGAGGCAGATTTTGGGAGACGAGTGAGCGCGTTCTGACTCGGGCAGCTGTCGGAGCCGGTCTCCACAGCAGCCGGCGTTGCAGCGGGGGAACGACGTTCTCGCCAGCGGAAAGCTGCGACTATATGGCGACGGCGAGAGCTGCGTGAAGGAGTTGGGAGGGGGGCCGGAGGCCCCGAAGGATCGACATGTGGACGATGCGACGAATTGCGCAGGCGGCATTGATGGCGGGCCTTGTGAGCCTCGCGGCGGCGGCGAGCGCGAGGGCGGGCAGGTATCACGTGTATTCGTGTAGGACCCCGTCGGGGGAAAGCGCGCCGGTGGATGGGTGGAGCGAATCAATTCCCAAAGAAGCGCTGTACGACTACGCCAAAGACACTTGTGGACAAGGCGGCGCTCTAGTTGCTGCACTGGGCGACCAGACTACTCATGCCGTTGAAACAGACCGGGTCACCTGGATGTTTAGTGCTCCAGTCGGTGACGTGATTAGAGGCGCGACCTTATGGCGCGCCGGTGATGCCGACGGAGGCGGGACCCTGAAAGCCTTCTATCAGTATTGGCTCGCGGGACCAAACGAGCTCGACGGCCCGACCAATCTCTTTGACCAGTGCTCGAGTGAGTTTGAATGTCCGTCGCCTGGTGTCGGAAATCTCAGCCAGCCCTTGTCTTCCTCCAACCGTTTATCGGTACCCGCTGAACATCTAGGTACCCATATCTACTTGAATGTCTCCTGTGGCGGACAGCCAGGATCCTCGTGTCAGCCCGGCATTGGCGACTCGCACGAATACGCAGCCGTCGTCTACCTGTACGCCGCCGACCTGATCCTCGAACAGAGCGCAGGTCCGAGCGCGAGCAGCGTGAGCGGCGAACTGGCAAGCGCGCCCGCCGTGAGCGGCACGAGCGATGTGGCGTTCGACGCGAGCGACCCGGGCGCGGGCGTGTGGGAGGCGACGTTCAGCGTCGACGGGAACGTCGTGCAGAGCACGGTGCCCGACGAAGAGGGCGGACGCTGCCGGAACGTGGGCCAGACGACGGACGGCCTCGCGGCCTTCCTGTACCTGCAGCCGTGCCCACCGACGGAGAGCGTGGACGTGCCGTTCAACACCACGGCGGTGAGCAACGGCGCCCACCACTTGATCGTGAGCGTGATCGACGCGGCGGGCAACTCGGCGCCGGTGCTCGACCGCGAGATCGATGTCAACAATCCGGTCCCGGCGCACCCCGGTCCGGCGAACGGCACGAACGCCTCGAGCGAGGCGACGTTGACGGCGCGCTGGGCGAGCACGACGAAGGAGCACCTGACGAGCGGATGGGGCAAGACGGAGACGATCACGGGCCGGTTGACGGCGCCCGGCGGCGTGCCGATCGGCGGCGCGCTGCTCGATGTGACGGCGACCCCGGCGTACACCGGCGCGAAGGCGAGCGCGCTCGCGAGCCCGAAGACCGGGGCCGACGGGCGCTTTGAGCTGCGGTTGCCACGGGGGGAGTCCTCGCGCACGCTGCGGATCGCCTACCGCGCGCACATCGGCGACGCGCTGCCGGTCGCGACGCGCACGCTGACGCTGGGCGTGCGGGCCGGTGTGAGCCTGAGCGTCGCCCCGCACACGACGAGCGTGGGCAGGAGCATCTTCTTCAAGGGCGTGCTGAAGGGCGCGCCGCAGCCCGCGGGCGGCAAGCAGCTGGTGCTCGAGGCGCGCTCCCCCGGCGGCGAATGGATCGAGTTCAACGTGATCCGCGCGCGCGCCCACGGCCGCTACCGCGCGAGCTACCGCTTCAAGTTCCCCGGCCCCGCCCGCTACCAGTTCCGTGTGCTGTGCAAGCAGGAGGCCGACTTCCCGTTCGCGGAAGGGGCATCGAATCTGGTGGGAGTGAGGGAGCGGTGAGGCGAGGCGGCCGCTCAGTAATACGCCTCCTTGCACCTGAAGGCGAGCGCGCGAGTGCCGTGCGCAGACGATCAGATTGGCGCAGCTACGGCGAGGTCGTGAGCCGGTGGGACTCGGTCTCCTCGGCGATGGCCTCGCGTAGCGCCTGCTCGAAGGATCTGGGTTGGAAGTCGAATAGGGCCATTCCTGATGGGTCGGTGACGGTCGTGTCAGTGGAGAGTCCCTCGATCAACGGTCTGGCGACGCCCGCGTCGACTGGTGTGATGAGCCCGATCCAGTGCGAGGAGAGCCACGGCGTCAGCAGTGGCACCGGGATGCGTGGGCGGCGGTGGAGTTCTAGCGCGTCGGCCATTTGGTCGAGCATCTCTCCGTATGTGAGTATCTCGGCCGATCCGATCTGGATTTCGCGGGAGCGCGTCTGCGGGATCCGAGGAGCCTCGATGAGGTAGCGCAGCACATCGTCGATACCGATTGCCTGGGTGGGTGTGGAGAGCCACGATGGTGCGAGCATCACGGGCAGGCGTTCGACAAGCGAGCGCAGCGTTCGGTAGCTCTCCGAGCCGGCCCCCACCACCATGCCAGCGCGAAACCACGTCAACGGTGGTCCTTCATCGCGCAGGATCTCTCCGACGCGCAGACGCGAACGCAGATGCTGGGATGCGGGACGATCGCCCAGGCCGCCTAGATAGACGGTCCGCTCGATGCCCGTGGCGATCGCGAAGCGGGCGAAGTTAGAGGCGGCGATGGCGTCGCGTTGCTCATAGTCGGAGTCGCCCCCGCGACCCATCGAGTGAACGAGATAGTAGGCCGTCGTATAGCCATCGCCGATGGCACTGAGGGAGCTCGTGTCGAGCATGTCAGCGCGATGCACCGCGACGGTGGGATCGAAGCTGACCCGGCTCGGATCGCGTGCGACGCACCCGACCGGCTCGCCGAGCGCGTGCAGCTCGCGCACCAGCCGGCTGCCTACGTAACCAGAAGCTCCGGTGACAAGCGCGCGGACCATGCCTTTCAAGCCAGCGCCCGTGGTGCCTCGTGCGTGCTCGTCACGCCGGCGTATCGGCGCCATCCCGGCTTGGCCAGCAACATCTGCACGACGCCGATCCGTCGCTCGGCGAAACCGGCCTCACAGTAGGCGAGATACATCCGCCACAGCCGCCGAAAGCGCTCGTCGTAACCGAGATCCTCCAGGCGCGCGGTCGCGGCCTCGAAGTTGGCGCGCCAGCGCCGCAGCGTCTCGGCGTAATGCGGCGTGAGATCGTTGAGTCCGACGGTTCGCATGTCGGTGCGCCGAGCTACGCAGCGCGCGATCACCGCGAGCGAGGGCAGACAGCCATTGGGGAATATGTGGGTGCGAATGAAGCTCCGCGAGGCCTTCTCGACATCGTAGGCTCGATCGTCGATGACGATCGCCTGAAGCAGCATTCGCCCGTCGTCGGTGAGAAGGTTCGAGCAGCGCGCAAAGAACGTGTCGAAGTCGCGATACCCGACGGCCTCGATCATCTCGATGCAGACGAGCTTCTCGTAGCGTCCGCGCAGGTCGCGATAGTCCTCGCACAGCACCGTGACTTGATCGGCGACCCCGGCCGCCTGCACCCATTTACGGGCGTGCTCGCACTGCTCGCGCGAGATCGTGGTAGTCGTGACCTGACAGCCCCTCGTTCTCGCGGCGTGGACGGCGAGACCGCCCCATCCCGTGCCGATCTCCAGCACGTGGTCGCCGGCTCGCAGATCGAGCTTGCGACACACCAGCTCGAGCTTGGCCCTCGAGGCCTGCGCGAGCGTCATCCCCGGGCTCGGGAAGTAGGCGGATGAGTACATCATCGTCTCGTCGAGCATCAACGCAAAGAGCTCGTTCCCGAGGTCGTAATGGGCCGCGATGTCACGGCGGCTGCGCACGGGAGTGTTGCGTGCGCGGATACCCCGTGCGGCCTGCAGAGGGACCCGTGCCGGCGCGAGCCGGCGACGCCACTCATCGAGGCTTCTCGCGTTGTGCGCGGCCACGCGCACCACGGCCGTCAGGTCCGAGGACTCCCACAGCCCCTGCATGTATGCCTCGGCCATCCCGCGACTGCCGTGCAGCAGCCGCGGCCAGAGCCGTGGCGAGTTGACCCATACCGTCGCCCGCGGACTACCGTGACCCAGCACCAGTGCTCGCTCGCCCTCGACGATCGTCAGCTGGCCCGCGCGCATGCGCTCCAGCAGGCTGAGCACGACACGCCGCGCGACGCGTTGCGCCACCGTCACGCCGGCTCCTCGGGGCGGGCGTGCAGCGGCACGCCCTTGAGCTTCAGCGCGAACGCATGCCCATAGATCAGCGCGAGCACGCGCAGCGTCCCCACGGGGTAGCGCGCGGTGATGCGAGCCAGACCGCGTGTGCTAAGCGGCGCACGACGTAGCGCGAGCGTCGCGTCAAATACGAGAGCCCCACGCTCGCGGCTCTCGATGTGAACCGCCACTGTCGCGTCGGGCACGGCTGTGCGCAAGGTGTAGCGCTGCTCCATCCCCATGAACGGAGAGACGTGCAGCGCCTTCGCGAAACTCGCCGCCAGCACCGGCCCTTCGCCTACGTGCTCGAGCACGTAGGCGTGCCGATCCCCCCACGGCGTGCTGGTCACCTCCGCCACGACCGCGCCGAGCTGCTCCTGGGGGGTGAAGCAGTAGTAGAGGCTGACCGGGTTGAAACAGTGTCCGAACGTGCGCAGATGCGTGAGCAGACGAATCGGGCCCGCGGGCGCGCTGCCCGTCCGGCGCTCGACGAGTGCACGCACGGCGTCCCCAAGCCCGATATGGGGATCGCCGAGATAGTCGCTTCGGCGGAACCGCACCAGTCCTGGACGGCGGGCGATGAGTCGGCCGTCCAGCAGGCCATCAAGCTCCTCCAGATCGATATACACAAGCGCGATGCGGTGGCGCAGCTCGTGGGGGCGCACCGCTAAGCGACGGTGACGGATCGTGCCCTCATAGATCGCACTGACGGTCATATCCGCACCGGTTCGGTCCGTTGCAAGCTGAGCTCGCCCACCACCCGTTGCGCGCTGCTGAGGCCGTCCTCGTGAAAACCCCATCCCCAGTAGGCGCCGCAGTAGTGCGTGCGATTGTGCCCGCTGATCTCCTGGTGGCGCGCTTGCGCGGCGACACCCCCGGGGGTGTAGACGGGGTGCGCGTACCGCGTCTTGCAGATGATCTGCTGTGGGTCTATCGCCTCCGTGCGGTTGAGTGTGACGCAGAACTCGCGGTCGGCGCGCAACGACTGCAGACGGTTCAGGTGGTAGGTCACCGCGCAGCGCCCTGGAGCACCGTCGCCGAGATAGAAGTTCCAGCTCGCCCACGCACGCCGGCGCCGCGGAAGAAGCGAGCGATCTGCGACGGCTGCGTCGCCACGCCAAGCTCGCCCAGCAAGCGTTCGAGCCCAGGATAGTTGCGGTCGTTGAAGACGACGAAGCCCGTATCGAGATCGTAGGTCCCGGTGTCTGTCTCGACATGCACCGTGTTGGCGTGCCCTCCCGCCCGATCGCTCGCCTCGAACACGACCAGCTCGTGATCGCGGTGCAGCACATGCGCGCATACGAGCCCGGAGACTCCCGCACCGACGATCGCGATCCTCATGCGTGTCCTACGACAATAAACGTTTCCAGAGTCATCTACATAGCACTATTCCGCTTACAGGGCAAAGAGGTACGGGATGAGACGGCCGATGCGTCACGCTTGCCGTTCGGACGCCAACACGCCCAGCGGGTAGTCTGCCCCCCGTGAAGGCGGTGATCCTGGCCGGCGGTTTCGGCTCGCGACTGAGCGAGGAGACCGCCGTGCGTCCGAAGCCGATGGTCGAGATCGGCGGAAAGCCGATGCTGTGGCACATCATGAAGATCTACGCCGCGCACGGGATCGAGGACTTCGTGATCTGCCTCGGCTACAAGGGCTATCTGATCAAGGAGTACTTCGCCAACTACTACCTGCACACGTGCGACGTGTCGTTCGACCTGGCCAAGGGCGACATGGAGGTCCACCGCTCGGCGACCGAGCCGTGGCGGGTCACGCTCGTGGACACCGGCGAGGGGACGATGACGGGCGGGCGGCTCAAGCGGGTGCTGAGCTACGTGGAGGATCAGGACTTCTGCTTCACCTACGGCGATGGTCTGTCCGACGTGGACATCACCGCGACGATCGCCTTCCACCGTGCGCAGGGAAAGCTGGCGACCGTCACGGCGGTGCAGCCCGCGGGGCGGTTCGGGGCGATCGACGTCGAGGGCGAGCGAGTGAGCGGGTTCGAGGAGAAGCCGCGCGGCGATCGCGCGTGGACCAACGGCGGCTTCTTCGTGCTCTCCCCCGGTGTCGCCGGGTACTTGGACGGCGACGACGATCTCGTGTGGGAGCAGCAGCCGATGCGCGCGCTGGCCGCGGACGGCGAGCTTTCAGCCTTTCGCCATGAGGGCTTCTGGCAGCCGATGGACACCCTGCGCGATCGCCACCAGCTCGAGGAGCTGTGGGACTCCGGCAACGCTCCGTGGCGGACGTGGGCATGAGCGCTGTCGACCCGGCCTTCTGGCGCGATCGTCGCGTGCTGCTGACCGGCCATACGGGCTTCAAGGGCGCCTGGCTGTCGCTGTGGCTGCAGTCGCTGGGCGCCAGGGTGACGGGCTTCGCGCTCGGTGTGCCCACACAGCCTTCGCTGTATGAGCTGGCGAAGGTCGATGAGGGCATGGAGAGCATCGCGGGCGACGTGCGCGATCCTGAGGCCCTCGCGGCGGCGATCGCCGGCGCCGCGCCGGAGATCGTCATTCACATGGCGGCGCAGTCGCTCGTGCGCCGCTCGTTCGCGCAACCGGGCGAGACGTACGCGACCAACGTGATGGGCACCGTCAACGTGCTCGACGGGATGCGCCTGCACGGAGGCGGAGTGCGGGCGATCGTCAACGTGACCTCCGACAAGTGCTACGAGAACCGCGAGTGGGAGTGGGGCTACCGCGAGGACGAGCCGATGGGGGGCTTCGATCCCTACTCGAGCTCCAAGGGCTGCGCCGAGCTCGTGACGGCCGCCTTCCGCCGCTCGTTCTTCGCGGACGCCGAGGGGCCGCGCCTGGCCTCCGCGCGGGCGGGGAACGTGATCGGCGGCGGCGACTGGGGTGAGGACCGGCTGGTGCCGGACATCATGCGCGCGGCGCTCGCCGGCGAGCAGGTGCGCGTGCGCAACCCGAACTCGATCCGCCCCTGGCAGCACGTGCTCAACCCGCTCAGCGGCTACCTGGTGCTGGCCCAGGCGCTGTGGGAGGCGCCGGAGCTGGCGGCGGGCTGGAACTTCGGCCCGGTCGAGGAGGATGCCCGTCCGGTGGGCTGGATCGTGCAGCGGATCGCCGCGCTGTGGCCGGATGATCTGCACTGGGAGCAGGACGACGGTCCCCACCCGCACGAGGCGCGCTACCTGAAGCTCGACTCCTCCAAGGCCCGCGCCCGACTGGGCTGGCGCCCGGGACTCGATCTGGAGGCGACGCTGGAGAGCATCGTCGACTGGTACCGGCAGCTACGCGACGGAGCCGACATGCGCGCGGTGACGCTGGAGCAGATCGAGGCGTTCCAATACGCTGCGGCCCCGTCATGAATGAGAAACCGTCCGAAAGCTCCGCAGATAGCGGCGCGGCGTCCTCTGAGGAGCCGTCCAGGAGTTTTCGGACGGTTTCCAAGACCCTCTGTCGATTCTGCGGCGCTCCCGTGCAAGCCGTCTTCGCGGACCTCGGCATGTCGCCGCTCGCGAACTCCTACCTGCCGCCCGAGCGGGCCAACGGCATGGAGCCCTTCTACCCGCTGCGCGCGCTGGTCTGCGGCAAGTGCTTTCTCGTTCAGCTCGAGGAGTTCGAGACGCCCGAGCAGATCTTCTCCGACTACGCCTACTTCTCGTCCTACTCCTCGAGCTGGCTGGAGCACAGCCGCCGCTATTCCGAGCTGATGATCGAGCGCCTCGGCCTGGGAGAGGACAGCCACGTCGTGGAGATCGCCTCCAACGACGGCTACCTGCTGCAGTTCTTCCACGAGCGCCAGATCCCCGTGCTCGGGATCGAGCCGGCGGCGAACGTGGCGAAGGTGGCGCTGCAGAAGGGCATCCCCACGCTGGTCGAGTTCTTCGGCCGGGAGACCGCCCGCTCGCTGGCGAGCGAATCGGCCGCCGATCTGCTGCTGGGCAACAACGTGCTCGCGCACGTCCCCGACCTGAACGACTTCGTGGCCGGCATGAAGATCCTGCTGAAGGCGGGAGGCGTGATCACGATGGAGTTCCCCCACCTGATGAGCCTGATCGATGACAACCAGTGGGACACGATCTATCACGAGCACTTCTCCTACTTCTCGTTTCTGACCGTCGGTCGTGTGTTCGAGGCCCATGGCCTGCGCCTGTTCGACGTCGACGAGCTGCCCACGCATGGGGGGTCGCTGCGGATCTACGGCTGCCATGCCGAGGACGCGGAGAAGCCCGAGACGAGCGCGGCCCGCGAGTTGCGCGAGCGCGAGCGCGCGGCCGGCTATGAGCAGCTCGACACCTACCTCGGCTACGGCCGCCGGGTCGAGCGTGACAAGCGCCAGATTCTGAGCTTCCTCAGCGACCTGAAGGAACAGGGTCTGCGCATCGCCGGCTACGGGGCGCCGGCGAAGGGCAACACGCTGCTCAACTATTGCGGTGTGGGCCGTGACTTCATCGACTACACGTGCGACTTGAATCCGCACAAGCAGGGGCACTACCTGCCGGGCAGCCACATCCCGATCCGCTCGCCGGATGCTCTGCGGGAGGACAAGCCGGACATCGTGCTGATCCTGCCCTGGAACCTCAAGGACGAGATCGTCGAGCAGCTGGGTTTCATCCGCGACTGGGGCGGTCGGTTCGCCACGCGCACGCCGGAGCTGACGCTGCTCTCGTGAGTGCCGCCATCGCTCAGTTGTCCAAGCCGACGATCGCCAAAGGGTGTGGGTGATGCGGTTCATCGAGACCCCGTTGCCAGGGGCGTGGGTGATTGAGTTGGAGGAAATCGAGGACGAGCGCGGCTGGTTCGCTCGCACGTTCGACGCCGAGGAGTTCCGCGCGCGTGGCCTGAACTCAGATGTCGTGCAGTGCAACGCCTCGTTCAACCTCCGCGCCGGCACGCTGCGTGGCATGCACTACCAGGCCGAGCCCCACGGCGAGTCAAAGCTCGTGCGCTGTGTACGTGGGGCGATCTTCGACGTCGCTGTCGATCTGCGCCCCGACTCCTCTACCTATCGCGCCTGGCACGGGGTGCAGCTGAGCGCCGAGAACCGCCTCGCGTTCTACATCCCCGCAGGGCTCGCACACGGCTTTCAGACGCTTGCAGAGAACTCCGAAGTGCTCTATCAGATGGGCAATCCCTACGTTCCCGCTGCCGCCCGGGGTGTCCGCTGGGACGATCCGGCGTTTGCGATCGAGTGGCCAGCGTCCAACGGCGACCGGGTGATATCCGATAAGGACCGCTCCTACCCGGACTTTGAGCTCGACCTAGCCGAGCCATGATCGGCGCCCACGAGGAGACCGATTCCTCGGGTGATGTGCTCTCCACGTCCGCAGCCGGACCCTCGGCGGTGCGGGGCGGCGCTTATCGCGTCGGGGGCTATCTGATCGGGACGCTGCTGAGCGTCGTCTCGGCCGCATTGCTGTTCCGTCACCTGGGCAAAATCGACGCGGGCCGCTACGTCACCGCCACCGCGCTCGTCGCGATCATCGGCGCCGTGTCCGATTTGGGTCTCACGTCGGTGGGGGTGAGGGAAGTCGCGACACGCCCCCCCGAGGAGCGCTGGCAGGTGGCGCGTGATCTGCTCGGCCTGCGTATCGCGCTGACGCTGGTTGGAGGCATGGTCGTGACGGCGCTCGCCGGGTTTGGCTACTCGGCTGTGATGGCCACGGGTGTGGCGCTGGCGGCGGTGGGACTGTTGCTGCAGACGACGCAGGACAATCTCTTCCTCTCCCTGATACTGGAACTGAGGCTGGGGCTGATCTCGGCGATCGAACTCGGCCGGCAGGTGTTGACGACGGTGTTCATGGTTTTGCTCGTGCTCGTAGGGGCGCGGCTCGTGCCCTTTCTGGCGATCTCCATCCCAGTGGGCTTGCTCGCGCTGATCCCCACGGTGCGGATCGTGCGTGGGCATCGCTCGCTGTCGCCCACGTTCAACTGGGGTCGATGGTGGAAGCTGCTGTCAGTGGTGCTTCCGTATGCGGCTTCAGCCGCGGCGTCGGCGCTCTATCTACGGGTATCGGTCGTGCTCGTGTCCGTGCTCTCCAGCCAGACACAACTCGGATACTTCAGCTTGCCCTACCGCATGATCGAAGTGCTCACCCTGATACCAGGTCTCCTGATCGCCTCGGCCTTTCCGATCTTTGCGCGCGCTGCGCGCGACGATCATGAGCGGCTCGGCTACGCGCTTGGCCGAGTGTTCGAGGTCGCGTTGCTGGTCGGTGCCTGGATGGCGGTCTCGATCGCGGTTGGCGCAAGGCTGTTCGTGGATGTCATCGGAGGCGCAGAATTCAAGCCCGCGGCTCCCGTGCTCGCGATCCTGGGTGTCGCTCTCGGGGTGATGTTCGTCAGCATGGTGTGGGCCAGCGGATTGCTCAGCCTCGGGCTATATCGCCTGATACTGATCCTGAACCTCGGGGGGCTCGCGCTCAACGCAGCGCTCGTGGCCCTGCTCGTGACTATCGATGGCTCGCGCGGCGCGGCGCTCGGCACCGTGATCGCCGAGCTCGCGGGCGCACTTGCCCAAGCGACCGCCGTGATGTGGGGTCGTCCGCAGCTGCGACCATCCCTGCGTGTCCTGCCTCGCGCAACGCTCGCCGTGGCCTTCGGGCTCACACCGCTGGTGATGGACGGCGTGCCGATCATTGCTCGTCTGGCGATTTCCACGGTGCTGTTCGCCTCCACTCTGGTGGTGACGCGGGCGCTGCCGGCTGAGCTGCAGGCGCTGATCCCCAACAGCTCGCTGTGGGCAAGGATCGTGGGCCGATGACGCTCTCCGCGGCGCAGGCCGGTGGTTTGGAGAGCGCTCCGCACCCGGTTGCCATTCCTGTCGCCGAATGGTGATCGCGATGACGCTGGAGTCAGGTACGTGCCTTGTCCATCTCGTGTGGGCGCCGTTGGGTCCGGAGGCGTTGGCTCGCTTTCTGGAGTCCTATCGTCGGCATGATCCGGGGGCTCCCCATGGGCTGCTTGTGCTGTTCAACGGCTTTCAGGCCGGTGAGGAT
>DATCBT010000001.1:0-2599 GCA_036511695.1 Solirubrobacteraceae bacterium | reverse complement strand
CCGACCCTCGCCCGCCGGCGAAGCGTCGCTCTGCGCCGGCCGGATACCCTGTTCTAAGAGCACCCCGCCGCTATCGTCCAGGGGACTAGGACGCCGCCCTCTCACGGCGGAAACCCGGGTTCGAATCCCGGTAGCGGTACTTACAACGCCCTGTGAACACGGGGCGTTTGCCGTTTCAGGGGCTCCGTGGGCTAGTCCGTGGGCTAGTCCGGCGTGCGTGCGACGCCGAGCACATGGGCGACGCCGAGGCCGCGCGTCGTGCGCGCCGCGACCCGCGCGTCCGCTGCCTCACGGCGTGGCGCTCGCTCCTGGGCGACAGCACAAGCTCGACCGCGGCGCCCTCGGTGAGGGCGGGCGGCCGGAAGCGGGCGTGGGACCGGTGGAGCATCGGCCGTGGAAGCAGGCGTCCGGACGCCGGTCCGAGACGCGCTTGTCGCCGCAAACAGGGCGCGCACGACGGGCGCCAGATCCGTGTCGTGCATATGCAGGCTGCAGAGCGCGGCCTCAGCTCCGACAGCAGAGGTGCCCGCACCGATCCCGCGTTGCCGGAGCCGTTGGCTCGCTTCCGCGGCCCGCTTCTGGTGTCGGCGGCGAGCGGCACTCAGATCGAGAGTGCCCCAATGGCGACTAAGCAGAACCCACGCCGGGGCTCGTTTGGCGCCAATCCTCGCGCTCGGATTTGGGCGATTGCGATCGTCTGGGAGACCGCAACACGCGCGGAGGCGCGCACTCCACTCGCCGCGTGTCGCGCACTCCTCCCGGGCGTGTCGCGCGCACAGCGGATGTTGCACGTCGATCGCGTTGCCCTCTGCCATTCGCAGAGCTTAGCCTTGATCCACCGCGTAATGGGCGAGTTCTGTCCGGTCGGGATGTTTAACTGACCTCCTAAGCAGGGAAAAAGCAGCTGTATAGGGCAGCCGCGGCCCCGCTCAGGAGGTCACCTACATGGTGAAGGATTCGCTGGACGCGATCAACGTGGCGTTTGATGATGATCGGTCGGTCGCCGATGCGGGGTTGCTGGGCATGGCGACGCTCGCTCGGAGGCTCGGGATCGAGGCGCTCGTGAACGAGTTTGTGGACCTTGGTCGTCGCGTTGGGTACTTCCGGCCGGGACGCAAGGTGATGTCGTTGGTTCACGCGATGCTGCTCGGCGCAGACAGCATCGATGACTGCGATGTGCTGCGCAGCGGGCGCACGGCGCGGGTGCTCGGTCATCGGGTGATGGCCCCATCGACGCTGGGGACGTTTTTGCGAGCGTTCACCTTCGGGCATGTCCGTCAGCTTGACCGGGTGCTCGGCGAGCTCTTGGGACGCGCGTGGCGGGCGGGCGCCGGTCCCGGGCCGCAGCGCCTCGTGATCGATGTTGACTCGTTCATTCAGGAGGTACACGGCAAGCAGAAGCAGGGCGCGAGCTACGGGTACACCAGCAAGCTCGGATATCACCCGTTGGTCGCGACGCGCGCGGGTAGCGGCGAGGTGTTGCACATGCGGTTTCGGACCGGGAAAGCCAACAGCCAGCGCGGGATCATTCGCTTCAGCGATGAGTTGATCGCCCGTGTTCGTCGCGCCGGCGCCAGCGGGGAGATCCTGCTGCGTGCCGATTCTGGGTTTCACAATCGGGCGCTGCGTGTCAGGCTCGCCGGCAAGGGCGTGCTCCACTCGATCAGCGTGCGGCTGACCGCGCAAACTTTGGCCGCGATCCACGTGATCGCTGAGGATGCATGGGTTGCGTTGCCCGACTACCCCAAGACTGGGGAGGCGCAGATCGCCGAGACCACCGTCAACGGGGAGCGGCTGATCGTCCGCCGCGTCCGTCTCGTCGGCCCGCAAGCACAACTGTTCCCGACCTGGCGTCACTACGCGGCGCTGACCAACCGCACCGAAGCACTCGCCATCGTCGAGGCCGAGCATCGCGATCACGCGAACGTCGAGCTCGAGATCCGCGACCTCGTCGACCAAGCGCTCGCACACGCACCCTCGGGCCAGTTCAACGCGAACGCCGCCTGGACGGTGATCGCCGCGATCGCGCACAACCTGCACCGCTGGACCGAACTGATCGGCCTCCCCGACGCCACCACTCCTCGACGGGCGCACACCAACCGCCGACGGATGCTCGCGATGCCCGGCCGGCTGACCAGCCACAGTCGACAGTGGACCTTGCACCTCCCCGCCCGCTGGCCCTGGCAAACAGACTGGCTCGCCGCACTGACCAGAATCCGCGCGCTGCCCACGCTGACCTGACCGTCCGCGTCCGCGTCGGCGCGATCTGCCCATCGAAGTCGCCAGCCCAGACCCGGGCCACCACCCGGCGCTCACCGCTGCACAAACACTCCCCTCAAACGGCGACGCCGAACGGCAAAGACCCCCAAACGGCTCCGCGAGACCACGAACACCGACGGCCCGCCCTCGCCAGCAGCCACCGACCCGCCCAATATCACGATCAGCCCCAACTCACCATCCACGCGGTGGATCGAGGCTTAGAACGAACTGGATCCTCGATCCGCTCGAGTTGGATGCTTTGAAGGAGCCTCATGATCCAATCCTGCCCGAAGACGGAACTCCGTGCGCGGAGAAGCGAAGTTTTGCCCGCACCCGCGCT